>JAFLVN010000028.1 GCA_022508285.1 Clostridiales bacterium
CCTTGGTCACCCTTTTCGCCTTGGTCACCCTTTTCGCCTTTCAGCCATTCAAGGAAGTCTGCTTCGCTACCGCTGTGACCGTTTTCAACCCAAATTTCGTATGCCGATTTACCGTCCTTGCCGTCCTCACCCGAGGTGCATGCGGCAAAGCCGACTGCGCCGAGCGCAACACATGCGCTTAATGCAAGCGCCGCAAAAATTTTTGATTTTTTCATAAATTTATTTCTCCTTTTTAATCTTCTACAAATTCAATAACAAAATCTATATTGAGCACAGCAGTAGCTAATAGCCGATTAAATTTTAATACTAACGTTTCGCCTTCCTTAAGTTCAAACGTTCCTGTAGCCTCAACGTTAAGAATACCTGTTGTACCGGAATATTCACCCCTATCTACAATAATTTCTTCCGTTGAATTATTTTCAACCTGTATATAATATAAATCTCGATTTCTTTTAATCTCATCAACATTCAAGAGTTTTAGCGACAGTCTGTATGTTCCTGTCTTTAATGCCGTGAAAGCAAAATATCTAATTGAATCTGCTTCGGAATCATAATTTACATTAGTTACAGTATCCTGCAAAACAGTAGGGTATGACGTAAGTTTTACTGCTACTATAATCGATGAATAAATTATACTGCTGCTTTTTATTTTTACTGTATCGCCTTGCGAAACGCTAATGAATGAAGAATATGTTACATTTGCAGAAGCCCACTCAGTAGTTTTTATTACATACTCTTTATCACTGACTGCAAAAATGACGTCATAATTCTTTCCGTTTACTTTGCTACCGAATACCATTATTTCAGCTAAATACGAGCCACTTGTTACGGTGCTGTCTAACGTAATCTCAAATTCTTCGTCAGTTCTTGTAGACGTTGCAGGCAGATATACCAATTTATCTGCACTCAATTTAGGAATTTCGTATTTTACAAGATTTATAGAGCTATTCAATGCAGTGCTTTCATTAAGAATATAAAGTACCTTTGCATTTGCAGGAATATTTATTACGCCCTTGTACTGACCTGCTTCATATAAACAGGACTGAGCTTTTATATCAACGTAAGCACTTAAAACTCCCGCCTGCTTTGTACCCGTAGCCGATACGGTTATTGCATATAAACCTTCGGGCACGTCGACAAGGCTGAAAGAAGTTATGTTGCCGTTGCCACGCAAGTTGAAATTCTGTCCGCCGTTAGTATTGTTACCAACGGTTAACTCGTAGTCGAATTGTTGAATATCGCCCGTTCTTTCTACGGTGAAGGTTACTTTTACAGCTGCGTCGGAAATAATGCCGAACTGATACTCCCTTAAACCGTTTTCGGGTTCTATTACTACTTCAACGAAATTACCGCCGGTGTACTTACCGTTGCCTGCCGTACCGCCCGATATAGAAGTGATATAGTCGTCGGAAGGCGTGCCGTCGGGTTTGGTTTGGTAGTAAGCACTCATATTTACGCCCTGCTCGTTCCAATAGTAGAGCGTGACGTTTGCATTGCCTTCTACCTTAAAATGAATTTTATAAATTCCAGATGCGGCTTTTTGGAAATTCTCCACGATTACTGCAAGCTGTTCGGGGGTAAATGAGCTGTCTGCACTTGCAAAAGAGTATCTTCTCGACGGAGTAAAGTAGAAATAATCGAAAAGGTTTTCACCGGAAGTAGTGAACTCGTAGGTTGTTCCCGTTTCTTTTAAATCTTCGCCCTCGTAAGGCTTTTCATAATACCTTGCGTAAGGTAGAGTGAACTGCTCGTAAGCGTTCCAACCTTTTGAGAATTTGAAGTTTACGGTAGCCGCTATATCATCACCCGAATTTTCGCTGACTTCGTAGGCTACATATTCAGAATTTGTGCCGCTGACTTCATATCTGTTGGGTATGGGCTTTGCGTTTTCTTCCTTTATGCCGAGAGCTATTGCAACGTCCGCCGCAAGCGCAACCCTTATGCGGTATTGCACCATTCCGGAAGAATAGCCGCCGACGGGGTTAAACGCAATTTCGGCTATGCCGTTTTCGTCGGTTTTGGCTATACCGAGTGCTATTGTGCCGTTATTCTGATAGTAATCGCTATTTGTGTACAGCGTTACCATAAACCAGACGTCTGATAAAGGCTCGCCGTCGCTTTGCGCCTTTACCTTTACAGTTCTTTCGCCAAGGAAACGGACTTCGGAATGGTCTTCGTAGTGGTAAATGCCGTCGCCGCTTTCGGTGTATTCAACGGTTATGCCCTCGGCTTTCAGCCAAGCAAGCCATTGAGTGAAGTACAGGTTGTATTCGGGGCTGTTTTGATAGAGAGCGTAAACTTTTACTTCGCTTTCCTTAACGCCGCACTCGCAAACATTGCCGGCTGTGAAATCGTGGTCGGCGTAGCCGTCACGTTCAATGAAGTGGTCGCAGTTTGCCTTGTGCCAATGTTTATTTTCGTTGAAAGTCCACCCATCTTCGTAGGTGTGCTTGTGTATTTCGGTCTGGCAATCGTCGCACTTTAAGTCGCCGTCTTCATCGACGTGGACGTGCATTACAAAGCCGCAGACGTCGCAATTAAAGTCGTTGTTTTCGTCAACGTGCGGTTCAAGCTCGCTTTTGACCTCGGGGTGGCAGGTGGCAAGCCGATAGTGACCGTCTTCGCCGTCATACAGCCAAAAGCCGCCGAATTTATGAGTGTGTCCGCCGGTGTTGCCTTTATTGCTACACGCCGTTATGCCTAAAATTAAGCAGAGCGAGCAAATCAGAACACTTAAAAACACAAGTAGCTTTCGTTTGTTTTTTGTCATTTCCTCCTCCTTAAAAATTTGGCGATATTTTGCCTTTCATATTTTTCTACCTAACCTCGAATACCACCGTCAACTGAATTTTAAAAATTTTTTAAAAAAAGTCCGATTTTTTTAACCGAACTTTTTAAAGTTTATGAATTTATCTTTTAATTGCCGGTAACATTGAATCTATCAATTCAAAAATACTGTTCTCGTTTACAGGATACCTTAATACAAGTACATAAATGTAATTGCCGTACTTGAACCACGCCTCATACACGTGAGGCGCCCACTGCTTAATCGAACCAACGCCCCAAAAAACTTGAACCTTGGAATATTTTTCAACATATACATTATAAATATTTTTACAAGATTTTTTATAATCGTCAAGTTCATCAACGTGCGTACGCAAATCGGTTATATACAACTCGGCGATACTGCCCGTATATTTGTGTTCAAATATTTCCTGATAATAAATTATATCGAATGAGTTTTCTTGGTTTACGTACATGGAAGTTTTGATATCGGCTACATCGTACCAATCAACATATAATAAAGAAAGATTGTGACGGGCGGAATACTCCTTTAAAGAGTATTTAAGTTCGATTTGTTGACATGCCGTAGCTACACAAAAGCGGTCTTCGGGAGTTGTAGGACTATCCGAAACCGAAGGCGGAGTTACAGCGGGTAAGCCGCTACGGTTATTCAGCGTGAAAGGCAACATTATCGCAATACAAACTATCGCCACCGCTGCCGATACGCAGGCGGCAAGGCGAGCAGGCTTTTTTAGAAAAACACGCCATTTGCTTTCAGCCTTTCGGGCGACGGCACTGCTTTGGACAGCGGCGGTGTCGTCGGGAATATCCATTATTTGCTTCAGATTTTCGTAGATAGCTTGCCTTTCTGTGGTATAGCTATTTTTTATTGCTTTTTTAAACTCTTTGTATTTCATAACTCTTAATTTTCAATAAATATTTTTAATTTGGAAAGAATTTTGTCTATTTTCTTTTTTACTCCCATTTTACTCAAATGGATTTCGCCACCAATCTCTTTAAAACTTTTGCCTAAAAAGAAATGCTGATTTATAAGTTCACGGCTTTCAGCATCGAGTTGGTCGATTGCACGAAATAAATCTACACGAGTTTCGACGTCGTCCATCAATGTTTCGGCGTCGTCCATTAAAGCAGCCTCTCGGAGAGCTGCATCAGATTCGGCATTGTCGAGATTTTTTGAAAATTTATTATTAAAATTGTAGGCGATATTTTCTGTTATGCGACATATCCAATTGTAGCCGTCCTTGCTCTCGTCGTAAGAATCAATGTACAAATTTATTTTTTGAAAAACTTCGCTTACGACGTCCTCGCAATAGGACTTGTCCACCAAGTAGTATCGTGCGACACCCAAAAGAAGGGGTGAAACCAGCTCGAATAACTGTTTGAACTTTGCTTTATCACCGTGTTTTATCGCAGAAAGATATTCATTTACTTCTTTTGCGTATACCGACATTAGTAGCTCACGTACTCCTTTGAACTAAAGCCCTCTATATTCTTCTACCTTATTTTTATAGTTTGCGTCAACAGAAATTAAAAAATTTTTAAAAATTTTTAATTTCTTCGATACTTTTTGGGAGCCCTATTTTTTAAGTATTGCTTAGTGCGCTATATAGGAAACGGCGGAAGGCAATTG
>JAFLVN010000029.1 GCA_022508285.1 Clostridiales bacterium
AAAGCGAAGTCAAGGTTTACGCTCTCTACCAAAACAGTCCCGAATACGACCTGTACTTCACTCAATGGCTTGCTTGGCTGAAAGCCGAGGGCATAACCGTTGAATACACCGCAAGCGGTGACGGTATTTACCACTATGAGGACGGACGTACCGAAGTCCGTTTCCTTGGCGAAAGAACTGTAAAGGTAAAGGCAGTAGCGGGCGGCGAGCCCCTTGCCAACGTTTGGTTTATGGTATCTATGTATCTGACCAAGGAAGAAGGGTATTTTGAGTTAAACGGCACCATAGCTTTGGGCATTGCAAAGACGGATGCAACCGGCATAGCCGAAATTACTTTCAATCCCGTAGGCGGCTATTCAAGCGCAACGGTGGAGTACCGCATAAGATTAGCCGAAAGAAAGGACATAGCCGTTTTTGAAGGTGTTGCCGAAGAGAATGCTTCCAAGTCCTTCCCCAACCGCTACGAAGTAAATGCGGAAAGTAGCGAAGGCTTTGAGTATCTTTCTTACGAAGTTTCCGAAAACTCAAGCGCATACGACATTGCCGCAACAATAGAGTTTAAATATTCCAAAGGCTGGAACGCTTACAACACGCTTGAACTTCCCTATAAACGCTATTATCAAGACCTTATAAACGGCGAAGGCATAAAGGAAGAAGGCACAACCTACGAATTTACAACTTCCGGCGGAAACCTTTTTGACTACTTCATTTTCAGCCCTGCGAAATACTCATTTGCAAGCTCCGGTTCAGTCGAGGATTCAGCCAAGATTGAGGAAAACGCAAAACTTGCAGCATCCGGAATTTACAAAATCTCTTTTGAGGTAGAGGGCAATGCAGAGCTGTATTATTGGAACGAAGAGGGTGTAAACCTCGGTGCATTCCACTATACAAACTCCGACGGAACGCCAAGCAACATGTACTTAACGGCACAGTCAGGCGGAACGGCGGGAACGGGTAAATACACTGGCGGCAACTTCGTGGAAGTTAATATATCACCTTCACTCGGATTAAGATTTTACCAGCTAGGTATTAAAACCGACGTTGAATGTAAAGTTACGATAACCGTAGAAAGAACGTCAGACTTCGGCGTTGGTGCAGATTACACCTTCAACTGGGACGACTCCGGCAAAAGCGAGCTTACTATTGACCTTCCTATGAACGAAACATTGACATTTGGATTAAACGGATTTACTGAAGGTCTTTATGTATTGACTCTCCCTGTAAGTGGGACTGGCAAGACAGATGTTGGTAGGTATTATGCTTGGACGGACACGGATGAACAAAAAATCTGTGTTTGGGAGCCAAAATACTATGATGACGTTAAAGGTTTAAGCAAGGGAATTATCCGAATAGGAAAAGATACAAATATCATCTACTTACAACATACTTTGGAGAGAAGAAAAAACGTAGTAATTACTCTTGAAAAATATGAGCTTCCAGAAGTAAAGTCAGATGAATTTGTATGTGTGCCGGTTACCCCTTTGCCTAATGAGAACTCGTACACAATGAAGCTCTCCGCAACAGGCAATTTCAAAATGACTGTTTGGATTGCCAACACAATAAATGGAGGAATAGATATTCCTTTAACAGTTTATATTGGTAACAAGGAATATCAGTTGAGAGATCCGAACATTTATGTTGTTGGTACGCAAAAAATGTCTTTTTATACTTATACAGGTTCTGTCGAAGTAGGAGAACAAGACACAACAATTTCATTCAAATGCAGTACTGAATATTCGTTTACTGCA
The DNA here is from genome assembly GCA_022508285.1 of Clostridiales bacterium. Lineage (GTDB taxonomy): Bacteria > Bacillota > Clostridia > Christensenellales > Borkfalkiaceae > Coproplasma. Next base: position 1,749 of record JAFLVN010000029.1, read on the forward strand.
GGAGTGACATTAACTACGGTAGCATAACGCTACAAAAAACTTTATTAAAATTTAAAAAGCGAGGAAATAAAAATGAAAAAATCAAAAATTTTAGCGGCGCTTGCATTAAGCGTATGTATGGCTTTCGGTACGTTCAGCTTTGCAGCTTGTGCGCCTACGAACAGCGGCAACAATGGCGGCGATAACAACGGCAGCGGTATAACGGATACCCGTGATCCGCAAATTGACAAAATTTATCAGCTCTATGTAGCTTCCGCAAAGGCAAACGGTGAAGAACCCATGCAGTACGAAGATTGGTATGCCGACCTGCTTGAAAACGCAAAAGGTCCAAAGGGCGACAAAGGCGATAAAGGTGACAAGGGCGATAAGGGTGATACCGGTGCAAAAGGCGACAAGGGCGACAATGGCGAAAACGGTAAGGATGGCAAGGACGGCAACGGTTGGCTTGTAGGCACAACCGCACCTACCCAAGATTTGGGCAACGACGGCGATTTGTACCTTGACTATTCCACTTGGAACGTCTACCACAAGGTTAGCGGTGCTTGGGTATTGCTCGGCAATATCAAGGGCGAAAAAGGCGACAAGGGTGATAAAGGCGAAAGCGGTGGCGAAGATGACCAACCTAAGGATCCGGAAGAAAATATTATAAAAAGTTATGACGGCTTTACTATTGCTGCGGGAGCAAAAATAGATGCTTTAGATGTAGAAGCAATAAAGGAGCTTGAGTTTGAAAACTATTATATATATGCAGAAACGGACTCATCTCCCTCAGCTGGAGACATAACATTATCAGTCAGTATTAGTGGCTCTGCATATGTATCTGATATGTATATGCCTTTAACAAATAAATATAAAAGCTATATATGCACAAAAAACGCTACATTTGTCTCTCTTACTAACAACACGTCTTCTGAAATTGTAATAAAGAAATTACATTTAGTGGAATATGTAACGCCTACACTAGAAGCAGGCAAAGAATATGAGATTGCATCAAATCATCCTAGCTATACAGCTCTTCCGATAAATATTGCTCCGGAGTTAGCCGGAAAAAATGTAACTATTACTATTTCGAACTGGGATGCAACTGCTACAAAATATCCTAAAATTGTTGACGGCGCAAATATTAAAACAGCTATTATGACTTTTGGAGCGACTCATAAAGTAGCTGATGGCGTTTTCCAAATGTCTGGAACTATTCCCGAAGGTACGACTTCTATTGTTATCCAAGATACAGTATCTAGACAATTCAGAAATATAGTAATAAAAATCGAATTGGCAGAAGATTAAGTTTTATGAAAAAAATTGCAATTTTAATCGTTAGCTTAATCCTTGCTATATGTATGGCTTTGCCGCTCGTAGCCTGCAAGGACGACGGCTCGGCAAATAACAACCCCGATAATAGTGGTACAACCAACCCCGACGAAAACGGCGGCGAAGATGGCGACGGTGAAACCGATCCCGTACAGCTCGTTGCCCCGGTAATATCCCTTAACCAAAGCACGGGCGTAATCACTTGGAACGCCGTTTTAAACGCCAACTATTACGAGGTGTACGAGGGCGAAACGGTTGTCGCCAAACAGACCGCAACTTCCTACACAATAAAAAAGACGGCAGTAGGCAGCTATACGTATTCCGTCAAAGCGTTCAGCGTACTTTCGTCCTACACCGCAAGCGAATACTCAAACAGCGTTACATACGTAATCGAGCCTAAAGTAGAGCCTGCCGAACCTCTCGCAACGCCCGTTATCACTTTAAAGGATAACCAAATCACTTGGTCTACGGTAGAACACGCAACGGCATACGAAATCTACGAAAACGGCGAAGAACTTACTCAAGTCACCGATACTTCCTACGATATCACACGCACGCTTGCAGGCGAGTACGTTTATAAAATCCGTGCAATCAGCTCTGACACCGTGCATTATGAACCGAGTGCGTTCTCTAACACCCAAACTTATACAGTGCAGGTCAGGTCGTTGGGCTTCCAAGTAAATGTCACCGTTCCGTCGGGATACTCCGCCCCCGTGCAAGTAGCTTTATACAAGGACGGCGAAACTACGCCCGTTGAAACAAAGGAAGTAAGCATTACCGGCACGCAGGGCAGCGTTGAGTTCAGCCAAAGCAATGAGTACAGCTATACGGCGTCTATCGTTAGTGTGGCAACGGGATATAAGGCTACTTCCGTAAGACTTTCGGCATCTAACAACGTAGGCGAAATTATGATAATCTCGTTGAGCGGCTCAAAAGTTTTCAATGTAGGCTCAAATTCTTTCAACGTTACTAATGACGACCAAGCCGGCGCAGACCAGATATATTATTTCCTGCCCGAAAACAGCGGCGTGTACACTTTGGACGCATCGCTCGAAAGCAAGGGTATGTATATTTCTGTTGACCGCAGACTGTTTATCGACACGGCAAGCGAGATGAATATTAC
>JAFLVN010000003.1:0-36413 GCA_022508285.1 Clostridiales bacterium
CTATAACAAGGGCAACTGCATTACGGTGATCCTCGATAACCGCATCACGGGTATGACGGGACATCAGCAGAACCCCGGCACCGGCTACACGGCGCAGGGAGAGGAGACGACGATCGTCGATATCGAGGGCGTCGTCAAGGCACTCGGTATCAAGCATATCAGAGTGATCGATCCTAACGATCTGAAGCTCGTCCGCGAGACGTTGGATTGGGCGATCAACTTGAAGGAACCCAGCGTTATCATCACACGCTATCCGTGCGTTCTCAAGAAGTTGAGCATTTACGATAAAAACGAATGGCCTGATGCTTATAAGAATAAGTGTGAGGTTGAAGCTGAGAAGTGCATCGGCTGCAAGGCGTGCCTGCGCAGTGGTTGCCCTGCAATCTCGGTCAAGAACAAGAAGGCAGTCATAGACGTCACAATGTGCGTAGGCTGCACGGTATGCAAGCAGATTTGTCCCAAGTCGGCAATCAAAGGAGGTCAACAATGACTAAAAATATACTTCTCGTAGGCGTTGGCGGTCAAGGTACCATTCTTGCCAGCAAGATTTTGACTCTCGGACTCCAAAAGGCGAATTACGACGTAAAGATGAGCGAGATTCACGGCATGAGCCAGCGCGGCGGCTCGGTTACTTCGCACATCAGATATTCAGAGGACAAAGTTTTCTCTCCCGTTATTGAGCTCGGGCAGGCGGACGTCATTGTCGCCTTTGAAAAGATGGAAGCGCTTCGCTATCTTGATTATCTTAAAGAGGGCGGAAAAGTTTTTGTCAACGATTTCGAGATACCCGGCATGCCCATAACTTCCGGACAGGCGGAATATCCTGCCGGGATCATAGAGGAGCTCAAGCGCGTTGCGGATACAACCGTTATCGAAGCGGACAAAGAGGCGGAAAAAATCGGAAGTTCCAAGGTCATGAATATGATCCTGCTCGGTACGATCATCGGCTCGATGAATCTCAATCACATCGACTGGGACACCATTTTAACAGAAAATGTCAAACCCCAGTTTATTGAACTCAACAAAGCGGCAATTCGTCGCGGTATAGAACTCTCTAAGTGATATTAATATTCTTATATCGCTTTGGTGGTTAGACTTTGTTGGGTGTAAGTTCACCAGCGACAAAAAAGAGCGGTTTTAAAACCGCTCTTTTTTAATGTGGTTGAGTGGAAAAAAATTTAATTTTCACGATTGCAACTTTTATATAATGGTGGTATAATTAACGCATATGAAAATCGATATCTCCAAATATTGCGGTATGAATATCTGCGTCGCCGTGTCAGGCGGGCGCGACAGTATGGCGCTTTTGCACTATCTGCTTGCGCACGGAAAGGAGTACGGAATTTCTGTATCCGCCGTCAATTTCGACCACGGAATGAGGGGCGAGGCTTCCGCCTGCGACAGCGCTTTCGTTGCCGCTTACTGCGATGAGATGGGCGTTCCTCTGCTGTTTTATAAGTGGGAGAATGAAAGCGTGCAAAAGAGCGAGACCTCGGCACGCAACTGGCGCAGGGAACGGTATATCGAGGCGGCGGAATATTTCAACGCCGTCATAGCCACGGCGCATCACTTGAACGACAACGCCGAAACCGTTTTATTCAACCTCGCCCGAGGCAGCGGACTTTCGGGGCTTACGGGAATAGGGGATACGGATTTATGTGTGCGTGGAGATAAAACGGTTAAACTTATCCGCCCGTTAATTTGCTGTTCACGGGAGGAAATCGAAGAATATATTGCCGAAAACGGCATACCGTACGTCGATGACCAAACAAATTTCACCGACAACTATACCCGCAACAAAATCCGTCACAACGTGCTGCCCGAGCTTGAAAAGGCTGTGCCCAATGCGGCAAGAGCCATATACCGTTTTTCGCGCATTGCCGTCGAAGACGAGGAATATTTTGAAAATTTAATAAAGGAGCGGAAGCTTGTAAAACACACTTCGTTCGGTTACGAAGTTGCGCATTGCGTGGAAAAATCGATATTCAAGCGTGCCGTTTTGCAGGTTATAAACGACTGCGGATTAAAGGATTACACCTCTGAACAGCTTGAAAGGCTGCACGATTTGCAGTTTTGCGAAAAGGGAAAAAAGTTTGAATTTTTGGGGCTCACGGCTTACGGCGAAGAGGGCAAAATAGCCATATGTATTGACCAAACGCTTGACTGTTCCCCAAACGCTCTGCCGTTTTATGATTATTGTAGCGCAAATCAGTCAACATTTTGCGGACAGATTTTGCAAATTGTGCGTGCGGAAAATTTTAAAGATGAGCCGCTCGGACCGGAAAACCCCAAAACGCTGAAATTTGATTTTGGTAAAATTCCCCAAACTGCGGTAATCCGTTTTATGCGTGAAGGAGATAAATTCAAAAAGTTCGGCGGCGGCACGAAGAATTTAGGCGACTACTTTACAGATAAAAAAATTCCCGTGCGCATAAGAAAATATATTCCCGTAGTTGCAAACGGCAACGAAATTTTAATTGTCTCCGGCGTGGAAATTTCCGAAAAAATAAAGGTTGACGAACACACAAAGGCGGTGGCTTTCTGCGTTGCCGAGGGCTATGTGAAATTATAAAGGTAGATAAAATGCATAAAGATTGTGAAAGAATACTTATTTCTGAGAAACAGCTTCGCAGCAGGGTAAAGGAGATTGCCGAAAAGGTAGATAATCTCTATCAGGGCAAACGACCGCTATGTGTGGGTATTTTAAAGGGCGGTATAATATTTTATTCCGACTTTATCCGTCACCTTACTTCGCCCGTTGAGCTCGATTTTATGGCGGTGTCCTCGTATGGCGGTGGCACGGTCTCCTCGGGCAAGCTCAAAATCAAAAAGGATTTGGATAAGGACGTAAAGGGGCGTGACGTAATTATAATCGAGGACATAATAGACAGCGGCTTTACGCTCGCTAATTTAAAGACTCTTTTGCTTGAGCGGGGTGCGGCCTCGGTAATTATAGTAACGCTTTTAAATAAAAAGGGGCGCCGAGAGTATGATATCAGTCCCGACTTCAACTGCTTTGACATTGAAAACGAGTTCGTAATCGGTTACGGACTGGACTACGACGAAAAATACCGTTCGCTCCCTTACATAGGCATTTTAAAGAGAGAAATATACGATAAATAGAATCCCTGCACGTAAAAAATAAAATTATAGTATAACTTTTTTTGACTTTCACATACTGCTTTTGTAAACCAAATTACAGGAGTGAATATGAAAGCAACGGGAATTGTCAGAAGAATCGACGAATTGGGAAGAGTAGTTATTCCCAAAGAAATAAGAAGTACGCTGCGTCTCAAGTCGGGCGATCCGCTTGAAATTTTTACCGACAGGGACGAGCTCATGCTCAAAAAGTACTCGCCCATCGCCTCTTTGGAAAAATTTTCCGAGGGTACGGCTAAGTCCCTTTCGGATTTGTCGGGTATGGTTGCGGTAATCTGCGACACGGACGAGGTTTTGCATGCTTCGGGAAAGAACAAAAAGGATTTCGACGGCAAAAGCATTTCCCATAGCATGGATAGAATTTTAAAAGATAGAAAGAGTTACATTGCCAACCTTTCGGAGGGCGGCGACGTCGTTCCCATCTGCGAAGGTCAGGAAAATTCTTTAACGGCTCAGATAATAGTTCCCATCGTCTGCAACGGCGATTGTCTCGGCGCCGTCGCTCTCGTTTCCAGCGAGCAAGGCGCAAGAGTGGAGCCGTCATGTTGCAAACTTGCACAGCTTTCCGCCGACATACTTGCGGGGCAATTCGAATAATACGACTCCCCGCAGAAAGCTGCGGGGCTTATTTTTTATGCAAAACAGAAAACAGTCATACCTTTTAGGCGCAGTAATAATCTCTGCCGGCGGCTTTATATCAAAAATTTTAGGAGCAATCTACCGCATACCTCTGACCAACGCTTTAGGGGGCGAGGGAATGGGGATATACCAGATGGTATATCCCCTATACTGCATACTTTTAACCGTATCCGCTTCGGGTATACCCACGGGAATTGCCCGCCTCATCTCCTCGGGCAGAGGCACGGGAGCGGAAAAGCGTGCCTTCAGAATTTACGGAGCGGTGGGGGTTATCGGCACTATATTAATGTTTATGCTGTCTGAACCGCTTGCCGCACTTCAGGGCGAGCCGGCGGTTGCGTTGTGTTGTAAAATGCTCTGCCCAGCCGTGTTTTTCGTGTCTGTACTTTCGGTTGTCAGAGGATATTTTCAGGGCAGAGGCAATATGTTTCCCACGGCAATCACAGAGGTTGCCGAGCAGGTAATAAAGGTGGCTTTCGGCGTCGGGCTTTCATATACATTTAAAAATAACCTGTCGCTCGCCGTCGCATCAACTTTATTTGCGGTTACTATAAGCGAGGTTATATCCACCGCCGCCGCATATCTCTACTATTTAAAAAACCGACCCCGTTCTCCGCTTTTCAGGGAATACTGTGTGCCGGCGTCGGCAATTTTAAAGTATACAATCCCCTTAACGCTTACGGCAATAGCCCTGCCGCTGTCCCAACTTATCGAAAGCGTAGTGGCGGTGCGCCTGCTCCGTGGAATGACCGCCGAGGCGACCGCCCTTTACGGCATATATTCGGGCTGTGCGGTAACAATTATAAATCTGCCTGTGTCTGTGACATACGGGCTTGCCGCCTCGAGTGTGCCACAGATATCCCCCCTCGCAGAGAGCGGCAATATGCCCGCCGCAAAGAGAAAGGCGTATAAATCCCTTTTAATCACACTTGCGGTGTCTGCGCCGGCGGCGGTAATTCTGTATATTTTCGCTCCTACAGCCGCAAGAATAATTTTCGGCTCGCTCTCGGCGGGTGAGCGCACAACTTTAATAACCCTCGTCCGCATTATGGCGGTTTGCTCGGTAACGCAATCGTTAGTGCAAACTTCGTCCGCCTGCTTAACCTCGCTCGGCAAACCGATATTGAGCACGGTCACGCAGTGGGTGACTTCGCTTTTGCGAGTGGGTATTGTGGCAATACTGATTGCGTTCACGCCCCTTGGAATTAAAGGTGCGGCGTGGGCGGCAAACTGCGCTTATTTGGTTGCAACTCTGTTAAATATTTGCTATATTATAGGCGTAGGAGTTAAAAATGAAAATAACGCTGATAGGATTGGGAAACGTATGCGGCGACTTAACCCTTCGGGCGAAAGCGGCGCTTGACAGTGCAACCTTCATAATAGCCCGCACCGCATTTTCGGAAAGCTTTGAAAGCTTAGAGGGCTATGAAGTCCGCACGCTCGACAACATTTTTGAGAGCAGCCGCAATTTTGATACTTTGAACAAAAAGCTTGCCGCCGAGGTTTTAAAGGCGGCAAAATTAAGCGACGTGTGCTACTGTGTAGACGGTGCGGTGTGCGAGGACGAGGCTTGCAAAATAATCCTTGCCCGCCACAAAAACTGCGAGGTGCTTGACACCGTTTCAAAGGGTGCGCACGCCTATAATTCCGCACGTCTAAAAGCCGTTCAACCCGTGTTCGTTTCGGCATATTCCGTGGGTAATCTCAAAAGTTGCCGGGCGGTTTGCGTGTACGATATCGACTGTTACTTTGTTGCAATCGACATAAAACAAAAACTTACCGACATTTTCGGCGAGGAGACGGGCTGCACCTTTATCCGAGGCGACAGCGTGAAAAAGATAAAGATATACGAAATCGACAGGCAAAAAAATTATGATGCGACCTGCGCAGTTGCCGTCGAGGAGGGCGACTTTTTACATAAGGACAGATACGACTACGCCGACCTTGAGCAAATTATAAAACTTCTCCGTGCCCCCGGCGGTTGCCCTTGGGACAGGGCGCAGACCTCCGAAACCATAAAACAGAACATGATAGAGGAAGCGTACGAGCTCGTCGACGCAATCGAGCGCGACGATGCGGACGGAATGGAGGAGGAGACGGGCGACGTATTGTTGCAAGCCGCGTTCCACGCCGTACTGGCTGAGGAGAGGGGTGATTTCACAGGCGCAGATGCCATCACTCGCAACGTTAAAAAACTCATTTTCCGCCACTCACATATATTCGGAGCGGACAAGGCAAAGAGCGAGGGCGAGGCGCTCGGCGTATGGGAGAAAAATAAATTAAAGGAAAAGGGTCAGGAAACGGTGAGCGAAACGCTTTTGGCAGTGCCTAAAAACTTCCCTGCCTGCATGCGTGCCCAAAAGGTGGGCAAGCGCGCCGCAAAGTGCGGTTTTGACTTCTCTTCTTCCGCTTCGGCGTCCGAAAAGATTTGGGAAGAAGTGAAAGAGATGGTCGCTTGCCAGATGGACGGCGACAAAGATGGCACTTTCGAGGAAGCGGGCGACGTGCTGTTCGCCGCAGTCAACACCGTCCGCCTTGCGGGCGTGGACTGCGAGGAGGCTCTCCGTGCGGCAACCGATAAATTTGTAAAGCGGTTCGTTGAGTGCGAAAAGCTGATAATTGCCGACGGCAAGGATATAAAGGAAGTGACGGCTGACGAGTTCATGTTTAACTTCTATTGGGAAAAGGCTAAAAATGCGCTTGCAGAAAATTAAAATTGCCCACCTCGAAACTTTAAATAACGTCTTTTTAGCACCTCTTGCAGGCTACACAAACGCCGTTTTCCGCAATATGTGTTACAATTTAGGGGCAGGGTTGACATTTACCGAAATGGTTTCGGCAAAGGGGCTGTGCTACGACAGCAAAAAGACCGAGGATTTATTGTATATAACCGAGGGCTATGGCGGTATTAAGGCATGCCAGATATTCGGCGCAGACCCAGTATATATGCGCCGTGCGTGCGAAAGCGAGGCGTTGAAGCCATTTGAACTTGTAGATATCAACATGGGCTGCCCAGTGCCCAAGATATATAAAAACGGCGAGGGTAGCGCACTTTTAAATAATTTGCCGCTCGCATCCAAAATTATTTCCGAGTGCAAAAAAAGCGGCAAGGCAGTATCCGTAAAATTCCGCATAGGAGTGGACGGAACGAAGTGCGTTTCGGCGGAATTTGCAAAAATGTGCGAGGACTCGGGTGCAGACATGATTTGCGTACACGGCAGAACAAGGGATAAAATGTACTCGGGCGAAGTCAATTTCAAGGAGATTGCGGCGGCGAAAAACGCCGTTAAAATTCCCGTAATCGCAAACGGCGGAATATTTACTCCCGAGGATGCAGACTTTCTTATGGATAAGACCGGTGCAGACGGCGTTATGATAGCCCGAGGCGGGATGTTCAACCCGTGGCTCTTTGCCGAAATTACGGGCACGCCAACGGGCGACAAAAAACAGACTGTGCTAAATCAGATTGCAGATATGCGCACAATCTACGGCGAACGTTTCGCCTGCGTATATATGCGCAAAATGGTCGGCTTCTACATAAAGGGTCAGCCAAACGCTTCCAATCTTCGCTTAGAGCTTCTAAACTGCAAAACCACTCACGAAGTCGCCGAAATAGTCAATACGATATCGTTTTAATAAAAGTTTTAATAAAATAAGACGGGGAGCGCATATGCGCTCCCCGTCTTTTACTGAGATTTTTCTCTTAATTTTGTTTTATCGCACGCATCTTTTAATGTTTCTTCTGTTAAAATTAAATCTATGCAGGCATATCGTCTTGCTTGAGGGTGAACCCCTTTAGTTGAAACAGTGTGTGAAGGTGTAATCTTCTTTCCCAATTTATAAAGGAAATGTGGCTTAACGGTTTTATCCACAAAGCCTTCAATAACATTTTTGGGATTATCAATAATAGTATATTCGTCAACATGATATATTCCCATAACTTTTCCATAATATCTGAAGCATATATAATTGACGGGTTCGGTTGGATAATGATTCCCTACAGGATGATAGTAGAGATTATATTTTTCCACTACATCTATATAAGTGGTTTTGCCTGTAGTATCCCAGCTTGCAATATCTTTTGATAAAACCACACAATAAGCTCTGTTTGAAAATTCGTCCTTCATATTGATAATCTCCCTTAAATAATTTTTAAATTCGGTTAAAAGATTTTTATCGCTGTATTTTTTATAATTCAAAACATCAATACTATCATAAATTTCCTTATATGCTATATGTATTATCTGAATATTATTTTCTTTTAAACTGTTTATATAATCAGCTTTAGAGGCTACAAATTTACTCATATTAGACATTGTAACAATGTATCGTTTATCCGCTAAAAACGATTTTCGTGTTACGTATTTTTCAATTTGCGATGCATCGGGGATAGAATAATTTCTTTTTGCCTCAATAATAATATGGAATAATTCCCCTGTCTTTGTATTCCCTTTAATCTCCATATCGGTAACTCCTTGTTGTGTTTCAACAACTTGAGCTTCAACATAATATTCAAAAATATCCAATTTATTATCAATAGTTGAAATAAACTTGAAAGCAAATTCGGGACATTTACTTAAAATCCAGCTAAAACTAAAAGTTATATCGTTTTCTTTTTGACCAAGCAGATCGAAGACAGTCTTTATCTCTTTACCGTAAATTTTTAAGTTCATAGCATTTTCCTTTTTTAAATTTTTAAAAGTAAAGATTTAAAAAAATTATATCATAAATAAATTAATATTTTCAACTGCTCACAACAAAATAATGCGCCTTAATTCGACATTATATTTCATAATATTTCACTTTGCGACAGGGAGTATGCGCTATAATACCTCTTACGATGCAGGTCTATGTAGAGCTTGCGCTCCTTGAAAACTTTTGCATGGACTTCACTTTGCTGTACTGTGCAAAGCTCGTTTCAAAGAACGGTGCGGGGTGGAGGAGAATTTCCATATCTTCGGCGCTCGGCGCTTGCTTTGCGGTGCTGTTTCCGCTTCTGCCCCTGCCTGCGGTTGTGGGAATAATTATAAAAATAGTTTCGGGACTGATATTGTGTCTTGTCGCAGGTAAGTGCAAATCGGTAAAGGGCTATATAAAACTTACTGCGGCATTTTTCGTATTTTCTGCGGTGCTTGCGGGGGCGCTCATAGGTATATTTTCGCTTGCGGGAATTGCCTATGCCGAGGGCGGCGGATATATCCTGTCGTCCGTGCCGATCGGTATACCAATGTTCGGTGCGCTACTTCTTTTCATTGCCGCAAGAGTGATAAAGAATAAATACTCAAAGGGCAGTAAAAAAGAAGTTAATTGCCGCATATATGCGGGTAAATCGAGTGTAAGCATTGCGGGGTTTTTCGACAGCGGCAATAAAGTAAGCTACCGGGGCTCGCCCGTTTCGGTAATACCAAAGAAGTCGGCAGAAAAAATAATCGACGTGGAAGGAATAACCGAGGGCGTAAAAATACATACTGTAGCGGGAAGCAAAATTATAAAGGTTTTCACTGCGGACAGGCTGGAAGTGGATTTCGGCGACAAAACCGAAATATATAAAGGAGTAAAAATAGGCGTCAGCCATGCGCATATAGCGTGCGCAGTGCTGCACCCCGATATTCTGGAGGAATAAATGTTTGAAAAGGTAAAACACATACTTGCGATTATATTCGGTAGAAACACTCTCGACTACATATGCGGCACCGAGGCGCTGCCGCTGCCCTTATCCCAAGAGGAGGAAAGCGATAAAATCACTCTCTTAGAGAGCGGCGACGAAAAGGCGAAGGCCGAGCTTGTGGAGCACAATTTAAGGCTTGTTGTGTACATAGCAAAAAAGTTCGAGGGCTCGGGCGCAGACGGCGACGACCTCGTGTCGGTGGGTACAATCGGGCTTATCAAGGCTATTAATTCCTTTAAATCGGATAAAAATATCAAGCTCGCCACGTATGCCTCAAGGTGCATAGAAAACGAAATACTCATGTATCTGAGGAGAATGTCGAGGCTCAAGCAGGAAGTCAGCTTTGACGAGCCGCTGAATACCGACTGGGAGGGCAACGAGCTACTTCTATCCGACGTAATGGGTACAGATGCAGACAGCGTGTATTCGGATATCGAGGGCGGTGTGGAGCGTGAGCTTTTAAAAGCTTCACTTTCCAAGCTTTCCGCCCGAGAACAGCGGATAATGAGTATGCGCTTCGGGTTGGACGGCGGCGAGGGTATGACTCAAAAAGACGTTGCCGACACGCTCGGTATCTCCCAAAGCTACATATCTAGACTTGAAAAAAAGATAATTTCCAAACTGAAAAAAGACATATCCAAACAAATTAATTAATTGGAAATCCCCCTTGTACATAAACAAACCAAGGGGGATTTTTATGTTACAGAAAGTTGTTATCTGCGGCGTGGATACGTCGGGACTGCCGCTTCTTTCGGCGGCGGAGCAAGACGAACTGATGAAAAGACTTAAGGCGGGCGACGAAGCTGCGCGCGACCGCTTTATTGTTGGAAATATGCGGCTTGTGCTCTCATTGGTCAGAAGATTCTGGGCAAAGAACGCCAACGCCGACGACGTGTTCCAAGCGGGCTGCGTGGGGCTAATCAAGGCGATTGACAACTTCGATTTGTCGGTCGGGGTAAAATTCTCCACCTACGCCGTGCCTATGATTTTAGGCGAGATAAAGAGGTATTTAAGGGACGGTAACTCGTTGAGAGTTTCGCGCTCAATCCGCGACACGGCGTATCAGATTTTGAAGGTGCGTGAGAAGCTTGAAGAAAATGACGACGAGGTCACCTACGACAAAATCGCAAACGAGATGAATATTGCAGTTAGCGAGGTGGCGTACGCCTTGGACGCGATTTCCGACCCCGTCAGTCTGTACGAGCCAGTATACAACAAGTCGGGCGACACCCTTTTATTAATGGACCAAATCTTTGACGACAAGAACAACGACGAGGTCTGGACGGAGAAAGCCGCGCTGTACGAGGCAATCGAAAGGCTGGAACAGCGCGAGAAGAAAATACTTTTCCTGCGCTACTTCGAGGGCAAAACCCAGACGGAAATCTCCGCCGAGGTAGGCATCTCCCAAGCCCAGGTTTCCCGCCTCGAAAAAACGGCGTTAAAACAAATCAGAAGCTGTATTTCATAAATAAAAAGCGGAAAACGGTTCAACCGTTTTCCGCTTTTTTAACACTATTTATGTCATTAGGAACTTAAAAATGGAAAAGTTTGCCAAATTTTATTGACCGATTATATAAAATTATTGACCTATTATATAAAAAGTGTTATTCTATAAAATATAAAAAATTAAGTTTTACCGAAGATGGAAGCAAGAGAATTTAACGACCTGCTGAATAAAGTTAAATATGATAGATCGGCTATCACACGTATTTACGAGGAATATCTGCCCGTTGTAAAACTGTATCTGGAAAGGCGGTTCGGCAATGCGATAGACGCAGACGATATAGCGCAAGAAGTATTTATGAAGCTGATGGTGACTGACTTATCAAATTATGAGCCTGTAAGATCTCCGTCTGCATGGCTTTTTAAAATCGGCGAACATCTTGCGCTTGACGTTATAAAGAAAAATCGTAACGAATATCCTTTGGAAAATTATGAAAATTCGTTTTGTTATTTTGACGTAGACGATATCTTGATAGCGCAGGACGTTAAAAAGGCGTTGAGTTTTTTGGATAAAACAACGGCTCAAATAATTTATTTGAATAAATACGAGGGGTACTCGTTTAAAGATATTGCTACTATGCTTTCCAAGAGTCAGGTAGCCGTAAGAGTGTGCGCTTCACGGGGATATAGAAAATTAAAAAAAATATGTAACAAAAACCATTTGGATTTCGTCTAAAGATTGGAAATATTTAAGGGGATTCTAATGAAAAAATTTTTAATATGTGCGGCAATCATAATCGGTATGCTTTGCGGCATAGTTCCGATGGTTGCCTCTGCCCAAACGGTGGCAGGCACCGAGTGCGACCAAGTATTTGCGGCAACGGTGGGTGAACTGCTTGACTGCGAGGATACCTCAGTCAAAGCCGTAAGAAAAACCATCTACGATATAGAAGTAAATCCCCTCGGATTTATTTACGAATTTACTGCCGACGGTACGGACGGTTATGCAGTGTTTCTGTGGGAGGACGAAAAATTTATCCCGCAGGAAGTAATCCCCGAAGGCGCAAGTCCCTATGCCGAGGCGGAAGGCAAATGCGTATACCTGTGCAGTTATACATATCTCGATTATAATAACGGCGAGTATACCGACTTAAACAACGGCGTAATCCTTTCCTCCGAAACGATAAACTTGATGGCTGAAAATGCCGTTTACGGTAGCGCCGGCATAATGCCATTGGCTACATCTTTGGTGACTATTCAATTTGAAAGCAAGGATAAGAGCGAATATCTTATGTCGGTGCAGCCGCCGAGATATTGTACTTCTCCTTTTACTTCCGCATGTGCATGTATAGCGGGCGCAAATATAATAGGCTTTTACGACAGATACTATGAAAATTTAATCCCCGACTATGAGCCCGGATATCTTTTAATGGATATTTTATATTTGTACTATACTCAGACAAGCACGACCGACGATGTTATAAGGCAGTTGTATGCTGACATGGGCACAACAGATAAGGGCACTACCGAAAGTCAGTTTAAGAGCGGAATGACAAAGTACTGTAACCGTGCAGGTTACTCTATAAAATATACGTCAATGATGTCCGGCGGAAACGTTAACTTTATCCAGATGGCAAGATATATGGAAGAGTATAATCAGCCCGTTGCACTCTTCCTCAGCGGCTATAATGTTAGTAACGTGAGTGAGGGGGACGATCACGACAATTACGGATACTATTATAACGATGGAAATCACGTAATGGTTGGATTTGGATACAGATACGTTACCTACACTTACAGCAATTCAAAAACAGAAACTTTCAATTTAATTTATGTTGCATCGGGTGACGGCAGATCGTCTTACGGATATTATAATTTTAAATACAATAATACAACAATTAATAGTGCTCTTGCTATAAATATCTATTGATATGAATTTTAAAAAACGTTTTGAAAAGAGAATAGAAGAAGACAAGAAGTCTATGTACACCGAAAGCGACAGGGCGTTTTTGGCAACTCTCCAAGATATGGTGGTGGAGCGCCCTGAGGGCGAAGTTATTGCTAAGCACTTCGACTTTAAAAAGCCGCTTATGATTGCTGTTGCCTGCTTTTTAGTCGTTGTGCTCGCGCTCTCACTTACTTTGTACTTTACTCTGTCACCTAAACCCGCTGACGATATTTTTTATCTTACAGATGATTTGGATCCTGTTGAATCTAATGTGGTTGAACTTAATTCCGACCTCACCTTGTTCTATTTCGCGGCAGATGAATCAAAGTATAATGTGGTAGTAAAAAAATATTGTTTGGATAACGGTGACGCTTTGTATTATAAGTTATTAATAAGCGTCATACAGGGACTCGGTTTTAATGCGGAGATTGATATTGTTGTGAAGAAGAATGTTATTCATGATGAAATTAATTATAGCAATGATGAAAAATTGGAAAGCACGATTTCAGATTATATCTTATGTTTTACTCAGAGTATAACGCCGATTGCTTCAACCGGAGTAAATACTATTGACTGTATGGGGGATATGAAGATAGGTAATCAGACTGTTTATATAATGAAATATCAGGAGCTTTCTCAAGGCGAGGGCGCATTTGTAGAAAATATACAGTCAATGATTCATATAAAGTAATTCTGAATTTTAAAAGTTTTTACGGCGCACCCACGGTGCGCCGTAATTCTTTGGAAAATGTAAATTAATTGCAGTGCGTTGACTTTTTAGTTTTTTGGCTATATAATAATATAGTACGATTAAGGAGAACGAGGTATGGGATACGGAGATTGGATATTTCTGGGTGCGTTGCTGTTAGTTTGCGGCTTAGGCGCAATTTTAGGCTTCGGAAAAGTTTTGTGTATGTTCGTTCTCAATAAAATTGTCCGCATAATATTGGCAATTTTCGTGTGCTACACTTTCGGCGGCATGATTTTAGGAATACCCTTTGTAAATCAGATGCTTAAAGACCTTGCCGCAAACTGGGCGCATATAGAATTTCTTACCAAAATCCACCTTGAAATCATTATTTACTATATTGCGCTGTTTATAATTACCATGCTTGTGGTATGGATTGTGTCCAGAATAATAAAGGGTATAAGCGAAGCAAAAGCTCTGCCCATAAAAATAATCAACAAGGTGGGCGGGGCAATACTGTTCGGTGCGTTTGCGCTTGCGATTATGTTGCTTGTGTTCCAGATTATCTGTTGGATAGGCGGACAGACGGCTGCAAACTTCGAAAACACCCTTTATATAAACTGCCCCGCAATTTTGAGACCGCTGTACGAACACAACCCTATGCGGGCGTTAATAGAAATGTAGATAGTTTTCCGACAAAATTTTTATGCGGCAGGCAATTTTAATTGCCTGCCGCATAAATTATATATATGGAAGTCATATTTTCCGAACTCAAACAAAAAGAAGTTATAAACGTTGCCGACGGCAGACATTTAGGCAGGGTGTGCGATTTGTCGTTTACGTTCCCCGAAGGTAAAATTATCGGCTTAACCGTCACCGGCTGCAAGGGCTTTAAGTTTACAAAGCAGGAAGTTTTTCTTCCTCTTAAATGTATTGTAAAGATAGGGGAGGATGCCGTTCTCGTCAATCTTTCAGACGATGCTCCGCCGCCCCCGCCGCCCGGCAAGGGTCAGCCGTTCTGTCCGCCTCCGTGCCCGCCGCCCCCGCCTCACCAGTCAAGGCGGAGCTTGGACGAGTACGAGTAAATATATAACAGTATTACGTTTAAAATACGTTTTCTAAAGTTATTCTGTATGCGCTAGGCAGATTTTCTGTAATTTCTTTAAGCACTTCAAGCTTGCCGAGCGCCAGCTCAAAGTTCTCGGTATATATAAGCCCGCATGCCTCCGACAGCCAGTAGTCTATATACGAAATGTCGTTGTGCGGCAAAAACGTTTGAAGCTTTTCCTTTCTGTCGTTCCATAACTCTCTCACGGCAAACCCGTCTTCTCGGTTTGCCGTTTTATTTTCCACCTTTTCGTAAAGCGTTTCGATTGCCTCGGAAAAGTCGCTAAACTGCTTTTGCACGTACCATTCGGTAAAAATAAACAGTCCGATGCACAGTGCGATTGCCGTAACCGTATATATTATAGACTTTACCATTGTCCCTTTACCTCAACCTGTAAAATTTTGTATTTTTCGCCGTGCTTTTGAAAGTATACTCTGCCCTCGCTGTTCACCGTCATCACTACGACTTCGCGCAAGTGGGCGTTCTGCTCACTCAAAAACCTTTTAAAGCTTTCCCGAGTGAAGCCGCAACGCTCCAAGTTCTTTTTGTCGGGCTTGCCCAAATCGACGAGTGTATAGGGAAGAGAGTTAGAAACTGTCTCCTCCTTGGCAAGCGCAGAAAAGGAGCCGTTTGCCTCGTACAGTCCGTAGTATACGTCGTCTATGTTAAAATATCCCGCCGCGCGCATGCTTTCAATCAGGTCGGAAACGTTAAGATTATTTTTCTTAAGCTGAAATGCGTCTATGCCGTCCTTGTTTATCACCACCGAGGGTTTACCGCATATCACGTCTTTTACGGGCTTGAACCATAAGTCAATCAGCCACACAATCTGATGCAGAATAAATATCGCTACAATAGCAACTATTCCGTAAAGAAGTGGTATAGACGAATCCGCCATGGGTATACAGGCAAGCTCGGCGATGAGGAGAGTGATAACAAATTCAAAGGGCTGCATCTCGCCTATCTGGCTCTTGCCCATAAGCCGCATAATGAGAAGTAGCGTTATAAAAATTATAGTAGTGCGAATTAAAATGAGTGCCATTTAAAAATTAGTATTGTCAAAATGCCGCTCAATATTCTTGCTTTATCGGGTGCGCTGTGCTATAATTTCTTTAAATCAAACGGAGAAAATTTTTTGAGTGCGTCCAATCTTTAAGGATATCGCAAATCTCAATAAAAAGGGAATGAAATTCGGCGTGGATACAACCCGCCGCATACTCGCAAGTCTCGGCTCTCCCGATAAAAAACTCAAAATAATCCACATTGCAGGCACTAACGGCAAGGGCTCTACGGCGGAATACATAACCCGTATTCTTATTGCCGCCGGCAAGCGCACGGGGACGTTCACTTCGCCCATGGTGGAAAGCTATTTCGACCAGTTCAAAGTGGACGGCAAGCCGATTGCAGAGAAAGTTCTTTCGGAATATTTTGAGGCGGCGTTCGCTGCGGCAGAAGGCAGTGCAACGGAGTTCGAAGTTGAAACTGCGGGTGCGCTCTACGCCTTTTATAAGGAAGGGTGCGAGTATGCGGTCGTGGAGTGCGGGCTGGGCGGAAAGCTCGATGCAACCAACGCAATTGCAAAAAAAGAGATTGCGGTAATATCGTCGATAGGGATCGAGCACACAGCCTTTTTGGGCAACACATATGCAAAAATCTGCGAGCACAAGGCGGGAATTATAAATAATTGCCCCGCAATAGTCAACGCATTGCAGCCTTCGGAGGCTCGGGAATATTTCAAAAAACTCGGCGTAACCTTTGCGGAAAAGGGCTTTAAAATAAATAACATAAGTCTTGACGGCGTAAAGTTTACGTACGACGGCAGGGAGTACAAAACCCGCATGTACGGGCGAGAACAGGCGTACGACGCGGCAACGGCAATCGAGGCTGCACACACGCTCAAAATTGACGAAAGCGCAATACGGGCGGGAATATTTGAGGCTAATCTTGCGGGCAGACTTCAGGTTTTAACGGCTTTAGGCAATATATATATCGTAGACGGCGGTCACAATCCATCGGGGATGAAGCCGCTCGCAGAACTTATTAATAATTTCCCCGCAGATGACGTTGAGATTATTTTCGGCTGTCTTGCAGATAAGGATATCAACGGCAATCTGCGCACGCTCGAGGGACTGTCAAAAAAGATTACGGCGGTACAGCCCGACAGCCCCAGGGCTTTGGATATAAATAAAATAACAGCGGCATGTAAAAAATATTTTTCCGTGGTCAGCGAGGATAAAAGCGTGAGCGCTGCGCTTGAAAAAGCAAAGGGCGTAGTCGTTGTGTGCGGCTCGTTCACGCTTGTAAAGGAGGCACTGAGTTGGATAGAGAAAAAGTTATAAAAGCGGTAGAGGAGCTATTAAAAGCGCTCGGCGAGGATTTAACTTCCGAGGGTTTGAAAGACACGCCGAGGCGTGTTGCCGACGCATACGCAGAACTTCTTTCGGGCGAGGGCAAGACGGCAGAAGAACATCTTTCCCGCACTTTCGATACGGCGAGCGGCGAGCTCGTTATAGAAAAGGACATAGCCTTTTCCTCAACCTGCGAGCATCACCTCATGCCCTTTTTCGGCACAATAGCCATAGCGTATATCCCCGACGGCAAGGTGGTGGGCATATCCAAGCTTGCGAGGACTGTTGAAGTTTTTGCAAAGAGATTGCAAATTCAGGAGAGGCTTACAAGCCAGATTGCAAACGAGATTATGCGATGTTTAAAGCCCAAGGGCGTAATGGTTGTATGCGAAGCCGAGCACACCTGCATGACCTGCCGTGGAGTAAAAAAACCGGGCAGCAAAACTGTAACATATGCAATATCCGGCGACTTCCCCAAAGAGAAAAAGGACGAGGTGTTCCGGCTTTTAAAATGATAATAGGCGGCAGAGCTTTCAAAAATTACACTTACGTAATGGCAATAATAAATTTAACGCCCGACAGCTTTTATGCGGGCAGCAGAAGGACGTGCGACGACGTCCTTTTTGCAACCGAAAAAGCCGTTAAAGATGGTGCGGCGATAATCGATTTGGGTGCGCAGTCTACCCGCCCCGGATATGCCGAAATAAGTGCTGAACAAGAGATATCCCGCCTTGAAAAGCCGCTAAGGCTCATAAAAGAAAAATTCGATATTCCCGTATCGGTAGACACCTATTTTGAAAAATGCGCCGCTTTTGCCCTCTCCGCCGGTGCGGATATGATAAACGATATATGGGGGTTAACGCACGATAGCGGCATGGCGGCAACGATTGCAAAGTATAACGCATCTGTGTGCATAATGCACAATGCAACAAACAAGGTCGAGGGCGATTTATGGCAGAACGTGTTGAGTTTTTTAAAACACTCGGCAGATATTGCCATAGGTGCGGGCATAGACAGAGATAAAATCTGTATCGACGGCGGTATAGGCTTCGCTAAGGACAGAGAGCAGAATTTCGAGCTTTTAAACGGATATGATAAACTGCACACGCTCGGCTATCCGTCGCTATTGGGGTGCAGCCGTAAATCAATGTTCGGAGGCTTGCCCGAGGACAGGCTCAAGCCGACGGTGGAAGCGACCCGAGTTGCGGCAAAAAAAGGTGTGCTGTTCGTGCGTGTGCACGACGTCAAGGAAAACGCAAAAGCAATAGAGGAAGTTTACAATGGATAAAGTTTTAATTAGAGGACTTGAGGTTTCAGCCTGCCACGGCGTAAAGGATTTCGAAAAAGTCACGCCCCAACCCTTTATATTCGATGCGGACATATATTTCGACTTTTCCGCCGCCGCCCAAAGCGACGAAATATCAGACACTATTAACTACTCCGCAGCTAGCAAAATAATAGTTTCGGTAACGCAGAATAACTGCTTCAATCTCATCGAAAAACTCGCATACGAGTGCGCATATGCCGTAATGGAGCAAACTTCGGCAAGCAGAATTGTGCTCACCGTGTACAAGCCCGAAGCCCCCATGAAATTGAAATTCAAAACGGTGGGAGTGACGGTGGAGGTCTGCCGAGAAAGGGTGTATCTTTCTCTCGGTTCGAGTATGGGCGACAGAAAACAATATCTCGATACTGCAATAGAAAAACTCAATGCCTGCCGTGGAATTGACGTTAAAAATGTGTCCGACTATATCCGGACCGAACCCTACGGCGGCGTTGCAAAAAATAAGTTTTTAAATTGTGCCGTTGAAATAGAAACGCTTTTAAGTCCCCGTCAATTATTAAATAAAATACACATAATCGAAAAGGAGTGCGGACGAGTGCGCGATAAGCACTGGGCAGACAGAACGCTGGATATCGACATAGTGTTCTTCGGAAAGCGTATAATTTCAGAGGACGACCTTATAATCCCCCACCCCGAATACCACAAGCGGGACTTTGTGCTTACCCCTTTAAAACAGATTGCTCCCGACTTCATCTGTCCGAAACTGTTAAAACCATTAAAGGAAATTGATTTATGAATTATAAGCGCCCCCGAGCGAAGTCGGGGGCGCTTATAATTCATACGATTTTTATGAAAAAATTTTTGTGCAAAGTGCACAAAAATTTTTAAAAAAACTATACAAAAAATAATTAATATGTTATAATTCGTTATGTTGAAGAGTATTGTAATTAATTAACGTATGGCGTCCGATAAGCGCCACCCGTGGGGAGTATATTTTGGAAAAAATCGGTATTATTGATTTAGGCTCGAATTCTGCAAGGCTTGTTATTGTAAATCTCTTCGCGGACGGCTACTTTATGGTAGTTGATGAGCTTAAAGAGAGCATAAGGCTCGGTCAGGATATGGAGCGTGACGGATTTTTAAAGCCCGCCCGTGTTGCCGAAACCATTAAAACTTTAAAAATGTTCAGAAAATTGTGCGATGCAAGCGGCGTTACCCGCACGATAGCCGTTGCTACCGAAGCGGTGAGGCGCGCCAAAAACCAGCGCAGTTTTCTTGATGAAATTCAGGCGAGTTGCGGCATAAAAATCCGTGTTCTTTCTGCCGAGGAAGAAGCTGTATTAGTATACCGGGGCGTAATAAACACCATGGACGTGCCCAAGGGCATTGTGCTTGAAATAGGCGGCGGCTCCACCAAAATCGTCTACTATAACCGCAGAAACATGCTCAACTTCGTCACGCTGCCTTTCGGTGCGGTGACCCTTACAGGGCTCTTTTCGGGCGACGGCTTAAAGCCCGAGGAGCAGGCGGCTAAAATAGAGGAGTTCTTCACCGAGCAGTTGAAACAGGTGGAGTGGCTCAAGGAAGTGGACGAGGACGTGCAGATGATAGGTTGCGGCGGCTCGTTCAGAAATCTTTTCAAAATAAGCAAAATGGTGCAAAAGTATCCTATGGATACGGTGCACAACTATCATATGCGTGTCGAGGACTTTGACCCCGTGTACAACATGATAAAAGTTTTGGACCTCGACAAAAAGAAGAAGATAAAGGGTCTTTCCGCCGAGCGTGCGGATATTCTTCCTGCGGCTCTTGCCGTAATCAAGGCGTTCGTAAACTATATGAATCTCGACGGCTTTACTCTTTCGGGTGCAGGGCTTCGGGAGGGAATCATGTTCAATCAGGCGTTACCTATGACGCTTGAAAAGCCCATTGCCGACGTTCTCAACTACTCGCTTACCACTCTTGTAAAATATTACGATTGCGACGAAAGGCACGTTGAGCGTGTTGTAAATTTAAGCATACAGCTCTTTAAGCAACTACGTGTTCTGCATAAATTCCCCCGTCAGTATCTCAAAGTGCTCAAAGTTGCGGCAATGCTGCACGACTGCGGCATGCGCATAAAATATTACAATCATCAGCGCCACAGCTGGTATATGATTTTAAATGCCACGCTGTACGGCGTAAGCCATCGGGATATCGTGCTTGCGGCGTTCGTTGCCTGCTGTCATAAGAAAGAAGATATCAATATGTACGACTGGGCGAGATTCAGAGATCTCGTTTCGGACGACGATATCGAAGTGGTTAAAAAGCTGGGTGTAATGCTCCGCATAGCCGAAAGTTTAGATAGGTCGTCTTCTGGCGCAATCAAGAGTATAAACTGCGATATCCTCGGCGATTCGGTAATTATGAAAACCGAGGTGGAGGGCGACGCTACCCTTGAAATCAAAAACGCAATGGCGGCGGGCACCGAATTCAGAAAATCCTTCCACAAAAATCTCGAAATACTCTAATATATAACGACACCAATTTATGCCGTCCCCCACGGACGGCATAAAAAATAATTCGCTCAAGTCGTGCAGTAGCGCGACTTGCAGCGAGGTTGCAGAAGTCGTAAAGGGCTTAACGGCGGAAATGAATTCCGCCTACCCTTTTCGGCATAATTTATTTTATAAGCTATGAGATATATACTTGCAAGTGCGTCGCCGAGGCGCAGAGAACTGCTTTCTCAAATACTCACCGACTTTGAAGTTATCCCCGCACAGGGAGAGGAGAAGGTGAATATATCCCTTTTCCCCGAACAGATGGCTTGCGCCCTTGCCGAGAGCAAGTGCGACGAGGTGTTCCAAAAGTATCCAAACGCCACGGTTATAGGCTGCGACACGATAGTCGTATTCGGCAATGAAATTTTAGGCAAGCCCAAGGATAGGGAGGATGCGGCAAAAACGCTTAAAATGCTTTCGGGCAAAACGCACTTCGTTATAACTGCAGTGTGCGTGCGCAATAAATACAAAAAAGTTTTGGAGTTCGACAAAACGGAAGTAAAATTCAACGTACTTTCGGACGACTTTATAAAAATTTACGTAGACAGTGGGTCGCCACTCGACAAGGCGGGCAGCTACGGCATACAGGACGGCGGGCTTGTAAAGGAATACTTCGGCAACTACACCAACGTTGTGGGGTTGCCCGTGCCGCTCACAAAAAAACTGCTTGAAAAAATGAATGAGGACATATGAAAAAGATTGCAATAGATTTAGGTTCGGAAGTAACCAAAATATATATGCCCGGCTGCGGGGTAGTGCTCACCGAAGCTACCTGCATAGCCGTTGAGGAGTACGACGACCACGGCGAAAATAAATTCGCTATAAAAGCGTACGGCGACAAGGCTCGAGCCCTCTCGGGCAGAGCGGCGCTGAACACCCGCATAATCAATCCTGTATTCGAAGGGGATATCGTGCACGAAAATCTTGCGGCGCATCTTCTTTCATATTTCCTCGAAAAAATAGAAATACCATTTCGCAAAGCAAAGCACGCCGAAGTAATGTTTATAGTGCCCTGCGGCGTAAAGGCAGAGGTAAGAAAAAAGTATAAGCGGCTTGCCGACGAGTGCGGGATAGAGACGGTATATTTCATTTTAACGCCCTTTGCGGCGGTGCTCGGCCACAACGTTACTATAAGCGAAAGCGTGCCCATGTTCTCACTGGATATAGGCTCGTCTATAACCAATATTGCGGCATTCTCGCAGGACGGCATAATCGCAGGGCTCAACGTAAATCTCGGAGGCGGCAACATCGACGTTCATATAATTGACGAGCTCGCCGAAAAATCGCAATTCAAAATCGGTGGACTCACTGCGGCTAAGCTGAAAAATACGGTCGGAAGCCTTCTTGCAGACGACAATAAAATGGCTGTGGTTGACGGCAGAGATGCGGCAAGCGGTGCGCCTGCCTCGCTTGCGGTGAACTCCGGTATGTTATATCCCATAATAACGGCTTACGTCGATAAAATTTTAGAGTACGTTCAGCTTGTGATATCCAAACTTCCGCCCGAGGTGGCTTCGGCTGTCATGCGGGGCGGTATGTACCTTACGGGCGGACTTATAAAGATAGACGGACTTCCCGAGTATATCCAAGAAAAGCTTTCAATACCCGTCCACGTGCCCGAGGAGCCGCAGCTTGCCGCAGTAATCGGCGGCGGCGCAATACTTGCTGCAGACGAGCTTTGCGAGCGGCTCGCCACCGAAGAATAGGGAAGGCAGAAGATAGAAACGCAATCGTATATTTGTAATTAAAAATGCGGCGGACTTAAAGTCCGCCGCATTCGGTTTTTAAAACTGTTTATTAATCGTTGTAAGTTGCGCCGCTCTTTAAAAGTTTGCGTATCTTGCGCTTGATGGGGAATGCCCAGAAAATGGAGATTATCCAAAGCAGGAGATAGCAGCCTCCGCTTATCCAAGTCATCGTTGAGAATGCGCCGAGAATTCCGAGATAAGCTGCCGCTTCGGGGACTATCATTGGTATAATCCAGCCTGCGAGCAGGGGCAAAATTCCGAATATAAGGCAAGGTGTGAGTCCCCAAAGCTTGGTGTACCACATAAGGAAACGCTTATTCTTGCTAAACATATGGAAGAATGCAAACAGGAACTGAATAAACCAAATTCCCGCAAAGAAGAACATCACTATTGCAAAAATTTTGGGTACCAGCATTAACATATCGATCATACCGCTTAAGCCGTCAAGCACACCGTCTGTGTTTTCGGTGCTGTCCGAAATTCCCAACATACCGTTTATAAGGTCGCGGTAGTTGGTATAAATTTTACCCGAATTGCTTTCGGAGCTTTCGCCGTCTTCCGCTTCGGCATACGATGCAACTGCGCTTGCGTCGGGTGACGACTCGCTCTTGCCGTTCAGCATTTTTGAAATAGTTACGCATATAAACGACTCCAAAGTCATATCTTCGTCGCCGAGAGCTTCCTTAGTATCATCGTAGAACTCTCTTATTTTGTCTTGAATGTCGCCTTTAATGTCGTCAGGTATAAGGGGTTCGCCGTCTTTGGATACAGCCTGCCTCTGAATTTCGTCAACGAGCGCCTCTATCGCCTGGTCTACCTGTTCGTCACCGTCCGCATTTAAAACGTTGTCGAATTTATTTAAAACTTTTTTAACGTCAATCTTGTCGGTGTCAACGTCCAAATCGTCGATGCTTTCGATAAGCTTGGGTATCATTACTACCGCAACGTTGCCGACAAGGTCGTCCTCGACGTCCTTAATTATGCCGGCGACAGATTCGGTCAAATTGTCTAAAGGGTTTTTAGAAAAAGCAAATTTAGCGATATTTAATGTTGTAAAACTTAATTTCATATCGCCAACGGTATCTAAAATCATTCCTACATAGTCGGTTGAACCGCTGGAATTTTCTTCATCGCCTGCGCTTTCCTCCTGAGTAAAGACGCCTGCAATGTCTTCTGCAATATCTCCTACATTAACTGTAATCAGGGGAGCAAAAATAATGGATATTGCCGCAACCAGAGAAATAATTGCCACAATAATGTTCACAGGTATGAGTTTACGCTGTAATCTTCTCAAATCGCTCATTTCATATTCTCCTAAAATTATTGTATGAGTATAATATCACTTTTTGCCGAACATGTCAACAAGATAAAAAAATTGGCAGAAATTAAAAATCGGAGTGCATACCTTGTATATTTTCTTGCAAAAAATGCGTCTATTTTATATAATTGAGGTATGGGCAATAAGCAAAATATACGTAACTTCTGCATAATAGCGCACATAGACCACGGCAAGTCAACACTTGCCGACAGACTTATGGAGTGCACGGGGCAAGTATCCGAAAGGGATATGGAGGCTCAGCTTCTCGACTCGATGGATATCGAAAGGGAGAGGGGCATAACAATAAAGCTTGCGCCGGTGCGAATGTTCTATAAGGCGGACGACGGACAGGAGTACGAGTTGAATTTAATAGACACTCCGGGGCACGTAGACTTCACCTACGAGGTCTCCCGTTCCCTTGCCGCATGCGAGGGCGCAATACTCATTGTTGACGCCTCGCAGGGGGTGGAGGCGCAGACCCTCGCCAATGTCTACCTCGCACTCGAAAACAACCTCGAAATTTTGCCCGTAATAAATAAAATCGACCTGCCGTCCGCACGACCCGACGAGGCGAAAAAAGAGATAGAGGAAGTGATAGGTTTAGACGCTTCCTATGCGCCCCTCGTTTCGGCAAAAGAAGGCATAAATATCCGTGAAATACTTGAGGACGTGGTCAAATATTTCCCCGCTCCGCAGGGCGACGAAAGTGCACCGCTAAAGGCGCTTATATTCGACAGCTACTACGACAATTATAAGGGCGTTATTCTGTTCGTAAGAATTAAAGACGGCACGGTAAAGCCGGGCGACAGAATAAAAACATTCCGTTCGGACAAGGTCTACGAGGTGGTGGAAACGGGCACGTTCAACCCCGCACTTTTGCCTAAGAGTAGTCTTGCCGCAGGCGAGGTCGGCTATATCGCCGCCTCGATTAAGTCCATACAGGACGTTGCCGTCGGCGATACGGTAACAAATGCGGAAAACCCTGCACCCGAGCCTCTGCCCGGCTACAAAAAGGTGCAGTCGGTGGTGTTCTGCGGCATATATCCATTGGACGGTAGCAAGTTCAACGACTTAAAGGACGCTATATTAAAATTACAGTTGAACGACGCTTCGCTCATCTTTGAACCGGACAGCTCGGTTGCCCTCGGCTTCGGCTTCCGCTGCGGCTTTTTGGGACTTCTCCACATGGAGATTATACAGGAGAGAATAGAGCGGGAGTTCGGGCTGGATATAATCACTACAGCTCCGTCGGTAAGCTATAAAGTTGTAAAAACTGACGGCGAGACAATATTTGTAGACAACCCCTCACATCTGCCTCCCGTCTCCGAAATAGAGCACATGGAAGAGCCGATAGTAAAGGCGGATATCTATTCACCGCCCGACTATTTGGGACAGATCATGGATTTGTGCCGTGAAAAGCGTGGTACATTCCTGCAAATGACCTACCTCGACAAGAGCCGTGTGCAACTTGAATACAACCTGCCCTTAAACGAAATTATATTCGACTTTTTCGACCAGATAAAATCCCGCACGAGGGGCTACGCAAGCTTTGACTACGAGATTATCGGCTATCAGCGTAGCAAGCTCGTAAAAATGGATATTCTTTTAAACGGCGACGTGTGCGACGCTCTCTCCATAATCGTTCACGAGGACAGCGCATATCCCCGTGGCAGAATGCTCTGCGAAAATCTTAAGGAGGCAATTCCCCGCCAACTGTTTGAAATACCCGTTCAGGCGGCAATAGGCGGCAAGATAATTGCAAGGGAAACGGTAAAGGCAATGCGAAAAGACGTGCTTGCCAAGTGCTACGGCGGCGATATAACCCGTAAAAAGAAACTGCTCGAAAAGCAGAAAGAGGGCAAAAAGCGCATGAGGCAGATAGGTAACGTCGAAGTTCCAAGCGAAATTTTCATGCAGATACTCAAAACCAACAAGGATTAAGATGGGATTTTTCGAAAGGGTTTACGATGTGGTTATGCGTATACCGCAAGGTAAAGTATTATCTTACGGCGACGTAGCTAAGCTTGCGGGCAGTCCGCATGCCTCCCGTCAGGTTGGATGGGCTCTGCACTGCAATCCCCGCCCCGGCGAAATTCCCTGCCACAGAGTGATATTTAAAGACGGCTCGGTCAGCTCGGGGTTTGCCTTCGGCGGACCGCAGGTTCAGCGTGCTATGCTCGAGGCGGAGGGAGTAGTGTTTGACGAAAACAACAAAACAGATATTGATAAATACCGCTGGGAGGGTGACTGATGGCAGGTATATACGTACATATTCCCTTTTGCAAGTCAAAGTGCCGCTACTGCGACTTTGCGTCATTCCCCGATAAAATCACATTTGCCGAAAGCTATATGGCGTGCGTCTACCGTGAAATGTCCATGCGCAAAGAAGAGCTAAAGGATTACACTTTTAACACGCTGTATATCGGCGGCGGCACTCCGTCCGTCGTGGACGAAAGCTATATTGCCATGCTCGTTGCGGCGGCAAAAAAGAATTTCAATTTAACCAAGGATGCGGAAATAACAATAGAAATAAACCCCGGCACAGTCAGTGCGGGAAAGATAGACATGTATTCAAAATGCGGTATAAACCGCTACTCCGTCGGATTACAGACAGCGATAGACAGTCAGCTCAGGGAGATAGGCAGAATACATACTCTAAACGAATTCGTTACCTGCGCAAAGCTTTTAATGGGAAAAAATTTCAGCGTAGACGTAATGATAGGTCTCAAAGACCAAACGGTAGACGATATTATTAAGACGATAGAAGTCGCCGCCGCTTTCGGCGCAAGCCACATATCAATGTATGCGCTCACGCCCGAGGACGGTACTCCCATATATACCGACTATTTGAACGGCGAGCTGCCGGATAGCGACGAGGTTGCCCAAATGTACGAGGCGGGCGTCAAAAAGCTCAAAGAGCTCGGATTCGACAGGTATGAGGTTTCAAACTTTGCAAAAAAGGGCAAGGAGAGCCGCCACAATATGAATTATTGGAACAGGGGCGAGTATATCGGCTTCGGCGTTGCCGCCTCGTCTTGCATAAACAATATCCGTTTCACAAACACTTTCGATTTAGACGAGTATTTCAAGTGTATCCTATCGGGGCATCTTGCCGTAATCGACAGGGAAGACGTGGATATCGAGGGTCAGAAAGAAGAGTTTATTATGCTCGCCCTGCGCACTTCAAAGGGACTTGACCTTGACGAATACGAGCGGCTTTTCGGCGCAAAATTCCAGGAAGAATTTGCCGCCGAAATCCAAAAGATGCGGGAATATGTTGAGGTTAACGGCAATTTCCTGCGCATAAAGGACGAGTATCTCTTCGTTCAGAACACTATTATAATCGAGTTTTTAAATAAGTGATTTTATGGAATTCGCATACGCTACGGCAAAAATTTCACGGCTTGACGAAATAGTCGCAATTTATTCCTCGGCTCAGAGATTCATGGCGGAAAACGGAAATCCGCAGTGGGGCAAGGGTTTCCCCAACGAAAACGATATACGTGAAGGCATTTTTGGCGGCGTTTTATATACTGTAACGGTTAATGACCAAATCGCCGCGGTTTTTTCGGTGTTGAACTTCGATGAAAACTACGTTAAAATCGACGGTAAGTGGCTAACGGACGGAAATTATATCGCCGTGCACAGGGTCGCCGTTGCTGAAAATTTCAGGGGAACGGGCGCCGCAAAATATATACTCGAAGTTGCCGCACCTCAGCTTGCACACTCCCGCGGTCGTTCGAGCATACGTATAGACACCCACGAAAAGAATGCGCCCATGCTCGGACTTTTGAAAAGACTGAATTTCGTTCGTTGCGGCATGGTTCGGCTTTTACGTGACGATACATTGCGCATAGCGTTTGAAAAGATACTTTAAATTACGCTTTTATTTTTTTAGTTGCGATAACTTTACCTATACCGCCGTCCAAGAGATAGGCGGTTATATTTTTATCCCTGTCGCACACGCCAACGTAATAATAACAGCCGTCGTCATATAACAGTCGCACGTATATCTCACCTGCAAAATCCTTTTTGCGGGTCAGACTTTTAAAAAGTTCTCTATCATGCTCTACCGCACATTTCAGCGCCTGTTCACAGCTCAAAACTCCGCTGTCCGAAACGCTTAAAACGCGGTAATTATTTTGCGTGCCGTCAACCGTAATCGTTACGTCTATCCCGTCTGTTTTAAAGGGAGGGGCGGAGTAGCTCGCCGTAAAGCGGGTTTGCACCGCCTCGTAGTTCATCTCTCCCCAGTAGTCGCCCACCGCAATTTCAACGCTTTCGGGCACGGATGAAAATTTAACAAATATTTCCACTATATCGCACATATTCCCGCATATACCGTCGGCGTTGTAGGGCTGTTCCCGGGATACGCAGTGAACTGTAATATCGATATCATCGTCATTATAGAGGTAAATTTCGCTGCGCTTTTCCGATATGTATTTGCTGTAATTAATTTGGGTGTTACAACCTGTCAGCGGCAGAATTGCCGCAATTGCCGCACATACTGCGGCTGCGATAAATTTTTTCATACGATATTTATATTAACAGAATGTCGCAATATGAATAAATAGTGCATATTATAAATAATATTTTATATTATTTAGTTGCATTTTCCGTTCGTCTGTGATAAAATATTTAAAATTTATTGTGCGCTAACAGGTAAAGGCAAGTTGAAAAACGTAGTAGCAAATACGGCTTTTAAAACCGTTCTCATCGTTATAGCAGCCATTATAATTGCATTTGCAACGGCAAGCCTCGGCTTCCCGCAGCATATGGCAACTATGTTCGAGGATATGGGCGCATACTCTTTTGCGACGGGCTATGCGGGGCTTGCTTACAAATATTCGGGCACGGTTGAAAATCTTGCCCGCTGCGTTGACGACAGTATTTTGGCGGCAGACGACGCCAATATCATAAACTACGGCGATAAGCTCGTTAAGCGTAAAGATTTTATCAGCTATTCCGAAAAGCGCACCGCCGCTTCGAACGGCGTAAATTATTATCATTTCGTTTATGGAAAGCTTGCCTGTGCCAAGTACAACCGTGGGAAAAAAGAGGGGGCGCTCAAAGCGGCGCAAACGTCCATGCAGAACGTGTCTGACTTTCCCGTGAACAATGCGCTCGGATTGCTTTCGGCACGGGCGTTTAAAAAATCCGATATAGAATTTTGCCGGAAGCTTTCAGAGGAAATCGGTAAATTCAATCCGTCGGACGAACAACAGCAAAAATATTACGACGCAGTAATATCAATTCTTACGGAAATAACAGAATAGGAGATATATACATGAGCAACAAGATTGTAAAGGAAGCACTGACATTCGACGACGTACTGCTTATACCCGCAGCTTCGTCAGTCTTGCCGGCAACGGTAGATTTAAGGACCACTCTGTGTGAGGGCATCAATCTCAACATACCGCTTATATCTGCGGCAATGGATACGGTAACCGAGAGTAAGCTCGCCATAGCTATGGCACGTGAGGGCGGCATAGGTATTATTCACAAAAACATGAGCATAGATGAGCAGGCTCTCCAAGTGGACAAGGTTAAAAGAAGCGAGCACGGCGTTATAACCGATCCCTTCCACTTAAGTCCCGAGCAGCCGGTTTCCGCCGCATGCGAGCTTATGGCAAAGTATAAGATAAGCGGCGTTCCTATAACCCGAGACGGCAAGCTTGTGGGTATTCTCACCAACCGTGATTTGCGCTTTGAAACAAACTTTGCTCAGCCTATCTCCAACGTAATGACAAAGGAAAATCTTGTTACGGCTCCCGAGGGCACTTCGCTTGAAGAGGCGCAGAAGATTCTCGGCAGACACAGAATAGAAAAGCTCCCCATAGTGGACAAAAAAGGCAACTTAAAGGGACTTATAACCATTAAGGATATCGAAAAGTCGATACAGTATCCCAACAGCGCAAGGGATAAAAACGGCAGACTTCTTGCAGGTGCGGCAATAGGCGCATCTCCCGACGTATTGGAGCGTGTTGCCGAACTTGTAAAATCAAAGGTGGATATCGTCGTTCTCGACTCGGCGCACGGCCACTCAAAGGGAATTATAAACGCCGTTGCAAAGGTCAAGGCTGCATATCCCAATCTGCCCCTCGTTGCGGGCAACGTTGTTACGGCGGAAGCTACCCGTGACCTTATGGATGCGGGTGCAGACGTGGTAAAGGTCGGCATAGGTCCCGGCTCTATCTGCACGACACGAGTCGTTGCAGGTATAGGTATGCCTCAGCTCACCGCAGTTTTAGACTGTGCCGAGCAGGCTGATAAGATGGGCAAGCGTGTAATCGCCGACGGCGGTATCAAGTATTCGGGCGATATAGTAAAGGCAATCGCCGCAGGCGGCAGCGCAGTTATGATAGGTTCGCTGTTTGCAGGCACGGCGGAGAGCCCGGGCGAGCTTGAAATTTATCAGGGCAGAAGCTTTAAAAGCTACCGTGGTATGGGCTCCCTTCCCGCAATGGCAAAGGGCGGCAAGGAGAGGTACTTCCAGGCTGACGCAAAGAAGTTTGTTCCCGAGGGCGTGGAAGGGCGTGTTCCCTACCGTGGAGCTATAGCAGACATAATATTCCAGCTCATGGGCGGACTTCGTGCAGGTATGGGCTACACCGGTAACGGTACGATAGAGGAGCTCCGCAAAAACGGCAAATTCGTTAAGATGACCGCCGCTTCGCTTGCGGAGAGCCATCCTCACGATATCAATATCACTAAGGAAGCCCCCAACTACAGCCCCAAATCATAAAAGCAATTAACGGCGCAAGCTTAACTTGCGCCTTAAATATTTACAAGAGGAAGATATGAATCATCAAAAAGTTTTAATTTTGGATTTCGGCGGACAGTACAATCAGCTCATTGCAAGAAGGGTCAGAGAGCTCGGCGTTTTCTGCGACCTTTTACCGTCTGAAATGACCGTGGAAAAAATAAAAAATTACAACCCCATAGGCATAATTTTCACAGGCGGTCCTAACAGCGTGTATGAGGAGGGCAGCCCCAAAATCGACCCCGAAGTATTCAATCTCGATATACCCGTGCTCGGAATCTGCTACGGCTGTCAGTTGACGGCACATATTCTGGGGGGAACGGTGCAATCCGCAACAACTTCGGAGTACGGCAAGGCGGAGGTTAAGTATATTGCCTCACCCCTTACAAAGGATATTCCCGCCCGTGCAATATGCTGGATGAGCCATACAGACAGGATAACAAAACTGCCCAAGGGCTTTGAAAAGATTGCCGAAAGCGACAACTGCCCCTATGCGGCGTTCGGCGATATCAAGCGCAAGATTTACGGCGTGCAGTTCCATCCCGAAGTAAACCATACGCAGTACGGTATGCAGATTTTAAAGAATTTCTTATTCGAAGTCTGCGGAGCTGTCGGCGACTGGACCATGTCCAACTTCGTCGCAAACAAGATTACGGAGTTAAAGAAGAAGATAGGCAATAAAAAGGTGCTTTGCGCCATGTCGGGCGGCGTTGACTCCGCCGTTGCCGCAACCCTCATACATAAAGCTGTCGGCGACCAACTCACCTGTGTTTTCGTAGACCACGGACTGCTCAGAAAGTACGAGGCGGACGAGGTTATGAAGGTGTTCCGTGACGGACTCAAAATGAACCTCATAAAGGCGGACGCAGGCGCAATTTTCCTTGAAAAGCTTAAAGGCGTTTCAGACCCCGAGAGAAAGCGCAAGATAATCGGTGAAGAATTTATCCGCTCGTTCGAGGTGGAAAGCAAGAAGATAGGCAAGGTTGATTTCCTCGTTCAGGGCACTATATATCCCGACGTAATCGAAAGCGGCAAGGGCAAGAGTGCAGTTATAAAGAGCCACCACAATGTTGGCGGTCTGCCCGACGTAGTTGACTTTGAGGAGATAATAGAGCCTCTTCGCGACCTCTTTAAAGACGAGGTCAGAAAGGTCGGATTCGAGCTCGGTCTGCCCAAGGAAGTAGTTATGCGCCAGCCTTTCCCCGGTCCGGGACTTGCAATAAGAATTATGGGCGAGGTCACCGAGGAAAAGCTTGAAACTCTCCGTGACAGCGACTATATTTTGCGTGACGAAATTGCAAAGGCAGGGCTTGATAGCGAAATCTGGCAGTACTTCACGGTAATCACAAACAGCAAAACGGTGGGCGTGCAGGGCGACTTCCGCACCTACGAAAACGTAGTGGCAATCCGTGCCGTAACCTCGCTTGACGCTATGACGGCTGACTGGGCACGTATCCCCTACGACGTTCTCGAAACCATTTCTAACCGCATAGTCAACGAAGTTAAGCACGTAAACAGAATTGTATACGATATAACTTCCAAACCCCCCGCTACGATAGAGTGGGAATAATTAAGAAAAATTACAAGCCGTCCGCATATGTGGACGGCTTTTTTGCTAATGAAAATTTTTGCAAAAAAACCGCATAAAAAGTGAGCGGTCTTTGTTTGACAAAATTTTAATTAAATGATAATATATATTCACAATTTGATAATAAACACGACGACACATGTGGCGCTTATGCGCGTAAATCTGATTACGGAACGTAGGCGCTTGCAGGTGCGTTTTTATTTAAACGGACAGGCGCAGGCTTGTGCCGTTTTTGTTTTTTAAGGAGGCTTTTATGGAAACCGAAAATACTAAATATTTAGGTGAAGAGAAAATTTTAAAATTAATTCTTAAATTTTCCGTTCCTTGCGTTTTGTCGCTTTTGGTGAGCGCACTTTATAATATTGTTGACCAGATTTTTGTAGGAAACAGCGAGTTGAGCGTATTGGGCAACGCCGCAACGGGAGTCGTTTTTCCGATATTCATAATTGCTCAAGCCTTCGCTTGGTGGATAGGCGACGGCTGTGCGGCATACCTGAATATATCCCAAGGTCAGAAAAATTCGCAAAATGCACATAAGGCAATAGGTACGGGAATAGTTTTTACCGTTGTTGCAAGTCTTATTTTAATGGCGGTTTTTTATCCCCTGCAAAGGCAGCTTTTGCTCACGTTCGGCGCAACCATAGACGGCTTTAACGCAAAAGGCGAACTTATCCCCGGCAGTATTGACTATGCTGTTAAATATTTCAACATAATCCTCGGCTTTTTCCCCGTATTTATGGCAATGAATATGATGAACGCTGTCGTCCGTGCGGACGGTGCACCCGGTTGGTCGATGGCTTCCATGCTTGCGGGTGCAGTTATAAATATCATCCTCGACCCCTTGTTCATTTATGCTTTCCATTGGGGAATGGCGGGTGCGGCTTGGGCAACCGTTATAGGTCAAACCGTTTCATTTATAATAAGCGTATTGTACTTCGTTTTAAAAACAAAAACTTTTAAGCTTAAATTAAAGAGTTTTATCCCCGACTTCAAGGAATTTATCCGTCCCGCAAAGCTCGGGCTTTCGTCGTTTATCACGCAGATGACGATAGTTGTAATTTCGCTCGTATGCAACATAATGCTCAAAAAGTACGGTGCGCTTTCCGTTTACGGCGAAAATATCCCCATTTCAATCATTGCCGTAGAAAGTAAGGTGTTTACCGTCGTCGTAAATATAGTGGTGGGAATAGTGTTGGGCTGTCAGCCGATAATAGGCTATAATATGGGCGCAAAAAAGTTTGACCGGGTTAAAAAGCTGTATGCATACATTCTTTTAAGCACGGTTGCCGTGGGACTTGTTTCCACTATTTTGTTTGAAGCCGCACCGTCAGCCGTTGTCGGTATATTCGGGCAACCCGACCCCGCACAGGTCAACCCCGCTAATTACTGGAAATTCGGGGTTAAAGTTTTCCGCATATTCTTAATGCTTGTAACCTTCACATGCGCAATAAAAATGACTTCAATCTTCTTTCAGGCGGCGGGTAAGCCGGTGTTCGCCATAATAGCTTCGCTTATAAGGGATATAGTTTTATTCATTCCCCTCATTTGCGTTCTGCCTATATTCTACGGGATAGAAGGTATTTTATGGGCGGCACCTATAGCCGATTTTGTTGCTATGGCAGTGGCAGCCGTTTTAACAATCATATTTATGAAATCGCTGAAAAAAGTTGATGATGAAAAAGAAACAAACATAGAGTTGCAAGCGGACGGCGGCATGGAATAGACTGTCGGGTATTGCAATTTTTAAAAATCCGTGATATACTAAATAGATAAGAGGAGTGTATGGCGGATTTTAAAGAGTTGAAAAATTTAATAGAACCGCATAAGGAACCCGATAAGCAGTTCTTTTTGGACCTTCTTGACGAGGACAAGCAAAGCGCTTTCGAGCACAGGCATATTCATGCGGTGATGCTTATGTTAAAGGCACTCTATATAGTAAAGCTCAAAAAGGGCATAGAGGAAGCAAACACCGAAAAGAAACGACTCACGCTGTCCTCCGAATACAATGCCGAAAAGTACCGCAAGGTGCTTGAGCTCAATGCTCACATTGCAAAATTGAAGCAAAAACTCAACACATATAAGCCTTTTTTTAAGGAAACGTACTTCGGCAGAATGGATTTGGTAGACTCAAAAGAGGGCTATAATTCATACTATATAGGCAAACACGGCGACACAGGTCTGGAGATTGTCGATTGGCGTGCGCCGCTCGCACAGAAATATTATCAGAAGAGCCGCACCTCGTTCTCCATAAACGACTACGATTATAAGTTGGTGCTCCGCCGTGCTCTGCGCACGTGCGACGGCAAACTTATAGATTATAAAAACGAATATCTTTCGCTCTCCGATTATCTCTCGAAAGAGGAAATAGCCGGCAGGGACGAGGCGTTGATTTTCGACCCCTATTTAAAGGAAATTTTAAACAGCCGTAAGGAAAAGCAGGAAATAACGGACATAATCGAAACTATACAGGAGCAGCAGTACGACATTATAACGCTTCCCGAGTCCGCCGAGTTTGTGCTTCAGGGCGTTGCGGGCAGCGGTAAAACGATGATTTTGTTGCACAGGCTGTCCTACGTTATGTACAATAACGACTCGATCCGCCGCTCCGATGTGCTTGTAATCACGCCTTCCGACTCATTCAACGCATTTATCGACGAGCTTTCCACCGTGTTGGAGCTTGAAAAAGTAAAAACAAGCACGCTTGATAACTACTTCATAACACTGCTGAAAAGTGCGGGCGTGAATCTTTTAGGCAAGGTGGACTATGCCGCTCCCGTACCGCCCGAATACTTAGCATATATATATTCCCCAAAATTTGTATCCAACGTCGAAAAGCGGCTCAGTAAGGTATATGACGGCATATACGGCATGTTTGCCTCCGAAGATGTGGCGGAAACGGTAGCAAAAGTACTTGCTGCGTGCGCCGCTCAGACTGCCGAATACGAAAAAATAAAAAACGCAAGCCTCAGAGTAAGGCGCTGCGTGCTCGGTGAAATAAAGGAAAAGCCGGACGGCGGACTGTACTACACAAAGCAGTTCCGCTATATGTTCAACTGCGTACTGGATATAACGGAGTTTTTAACACTTATAAATACGGACGACAGAATGAAGGGGTACGCCTTTTTTTACAGGCAGCTTCTCTCGTTCTATAAATCGATAAAGTATATCCGCAGATATTCCTATAAGATATGCCTTGCCGCACTCGACGATTTGAAGTCTTTGAGGGATACGGTAGAGAGGGAGATATCAGACCTTAGACGCTATAAATTGAAGGTCGGGACTGATGAAGTACTGACGTACTCCGTCGGGATTGAGAAGCGTGAACAGCTAAAAGCCGAGATAGACGAAGTATATATGCGGGTGGAAAACATAATGAACGGGTTTTCCGCAGCTTACGATTTTGTCGACGTGCTTAGGGGCGACAGTTATCTCGTTTCGATAGGAAAATGCGAAAACACTCAGGACGTGTTGAGGTTTTTCAACCGTGAGATACTAAAAAAGGCAAAGTCAAAGTATTCTGTTGCGTCAAAGCCGCTGATAAAGTGCGACCCGTTTGCTCTCTGTCTTATTTTAACAAAGCTCGGTTTCAATTTGTCGCCCAAGTATGCATTTCTGTTTATTGACGAGGCGCAGGACATATCACCCGCCGAATACGGCGTACTCCGAGCCGTAAACGACCGAGCGATATTCAATATATTCGGCGATTTAAAGCAGAATATAACTCCACACCGAGGCATAAAGGACTGGTCGGAGCTCGGATTAACTACCCATAATTTAAGTCTGAATTACCGCAACACAAACCAGATAGTGGAGTATGTGGCGGAAAAACTCGGCATAGACATGAAGTCGATAGGTCTGAACGGTTCGGCAATCGAATTTATAGACAGCCGCTCGGTTACAAGCTATCTGAGCGGCAAGCACGGACTTAAAGCCGTAATCTGTTCGGAGAAAAACTTTGAAAAGTTTGCCCGTAAGAGCTACAATATGTTGGGAGTAACGGGCAAAATCTCCAAAACAAAAATAAATATTATGACAGTATATCAAAGCAAGGGGCTTGAATTTACCGCCGTAGTCGTCGCCGACGAGGATATGACGGCGAACGAAAAATATATAGCGTATACCCGAGCTTTAAAAGAATTGGCAATAGTAAAATAAGAAGCGGGGGGGCGG
>JAFLVN010000003.1:36423-45349 GCA_022508285.1 Clostridiales bacterium
TTTTCATTATATTATTTTTTAGCCTTTTATATATTATATCATTCAATAAGGAATATCTTATATCACATATTATAGAATTATATGTGGATAGATTGATTTAAACATAATAGGTTTATTTACAAATTTTCTAATACGTCCATCATATCATACTTGCCGGCAGGCTTGCCTAAAATCCATTTAGCTGCTTTAAGCGCACCCGCCGCAAACACCTTTTTTGAACGAGCCGAGTGTGAAAGGGTAATAATTTCATCATCGCCGGCAAACATAACCTCGTGTTCGCCTACAATTGTGCCGCCTCGCACGGCGTGTAAGCCTATCTCGCCACCACGCTTTCCTAAAATGCTATCACGACCGTTCACGTACTCTTTCATATTTTCGAAAGCCCCGTTTGCACTCTCGGCAAGCATCAGCGCAGTGCCTGACGGCGCATCGGCTTTAAGGCGGTGGTGCTTTTCTATAATTTCTATATCAAAGCTCTCGCCCAACGCTTCGGCAGCATTGCGCACAAGCTTAACCAAGAGATTCACACCAATCGAAAAGTTTGCCGTTTTAAAAATTGCAATCTCAGACGAGCACTTTTCTATATAATCCAAGTCGTCCGCCGAGTATCCCGTAGTTGCCAGAAGTACGGGAACGTGTCTGGTCTTAGCCAATTCGAGCTCGCTGTGAAGGGCGGCGGGGGAGGAAAAATCTATAATTACGTCCACGCTCTCTTTAACTTTGCTAAACGACTTATATACCGGAATATGTGGCAAACACCCGCATATATCCACGCCGCAAACGACCTGCGCATCGCCGTCCGCCGCTATAACTTCGCATATATTTGCGCCCATTTTACCGCATATGCCGCAGACAAGAATATTAATCATATTTTATTAAGCCCCGCTTTGTTAAGTTCGGTTTGCAGTTTCAATTTGCATTTTTCAGAAAGCTCGGTGAGTGGAGGGCGGGGTATTCCTGCGTCAAAACCAAGCATATTGTACGCCGCTTTTACGGGAATTGGGTTGACTTCTAAAAAGCATGCGTCTATCAAGGGGAGCAGACAATCCTGCATTTCGTTTGCCTCGTTCAGCCTGTTTTCTTTTACAAGCGTGTACATTTTTTTGACCCGTGCGGGGGCGATATTTGAGACGACCGAAACAAGCCCTGCCCCGCCTATGGCAAGGATGGGAAGATTCAGGGCGTCCTCGCCCGAATATAAATCTGCCCTTCCACGTATGCGGCGCATAATTTCCGAAACTTGCGCCATGTTTCCGCTCGCCTCTTTAATGCCCGCTAAGTTAGGGATATCTGCTATCCTTTCCGCCGTTTCGGGCAGAATATTCACGCCCGTTCTTGGTGGAACGCTATATGCTATTACAGGGATATGTACACATTCGCATATGGACTTATAATAAAGATACAGCCCTTCCTGCGTGCATTTGTTGTAATACGGGGTGACGGCAATTATGCCGTCTATACCCAAACTTTCAGCACGTTTGCTTGCCGCAATCGCTCTGCGGGTATCGTTGCCGCCCGTACCGGCGATTATTTTTATCCTGCCCTTAAAATTTTCAACCGCATATCTTATCACGCTCTCCTTTTCAGCATCTGTCATGGTGGAGGGCTCGCCCGTCGTTCCGAGTATTACAATACCGTCCGTGCCGCCTTCAATCTGATGCTCTATCATTTTACCGAACTCGGGCAGATTAACTTTTCCTGCGCCGTCGAACGGGGTTATCATTGCGGTGATTACTCCGCTCAAAAAACCTGTCATAAAATACCTACTGCAAAGTAATATTACATTATATGCAAAAAGTCGTGCTTGCGCACGACTTTTAAAATTTATAATTATTAGGTTTTTGAGAATTTAATCGAAGTATCCTTTAGCAGCTAAAAGCTCGGCGAGCAGTACGGCGCCGCCGGCGGCGCCTCGCAGAGTATTGTGCGACATGCCAATAAATTTGTAGTCGAACAGACTGTCTTCCCGCAAGCGACCGGCGCAAACCGCCATTCCGTTTTCAATGTTTCTGTCGAGCTTGGGTTGGGGGCGGTTATCTTCCTCAAAATAGTTAATAAACTGTTTTGGGGCAGAGGGGAGAGAGAGAAGTTGCGGCTCGCCCGCATACTCTTTCCACGCATTTAAAATTTGTTCTTTAGTGGGCTTGTTTTCAAATTTCACAAACACCGCCGCCGTGTGTCCGTCGGCGACCGGCACTCTCACGCATTGTGCTGTGATAGTCGGTGCTGTTGCGGGCACGATTTTGCCGTCTTGTATTTTACCCCATATTTTAAGAGGTTCGAGCTCGCTTTTTTGCTCTTCCCCGCCGATATACGGAATAACGTTGTCCGCAATCTCGGGCATGGTTTCAAAGATTTTTCCCGCACCCGAAATTGCCTGATAAGTGCACACGGTAGCGCATTTTATGCCGAATTTTTTAAGCGGGTGCAAAAGGGGAACGTAGGATTGAAGTGAGCAGTTTGATTTTACCGCAATAAACCCTCTCTTTGTATTAAGGCGTTTTCTCTGCTCCTTAATAATTTCAAGGTGTTCGGCATTTATCTCGGGGATAATCATGGGCACGTCGAATGTATCGCGGTGCGCAGAATTGTTTGAAACTATGGGGCATTCGGCTCTTGCGTATGCCTCTTCGAGCGTGCGTATTTCGTCTTTCGGCATATTTACTGCGCAAAAGCAGAAATCGACCTTTGAAACGATTTTCTTTATATCGTTTACTGCGTCGAGTACGGTCATATCCGCAAACTTTTCGGGCATGGATTTTTCTATCAGCCAACGCTTGACGGCATCTTTGTACTTTTTGCCTGCCGAATTTTTGGAAGCCGCAAGGCATACCACATTGAAAAAGGGGTGATTTTCCAAAAGGCTTAAAAACCTCTGACCCACCATACCGGTTGCGCCGATAACGCCAACGTTATATTTTTTCATAGAAGTGATACTACCATAATATTGGGTCAAAGTAAAGTTTTTTATATTCTATACCAATAAAATAATTGAAATATTTTTATCGGTATGATATTATTATATAAACCCAAAAGCGATATTGATAAAAAGGTTATAATTTATGGCAGAACTCATCGGAATGCAGGGCAACGAAATTGCCGACGATTTTAAACGCAAAGCTGCTGGAAAGGGGCGCTGGAAGGCAAGCTGGGAGCTTGTTAAAGCAAATTTCTGGAAGCTTGTGATGCTCAATCTCATAGTGCTTATATTTTTCGTGCCCGCAATAGTCGTCGTATACTTCCGCAACGTGTATATTGCAAGCATCGGCAGCGTATATCCTTTCAACGCCACCGTGGGCGGCTATCCCCCGAGTATGCTTATGGGGCTTGCGGAAAGAGTCAACCTTTCGGCGGATGCCATGTTCTATGCGTTGCTTATTGCGGCGGGTCTTATTGCGTCGATTGGCATTTCCGGAGCGGCATACTGCATAAGAAAGCTTATTCAGACCAAAGGTGAATTCCATTTCAAAAGCTTTTTACACGGCATAAAGGTCGGCTATTTAAAAACCGTTCTGCCCGTAATTCTGTTTATGCTTTTAATGTATTCCACTTTTCTTATAAAGGACTGGATGGAAATAGAGCGTGCGATAGACGGCAATAAAGCGGGTGCAACAACCGCATACGTATTCATAGTGATTGCCGACGTACTTGCGGGTATTTATCTTGCGTGGGTATTCGCAATAGGCGTAAGCTACCGTGTTAAATTAAAATATCTTTTCCGCAACGCATTCTTGGTTATTTTGGGAACGCCCCTTCAAACGGTATTCATGGCGGGTTTCACGCTCATACCCGTATGGTTTATGTTTTTCAAAGGATTCTGGCTGTTCCTTGCATATTTCATTTTTGCGTTCCTGGGATTCTCGTTCATTCTGGTGTGCTGGCTCACCTTTACGCAGTGGGCGGTAGACTTATATGTAGCGCCCGCCGTAGAGGTCGAAAAGGAAGCGGAGCGCTCAAAGAAATCTGGTGGAGAGCTCGCCGAAGAAAAGGCAACCGATGATAAGCAGCGTGCGCTTGAACTTCTTGCGGCAGGCAAGAGTGAGCTTATATCCCGACCCATAAAGCCCATAAACAGGGAAGAAACGGTACAGGGACTTGGAAAAACCTTCACAAGAGCGCAGCTTGCAGGAGTGGCTGAAACCCGCGAAAAGCTTGCGGCGGACGTTGTAGCTTACGAAAAAGAGCACGAAAAGGACGCCGTATACGTGGAGTATAACAGAATGTTTGCCGAGCGTGAAAAGGCGCTTACCGAGCCCGAAAACAAGAAAGGCAAGAAAAATAAAAAAATCAGCTCGGAAAATCTCCTTAAATGAAAACAAAGCAAAGCTACTCCGCAATAGGCGGCGTATTCGAATACTTAAACTCCGACTGCGACTATGTTGAATGGTCGCAGTATTTAATTAAAACGCTCGAGCGCCTCGGTGCGGGCAGAGAAGGCGTTGACGTTGGATGCGGAAACGGCTACTTCACCCGTGCGCTGTATAAGGCGGGTTATTCGGTAAAGGGAATGGACATCTCACCCGAAATGTTGTCCACCGCAATCGAGCTTGCCCGAAAAGAGGGAGTGGGTTCGGAATTTTTAACGGGCGATATAACCAAACTACGTTTATGCGGCAAGGTTGATTTCATAACCGCCGTGAACGACTGCATAAACTACGTTCCCCAAGATAAGCTCCTTTCAACCTTTAAGGGCGTATGCGCAAATCTGAAAAAGGGCGGCGTATTCATTTTCGACATCAGCTCTGAAAATAAACTGAAAAATATCGTGGGCGACAACCTGTTTGTTAAGGATATGGACAGAGCCACGCTGATTTGGTTTAACACTTTCAAGGGCGACAGGGTGGAAATGGATTTAACTCTGTTTTCGCTGAATGAGGACGGCACTTACAGCCGCTCTGACGAGTGTCAAACCCAATATATCCACACAGAAAAAGACGTTTCGGAGGCGCTGACCTCGGCAGGATTTTTTGTTGAAACAGAGGGACACCTCGGCGGCTCAAAGGAAGAAAGAATAAACTTTATATGCAGG
Organism: Clostridiales bacterium; assembly: GCA_022508285.1. Taxonomy (GTDB): domain Bacteria; phylum Bacillota; class Clostridia; order Christensenellales; family Borkfalkiaceae; genus Coproplasma. The sequence continues at coordinate 41,453 of JAFLVN010000003.1, forward strand.
AAGTTATGAATAAACTCTATAAAAGCCTTGTTTACGACAGGCAGGTATCGCTGTCCGTTTTGGAGACTTGCGGGCTTGTCAACGATGCGATAAAAATTCATCACCTTGACGAAAGCTCCGCCGAAATCCTCGGCGGTATGCTCACCGCCGCAGCGTATATGGCGGGGTGCTTAAAGAGTGAGCGTGGCGCAATTTCACTCACCGTAAAATCGGGTGACGGCAGTGCGACCGTCAGCGTTTCGGGAGATAAAAACGGACATATCCGAGGATATATCGACGGCGGCGGGGGCGGTCTTAAAGGCGGCACTCTCACCGTAATAAAAGACGACGGCTTTTACCGCCCCTTCATAGGAACGTGCGAGCTTAAGGCGTCTGACGTATCCGAAAATTTAATGCAGTATTTTCACATAAGCGAGCAAATTCCCACCGCCGTAGCAATCGGCGTTAAAATCCAAAACGGAGTGTGCAAGGCGGCGGGCGGCGTGGTTATGCAGCTTCTCCCGGGAACCACAGAGGAAAACATGGACAGGGCTGAAGAGCGCATGCAGGCGTTTGTGAACGCTGCGGACGTGGTGGAAAATTTCGGTGCGGACGGCATAATGCGGGAATACTTTTCAGAGGAAACCAAGGACGGCGGGGTATACCTCACTTTCCCCGAATACAAGTGCAACTGCTCTCGCAAAAAAATTGCCGACGTGGTAGCTTCATTAGGCAGAAGCGAATTTAACAGTATAATTGCAGAGCATGGCAAGGTTAGCGTACACTGCCACTACTGCAACAAAGATTATGAGTTCTCAAAAGAGGACGAAGAAGAACTTTTTAAAAATTAATTTATGTCAAAGACCGTAAAAATCGACCTCAACGGCGACAGGCTCATTGCCATTGCCGCCGACATGCTCGATGAACACAACTATATAGGCGCTTTGAAAATGCTCAACAAGAATGCGGGAATTTCGGGCAACGATATGGACAGCTATATGCTGTACGCCGAAATTTTCGACGATATGGGGCTGTACGAGCGCAGTGTGCACCACTGGTTCAAGTATATGGACGTGGCGCCGTCAAGCGAACTCGCCGACTGCTACGAGGGGCTTGCCGTAGGCTACATGAATTTGGGAAACGAGCACTTTTCGGCATACTATTACAACAAGCTCCTGCTTGAAACGGACGAGGTGGATGCGGCAACCCGTGAGCAGATTGTGCAAGACTTTCTCTCCGCCGAGGACAACCCCTTAAAATTCTCATATCCGCCCGAAATCGCCGACGTATCCGAGGAAATGACCGAGGGTATAAACTGTATGAAAGAGGGCGAGTTTGATAAGGCGCTCGAGCACTTCGATACGGTTGCCGAGGGTAACCCGAAGTGGAGTGCGGCTCGAAATTATATAGCTATGTGCCACATAGTACGGGACGAATGCGAAAAAGCCGAAGCGGAGTGCCTGAATATTCTCAAAAAACAGCCGCAGAACGTGCAGGCGCTCACAACGCTTGCCGCCGTCAAGAGCGAGGTGGGTAAATTCGAGGAAGCCCGTGCTATCACGGAAAAACTTTTAAGCCTTGACTTGAAAGAGACGGACGACCTGTTCAAAATAGCTACCGTGTGCTGCGAAAACAAAATGCACGCCGAGGCGTATTCCCTTTTTTGTAAAATGGAGGGGGACGTGCAGAACGATTTGAACATGCTGTACTTTAAGGCGATTTCGGCGTTCAACGCAAAAAAATACGCCGAGTGCTTCGATGCGTTCGATAAGCTCCTTACTATCTATCCCGATGCGGTAACGGCGCAATTCTACCATCGCATAGCCCGGCAGCGTGCGGAGAGCGGCGAGTGGGAGGAGATGAGCTATTTTTACTCTCTGCCGCAGGAGCTCAGGCAGTCGTCGCTTAAAATGCTCGCCGCATTCATAAAACTGCCCAAAAAGCAGGCGTTGCACCTTTCCGACGAACTGAATATAGCAGGGCCCGTTAAGTGGTGCTTCGACGAGGTTAATCCCAACAACGAAGAACTTCAGGCTCTCGCTGCTCAGGTTGCAATCAAGGCACGGATGGACGACTACGTGCGCGACCTTCTCCTGCACCCTTTCATTGCGGACAAGCTTAAAATAGAAATGTTGGAGTCGCTCTGCGAGAGGGGAGAAGAAAACCAATTCGGCGTCGTAATCTGCAACGTTTACAAGCGGGTATCCATGCGTAAACTCTACACGGGTATAAAAAAACGCACAAACTTCACCCGTGCGTATTCGAGGCTTGTGGCACATTTTTCGATACTCGACGATTCTTACGGCGAACGGTTTGCAACCGCCGCAGAAAAGCTTTACGGCGAGCTTGAGAGGAGTGAACGGCTTGACGCCGCAAAGGACTTGGACGCACTTACGGCTGTGATATTCGAGGATTCCGAAGTCACTGACACAGGTATAACAAAGGAAAATTTGAGCGCCTTTTTCGACGTGTCGGAAAAGAGGCTTAAAGCTTTACGGGGTGAACGATGAGGCTCTACGACTTTGACGGAATGTTCGACGAAAAGCTGAGCGAATATATCTCAAAAAACGCCGGCAAATATGGAGAGGACGAGTGGGAGGATATTATTCCCAAACTCTATCAAAAGTTCGGCGATACAAAAATAAAATCCCTCGGCAAGACCCCGAGAGAGTTTTATGCGGAAATGACCGATTCGGATATAATCCGCTGCCTAAAGGCGCACCTTAGGGAGAACGTGCCCGTCTCGGAATTTCTCTGCAACGAAATCGAGGGCAGAAACTTGGTTGAAAGCCTTCTGCCTATGCTCGATAAAGGAAGCTCCGAGTGCGAGTATGCAATGAACATAATAGGCTCTGACGACAGAGCGATAAAAAAATATCTGAATATACTCGTTTCAACAGACGATACCGACCTTAAAAACCGCTGTGTGGATCTCATAAAGGAAAAGGCGGATTTAGTCGTAAACGAAGCCCTTGAGTTTTACGGAAATGGTGTAGAAAAGGAATACATGTGCGAAATTCTGTCCCGCTCGGTAATCCGTGACGATAGAATTTTCGAAATACTTATTAAAGAATTCCGTGGCGACGTTGAAAATGTTTCCATGCACGCAAGCTACCTTGCCGCCTACGGCGACGAGCGTGCCCTGCCATATCTTTTAGACAAGATAGACGAGGAGGGCATTCCCTACACGGAATACCGCGAATTGAAGTTTGCCATCGAGGCTTTGGGCGGCGAGTATGAAAAGGAGCGGGATTTTTCCTCCGACCCGTACTATCAGCTTATAAGCGGTCAAACTTCCGATGTTGCCGATTTGTTCGCCACGTTTACAGACCCGAAGAAAGTTTAAATGGCACACATAAGTATAAAAATTTTACCTCTGTCAATAACTATGACGGAGGTAATTTTTATGCAGGATATAACTTCAAAGGAACTTGAACTCATCTCCGACGCTTTGACTGCCGAGGGGTTAATCTGCAAAAAGGCACGTGCCTACTCAAAGTCGCTTACCGACGTGGATTTGGCGCAGTGCATGTCGCTGATTGCAGACGAACACGAACAGCGCTATAATGCGCTCTTAAACATTATTGGAGGCGGAAAATGAAACTTACAAAAAGCGACGTAACTTTAAACGAAAAGGACGCTTTGCAGGATATGCTTGAAAGTGAAAAGCAGCTTATGACAATCTACACCACTGCGCTTTTCGAGGGTAGCACCAAGTCAATGCGCAAAAATTTTTCAACCAACCTTATGGGCGTAGCCGATAATCAGTACACGCTGTTCACTCAGATGTCAACCAGAGGCTACTATCAGCCGCAGCCTGCCAACAAGAATTTGATTGACACGGCAAACGAAACCTACAAAAAGCAGAAGAGCCAGTTAAAGGCAAAGTAAAAATATTCATGTTGCGGCGGGGGGGGG
>JAFLVN010000003.1:45359-171022 GCA_022508285.1 Clostridiales bacterium
ATTAGCCGCACGCCGCTTGACTTTGTATTTGCATTTTGTTACAATTCTACATAATACAGGAGAAACATATGAAGATTTTAGTGACGGGCGGAGCAGGTTATATCGGTTCGCACACCTGCGTTGAACTTCTCGAAAAGGGGTTTGATGTAATAGTAATAGATAATTTTTCAAATTCCTCGCCCGAAAGCATAAGGAGAATTGAAAAAATCACCGGCAAAAAGGTGATATTTTACGAGGGCGACGTGCGCAACGCCGCTCTCATGGATAAAATATTTACCGAGCACAAGATTGCCTGGGCTATACACTTTGCGGGGCTCAAAGCGGTGGGCGAGTCCTGCGAAAAACCGATAGAGTACTACGAAAACAACCTGTACAGCACGCTGGTGCTTGTAAATACCATGCGCCGTCACGGCTGTAAAAAAATAGTATTCTCGTCCTCGGCAACCGTTTACGGTTCACCCGAGCGGCTTCCTTTGGACGAAACGTGCAGGGTGGGCGGCACGACCAACCCCTACGGCACTTCAAAATATTTTCAGGAGCTGATGCTCAAGGACCTGTACGCCGCCGACAGCGACTGGACGGTTATTTTATTAAGATACTTCAATCCCGTCGGCGCTCACGAGAGTGGGCTCATAGGCGAGGACCCGCAGGGAATTCCCAACAACCTCACTCCTTTCATTGCCAAAGTGGCAATAGGCGAGTTGCCCGAACTAGGAGTGTTCGGCAACGACTACCCCACGCCCGACGGTACGGGAGTTCGTGACTACATTCACGTTGTTGACCTCGCCAAAGGTCACGTGGCGGCAATCGAAAAAGTCAAAAACAGCGGAGTGCATATATACAACCTCGGCACGGGCAAGGGCTACAGCGTTTTAGAGGTTATCCACGCTTTCGAGCGTGCCTGCGGCAAAAAACTGCCCTACTCCATAAAGTCCCGCCGTGCTGGCGATATAGCCGAGTGCTACGCCGACCCCTCAAAGGCTTCAAAGGAGCTTGGCTGGCGGGCGGAGCTCGGCATAGACGACATGTGCCGCTCTCTTTGGAAATGGCAGGCTCTCAACCCCAAGGGCTATAACAAGTAATGCCGTCCGTATAAAATTTAATAGATTTTTCCAAAATTCCGAATAATGCTTTGACAAACCCCGTAAATTGTGTTATATTAACTTAGCTCAAATAAATTGTGAGTGGAAGTACCCAAGTGGCTCAAGGGGACGCCCTGCTAAGGCGTTAGCACGGATTTCTGTGGCGAGGGTTCAAATCCCTCCTTCCACGCCATAAACCTGTTGCAGTTTGCAACAGGTTTATTTTTGCATAAAAATTCCTTTTATGCATTTTTAAGTTCTTTTGAGCGGTATTTTAAGACAAAATTTCACAAAATATATAAGGATAAAATTGTCAAAAAAACAATATGTGAAAATAATTATAAAAGTATTCAAAACACTTGATATTTTATCCGTAGCGTAGTATAATAAATCCGTATTAGTGAGAATGGGCAAAAAATATTAACCTGTTTGAGCTTGACCTATAATATATATATGGTATAGCGGCTTTTTTAACGGGACTTACATTATTGCGCTATAATACACAAAATAATAAGAGGAAGTGGCCATGAAGAAATTTTTATTAGTCATACTTTCTGCGCTTATGCTCGCGTGTCTTTGTGCTTTTGTTGCATGTAACGGCAAGGGCAACTACCATACTTTGGTTTTCAGGCAGGCTAACGGCGTACGCTATGTTTGCGACATTAAGAGCGGTTGGGAAGTTAAAGACGGCACCACCGTCAGCTTCAAGCTCGTTATAGACGACGAAGCGGAAGGCGAGCCTGTGGTGTCTATAGGTAATCTTTCTGCCCCCAGCAGCACAAACAACGACGACAGAGAGATTCTCACGCCTAACTCAAAAGGTGTTTATTCGTTCAAAATTAAAGAAAATACCGAAGTCAGGGTAGACGGCATAATTGCAAAGGGAACATATAACACCTTGATATTTGCACCCACGCCCGGCGTTAAGTATAACATTTTAAACGATGGACTCGGCAACGGTATGGCTGTAAAAACAGGTACGAAAGTCAGGTTCACTTTAACCGTAAATAGCGGCTATCAGGGTGTACCTGAGGTGTATGCCAACAATGAAAAGATTGAATTGGATGGCAACAACGAGTACTCTTTCACGATGAATGAGCCCACAACCGTAAGAGTAGAGGGTATATTCAGAGAGGTTAAACTCAATTTCAATGCAACCAACGCTCACGTTAGATACAAAGACGAAAACGACGTAATAATTCAATCCGACGTCAACCAAACGAGGCTTGCCGGCGAAACGGTAAAATTCAAAGTTGAAATCAGCGTTTATTACGATTCGACGCAAGGCTATGAGGTGCTTGGCTCGGGCGGTCAGATTTTAAAGCCCGATAAAGACGGTTTTTACGAGTTGACCCTTGAAAACGATACCGCCATACAAGTCAGCGCGCTCGTACTTGAAAAAAGCTTCACCGCAAGAAAAGACGGCGGCTCCGGTACGGCGAATGACCCCTTCCGCCTTTCCAAGCCTGTCGACCTCTATCAGATGGCAATGCTTATAAACGACGACTATTGGACGGACGGCAGATATTTCAACGGCTATTACAGGCTTGAAAATGATATCGACTTTGAAGGCTGGCAGGCGTATATCATAGGCGATGCCCAAACTTATCTTTCGTTCTTTGCCGGTAATTTCGACGGTAACGGACACACCATTTCAAATTTCGTAATCACCGACGAATGGATAGATCAGGAAACGTACGCTACGACCTATATAACCAACGTAGGTCTCTTCGGATACGTTACACCGACAACCGCTTCTGTCCCCGCAATATATAATCTTCATCTCGAAAATTTCAGAATAGAGGCTAACCCCGCACGTTACCCCGAATCGAGCTCGAACTCTTACGAAACTTACGTCGGCGGACTTATCGGCTTGAGCTTCGGTGCAAGCGTAACAGGCTGCACGGCTAACGGCATAATCGAAGTTACCGGCGGTAACTATACGTCGTACGTCGGCGGTCTTATCGGTCAGCAGATGTCGGCATATTCCTCAGACGGCTCGTTCATGTACTATTCGGGCGTCACGTCTTGTCATAGCGACGTCAATATAGAAATTTACGGCAACGGTTTCGTATATGCTGTCGGTGGAATAACGGGACTCCTTGCTGTAGGCGAGGAACACGTCTCGGCATACGTTTTAAACAGCTATTCTACGGGCTACATTAACGGCGGACTCAATGCCGGCGGTATAGTCGGTTATGCTTCCGCAGGCACTTCTGTAATTAACTGCTATTCTACGGGCGAAATTAACTCTTACAGCCCTTACGAATATAACGAAGGATACGGTACAGACGAGTTTTACAAAGCAAATGCCGGCGGTATAGTCGGTCGTCTCGGCTTCAACGCACTTGTGTACAACTGCTTCTCAATGGGCGATATCTACGCACAGAACTCTGCCGGAAGCCGTTATCAGAATCTCGTAATTATGGACGATATCGCTGCATACCGCGAGCATGGCGACGACTTGCGTGACGCAACCACGTACGAGCCCATAGTGTTCGGCAGTATGGCGAAAGACAGCATTAACGAAGACTTTATATATAATGTAATGCACTGGAACGAGGAAGACTGGACCTTTGAAAAAGGCATGCCCGTAATCAACTTCGCAGAAGCCTTAGAATTTAACTTTAAGGTAACTTTGAATGCTGCGACAGGTTTCGGAAAAGATCCAGGCGACTACTCGCTCAGCGAATACAGAAGCATGGCAAACTGGTATTTGCAGCAGAACGGTATTCCCGAATATGTTGACGGAACCAACGGCATGCGTTCGTACAGCTACTTCTTCGACGCAGAGCTTAAAAATAAAGTTCCCTATTCGTTTATCCCCACTACTAACGTAACTCTGTATGTTGGCTATGCAAATTATTCCGACATTTGGGGCACTTATTTCCTTGGCGACGACGTAGGTTCCAAGGCAAGATTGGAGCTCAGAGACGACGGTACGTTCGAATACCGCAACGGTGCGCTCAATATCACGTCTGTTTACACTTGGGACGGCACACAGCTCATACTTCTCACCACCTACCTCGGTGAACTCTCCACACGCATAACCTCTTTAGAGCAGGGCTACAAAGATTACTATCTCAGCTCCCTGTATAATTTCAGCGCAACAGTTGACACCGATAGCCACGCACTTAACATTGTCGGCGGTTATGTACAGGAAGTAGAAATAGAAATGACGGAAGATGGAATTGCTTACGTATCAACAGGTGAAATTTTCTATCTGTTTGAGGAAGGCGATTCACTTAAGGGTGTCAAGATTATAGATGACTTCCACTATGGCGAGTACTACGACGGCAACACCGTATACGCATTCTACGGCAACGGCACAGGTACGAAAGGCGAAACGACCTTTACTTATATATATAATGAGTCGGGAAAGACGCTTTCCATAACCTATGCCGATAGTAGCACACCCGTAACTGCAAATATCGACAGTGACGGCTACGTTACTACGATAAATTCACAGTCTGTTAAACCTTTCGACGGTTTCACCGGCACGTGGGAAAGAGAGTTCACCTTGAACGACTCTTACCATTTCGACGGAAAGGGTATGAACAGCGGCACAGGTAACTGGACTTATACGGATAATCTCGGCTCGACAAGCGCCGGTACCTACACCATAAATTCGGACGGCGTTCTCACCGCTAACGGTAGCGCTAACTTCACGGCTAAAATCAACGAAAACGGCTTCCTTGTAATCACAAAGAATTCACAAGAATACGTTTACTACGTTGAAGGTAGCTTTACGGGTGAATGGTACTACAACCAGAGCGTAAAAGACGGTTCAACAACGGTAACCGTTACCATCAATCTTACGCTCAACGGTATATCTCAGGACGGTTACGGTACAGCAAAAGCTGTATACGGTACGGGCGAAAAGTACGACCTCGACTATACCGCAAGCGTTAAAGACGATACCAAAACCATATATATCTACAACGGCGTTTCAAAATTTGCCGAGCTCACTTTCGATAAGAGCAGCAACCTGCTCACCGGCGAGCTTGAAGGAAGACCCGGTCGTGTTGCGGCATACGACAATTTCAGAGGCACATGGGTAAGCGAAAACTCTGCGCTTGAAACGGTAACATTCAACGGTATCGGTTATTACAATCTCCCCGGCGACGCCAAAACCCATGATATTGCAATATCGGGCACTGTACAGCTTGACGGCAAGTCGGCAGGTAAATACAGTATCAACCGTGGAACTATGACGGGTAAGTATACCTACAACGGTGTAGAGTATACCTTAAAATACAACGAATCCACCGGTTATATCGACGTAACCGCTTCGGGTGTTACAGGCTTTGCCCTTCAACCCCGCGACGAGTGGTACACCCACCAGCTCATAGACGAGGATGGCTACGTATATTCGTTCGACGGCAGGGGCAGGCTTCCCAACGGCGGCAAAATGACCGCAGACAACGGCGAGGGCACTTCACGCTCCTACACCTATAAACTTGATGATGCCGGCACAATCACCGTTACGGTAGAGGGTGGCTCATACTCCGGCGGTACAATATCAATAGCTGACGTCAACGGTAAGAAGGTATTCCAGTTTGCACGTACGAGCGGTGGAAATATTTCCCTTACAAGGCACACTCCTTTCACCGGCACATGGGCAATAGGCGGCGAGCGCGGAACTATCGAAATCGGCAAGATTTACGCCGACAACAAGGCAGAAGGTAAGTATACCGTCTCCGAGTTTAACGGTAGTGCGCTCAGTGATAGAGAGGAAAATATTAATCTCACCTACGACTTAGCGGGCGGATTTATGACCTTTGAGCTTGACGGCGAAACCTACTATATTAACGCCGTCACATCAGGCACGGCGACCGAGCTTTCCATCGGTCCCGACAACAGCACAACGAGTGCAATTAACTCGATTTGTATCAATTCCGAGTTAAAAGACGAGTATGCTGGCAAAATATATAAAGTTTACGATCCCGAAAAGGAGAAAGACACCGGCGAGACGCTGATATTCGACGGACTTTCCGCATCTGTATTCCGTGGCGGTACGGTAGTTCTGTACAATGCAAAACACGAGGCTGTCACAGGCTACAACTATACGATAGACGAACTTGGAGTTGTAAGGTTTATCGTCAGAAATTCCTACTTCTATATGGTACCTTGGAATGTCGCTCATAAGCTCAGCTACACAGTTCTCTATTACGTCCATGTCGGCGAAGAATATTTTGCAATACTTCAAACCGACTGGCTGCGCGGAGTTACTGCAACCGACACTGAAAACGAAAATATAAGCTACGAGTTCAACGGCGGCGGCGGTGTTACGAAGCACACCAAGGGTTCCGAAGACGTTAAGTATACTTATATAATCCTTATCGAGGATAACTTAACCGGCAAGCACGTTATCGGATTAAGCGAAGATAACGGAGCAACCTATAAGTATAGCGTAACTTTGGTTAAGAATAAAGTTGAGGATAAATCGGAGTGGAAAGCAACCGTGAAAGAGGCAGACGACCTGTTCGGTCTTGCAGTTAATAATGCAGGCTCGGATGAAGAGTACTTCTTATTCGACGGTGTATCCAGAGTTATCTGTTTCACTGCCCAAGGTACTGTAGTTGAATATACTTACAAAATAGTTAGCGAAATCAACGGAGTTGTCGTGTTAAGCTTCAAGTTAGACGAGCAAGTATTCGTTGCAACTCTCGACAGAAGCAGTGAAAATGCAGAAGATTGGACGATTACCCTTACAAAAGCGTAAGTCGCATAAGGAACAATTGTCGAATAATAAATTGAGGTATATATGAAATTCAAGACCAAAAAATTTGTTTACGCCGCCCTGTCGCTCACTATGGCGTCTACCATAGCGGCAAGCCAGATTATAACTTATGCAAACGAGTCCAAGTCAGTAGCCGGAACTTCCGAGCTTGTGCAAGAGGCATCGTTTAAGAACGTTACAGGTTCGCTCGACTTATCTGAAATAGTCAAAAACAATCTCAGCAATCAGGTTGTTGACTACGGCGAAGAAGAGGAAGTCCGCAATATAACGGGCACGAACGTTACCAAAACGGTTATGATCAGCCTTAATACCGAGTCGATATCCGAAAGTAAGGGTAGCGATATGACCGTTGCGGAGTATCTCGATACTTCCGCAGGTCAAAAAGCGCTCCGCAGAATAAACGAATCGCAGAGCAAGTTGCTCACCGATATCGCAGCTTCGGGTATAGCATATAAAGAAGTGGCAAGGTATAACACCTTGTTGAATGCGGTGGCAATCGAAATTAACACTGCCCACTTCAATAAAATCAGAAAGATGTCCGGCGTAAGCATGGCGGGTATTTCCAAGACTTATTCGGCGCTCTCCGCCGTTGAAGTTCAAGAAAACTACAGCAAAATTTACGGCACGGGTATCTACGATACTACGAGTATTCTTGACAAGTACGACGGCAGCGGTATAACGGTTGCAATTTTGGATACGGGTCTCGACTATACTCACGAAGCATTCTCCTACGATCCCGAAGGCGAAGTGGCGTTTGATAAGGAACATATCGAAAGAGCTTTTGAGTTAGGCACTCTTAAGGCGGCTCAGCGTTCCCCCGGTCTCACGGCGGACGACGTATATTTAAGTAAAAAAGTTCCTTTCGTATTCGACTATGCGGACGATGATGCCGACGTATATCCCTCATACAACCAGCACGGCGTGCACGTTGCAGGTATCGTAGCAGGTAAAGCTAAAACTTACGTCGATAAGGACGGCAACGTAGTAGATGATTTTTCCGGTCATCCTGAGTATCCCTACGCATTTTTGGGTGCTGCACCCAATGCTCAGCTCGTAATCTGCAAAACGTTCACCGACGACCTTGACAGCGAAGATCTCGGCGGTGCAACCAGCGAAGACTTGGTTGCCGCACTTGACGACTGCGCAACTCTCGGCGTAGACATAGTCAACATGAGCCTCGGTACAGCCAGCGGTTTCTACAACATCGAAATAGATGGAGACGACGAGGGCTTGATGCTCAGCACTTGCTACAAAAGGCTTAAAGGATTAGGCGTATCACTTATCGCCGCCGCAGGTAACGAGTACAGCTCGGGCTTCGGTAGCGAATTCGGTACAAACCTTGCCTCCAACCCCGACTCCGGTACGGTAGGCTCGCCCTCAACCTTTACAGGCTCTCTGTCGGTTGCTTCCGTCAACGGACAGATGGCTCCCTATTTGGTAGCTAACGCTGACAACGGCAGCTCCAGTCAGTACGCCAACGTTGCCGTATTCTATAACGAATCCAACGACGCAAACAGCGTTCCCTTCAACTTTGCCGAAGAAATGCTCGATTATAAAACGACGGGTAAAACCGAAGGCAAGTTTACTTATCTCGTAATCCCCGGCGTTGGTCGTCCCGGCGACTACTCCACAACAGTAAAAAAACGCCTCGCTTCCAAGCAGTCCGGCGAAAAAATAATAGTTGTAGTAAGGCGCGGTTCGATCAACTTCCAAGAAAAGGTTGAAAACGCATCCGCCTTAGGCGCCGACGGTATAATCGTTTACAATAACGTCCCCGGCACTATAAGAATGTCGCTTGGCGAAATTGAGGAATCAAAGCGCATACCCGCCATATCCATCGATATGAACACGGGATCCTTGCTCACCGCTGACCCCAACAACCCCGGCAGACAGAGGAGCGAGGGTAAAATCGAAATAAATATAACCCCCGGAGAGGCATACGAAGCAGGCCCCTTCATGAACGACTATTCATCATGGGGCGCAACTCCCTCTCTCGAATTAAAGCCTGACATAACTTCTCACGGCGGTGAAATTCTTTCTGCCGTTGCAGGCGGTTATCAAGAAATGAGCGGAACCTCCATGGCAACGCCTAACCTTGCAGGTCTTATGGCTCTTGTAAGGGCATATGTAAAAGATTATCTTGATGAGAACGAGCCCGGATATACGAACGCCCGTCTCACCCAGCTCTGCTATCAGATAGTAATGAGCTCTGCAACCCTCTTAAAAGATCCGAACGGTCTGCCCTATTCACCCAGAAAGCAGGGTGCAGGACTTGCAACCTTAGATAACATATTCGGAACCCAAGCATATCTTTACACCAAAGAAGGTGAAAAGTACGCACCGGAAGACGACAGACCCAAAATCGAACTCAGAGACGACAAGGAAAAGAAAGGCGAATACGAATTTACGTTCTACGCTCGAAACTTCGGTGAAAGTACTCTGACTTTCAATCTTGTATCTCATTTCTTTACCGAAACTTTGGCAAGCGACGGGCTTGCAGTAGCCGAGCAGGCGCACCTGCTTAACGGACCCGTAGAGTTCAAGGTTGACGGTGTGTCAAAGAGTACTGTAACTCTTGAAGCGGGCGCTTCAGTACCCGTAACCGTAAAATTGAAGCTTTCGAAAGACGACATAGATTACCTTAAAAAGTTTGTCAACGGTATGTACGTTGAGGGCTTTATCTCGCTTGTATCTCAAACCGGTGAACAGTGCGACCTCAACTTGCCTTTCATGGGCTTCTACGGCGACTGGACAGCAGCTCCCATGCTCGACTATAACGCATACGAAGTTGCTGAATTTGAAAAGGATACTTCCCTTTCCGATGCCGAAAGACCCCACGAGAGCGTATACGCAACTCAGCTGTTCTCCACATACTATAACGGCAGATACGCAGTGCCCATGGGCGGATTTGCGTACCTTCAGGATGAAGACGCAACACAAAAGATCTACACGACCGAAGAGTATGCGTCCATTTCGCGCTACAACGAATATTACGGCGCAACCTCAATGGAAAACTACCTGACGTCTACAGGTCTGCGTGCACTGTATGCCGGACTATTAAGAAACGCCGAAATCGTAACCTATGATATCTATAATGAAGATACCGGTGAAATTATTTATTCCGACGCAAAGTACCGCATAGGTAAGGCGTACGCCATGGGCGGCAGTCCGACTCCCGCACTTGTTGATATGAAGCTTACGCCCGACGAACTCGGACTTGAAAACAACGGCAAGTACCGCATAGAGTTTAAGTTCTATATGAATGCCGACGATAAGGGTAAGGAAGTCAGCTACAAGAACACCTTCTCATCAACGTTCTACGTAGACTACGACGCACCCGTACTTGAACAGTCCCGTATCAGGTACTACGATTATAAAGACGGCAACAGAATAAAGCAGAAAGTTTATCTCGATCTCGATATCTATGATAACCACTATCCTCAGGCTGTACTTCTGTGCTACGAAGAAGAAGGAGCAGATCCGGATTCAGACGATCCCGTTACGGTTAATCTTGCTACCGAGTATGTAACTCCCGTATTTAACCCCGTAAAGAACGGAACTAATACCGTATCGATAGAAATTACTGATATCGTCGATAAATATAAGGATAAGCTGTACGTTCAGCTTGACGACTACTCGCTCAACCACAACGTATATCAAATTACTTGGAACGAAACTAATAGCAGATTAACAGAATCCGAATTTTCATTTGTATTAAACGACAGAGTTACCAAGTCTACGGACAATACCGGAAAAGTTCGCTACGATCTCCAGCTTGAAGTAAACGAGATGTACCGTGTTGAGCTTGATTGCGGCTCGGCTAACGCATCAAATTACGAGTGGTCTACCACCAACGGCAACCGTATAGCACTTAAAAAGAACGAGATATTCGGTTTAAGCGCAGGTCAATCAGGTACTGCCAATGCAACCGTAACGGTTAAAGACCCTAAAAGCGGAAACACTTGTGTACTTAACGTAACGGTAGTAGACAAGGGACGCACGTTGACTAACCCTACGGGTTTATCATTCGGTCCCATTGAAGATGCGTACAAGGCGCTTAAAAAAGCGTCTGGTACGGTGGAAGTCAATGCAGGTCAGCGTTTTGCCCTTGAAGTTGTTGTAGACCCCTGGTACTACACGCTTTCCGTCAAAGACCTTAAGTATACCTGGACGTCGTCGAACCCTGAAATTGCAGAGGTTGACGAGAACGGCAACGTACACACCTTTAATAAGCGCGGTACGACGACTATAGTCGCCGAAACCAGAATCCCCGGCACCAATTCAAGGTTTACTGCCACTGTCATACTCAGTGTTAAGGACCCGTTTAATATCGAAAGCATGATATTGAACAAGTACTACGGTGACGAGGAAATAGTCTATATCCCCAACGACAAAAACGTTATGTATATAGGCGAGGAGGCGTTCAAGGATAACACCACGATGAAGGTCGTGGTACTCCCCAAAACGCTTACCGAAATTTCCGAGCGTGCATTCCTCAACTGCACGGCGCTTGAGAAAATTTACTTGATTGATATAACAGATGACAACGCACTGCCGATTGCCGATCTTGCGGCGCTTCATCTTATCAATGCAGACGCCTTCATGGGCTGCGAAAACTTGAAAGAGTTGAATCTTACCAACGCCAAGGTAGTGACCATAGGCGCAAGAGCCTTTGCAGACTGCGATAAGCTCGAAAAGATTGTCTATATGGAGAAGATAGGTACTGCCTACGACGGCGCCTTCAAAGGTTGCACGTCGCTTGAAGAAATCGACATTACCGGTCTCCATACCGCAAGCGCTAACGTGTTCGAAGGCTGCACAGGACTTGAAACGGTTAAAATAGGACACTACACCGCACTTTGCGAAGGTATGTTCTACGGCTGTACAAATCTCCAAACCGTAACCATTAAAGCTCCCCGTATCGGCGGCAGCAAGCGTGTATACGGCATTATGGGCGGCGGCGCATTCGAAAACTGCACGAGCCTCACAACCGTAAACTTCGAAAACGATACCAAGCTCAACGGCGGCACGTGGGATAGTGTATTCAGAATCAATCCCTATGCGTTCGCAGGTTGCTCCAATCTTGCAACCGTTAACTTCGGTGACGTATCCGTATCCTATATAGGCGACTACGCATTCAGCGGTACGGCAATCACCTCGTTCACTATGCCTTCGGGCGACCCCGTTCTCGGCGAAAATATTTTCGGCGGCAAGAGCGTGAATATAACTTGGGCCAATTATACTAAGGAAAGCGACGGAGCTATCTATAAAGACACAACCCTTATACTTGCTCCCGCAACAATATCCTCTAACTTCACGCCCCGCACAGGCACAACCGAAATTGCGGCTTATGCGTTTGCAAGTAGCAAGTTTTCAAACGGTGCTACAGTTACCATTCCCGAAACGGTTACGTTTATCGGCGAAGGCGCATTCAAAGGCGCAGGCATAACTTCAATAACCATTCCTTCCAACGTAACGGAAATTGCGGCGTATGCATTCGCTAACACCAAACTTACCAGTATTACAATCAATTCTAATATCACAAGTATAGGCGAAGGCGCATTCAGCGGCTGCTCAGACCTCACTAATATCGACTTTGCAGGCACTTCCACTGTCAACTATATCGGCGACAGCGCATTCAGCGGCACTGCGATAACGAATATCACAGTACCTCAAAGCGTAAAGACGATGGGTAGCAGAGTATTTGAAAACTGCAAGCAGCTCACCACAGCTACTTTAACCGCAGTTACCGAACTCGGCGAATACACGTTCTTCGGTTGCACGGCTCTTACAACGGCAACCTTCGGCGATGAAGCAACGGCTTCGGGTAACTACACGTTCTTCCCCGGCACGTACTTCAAAAACGAGAGCGGAGTACTTGTTCAGAAGTATTACGACAGCTCGCTCACGACGGTTACGCTCGGCGACGGAATTACCTCAATCGGCGAGGGCGTGTTCTGGTACTGTGTAAACCTTGCAAGCATTGACCTTAAAAACGTAACTGAAATAGGCAAGGGCGCATTTACAGAGTGCAAAATACTCCAAACGGTAACAAACCTTGACAAGGTTGTAACCATTGGCGACATGGCGTTTGCAAAGACTACAATCACGGAAACAAATAAGTCCGAGTACAAACACATTGCAGATCTCAACCTTGCAAGTGCCAAAACCATCGGTGAAATGGCGTTCTTCAACATGGATTCAACTACGCTTTCCATACCCGTTGCAGAATCTATAGGTGCTCAGGCGTTTGCCGGTATTCAAATCAAAACGCTCACAATTCCTGAAACTCTCAGGAAATATGGCTCAGGCGCATTCATGTCGGCAGATAAGCTTGCAACCGTAGCAGTAAAGGTAGGCAACGACTACTTCTTCGCAAATAACAACGTGCTCTACAGGCGCTTAGTTGTAAACAATAAAATCACTGACAAATACGAGCTTTGCCTGTATCCCGCAGGACGTGTTGGAACGGAATACACCGTACTCGACGGCACCGTCTCCGTACAGAGCTGGGCGTTCTCTTATCTCAATTATAATAAAGATAACGCAAGCTCAGGTAACTGGCTTGCCACGGTGACCCTGCCCTACAGCTTAAAGACGATAGGTGTATCTGCTTTCTACGGATCGCCCTCTATAACAAGGTACAACTTCCAGAGCATTGCGGCGCCTACGCTTCTCTCTGAGTGGTGGGATTTATCCGTCCGCAACACAGTGATTGACGGCTACGAACTCTCGTTCGATGCCTTCCGCACACTGTTCTTCAACAACTTCCGTCAGAGCATACTCGATTATTTCTCAGGTATGGGCGGCATGGCTAAAAGCGATATCACACTCGCATATCCTTCAAACGGAACGGGCTACACGAATTTGCCTTACAGACTGTTCTTTGATGAGAAAACGGTAAGTCTCGGTGAGCTCATGGAAGACGACACCAGAGAATTCAATGAAATCATTGACGGAATCGACCTCGACGATATAAGAGCTTTGGCTTCGCTGAATCCCAAAAATGAAAGCGACAAGGCAAAAGTTGAAGAGATTTCCGAGCTTATAAAATACGCTCACGGCATATACAACAACAAGGCCTCGAGAGCTAAGCAGCGCGACTTCATCGGCGAAGATAGATATAATACGCTCGTTAAAATAGAGGAAATCTTAAAGCCTATAAAGGAGACCTTCGGCATACCCGTAAACGTTGCACTCGTTTCGGTTGACGCTTCAAGTAAGCACAGGTCGCAGTACAAGACGGGCGAGACCTTTGACATGAAGGGACTTGTATTGCTTGTAACCTATGATGACTACTCAACTGAAATAGTCACCGACATCAGCGGCGTAACTATCAATTCAGCTTATGCCGGTGAACTGTCCGAAGACGACAAAGTTGTAGGTCTTGAGTACGAGGGTATATCATTCAGAGTATCCATCACGGTATCCGACTCATACAACGGTGGATCGGGAAATAATCCTTCAAACGACGGCAAGGGCAAGAAGGGCTGCGGCGGTTGCGGTTCCATCGATATCGGAACGACGATCGGCGGAATGGGCTTAATGCTCTTAACTCTTACCGGTGCAATAGTACTTGCAGGCAAACTGCGCCGCAAGTCGAACAATCAGTAAAAAGGCCTAAAAGGCTAAAAATAACAGAGGAATAATTACAGTGAAAACTAAAATTAAACTCCTTATAATTTTAATCGCAACATTTGCAGTCACCATGATTGCAGGGCTCTTAGCCGGCTGCATAGGCGAAATAAACGCCTTTGAGCAGGCACAGCAAATGGGTTATACTTGTGCAGTAACCTACTACACCAACGGTGGCGCTTTCAGCGAGAAGAATACCGCCGACCTTAAATCGTATAAAACGGTTTATTACAAGCCCGGCACACCTATATTCAATATTATAGATGATGCTACAAGCCAGGGACTTATAATTTCCCGTGAGAATTTTATATTTACAGGTTGGGAGTATTGCGAACTCGAGGATGGCAAACCCGTACTCAGGGGCTACAACCAAGAGCGTGTAGATTATCTTGACAACGGCTCAATTGATAAAGAAAACGGAGCCAATTCCGGTTTGCAGGTACCTGAAGACGAAAAGAAGTTTCTTGCCGATACTGACGGTACAAAAGTATTCGAGGATGAAAATGGCGATCCGGTTAAGGTAAAGCTTGAAAAGGGCGACCATATCTTTATCGGCGCTACGTGGGAAAGAGACAACTTGCTTCAATTCAAACTTGTGACCGATGAACCCATGACGGTAACCGTTAAAGACGATTTGGGACAGGATGAAGTAAAAACTTTTGAAAACGGCGATACATTCTACGAAAGATCTTTCTCGGCAACTAATGCGAGCGGAAAACGTTACGAGCTTGTTTATGCCGATTCTTTCAATCCTCAAATGACCTTCAGCGAGGGTGATGTGCGCAGCTATATTTACCTATATGAAGATCCGGAATGTACAAAACCCCTTCCCGACACAGGTTGGTCATTCTACGAGGGATTCGATGAAGATGGTGAACCCAACGTCTTTGTTTACGCAAAGTATCTTAAGGGCGAGTGGAATGTAATTACAAAAGGTGAAGATTTTGCCGAAATGTTTAATGCCGAAGAGCCGGGTAATTACTTTATAGCATTGGATATTGAATGCAGTACCAAGACACAATTCAGTATGAAGGATGAAAGCTACGTCTTCAATCACAATGTAGTTGGCTATAGTGAGAATTGTAAAGTTTCGAAAGTTTCCATTGGTTACGGTCCCGAATCAGGTGTGTACGGTGATAATCTTGACGGCGGTAAAAACTATTCCATTTTCGGAACTTTGGGCGCCAATGCAAAATTAATCAATTTCACATTAGAAAATATACGGCTTAAGCTTCGTGCTATATCGGGAATAACAAGTATTTATGTAGTTATGTCCGATATGGTTGAAGGTGCAAAGTTAGAAAACTTCTATATTGATGGAATTTCACTTACTCTAACTGCAAACCGTACTCCAACCACAATTGACAGAGTTTCCAACTTCGTGGATAATAACAACGCATATACGAACACTACCAACTGGTTATATGGCGGATTTACAACTGACGCGGAGTTTATATCTGAGCACGGCGATATCGTTAAAAATGCCGAGTTGACGATTAACGGCACCAAAATTAATCTTTCCGCTGCGGAAGAGCAAGCCGAAGAATAAACTGAATAAAAATTAATAAAAAAAACAATAAACGATAAAAAGTTTAGGAGGACAGTAATGAATAAATTTTTAAAGACGGCTTTGTGCGCAGGGCTTTGCGGTACTATGCTTTTTGCCACTGCGTGCAACAACAAAGGGGGCGGCGGTTCTTCCGTTGAGTACAACAACCCTGAAACCCGTGCGCTTGCACTTTCAATAAGCGCTCCCGACGGCAACTTTAATCCCTTCTTCTATACCTCGGCGCCCGACGGTCAGGTAATAAACATGACTCAGGCATCGCTGATAACCGCAGATACCGATGCAAGCGGTAAGGTTTACGCTGCGGCAGGTGAAGAATATCCCACGGTTGCAAAGGACTTCAGAGTTATCTTCCGTAACGCTAACGGAGTTGAGGTTGACTCCACACAGGCAGCAAAGGACGGTACAACTGAGTACGAGTTCCTCATTAAAAAGGGTATGAAGTTCTCTGACGGTACAGAACTCACCATAAAGGATGTTCTCTTCAACTTCTACGTATATCTTGACACGGCATACACCGGTTCCAACACTATGTATTCCGTTGATATTCAGGGTCTCAAAGCATACCAGAACAACGATGCAAACCTTGCCGACGATGCAAATACAGACGACGAAATCGTTGCTTTGGCTCAAATGAGAATGCAAAAGCTCATAGACTTCAGCGAAAACAGTACTGAAAACCCTCTCGACTCTGAAGGCAAAGAAGATTTAGAGAAAATTAGGGAGTTATATAGTGAAGAGCTTGAATCAGACTGGACTTCAATTGAAACCAGCTGGGCAGAGACCTTCAAAGACAACTACACCTTCACTGCTGCATGGCAGGCATATCTCTATCAGGAAGGTATTGTTGAGTCTCAGTACAAGTATTTCAAAATAGACGGCGTTGACGTTCTCTATGAAATCAGAAAGGACGAGAATGGTAATATAATTGATCCCTCAAACAGGGTAGCATACGATGCCGGTAAAGTTGTAACAACTCTCGATCCTTGGGAGGAAACCGCATATCCCTCGCCCGAAAACCCCGGATTTGTTGACGCAAAAATTCAACAGGTTATCGTAGATTACAATGCCGCAACTTCTGCAGAAGAGATAGAGCAGTATATCCGCGATAACGGCGGTGACGAAGATAATGCATTAAGAGAATTGACAAAGAAATTCTGCATTGAAACTGTATATGACCAGTATTTCACTCTTGATACCCAAGTCGGCGAAATTCTTATGTTCTGGGCAACAGGCGATACGGCATACACCTATTTCGTTGCAAGCGAGCGCGAAAAGAAACTTACCCAAAGCTTAAACCCTATGTATTATATCAAGGGTATTCAAACAGATAAAGTTACTACGTTCTCAAGCTCTGTTGGTAACTCCGACTATAGCTATGGCGCAACTTACAATCTTGACGGCGAGTACGACGTGCTCAGAATAGTAGTAAATAAGGTTGACCCTGCGGCTATATGGCAGTTCGGTATTTCCGTTGCTCCTATGCATTATTATTCGGGAACTTATGAAAACGTAAACTATATCACCCGTGCTACCGCAGCCGACAACAACGGTATAGCTACCGATGCCGACCAATTCGGCGTAAAGCGCGGCGACACCAAATTCTTTGAGAAAGTTATAAAAGCAAACAGCGGTGTGCCCGTTGGTGCAGGTCCCTACATTGCTTCCACAACCAATGGCGGCAAAGCTACCAAAAAGTCAGAGTTCTTATCAAACAATATCGTTTATTTCGAGCGCAACACCAACTTCCATACAATGGGCGCAGAAATCAATGACGCAAAAATTAAATATCTCCGCTACAAGGTTATCGATGACGACAGAATCATCAACTCTGTAATTCAGGGTGCAATCGACTACGGTGAACCCTCGGCAAGTACCACAAACCAGACAACCGTAAATAAAAACCTCGGCGTTCTCGGCCAAGAATCTTACGATACCAACGGCTACGGATATGTTGGAATTAACCCCACCTACGTACCCGACCACCTCGTAAGACAGATGATAATGAGCGCAATGAATACGTCTTTGGCTAAAAAGTACTATGGTGATCTTGGCAAAGTCCTTTACAGACCTATGTCAAGAACGTCTTGGGCATATCCTACCGATGCGACTACTTATTATCCGTCGATGGACTCAGCAACAATCAAATCAACGTTAATGGCAAACGGCTATTCAATGAAAAACGGCATATTGACTAACGATAAAACCGGTCACCAGCTCAAGTACACATTCACAATAGCCGGCGGTACTACAGATCACCCCGCATATCAGATGTTCCAGGAGGCAATGAAGACTCTCAATCAGGCAGGCTTCCAAATCTCCGTTTCAACCGACCAAACCGCGCTCATCAAGCTCGCAAAGGGTCAGCTCACCGTTTGGGCGGCAGCATGGTCAACAGGCGTAGATCCCGATATGTATCAGGTATATCATAAGGATTCCAACGCAACCAGCGTACTCAACTGGGGCTACAGAACAATCCTCAACGATACAAACGACATCTATAATTATGAAAAGGGTTTAGTCAACGATATAAGTGACAAAATCGAAGAGGGCAGAAAGTATCTTGCCGAGAGCCGTCGTAAAGAAATTTACGCAGAGTGCCTTGACATGGTAATGGATCTGGCAGTAGAGCTTCCCATCTATCAGCGTTCGGATTTATGTATTTACAATAAAAATATAATCGATCCTTCAACTTTGAATGCTAAACCCAACTCAACTATTGGTCTTATCGATAGGATTTGGAATGTAAACTACTACGTTAAATAAATAATTATAACGGATGTTAAAATGATTAAATATATTTTAAAAAGACTGCTTCTTTCCATATTCATTATGGTGGGCGTCTCAATGATAATTTACTTCATATTGCGAATGATGCCGATGGACTTCATTGATAAGAAGTACATGGGTTCTAACCCCAACCCGGACTTGGAGATGCTTGCAAGGATGAAGAAAGAGCTCGGACTTGACGACAGCAGCTTCGGCGGTATTCTAAAGGGATACTTTATGTGGCTGGGCAACTTCCTTAAGGGCGACTTGGGCACCACGTTCACAACCGATGAGCCCGTTTCGGAAGTTATAGTCAACAATATGGGAATTTCTTTCGGTATTTCCTTTGTATCGCTCATATTAGAACTCGTAATAGCAATCCCTCTCGGCATCAAGTGCGCAGTAAATCAGTACGGCAAACTCGACTACACGGCAACCGTTGTGTGCATGACCCTGATGGCGTTCCCCACGTTCTTCCTAGGTAGCTTGTTTATTCTGTTGTTCGCCGATACTCTGGGCTGGTTCGATCCGTCTCTCGGCTTACTGTCCACAACCTTACCGGTAGGCGTTTCGGGCTGGACCAAGTTTATGGATATGATTTGGCACCTTGTTCTGCCAATGATAGTGCTCGTACTTTTAAACGTCGGCTCATACATGCGCTATCAGCGTACCAACACGCTTGAAGTGCTCAATGCCGACTACATAAGAACTGCGCGCGCTAAGGGACTTTCCGAAGGTAAGGTAGTCTACAAGCACGTATTCCGCAACACCATGATACCTTTGGTTACCGTCATGGCTTCGTCGTTGCCCATGTTGTTCGGCGGCGCAATGATTACCGAAACGGTATTCCAAATCCCCGGTATAGGTAAAATTACTTACGATGCTTTAATGAACGGTGATATCCCGCTTGCCATGGGTTACAATATGTTTATTGCAATCCTTACGGTTTTGGGTATATTGCTTTCGGATATCATGTACGCCGTAGTTGACCCTCGCGTCAAGCTCGGAAAGTGAGGATAGTATGGAAGAGATTAATAATCAAACAAATAATCTGCCCGAAAATGCAGACGTTCAGCTTGAAGAAGTAACTCTTCAACCCGAAGAAGCAAATCTTCAAACAGAACAGACGGATAACGACAGCTTGCACGGCGAAAACCTTACCGAAAGAGTAAAGGCTCTTTCGCCCGGTGCAACGGTTGCTAAGCGCTTTTTCCGCTCCAAACTGTCGGTTATAGGTCTTGTTACAATAATCGTGCTGTTCTTATTCGCATTTGTCGGACCGTGGATTTCGCCTTGGGGTGAAAATGATGTTGACTATTCGAGAGCCAAACCTGCTGTCTCCGGTGGTATATTTGATTACGAGGTAGACGGCGAAGTGTACAGCGGTTACACCGTTGTTTATGACTGGACGTCGAATATCAACGATCTCGACGGCGTTTCAAGTAAACACTGGATGGGTACGGATAACCTCGGACAGGATATCTTTACAAGGCTCATGTACGGCGGCAGAATTTCACTTACGCTCGGCTTTGTCGTAATAATTCTCGAAACAATATTGGGCGTAGTGCTGGGCGGAATTTCCGGCTACTTCGGCGGCTGGGTTGACAACGTAATAATGCGTATAGTCGACCTACTCAGCTGTATTCCCACGATACCGTTGATGCTGATCTTCGGAACGGCGCTAAACGGTCTAGGGTTCGACACAATGCCGTTGGCGCAATATAAACTGTATATCATAATGGGAGTGCTGACCTTGATTGGTTGGGTGGGCACTGCTCGACTTGTTCGAGGACAGATTTTGTCCTTGCGTGAGCAGGAGTTCATGCTTGCCGCCAAGTGCTCAGGTCTTTCCACAAGGTCAAAGATATTCAAGCACCTTTTGCCCAACGTAATTCCCCAGCTCATAGTTACTATGACGTTGGGCTTGGGCGGTGTAATACTTATGGAAGCAACCTTAGGCTTCTTAAGCATAGGCGCACCTCCCGAAATGGCTACTTGGGGAAGTATGATAAACTTTGCCCAGCAACTAAGGTATAGGCAGTTCTATCCCAATATGTGGATAGGTGCGGGTGTTTGTATAACGCTTGCAATACTTGCATTTAACTTCGTGGGCGACGGCCTAAGAGACGCCTTCGATCCCAAGATGAAGAGGTAACAAATGGCAGCAAATAAATCGGAAAATAAAAAACATTATATATCCCGCAAAGAATCACGCCAGATTGCAAAGGAAAATTCCAAAGCCATTCGTCACTTTGAAAAGCTGAAAAAGCGCAATGCGAAGCCCGAAGAGTACGTAACCGAGATGAAGGACGAGAAAAATATCGTCGAGTTTGAGGATCTCAACACTTACTTCTTCTCGGATTCGGGTACGGTAAAGGCAGTCAACGGTGTAACTTTCTCCGTTCCCGCAGGTTCAACTGTCGGCGTAGTCGGCGAGAGCGGTTGCGGTAAATCTGTAACTTCGCTTTCGCTCATGAGACTCGTTCAGGCTCCCAGCGGACAGATTGTCAGCGGCTCCATACGCTTCCGTGCAGATATGTTTAAGCGTGACGCACGTGGCAGAAAAATTCCCGTGTATGAAACGGAGAAGGACGAAAACGGTAACGACGTCCTTGACGAAAACGGCAACAAAGTTTTCAAGCTTAATGAAAAAGGCAAAAAGATAATATTGAAAAACGAGCTCGGCGGCAACAAGTACGAGATGGAGAGGCAGGTCGTTGACATTGCAAAAATGCCTACGAAGATTATGCAAACCATTCGCGGCAGAGAAATTTCTATGATTTTCCAGGAGCCCATGACCTCGCTGAACCCCGTTTTCACAATAGGAAATCAGCTTGACGAAGTCGGCAAACTGCACATAGAGGGAATTTCTAAGGAGAGAGTAAAGGAGCGTAGCATAGAAATGCTTAAGCTCGTCGGCATAGCCGATCCTTTGGGTGTATATAAAAAATACCCCCACGAGCTTTCCGGCGGTATGCGCCAAAGAGTTATGATAGCCATAGCCCTTCTCTGCAATCCCAAGCTCATCATCGCCGACGAGCCTACCACGGCGCTCGACGTTACCATTCAGGCGCAGATTCTTGACCTTTTAAGGGAAATCAAGCACAAAATCAACGGCAGTATAATGCTCATTACCCACGACCTCGGCGTCGTTGCGGAAATGGCTGACTACGTAGTCGTTATGTATGCGGGCAAAGTAATCGAAATGGGCACGGCGGAGGATATCTTCGATAGACCCCTGCACCCGTACACGATAGGCTTGCAAAAGAGTAAGCCCACCGTTGACAAAGTTGCCGACGAACTGTACTGCATACCGGGCTCCGTTCCCAACCCCATAAATATGCCCAACTACTGCTACTTCCGCGACAGATGCGAGAGTTGCATGGAGAAATGCTCGGGCGAGTATCCTCACTACGTTCAGGTTACGCCCACCCACAAGGTTGCATGCTATCTGTACGAGAAAGAAGATGCGAAGGAGGAAACAAATGGCTGATATAATTCAAGAAAATTCCACCATACAAGAAGAATCCACCGCATTTTTGGAAGTAAGGAACCTCTGCAAGCACTTTGTGGTCGGCAAAAATTTCTTCGGCAAACCCAATGCATGGCTTCGTGCGGTTGATAACGTCTCCTTTAAGCTCGACAAGGGCAAGACCCTCGGAATAGTAGGAGAGAGCGGCTGCGGCAAAACCACAATGGGTAGAACTATTCTTCGTCTGCACGACGTTACAAGCGGTGAAGTTTGGTTTAAAGGACAAAAGATTTCCGGCCTCAAAAACAAGGAATTTGATAAGCTGCGTCCCCATATGCAGATGATTTTCCAGGATCCCTACGCCAGCCTCTCTCCGAGGTGCACCGTAGGCGAAATCATCGGCGAAGCGGCACGCCAGCACGGACTTGTAGATAAAAAGAATTTCTACGACTACGTTATAGACGTAATGAAGATGTGCGGACTTCAGCCGCACTACTTTGAGAGATATCCCCACGAGTTCTCAGGCGGACAGCGTCAGAGAATTTGTATCGCCCGTGCGCTTGCGCTCAAACCCGAGCTGGTGGTCTGCGACGAGCCCGTATCGGCGCTCGACGTGTCCATTCAGGCACAGGTTATAAACCAGCTCATCGAGCTGAGAAAATCTCTCGGACTTACCTACGTATTCATTTCGCACGACCTTTCGGTTGTCAAGCACATATCGGACGAGGTCGGCGTAATGTACCTTGGAAGTCTTGTGGAATACGGCAACAGGGATGAAATTTTCAGCAATACGCTTCATCCCTACACAAAGGCGCTGTTCTCAGCCGTGCCCGTTCCCGACGTGCACAAAAAGATGGACAGAGTTATATTGAGGGGCGATATCCCTTCGCCTGTCAATCCTCCCAAGGGCTGCAAATTCCACACCCGTTGCGACAGCTGCATGAAGGTATGCGAAACTATTACACCCGAGTACAGGGAGGTTACGCCCGGACACTTCTGTGCGTGCCATCTCTACGATCCCGAGTACAAGGCAGATCCCGCGGGATTTATTGCAGCGCACAGCGATTCCGACGTTTCGATAGCTAACTATCCGTCGGCTGAGTAAAAAGTAAAATACAGGAGAATTGTAATTACCGATGCCCAAAAAGTCCAAAAAACGCAATAAACCGGAATTGGACACCACGACCACGTTCGCAAATATGAACATAGAAGGTTTCAAGTGGTACGATCCTACTTTGGAAAAGCGCCTTGAGGAAAAAAAGAAGGGTACCGTAATTCCGCCTAAAATTACACGCCGCGAATACTGGCAAATGGTTCGCGGTGCGTTTGCGGCATTTTGGCCCATTCTTGTGGGAATGATAGTCATTTTCGGAATTATGATCGGTTTTGCATACCTGTGGTTGAGTTAAAATTATGAAAACAATTTCGCCCAAAACATGTAAAATGGTGCGGCTTATCTACGGATGGGTTTTTACCGCTTTCACGATTATTATCGGCGCTCTGTTTTTATGGCAGGTTCTCGATATATATTTCGGCGGTTTAAAGGCGGGATCACTTAAACCGTATTCCTATGACGACGTAGTAAGCCGTATAAAAACCTATATATCAATTCCGTTCTGGATATGGATTGCAGCAATGATTGCAGGGCTTATCCTGTGGGAGATTTTCTCCGTAAAGGAAAAGCTAACCCCCATAACGGACGCTCGTTATGTGCTGTACCGCCTTTCAAAGCGCATACCCGTAGAGGTAGACGAAGGTAAAAAGGGTTCTTTAAATTACGTTAAAGATCAGCAGAAGAAACTTAAAATCTTTTATTGGACTCTTTTGGGCTTGGCGGCTCTGTACGTTATATATATAGTGATTTACGTGTCAATACCGTCGAACTTTACAGATACTAAAAACGTTACGCACGAAGTCGTTACAATGGCGGCGTACGTTCTGCCTGTGGCGGCAGTCGTTTTCGCAGTAGGTTGTGTGTACGTATACGTTTTGGGCAGGTCTGCAAATAAGATGCTTCCGCACGTCAAAAAGTTGACGGCGGGAATAAAGGCTCCTCAGCCCGTTCAACCCAATAAATTTACTCAAATTGTTACGCACAAGTACTTTATACTCGGTGTAAGGGTAGCAGTTGCCTGTCTGGGCGTCGCGTTCGTTCTGCTTGGCATCTTCTACAACAACAGTATAAATGAAGTCTTTGAGAAGGCAATAAGAATTTGTACGGAGTGTATCGGACTTGGATAAGATAAAGAATTTTTTCAAAAGTGTAGGTAACTGGTTCAGAACCCACGTGCCCACACGTCGGAGAATCATTCAGCTTTACGCGGCGTTACTCACTAACGCAAAGCTGACCGGTTATTCCGAAGGTTTTATTTATCAGAATACAGATAAAATAACGGCATACACCAAAAATATCTGTACTCCCGGATTAAACTGTTACTCCTGTCCCGGTGCAGTTGCGGCGTGTCCTTTGGGCTCGCTCCAAAACTCACTCGGTTCGTCAAATACTACAACTCCGTTTTACATACTCGGCACGTTAGCTCTATTCGGACTCTTGCTTGCCAGAACAATCTGCGGATTTTTATGTCCTTTCGGATTCTTCCAGGACATGCTGTACAAGGTAAAGACCCCCAAGGTAAAAAAGAGCGCTTACACACGTGTGTTGTCATATCTTAAATACGTGCTGCTTATAACTCTGGTTATAGCCGTACCGCTGATATACCACAACGTTCCGGGTTTCTGCAAGTACATATGTCCTGCGGGAACTTTCGGCGGCGGTGTAGGACTTCTTCAAAACAGCGTCAATGCCGAAAAATACGGAATGCTTGGTTACCTGTTCACATGGAAATTCGTGCTGATGGTAATCTGCATAGTGGCTTGCATATTCATATACAGAGCATTCTGCCGCTTCATATGCCCCCTCGGCGCTATATACGGATTCTTCAACAAGATATCCCTTTTGGGCGTCAAGCTTGAAAAGAGCAAGTGTATCGACTGCGGAATGTGCATATCCAAGTGTAAAATGGATATCAAGCACGTCGGCGACCACGAATGTATCAACTGCGGCGAGTGTATAAGCGTTTGCCCCACCAAGGCAATAAGCTGGAAGGGTAGCAAGCTGTTCGTTGAACCCACGGCTGCGGCTGTTACGGTATCGGCTGCCGATGTAGCCGAAGCTCCCGCACTCAATACCATTCTTGCAAGCGGCACAACCTTGCAAGCTACGGGCGGCAGTGCAGTAGCAACCGATGCGGAGCCCAAGGCGCAATCGAACGACACGGTAATAGTTGAACCCAAAATAGCAGAAACTCCAGTAGAGGAAAGAACTCCGACTGAGGAGACCTGTGAGACTCCTGTAAAAAAGCCTAAAAAGGCTATGAGCAAGCGCAAAAAGACCAGACTCATATTAGAGATAGTTGCATGGTCGCTTGCAGGCATACTCATGATAGGCGCACTCGTCTACTACAACACCTTACCTCCAATGGCAGGTACCGGCGGCAAGAAGATTGAAAACTTTAAAGCCGCAACCTACCAAACGGCGGATTACGATGCAGGCGAGGAGTTTGATTTCTACGAATATTACAGCGAAAATTACGGTTACGATAACTATCTTCCCGACCATAAGGCACTTATATTAGTGTTCTGGAGTATCAAGAATGAAACGAGCAAACAATATCTGACCCAACTCAGCGAAATGTATGCCGATATTCAAACGGAAGAGAATTATCCTGCCAACATAATTGCAGTTCATATTTCTGACGCCAGAATTACTTCCGAAGAAGTTCAAGACGTTATTGATGAGAATGAGGTTTGGAAAAACTCCGGTATTCCGTTCATTCAGGATATTGAAAAGACCGACGAACGTTCAACTTTATATGTCGAGTGCGGAGGAAGTGGCGCATATCCTACGCTGGCATTCCTTAACGAGCATATAAGATTGCATTCGACTCACACTGATACGATGACGAAAGAATCCATATCGGATGCAGTAAAGGCTTGTTTGGACGATACAAGCTATACGAAGTTTGATAAAGGCGATAAGATTTTCGACTTTACCGTGGATACCTTTGAAAGTTCGTATAAAGACGGTACGTTCTCGGCGAAGAGCGGTGAAGGCAAAATATTCGTTATCAACTTCTGGTACACGAGCTGCGGCCCCTGCGTTGCAGAGTTGCCTTTCTTTGAAGATCTGTATAAAGAATACGGCGACAAAGTCGTAATGATTGCATTGCATTCATGGAACGGCGAGCAGATCATAGCTCAGAACTTTATCAACAATAAAGGCTGGTCTGACTGGAATATGATTTTCGGCGTTGATAAAAACGATAGCATATACCGTAAACTTGCAATCAGTAACGGCGCATATCCCGAAACGATTGTTGTAGACGCTAACGGATATATAGTTTTCGCAGCATCCGGTGCCGTACAAAACGGCGAGGGCGTACGCCTGTTGCAAGATGCAATCGAAGCTGAACTCGCAAAAATGAATTAAGGCTTAACCTTAAAATATAACAATTATAAAAGGCTTTCCGTATGGGAAGCTTTTTTTTGTTACATAAGCCCGCCGAAATTTTAAGTTATAAAATTTTAAATTCAGTACAAAATATTGTAAACAATAAAAATTGAAAAAATTACAATATTTTCGGAGGGGAAATAATGAAAAAAGTTCTTGCACTGCTTATTGCGATTGTATGCGTATTTGCCGTTGCATTTGCCGCCTGCAATTATACCGGTAAAAACTCCGGCACGGCAAATAACGAACAGAGTGATATCGACAGTAATACCGAAGGCGTGCAATCTGATAACGAAAAACATGACGACGAGCAACCCGACGAGGCACGACCTTACGAGGTACAGCCCGACAATAAACAGCCGTACAACAAACAGCCCAGCAACGAGCAGCCTAACAATGAACAACCCGACAACAAACAGCCCAACAAGCTTTATGCGGTCGGCGATAAGCTCCCCGAAATCAGCGTTAAAACCTATAACAGCGCCTATACAGAGGGCACTTACTCCACCAAGAATGCGCAAGGTAAAGTGCTTGTAATCAACTTTTGGTTCAGAAGTTGCGGTCCGTGCACAGGCGAGCTACCCTACTTCGAGCAAGTAAATGAGCAATACGGCGACAAGGTTGAAATGGTTGCAATTCATTCAAATAACGGTGAACAACATATGATTCAGAACTTTATTAACGGCAAAGGCTGGTCAAACTGGAAAATGATTTTCGGAAAAGACGTAGGTGCAAACGAAATATATAACAAGTTTGCAATCAGCAGCGGCTCATATCCTGTGACGGTAATAGTAAATCCTGAAGGCTATATCACGTTTACAGGCGTTGGCACTCTAAGAATAGACCTGTTGCGCAGTGAAATTAACAAAGCGCTTGCCGGTTAAAGACTTAGACCTTTAAAACTACGATAAAAGGCTTCCCATGCGGGAAGCCTTTTACTGTTATTGGTGTTAAACGCTTATTTAACAGGTGTGAAGTTAATTATGAATGTGCCGCTTTTGATGTCGGTAATTCTTATTCTTATTTGACCTGATGACAGCGATGAGAGATAAATTGTTTGACCGATAAGGTTATTGCCGTTTTCATCAACTATTATTGCGGTAGAGCTACCGAAAACGTTTATCGTATAGTTGCCTTCAGCTATGGGAAGTGCTCTCACGTTAACTTCGATATATCCGTCGTATTTATCAAGGTCTACCGTAACCTGCAGAGCGCCCGCTTTTGCCGATATGGGATTGCCTTCCGTGCCGAGTGCGGGGGTGCTAACGTCGGCATTGGAATCATCATACTTTAAGGCGGGGAAGTTGCCGTCAACAAGAGCTATAACAGTCACGTTTGCCGTACTTGAGCCTTGCTTAGTTACTTTGAATTTAATGTCGCTTAGTGCTGCAATCTCAACGTAAATTATATCGAAATTCTTTGTTCCGTTGTTTGTTGATCTTGCTACACCTTCAACGAGTATGCCGCCCTCAATACCTTCGATTTTGCCGTCTTCAGAATAGAAGCCGTAGTAGCCAGTCTTGGACGAGCTAAAGTAAACGTATGCACTGCCGTTTTTCAGAGTTATCGTATTTCCTCCGATTGCAGTATTAACCTCGTAGGGCGCATCTTCTGTGCCGGCGGGTATATATCCGTAGTAGGAGCAAGCCGCAACCCAATAATTGTCGCTGTCTGAATATCCTCGGCAGAATTCTTCGAGAATAGTTTTAAGCAAGTCGTTTACGGGGTATAATCCGTCTTTGTTTGCAAGCTCTCCGTAGCCGAGCACCACCTTCGTATAGTCGGTGAAGGTTCTTACGCCCGAATTTGTTTCCTCGTTAAATTCCTCGGTGTAATAATTGAACTGCGTGCGGTAAGGATCTTCGTCGCCGTCCGTCTCAATTTTATAATGGGCAAGATATACCATAGAATAGGAGTTTACGCGGGTAGCATTTTTCAGCTGTACGTAAATCATGGGGCCGGTAACGCTGTCTAAATGGTAGTTTCCGTTAGCATCCCTGTATATTGCCTTATCAAGAGGCACGTGCATCATTCTGCGTCCTTCGGTGTTATCTTGAGCTTTGGGAGCATTTGAAGGCATATCAACGGTGTTGCTGACTGTAGTCCAGGTTGCCGCATCGCCTATTCTTTCAACTGTTATAGTGACGTCGCAGTCGGTATCTGCAATATAGGCGAGGCAGCAGTTTACTGCTGACGTATTTTCGGTAATTTCAACGTCAACGTAGTTAGAACCGCTGAAAGTCTTTGAATAATCCGCAAGCCATGCGCCATAGCTCAACATTCCGTCATTATTAGTGTACGCATTGTATCTCTGTTGCAGTAAAGTTTGATCTGTGGGCACGCTGCCTGAATGCTTTGTAACGTGAGAGTCGGCGGGTGAGCCGTCGGAATTGGTTTTAATCACCTGCGGTGCAACGTAGAAATCGTACAAATACAACTCAACGTCGGCGTTCGCATCGCTCGCCGTCCAGGTCACTCTGTATACGCCCTCAGCCGCTTTATAAGACTTTCCCATATCAATTTCGTTTATGAGGTGGTAGGGGAAAGGCATCAGAGTGAAGTAGTTGTATTTACCCTTTTGGGCACTCTTTACGTAAGGGGTGTGAGCTTCGGTTATTTTGGTTTCACCCGACTTAACGTAGCGACTGTACTGCAAGTCGTTATTTTCGTCGTAAAGCGTTGACCAGCTGTTGTCTATTAAGAATTTTACCGTAACCGAATAGCTGAAGTCGTCGTTCTTAGCGAAGGGTGCGCTGTTTTTTGCTATTACCATATCGCCTATTTGGGTATAGCCGAAGTCTACTCTATAACCGTCGGGTATGCCGCTTTTGCTACCTTCTCCGCCGATGGCAGAGGGATCGGCAATATATACGGAGTATTCCCGTTCGGCTTGACTTGAAAGGAAAGTGTTGAAAATTGCGTTCCCGTTCTCATCAGATTGAACTACATACGCCGAAGCGGCATTAGTGGTGACAGTGCCGTCTTCTTTTATAAATCTATCAATGTAAATAGCCGAGTCGTAATAACCTATACTGAAGTACGCATTTGCAATAGGTTCGCCGTAGGCGTCAACCGCTTTAATTGCAAAGGCGGTAGTTTCCTGCCGGTCTTCACCGTCAAGTGAAAGCCTTATAATTCTTCCGCTTGTAAAAGTGAATTCGTAGTACTCTTTTTCGTTTATAGTGACTATTTTCCAAGTTTTAATGCTGTCGCCTGTATCGCCCACGTTGCCTTGAGAACCTTGCTCGCCGCCGCCGTAAAACTTATCAAGAATATCTTCAAGCCATTCTTCGTACCCAACGGGGTCGTCGGTGGACTCTACGTATTTTTGATACGCCGCATACAGGGCAGGGTCGTGTGCGGTGCCGCTATTCTTACTTGAGCAAGCGGCAATTCCCGCAGCACTTGCCGCAACGCAGAGCGAGGCAAGGAGGGCTAATATTATTTTCCTTTTCATGCCGTTTAGCCCTCGTTGTTTTCAAGATATACTTTTTCGGTAGTGTTGTCGGTAAAAGTAATAAAGAAGTACTTGCCGTCTCCGTCTTCCAAAAGTTCTATATTCTTAATTCCTTTACCGGTTGCGCCTTGCTCGCCTTTAGGACCGGGCAAGCCGCCGTTTGCGATTTTTTCAAGGATGTCTTCAACCCATTCATTGTAACTCATCGGATTATCGGTAGACTCCTTGTACGTCTGATACGCTGCGTACAGGGCAGAATCATGCGAATCGCCGTTGTTGTTACAAGCCGCAAATGCCGATGCGCTCGCTGCCACGCAAACGGAGGCAAGCAGAGCAAGTAAAACCTTTTTCTTTTTCATTGTTTACTCCTTAAAGACTATTTCGCACAAGTCGCATAAGCGACTTGCTACAAGTTTATATTAATGCCAAGTGAAGAAGAGGGGCTTTGTCAAATGGCAAAGCCCGCTCTTTAAATCAATTATAAAATAAATCAGTTGCCCGCTGCAAGTTTAAGCGTTACGGTAATCGTTGTGGGGATTTTATCTAATGGATATTTTGCGTAATCCTTTTCATAGCCCTTATCTTCTATATAGAGAACGTGCAGTTCAAGTTCACCCGTAATATTTTTATTTGCGTATGCAGGTGAGTTTTCCGTGTTGTGTTGCAATTGCACAAGAACATCATAGCTGACCTTTGCTTCGCCGTTACTGTTGACAAGTGAGGGGTCGCTCTGGCATAAGCCTAATCCGCCATCGGCGTCAGGGACAACCGAGCAGAACTGAACTCTTACCTGCATAGGTTGCTCGTACATTTTGCCGAAGGTTTCACCGTTTATACGGTTTCCGTTTTCGTCTTTAACGATAACGGTTATTTCATCTCCGGCTTTAGCGTAGGTTACGCTGTCGTCTGTGCAAGCCGTTGCAAAAGCGGATATACCGAGCACGGCAACAAGCGCAGTAAGTAGAACTGCAATCTTTTTAAAAAGTTTTTGCATTTTTATTCCTCCATAAAAAATAAATTGTTTATATTATTATATTACATTATTAATAAATAATCAAGAGAAAGTTATTTAAATATTTAACAAAAAATAAATTTGTTATTCATTACGCAACTAATAATCTTTCTCTCACGCAAAAATATGCGCCTCCCCGAAAGGGAGGCGCATAGATTGCGGTTATTTATTTAAGTATTCGGATGCCCAGTTATCGGGAAGCTCTTTCCAGGAATCACTTCCGTAGTATTCCCAATAGAATGCGAACGCTTCCCAAATACCGCTCTTAACGTCTGACTTACCTTCTTCGTCTCGGGAGTTGGTGAACGCACATATTATTTCAACGAGCGTTTCGTCAGCTTTAACCATTCCGTAAGTGGGGTCGCTCGGGTCCTTTTTCTTAGCCTCTTCAATTCTTCCGATCATATAACCGGTATAGTTTTGTGAACCCAAGTTGAAGTAATTCAAGCTTACCATTTCTTCAATGGAGTGACCGTTGGTATCGTAGAAGTTTTTGTGTATCAAGTCGATATACAAAACGGAACCTTGCGCATAGTCATTGGTCATGCGGTAGTAGTAATCACCAATCAGCATTACGTCGATAGCAGCGTAATGATAAGAATTAGCGTCTTCGCCTACCCACGAGCCGCCGTCGAGAGTAGCAGTTTCAAATTCCCACCATTCTGCGCCGAGATATTCAACTTTTACGGGGAATTCAGCGGTGTAGTTGGTAAGGCGGGTTGTAATCTGAGGATAAATCGTTTCGCCGGCTTTAAGGTAAACAATAACGTTGAAGTTATCGTGGTTTACTTCGGCAGACAGGTAGTCTTTCATGCTGCGCGAGTCTTCCTGTTCTCTATATCCGCTAGAACCCATAACGTTTGCGCTATCCGGCCAAATCAGAACTTTGGGGTCAACAGCGTCACCTTCACCTTTGGATTCATAGAGAGACTGAATTCGGTACACGCCGGTTTCGGTTGCCGTAAGCTTATAGAACAGTCCGCCCGCAAAATTAAGCAATGTAAATCTGTTCGTATCTACCAAAGCGGTTTCACCTATTTTAAGCTCGATAGCGTACTCAATATTTCTGCCTGTTGCGGGGTTGGTGGTTGCAAGGCATGTGTGTCCGGCTACGGTGTGGTTGTCAGCGCCGAGAGTGCGGTACCAGTTGCACAACTCAAGCCAGGTTGTATCGGGGTTGTAGCCGCCGTCGTAATCGAGTACGTTGCTGTTTGCTGCGTATTCAACAAACGCCTTCAGCGCCGCTGCAACTCTTGCGTTTACGGGTACGAGAACTTCAGTAGAGTCTTGAATATAGAAGCAGTCAATTATCGTATTGGTATGCTCAACTCCGTAACCGAAATCGTTCGTGAGGTCGCCGTTTTCAAGGAATGCCCAGTACGAAATGTTATACAGAGATTTGCTGACTACCTGATTATCGACGTTTTTTAATTCGTAGTCTGCAAGGTGAATATCCGACCACAGCGTTTCACCTATAATATTTACAAAGAGTATGGAGTCCATTCCGTTCTTAGTAATATGATAGAATCCGTCGTCCTTAAGCTCAAGATTGTAGTTGGACTGATCGCCGCCGATTATAACTTCCGTGCGTGCGTCGGTGGGCACGTTCGGGTCTAAGGTTGATTCGAGTGTGGCAACCTTTAAATTTTTGAGCATTACGTATTCGTTATTTTCGCCTTGACTTTTAACCATATCCTTTTGATATACCAAATCTAAGGTAACGGTAGTGGCACGTGTAGCTCTGAATAAGGTCAACGTGAACCAGTCTTTGGCACCGGAGTATTCGTACGTCGTTTCAAGATTGTTGTTTACTACGACGTACAGTAAATCACGTTCATATGAGGTATTGATTTTTAATTCAACCGAAAGTATATCGTCTGCTTTAAGGTCTATTTCGGTACGGATAATCGAGAATGAATTGTCAACACCTATGTTTGAAGGGGTTATATACATTCCTTCACCGTCATCGTCCCTTACACGCCAAGGCCAGTTATATATAGCGTCCGTGCCGTCTTCGGGATTGTGATACTTAAGGGAATAAGTTTTCAAGGTCTCGGCTTCGAGGAATGCCTGATTTATTGCGTCGTCCGGCTCCAATTCCTGCGTAAAGCCCTCATAGCCCTCGTCGCCGGGTTTTACGGGTTCCGAACCGGAGTCGTTGCTTTCTTCATACTTTAAATCCTGCTTGTAATCGTCAGCCGTATATTGTTTAAACAGAGATTCCCACTCCATTTCGTCTGTTATTGCACCCATATGAATTTGTGCTACTACGCCGTAGCGGTCAATAAATACGGATACGGGGATACTGCTGGTGTCAAAGTTGTTTGAAAGATTAGCGCTGTCTTCCGCAATAAAGATATTCAAATTATTTTGTTCTTTGAAATTCTTTGCTCCAAAGTTACTGTCGTGGGCGCTGACTGCAATTACTTCGGCAAGGTTTTTGTAGTTATTGTATGCCGAGTTAAGTGAAGGGAATTCCGAAACGCAGGGTCCGCACCAGGTAGCCCAGAAGTTGAGCACTACAAACCTCTTTGTTTCAAGGATAGTGGCAAGATTCATCGTTGTGCCGTAATAATCGGTTATGCTGAAATTGTACATAACTTCGCCAAGCTGATAGCTCTTGCCGGCGGGGGCGCTCGATCTGATTACCGAAGAGGTGAACGCCGTTGTAACTTCCAGATGCTCGGCATTCAGGCTGTAGAGAGTGCCGCTGTTGTCCTCACGGTAGCCTGCGGGCAGGTTGCTATACGAAAGTTCGTAATCACTCGTGGGAATACCGAATTCGACAACGCCCTGCTGCGAATAGCCTTCAACAATTTCGCTGCCGTTCTGGCTTACGGTTACACGCACGTTGTCTAAAGGCGCACCGCCCATACTTATGGTGTGTATAACGTAGCGGTTGCTCTTATCCTCGTAGTCTTTGGGGTCAACTCCGTCGGGATAATAGAACTGGTAAGCTCCGCCGGGATTATTCTTGTCGTATTTGCCGTTGTCTTTTACGCCGCCCTTGGGTTCGTGCCAGTCGCCGCTACATGCAACGATTGCCGCACAGCCAACGCAAACGAATACTGCGGAAAGAATGACAAGCAGAATCTTTCTGATTTTACTCATATGCAATACCTCTGCAATATAAATTTTTATTTTAGCCACATTGTAATAAATTAGAACATGGTTTTGGAATATGTATTTTGGCTTATCCTTTGTCAAAACCCTTGTTAATCCGTCTTTGGATTAACTGCGTGTTTTTCCTCGGCTAATCTCAAAATTCGTTATCCCAAAACTGCGTAGCACTCAAACGAGTGTATTTTCGATTGATTTATATTCGCAGCGACTGAGGCGTACAAAGACGTACGCAGAAAGAGCTGCGGAGGGAAAGCGGCGAAAAGCCGCCGTTTGAGCAGTTTTAATTTATTACAATGTGGCTACGCTTCTATGATATCATATTTATGTCGTACGCGCAAGTACAATTTACACTTTTTTTAAATTTTCACAAATTGCACATAATTCCTTTTTTTGGGCTTATAAAAATACGTTTATGCAATTTTCAGGCGGGCGGTTTCCGTGAATATATTACACTTACCGTCATAAGCCGACAGGGAACGACATATAATTTTATTACTTTAAAATCGGGGGAAGAGGTATGCTTGATTATATCTCCGAAAGGGTAGTAAAAGAGGGGCTTTACATAATGGAAACAAACAGTACGGTCCGCGCCGCTGCCGAACACTTTTCCATAAGCAAATCCACCGTGCATAAAGACGTAACCGAGCGGCTTAAAGCCATAGACAAGTCGCTTTACAACGACGTGCGCAGGGTTCTCGATAAAAATTTGTCCGAGCGGCATATCCGAGGCGGAATAGCCACAAAGCACAAGTACGAAAGAGGTAAAGTGAAATAATTTTATCGTATTTTAACAAAAAATTCCTTTTATGAATTTGTACTTTTTTCCGCCGTTGTGCTATAATTCCGATATATCACCTTAATGCGGAATATAAAATGTCAAAACTGCTCGGCATAGATGTCGGCTCCACAACCGTTAAGGCTGCGGTGTTAGACGGAGAAAACGTAATATACAGCTCCTACGTGCGTCATTTTTCAAGGGTAAAGGAAACGGTTTTATCCGAGCTTGAAAAAATAAACGCAATTCACCCCGGCAGCTACTCGGTAGCGATTACGGGCAGTGCGGGGCTGGGGCTTTCGCAACGCAGCGGTGTCGCCTTCGTACAGGAGGTGCAGGCTGCGTTTATTGCCATACGCAAATTTTACCCCGCAACCGACGTTGCTGTGGAGCTGGGCGGCGAAGACGCAAAAATAATTTTCGTTACGGGCGGCACAGAGCAGCGCATGAACGGCAGTTGTGCAGGCGGCACGGGCGCGTTCATCGACCAGATGGCAACCCTTTTGAATATAACTGTCGGGCAGATGGACGAGTATGCTCTGAACGCAAAAAAGATATACCCAATAGCTTCCCGCTGCGGCGTGTTTGCAAAGTCGGATATTCAACCCCTCTTAAATCAGGGAGCGAGCAAGGAGGATATATCCGCTTCAATTTTTCAGGCGGTAGTCGATCAGACCGTTTCGGGACTTGCGCAGGGGCGCAAAATAAAGGGACGCGTGCTGTTTTTGGGCGGTCCGCTATTCTTTTTAAAGGGATTGAGAAAGGCGTTTAAGGAGACTTTGAAACTCTCTGAAGAGGACGCTATTTTCCCCGAAAACGCACCCTGTTTTATGTCGATAGGAGCGGCGCTCTACTCGGCTAACGTGGAGGCGGAAAGCCTTGAAAATATTATCGCAAAAATTTCCGCCGCCAAGGGTAGCGACGACATAGTTACGGGCAAACCGCTATTTGAAAGCAGGGAAGAGTACTCGGAATTTGTTAAACGCCACCGTGCGACCGATTTGAATTTTGCCGATATCGCAACATATTCGGGTGACTGCTACCTCGGCATAGACTCCGGCTCTACCACGACAAAATTAATGGCGATAACGCCTGATTTCAGAATACTTTGGTCGCACTATCAGTCTAACAACGGTCAGCCGCTGGATATAGTTATAAGCAGGCTCAAGGAGTTTATAAAGCTTTGCGGCGGCAGAGTTAAAATTGCCGGCAGCGCAGTCACGGGTTACGGCGAAGATCTGATAAAGAGTGCAATCAAAGCCGACTTCGGAATAGTGGAGACAGTTGCGCACTTTAAAGCCGCCCTGCATTTCAACCCCAAGGTAGACTTTATAATCGATATCGGCGGGCAGGACATAAAGTGCTTTAAAATAAAGAACGGCGCAATCGACTCAATCATGCTCAACGAGGCGTGCTCGTCGGGTTGCGGGTCGTTCATACAGACATTTGCCCGAGCCATGGGCATGGAAATAGATAAATTCTCGCAAGAAGGTTTGTACGCAAAGCACCCCGTGGAGCTCGGCTCACGCTGTACGGTGTTTATGAACAGTGCGGTAAAGCAGGCGCAAAAAGAGGGTGCGGGAGTGGACGATATCTCGGCGGGGCTGTCTTCGTCAATCGTCAAAAACGCAATATACAAGGTAATCCGGGCAACAAGTCCCGACGAGCTCGGCGAAAATATAGTAGTGCAGGGCGGCACATTTTTAAATGACGCCGTTCTCCGCTCTTTTGAGATCGAAACGGGCAAAAACGTGATACGTCCCGGCATTGCGGGGCTCATGGGTGCGTTCGGAGCTGCGCTGTTCGCAAAAGAAAACATCTGCGGCGAGAGCACAACCTTAGACCTTGACGGACTTGAAAAATTTACGTACATCTCGCAATCGACTAACTGCCGTGGTTGCACTTCCAACTGCAACGTAAATATAATCCGTTTCAACGACGGCAGAAAGTACATATCGGGCAACAAATGCGAGCGAGGGGCAGGGCTCAGACCCGTTTCCTCGGAATTTGATATTTACGCCTACAAGCAGGAAAGGCTGTTGCAATGCCTCAAGGGCTCTCCTGCAAAATATGGCAGGGTGGGGCTTCCCATGCAGCTCGGAATGTATGAGCAACTGCCAATATGGGGCGGATTTTTCGAGAGCTTGGGCTTTCAGGTCGTGCTGTCGGAAAAGTCCTCCCGCAATCTCTATTTCAAGGGTCAGCACACCGTGGCTTCGGATACGGCGTGCTATCCGGCAAAGCTCATTCACGGTCACATAGAGAGCCTTCTCGACGAGGGAGTGGACTTCATTTTTATGCCGTGCGAAAGCTACAATATCGACGAGCATTGCTCCACAAACCACTATAATTGCCCCGTCGTGGCGTATTACCCCGAACTGCTCAAAGCCAACAACGAGAGGCTTACTGAAAGTAACTTCGTAATGCCATATATAGACCTCAATATGCAGGCTTCAACAATTAAAAAACTGCACACGGTCTTTAAAAAGTACGGTTTTTCCAAGCGCAGAATAAAGAGTGCACTAGAGGAAGGTTTTGCCCGACTCGACAGCTATCACGCCGATATAAGGAACAAGGCAGACGAAATTTTATGGAAGGCGGAGGAAGCGGGCAAACAGATAATAGTGCTTGCCGGCAGACCCTACCACCTCGACAATGAAATCAATCACGGCATAAATAAGCTGCTCACGTCTTTGAATTTAGCCGTCCTTTCGGAGGACAGCGTGTTTGAAAAGAGCGAGCCTGTAAAGGTAAACGTTTTAAACCAGTGGACGTACCACGCCCGCCTGTATAGGGCGGCAAACTTTGTGTGCTCACGCAAAAACGTAAACCTCGTTCAGCTTGTATCATTCGGATGCGGGCTTGACGCTATCACGACCGATGAGGTTCGCTCCATAATGGAAAAGAACGGCAAGCTGTATACGCAGATAAAAATAGACGAAATCAACAATCTCGGCGTCGTAAAAATCCGCCTCCGCAGTATGCTTGCGGCTATCGAGGAGGCGTCAAAATAACTATGGAAGAAATTCGCAACTACACAAACGAATACCCCAAGTGGGACAAGTCCATGAAGTCCACGCACAAAATACTCGTGCCGGATATGCTACCGTGGCACTTTATGATTATCGAAGAAATCATGAAGCTCGCAGGCTACGACGTGGAAGTGCTCAAAAACGACAGCCGTGCGGTAATTGACGAAGGGTTAAAGCGGGTTCATAACGACACCTGCTATCCCTGCCTGTGCGTAGTGGGGCAGTTTATCGACGCTTTAAAGAGCGGAAAGTACGACGTGAACCGTACTGCGCTCATGGTGCCGCAGACGGGCGGCGGTTGCCGTGCGTCCAACTACGTATCGCTTGTGCGCAAGGCTATAAAAACGGAATTTCCCAACGTTCCCGTCGTTTCCTTCAATATTTCCGGGCTCGAAAAGGGTAGCTCGTTTGATATTTCTTTGGGTTTCTTTATAAAATTTGCCTACGGAGTGCTCTACGGCGACACAATAATGTGGTGCTACAACCAGACCAAACCGTACG
Source organism: Clostridiales bacterium (assembly GCA_022508285.1). Lineage (GTDB taxonomy): Bacteria > Bacillota > Clostridia > Christensenellales > Borkfalkiaceae > Coproplasma. The sequence goes on from JAFLVN010000003.1 coordinate 84,038, forward strand.
AAGTTACCGCAGGCGCCGCCGAACGTACCTGCGACAAGGCTGTAAAGTACGTCGTTGATACGATTAAAAAGGGCGGCTACAGAAAATACAAAAAAATTAATAAATACATAATAGAACTTTTCGCCGCAGTTGAACGCACAAAGGAAAAAAAGGTGAAGGTGGGAATAGTGGGCGAAATCTACGTCAAGTATTCATATATAGGCAACAACAATCTCGAAAAATTCCTGCTCTCCGAAAATTGCGAACCTGTCGTGCCCACAGCCGTCGACTTCCTTTTATATTGCATTATAAACGTTGTAAACGACGGCAAGCTGTACGGACACAGCAAATTCAAGGCATTTTTATATAATCTATTCTATAAATTCGTACACCGTATTCAGAAAAACATAATAAAGATATTTAAAGATAACGGCACTTTTGAACCCATTCACGACTTCGAACACCTGCGCCGCCTTGCGGACAAGGTGTTAAACCAGGGAGTAAAAATGGGTGAGGGCTGGCTCATCCCCGCCGAAATGGCGGCGTTTGCCGAAACGGGTGTTCCCAACATAGTCTGCGCCCAACCGTTCGGATGTCTTCCCAATCATATCGCGGGCAAGGGCGCAATACGCAATCTGAAAAAACTATACGAGGACGAAAATATAGTGGCGGTGGACTACGACCCTTCTGCAACGAGAGTCAATCAGGAGAACCGTATCAAGCTGATGCTTGCCACAGCAAAAGAGCAGAGTATCTCTGAGGGCGAGTATCTCAATAGCAAAAGAGCATGACTTTGGTCACTTATGAATCGAATATATCTGAAAGATTAAATGTTTCCATAGCTAATCTTAAACCGATTTTGAAACCTGCGGTGTAGTACTGCTCGCTTATGATTGCATGTACGTCAGTTACGGTGTTAAGAAACTCATTAAAAATTTCAAAAAGTTCAGGGGATAGTACGGCTTTCAATTTTTCATAGAGCCTATCTTCCTTTTTATCAAGTTCAATGTACTCACTGCTATGTGGCAGTTTGAATTTTTCCACACCGCAAGTGTCGCTCATAAAAATTTCTTTAATTATATTGTTCATATTTTTCAACTTCCTTAATTCATTGAAATAACTTAATAAAATAATAATACAACGAATTTTCAATGTTTGCATGCATTCTGCAAAATTGTAGAGAAAAATATTGGCGGCGCCTATTAGGCGCCGCCGTAATATTAATTGCAGTTTATTTAACTAATTTAACGGTATCTTCAAACTTTTTGCGGTTTTTCTCTCGGACTGGGTAGCCCTCGGTTGCATAGCCCAAAGCGATTACAAGGGGGAATTTTGTGCCCTCCTTGAGCTCCAAAAATTTGGCAATGCCTTTTTCGTCTCGCATGCCGACTATGCACGATTGTATGCCCATATTTTCCGCCGCAAGCACGATATAGGCGGAGAGTATGCCGATATCAATGGGCACAAACTCCGTCTTTATTATTTTCTGTCCGAGTCTCTCCAAAATGGGCGGCTTGCCCTGCTCTATAACGATAAACGAGGAGCAGTCCGAAGCCCACTTGTTACTGCCTAAAATCTGTACGTTCTTTGCAAATGCCTTAGCTTTTTCGCCGTTTACGGCATACAGCTTATATGGCTGAGAGTTTACTGCCGAGGGGGCAAACTTTGCAAGCCTGCAAATTTCAAGCAAATCCTCGTCTGAAATACTTTTGCTTGAATACTCACGGGTGCTCTGTCGTGTAAGATACAATTTTTCAAGTTCCATTTTAAACCTCTCAAACTATCTAATATTAGCTGTGCAACGGTAAGTTGCACAGCTACTTAATTAACGTCTATTTTTTACATTCTGTATTGAGATTTTTGCAGCCTCTGCAATATTTTCCTTGTTGAATCCGAAGTGTTCGAACAGCGCTTTCGCAGGTCCTGAAGAGCCGAAAGAATTCATAGCTATAATTTCGCCGAAGTCGCCGGCATATTTGTACCAGGAGTAGGGGGAAGCCGCTTCAACGCACACACGTGCCTTAACCGACTTCGGCAAAACTTTTTCTTTGTACTCAGCCGTCTGTCTTTCAAATTCTTCTATGCAGGGCATAGAGACGACCCTTGCTTTAATACCGTCCTTTTGAAGCAGCTCCTTTGCGCCCATGCACAAATCGATTTCAGAACCGCTTCCCATTAAAATTACGTCGGGCTTAGCCGTATCGGACAGAATGTAACCGCCCGTAAGCGCCTTGAGCCCCGTTCCCTCGTACTGTCCCAAATTCTGCCTTGAAAGTACCAAAACGGTGGGTGAATTCTGGGTTAACGCTTCAACGTACGCCGCTACCGTCTCTCTGCCGTCGCAGGGGCGGAAGACCTTCAGGTTGGGCACCGAGCGCAGGGCTATAAGATGCTCAACGGGCTGATGGGTCGGACCGTCCTCGCCGACGCCAATCGAATCGTGGGTCATAACGTAGATTACGGGGATATTCATCAGCGCACTCATTCTTATGCCGCCCTTCATATAGTCGGAGAATGAGAAGAACGTGGAGCATACAATTCTCAAGCCGCCGTGCAGGTAAATGCCGTTGCATATAGCCGCCATTGCGTGTTCTCTGATGCCGAAGTGAATATTTCTTCCCGTTCTGTTTTCGGGTGATAAGTATCCGGCGCCCTTAATTTCCGTCTTGGTGGAGGGTGAAAGATCTGCCGAGCCCGATAAAAGGTTGGGCATTTCCTTTGCAATCTCGTTTAAAACTTTGCCGCCGCTCGAGCGGGTAGCGTCGGGCTTTGAAAAATCCAGCCTTTCCAGTATTCCGTTGAAATCTGGCTCATAACCCTGCATATAATTTTTATACTGGTTAGCAAGCTCGGGGAAAGCGGCTGAATATTTTTCAAACAGCTCGTTCCATTCATCCTCGGCTTTCAACTTTTCATCGGCGATGGCAAGGCAGTGTTCTTTCACGTCCTCGGGAACTTCAAATGGTGCATAATTCCAATCGAAGTATTCCTTGGTCTTTTTAAGATTTTCCTCGCCCAAGGGTGCGCCGTGTGCGTCCGCAGAGTTTGCAAGGGGTGAACCGTAGCCTATAACCGAATTGCAGATTATAATCGAGGGGCGGGTAAGGTCGGACTTTGCAAGCTCGATAGCCTTTTTTAAAGTGGCAAGATTATTTGCGTCGTTAACTCTTATCACCTGCCAGCCTTGCGCCGCAAAGCGGGTTGCCGTATCCTCGGAGAAGGTAGAGTTTATGTTGCCCTCGATGGTTATATCGTTTTTATCGTATAAAAGTATAAGTTTTCCGAGCTTCTGAGTGCCGGCAAAGGAGCACGCCTCGTAGCTCATTCCCTCCTGCAAACAGCCGTCGCCGCATAAAACGTAGGTGTAGTGGTCAACAATAGGATAGTTTTTTCTGTTAAATGTTGCCGCAAGATGGGCTTCGGCAAGCGCCATACCAACGGCGTTTGCTATGCCCTGACCCAAGGGACCCGTGGAGGTTTCGACTCCGGGAGTTACTCCGTATTCGGGGTGACCGGGCGCTTTTGAGTCGAGCTGGCGGAAATTCTTTATGTCCTCGATAGTTATATCGTAGCCGAAAAGGTGCAACAGAGAATAGAGGAGCATACTGCCGTGTCCGGCGGACAGAATAAATCTGTCGCGGTTGTCCCACTTGGGATTTTTATAGCTGAAATTCAGGTGCTCGGCAAACAGCTCGTAGCCGATAGGCGCCGCACCCATGCAAATGCCGGGATGACCGGAGTTTGCCTTTTGAATAGCTTCAGCCGAAAGTATTCTGATTGCGTTTACGCTCTTTGTCTCTACTGACATAAAGTTTCTCCTTATAAATACGTAAAATTTGTAAATTCAGCGGCTTTTCCGCCGCACTTTATAGTGCTTTAATTTATTATACAATATTAACGCTTTTATTACAAGTAATAAAGGGCTGAAAACTTAAATGTTTTTATCTCTCATTTTTTCATTCGACCGCTTAAAATCGTTTCCTTTTTACTGTAAAATATGTTATAATAAACCTAATGCCAATTCTAAATATTTTACGCCGAAAAACGTAGCACGGATTTATTTCGTGCGTAAGCGTTTTACGACACAAGCAATCTCGCTGCAATTCGAAGCGTAGCGAGAATTGAGCGAATTTATAATTAAGGAGTTTTGTATGGGCAAAGAGAGTAAAGAGAGCTTTGTAGAACAGATTGCGGATATGGAAAAGGACTTCCCGCAGTGGTACACGGACGTCGTTTTAAAGACGAAACTTGTTGACTACGGTCCTGTAAAGGGCACTATGATTATCCGCCCCTACGGCTATGAAATTTGGGAGAATATACAGTCCGAGCTGAATGCACGCTTTAAAGCTACGGGTCACAAGAATGCGTACTTCCCTTTGCTCATTCCTATGAGCTTTTTCACTAAGGAGGCGGAGCACGTTGAAGGCTTCGCTCCCGAAGTTGCGGTTGTTACCCATGCGGGCGGCGAGGAGCTTGCAGAGCCCCTTGCAATCCGTCCCACGTCCGAAACAATTTTCGGTAGCATGTATTCGAAATGGCTGCAATCCTACCGTGATTTGCCCATTCTTATAAATCAGTGGTGCAACATCATGCGTTGGGAAAAGACCACAAGACCTTTCTTGCGCACTTCAGAGTTTTTATGGCAGGAGGGTCACACCGCTCACGCCACCGAAGAGGAGGCAGAGGAAGAGACTATGAAAATGCTTGGTGTGTATAAGGAATTTGCCGAAAACGTGCTGGCAATTCCCGTAATCACGGGCAGAAAAACCGAAAAAGAAAAGTTTGCCGGCGCAGTTGCAACCTACGGAATGGAAGCCATGATGAAGGACGGCAAGAGCCTTCAGGCGGGCACTTCGCACTTCCTCGGTCAGAACTTTGCAAAGGCGTTCGATATCAAGTTTTTGGATAAGGACGGCGTGCAGAAGTATGCCTACACTTCAAGCTGGGGCGTTTCTACAAGGCTTATAGGTGCGCTCATCATGGCGCACGGCGACCAGCGCGGATTAATCCTTCCACCCAAGGTTGCGCCCGTTCAGGTAGTCATTGTTCCCATCGCCGCAAAGAAGGGCGGAGTAGTGGAAGTGTGCGAAAATTTAAAGGCAAAACTTGCCGAAAAGTCAATACGTGTTGAGTTTGACAACACCGACGCAAGCCCCGGCTGGAAGTTTAACGAGTGGGAAATGAAGGGCGTACCCTTAAGAATCGAGATTGGTCCCCGAGACATTGAAAACGGCAAGGCAATGATTTTCCGTCGCGACACTCTCGCAAAAGACAGCTACGACCTCGATACCCTCGTGCAGACGGTGGAAGAATTGCTTACAACTGTTCAAAAGGATATGCTCGAAGCCGCTCGGGTTCGCCGTGACGAGAGAATTGTTTACGCAACAGACATGGCGGGTATATTAAAGGGCGTTGAAGGCGGCAACTTCGTTAAGGCAGGCTGGTGCGGCTGCCGTGAGTGCGAGGACAAGGTAAAGGCAGAAACAGCGGCAACCGCTCGGGTTTACGCCGAGGGTGAAACCAGCAAAACCTGCGCAGTTTGCGGTAAAAAAGCTAAGCACACAATAATCTTCGCAAGAGCATATTAAAAGAGCATATTAATCTATTTATAACTACAACGGCGGGGCAAAAATTTTGCCCCGCCGCTAAATTTTTAGCTATATGGCTTGAAATTTGTTACAAAATATTATATAATGTAATAAACTAGCATTGTTTTACAAGTTACTATTTTTTGGAGGAGAAAAAATAATGAAAAAACTACTTGCGCTGCTTGTTGCGCTTGTATGCGTGTTCGCCGTTGCGTTTACCGCCTGTGAGGATATCGGTAACAACTCCGGCAACACAAACAACGGACAAAACAATAATGACCAAACCGACAACGAGCAGCCTGGGGACGAACAGGAAGGTGACGGCGAAAACAACGAAGAGGACGGACAGGAGGGCGACGGCGAAAACAACGAAGAGGACGAATACGAAAAGCTTCCTCTCTTTACCGTTGAAACGTATAACAGCGCCTACACGGCTGGAACGTTCTCATCCGCAGATGCATTAGGCAAAGTACTTATAATTAACTTCTGGTACACCACCTGCGGAGTTTGTAATGATGAAATGCCCCATGTTGAAGAGCTCAACGAAACTTACGGCGACGATATAGTTGTGATTGCAGTCCACAAGGACAACGGTGAGCAGAGTGTAGCTCAGAGCCATATAAATAGCCATGGTTGGTCAGGCTACAAAACCATTTTCGCAAAAGACTACAAGGATGGCAATGTTGATGCGATAGCCCAAATGTGCGGTGTAGCCGGCAACGACTATCCCGTAACGGTTGTTGTAGACAGACAGGGATATATTATATACACGCAGATGGGCAACTTTATGGACTGGGATAGCGAAACTTTTGTGACCACAAACATGCTTGCACCCTATATAGAGATAGCGTTGGCAAGATAAAAAATTTTTTTGGAGAAGACAATGAAAAAATTTATTGCGTTTATCGTTGCGCTTATATGCGTATTTGCTGTGCCGTTTTCGGCTTGCAAATTTTTAGAAATAGACTTTGGCGACGGATTTTTCAATCAGGCGGACGGTGACAACGAGAACGGTGACGGATCCGAACTTGAACAGCCCAACGGCGGCGAAGAGGACGGCGAAAAGACCGAACCCGAAAACCCGAACGGCGACAACGACAACAAGGGTGGCAACACCGAGCCCGAACAGCCGAACGGTGGCGAAGAGGACGGCGAAAAGACCGAGCCCGAGAACCCGAGCGGCGGCGAAGAGGACGGTGGAAATACCGAGCCCGAGAACCCGAGCGGCGGCGAAGAGGACGGTGGAAATACCGAACCCGAGAACCCGAACGGCGGCGATAACGACAAAAAAGAAGAAGAAAAGCCGCACGAGTGCACGTACGATTACTCTGCATGGTCGTCTGATAATACCCACCATTGGCATGCATCCACCTGTCACGAGCATCCCGAAAATAAAATCGATTACGACTCTCACAATTTTATAAACAACAAATGTATAGTTTGCAATAAAATCAAGCTTGATGACTCTGTAGATTACGTAAAACTTCCCAATTTCACTGTAGAAACCTATAATAGTGCTTATAAGAAAGGAACGTTCTCATCTACAGACGCACTGGGCAAAGTACTTATAATTAACTTCTGGTACACCACCTGCGGTGTTTGCGTAGAAGAAATGCCCGATCTTGAAGAGCTTAACGAAACTTACAAAGACGATATAGTTGTGATTGCAATACACAAGAACAACAATGAACAGCTCGTTGCGCAAAACTTTATAGATGATTATCGGACTACTACTAATCCAAACAAACCTAAAACACCGTGGACCAATTATAAAACCATTTTCGGAAAAGACTACGACGACAGCGGTGTTGACGCAATAGCCAAAATGTGCGGTATAGCCGGCAGCGACTATCCCGTAACGGTTGTTGTAGATAGACAAGGATATATTATATATACGCAGATGGGCAACTTTATGGACTTTGATTATGGAACTTTCCAGTATACAAACATGCTTGCACCCTATATAGAGGCAGCGTTGGCAAGATAAAATTTAATAAAAAGCGGCGGCGAGCCAAGGCTCGCCGCCGCATCTTTTTTATAAATATTTCTTTAAGCTTTCAACCTTGTTTAACCGCTCCCAAGGCAGGTTTGGTTTGCCGAAGTGCCCATAAGCCGAAGTCTGCGAGAATATCGGCTCTTTCAGCCCCAGCGTCTTTATTATCGCCGCAGGGCGCAAATCGAATTCCTTTTTTACTATTTCGGCAAGCTCGTCGTCGCCGAGTTTGCCTGTGCCGAAGGTGTCAACGAACACCGAAACGGGCTTTGACACACCTATTGCATAGGCAATCTGCAATTCCACTTCGTCGCAGAGTCCTGCCGCAACGAGGTTTTTGCAAATATACCTCGCCATATAAGCCGCCGAGCGGTCAACTTTAGTTGAATCCTTACCGGAAAACGCTCCGCCGCCGTGCGCACACCTGCCTCCGTAGGTGTCTACTATAATCTTTCTGCCTGTAAGCCCGCTGTCGCCCTCGGGGCCGCCTATATTGAATCGACCCGTGGGGTTGATTAAATATTTTGTTTTTACAAGCAATTCTTCGGGAATAACGGGAATAACGTGCTTGATTATATCCTCTTTCAGCTGTTCCTGAGTTACCGTTGTATTGTGCTGTGCGGAAATTACCACTGTGTCCACACGAACGGGGGTCTTGCCGTCGTACTCCACGGTCACCTGCGTTTTTCCGTCGGGACGAAGGTACGAAAGCGTGCCGTTGCGCCTCACTTCGGCAAGCTTGCGCGCAAGCTTATGTGCAAGCGAAATGGGGAGGGGCATAAGCTCTTCGGTCTCACGGCAGGCATAGCCGAACATCATGCCCTGGTCGCCTGCACCCGTCTCGTTTTCGCGGTCAACACCCATTGCGATATCGGGGCTTTGGCTATGTACGGCAACGTCGATTTTGCACTTATCGAATGCGAATGAGCCGTGCCTGTAGCCTATCTTTTCGATTATGCCTCTGGTAATCATCGCATAATCGTCGTCGGTGATTTTAGCGGTCGAGGTGACTTCGCCCATAATCATCATTCTGTCGTACGCTGCGCAGCACTCAATGGCGCACCTTGCGTTGGGGTCTTTTGATAAAATATAGTCTAAAATTCCGTCTGAAACCTGATCGCACAGTTTATCGGGATGTCCCTCGGTTACGCTCTCACTCGTAAAAAACTTTCTCATAACTCCTCCGTAAATAAAAACTCCTCTGCCGCCGCAGGGGAGTAGATTTTGTCTATTTCCCCATCGGTACGGCATTAGCACCTTGCAGTTATCCACAGCGTGGATAGTAGGTTGCTGTGTGGTCAACGAGCCGTTCTCTCGCACACTCTTTATAGGTTTTAAAGTATTGTAACAAACCCCGCCGCAATTGTCAACCAAAACTTGCATTTATACGAATTATATTTTATAATAATATAGCTATGAAATGTACGCAGTGCCCCGTCACCTGCGGCACAGACCGCAAACTTTATGCGGGAGCGTGCGGAGTGCAGGGGCTTAAAATCGCAAAATACTATCTGCATCCCTTCGAAGAGCCGCCGATATCCTATAAAAACGGAAGCGGGTGCATATTCTTTTGCGGGTGTTCATTAAAGTGCGTGTTCTGCCAGAACTTCGAGCTCTCCCGCAATACGAGAGGGAAAAGTATAACCAAAGAGAAGCTGGCGGAAATATTCCGCACTCTCGAAGACATGGGCGCAGAGAACATCAATTTAGTCAATCCTACCCATTATTTAAGTGATATAATAGGGGCAATTGAAATTTACCGCCCCAAAATTCCAATAGTCTACAACACACACGGCTACGAAAATATTGATGACTTAAAGCTCGCAAACGAATTTGTAGATATATGGCTCACCGACCTCAAATTTATCGACCCGCTGCTTGCAAAACGCTATACGAGCCGCCAAAACTATGCGGAATATGCCCTTTCCGCAATTGAATTTATGGCGGAAAAACCGCTTAAAATGCAAAACGGCAAAATGCTTTCGGGCTGTATAGTCCGTCACCTCATTTTGCCGCTCGCCGCATACGATAGCGTGAACGTGGTAAAATTTGTTTCTACCCTGCCCAAAGACGTATACTTTTCACTCATGAGCCAGTACACGCCTTTCGGTGAGATTGAAAACTATAAGGAATTGCAGCGCACAATCACCCGTCGTGAGTACGAAAAGGTACTTGCCGCAGTTGAGGAGGCGGGGCTCACGAACGTATTTTTGCAGGACTTTGAAAGCGCAAAGAAAGAGTATATCCCCAAATGGGACTTCTGAAAAATGTTAGTATCATTTGAAAGCGTGGCGTTCGGCTACGGCGACAACTTAATATTTTCCGACGTCAGTTTTGCCGTAAACGAGGGTGAGCGTACGGGGCTAATCGGCGCTAACGGCGAGGGCAAAACCACCCTTTTAAAGCTAATCTGCGGCGAACTTCTGCCCGACAGTGGCAAAGTATATCTTAAAAACGGCGCAAAGGTTGGCTATCTTGCGCAGAACGGCGGATATTCCTCGGGCAACACCGTATATAATGAAATGAAAGAAGTGTTTGCCGAGGATTTTTCTGCTGTTTCAAAGCTTTCCGACCTATCCGCAAAGCTTGCCGTGCTCGACTATTCAAGCCGCGAATACTCGCAAGTCTCCGCCAAATTAGAGGCTGTCAACAAGTTTATCTCCTCGCACGACAGCTATAACGTGGAAGTCAGAATAAAAACCGTTTTAAACGGAATGGGGTTCGGGGATTGCTATAACCAGGTTATCGACACAATGTCTGGTGGGGAAAAGACCCGGCTCAAGCTTGCCCGCCTTCTTTTGGAGGAGCCCGATTTACTCATACTCGACGAGCCGACCAACCATCTCGATATTTCCACGCTGTTCTGGCTTGAGGAATATTTGCAGACCTACACGGGTGCGGTAATCGCCGTGTCTCACGACAGATATTTTTTGGACAGACTGTGCACCCGCACGCTGGAGCTTGAAAACAAAAAACTCAACACGTATACGGGGAATTATTCAAAATATAAAATTTTAAAGGCTGAGCGGGTAGAGCGGCTCATAAAGGAGTACGAAGCCCAGCAGGAGGAGATAGCAAAATTGCAGGACTACGTGGCAAGGAATATAGTTCGGGCCACTACCGCAAGGTCCGCCCAAAGCAGGGTTAAACAGCTTGAAAAACTGGACGTGCTCGAAAAACCCTATATCCCGCCCAAACCGCCCGTATTCAGATTTACTTACTCCGAACGTCCCTACGAAAACGTGCTCACAATAGAGAATTTAAACCTTGAAATAGACGGTAAATCGCTGATATGCGGGGGGCAATTGAGCATCACACGCGGACAAAAGGTCGCACTTGTCGGTGAAAACGGCACGGGCAAGACCACCCTATTAAAAGCCATAACAAACGGTAATAAGCAGATTGTGCGGGGCAGATACGTGCGCCTTGCCCTGTTCGATCAGGAAGGGCTCAACTTAAACCCCGAAAACACGGTTCTAGCCGAGCTTTGGGAGAGGCACGTCGGCGCATCGCAGACGGAAATACGCTCCCTCCTCGCACGTTCGGGACTGTTTGAAGAGGATATGCAAAAAAAGGTGAAAAGCCTTTCGGGCGGAGAGAGGGCAAAGCTCGCTCTTTGCATATTGCAGAGCGAAAACGCCAACTTTTTACTCTTGGACGAACCTACAAACCACCTCGATTTGCCCGCTCGGGAAAGCCTTGAAAAGGCGCTTAAAGAGTTTGACGGAACGGTGCTTTTCGTTTCGCACGACAGATATTTTATTTCCGCAGTAGCCGACAGAATAGCCGAGATTGAGGATAAAAAGCTCAACACGTATGCCGGGAATTATCAGTTCTACAACGAGCGTAAAGCTGAATTGCGCAAAAAAACGGCGGAAGCAGAGGAGCTGGCAAAATATTGCGAACGGGAAGAGAAAAAGAACGAGAGCTACCGCTCAAAAAAAGACCGTGCGGAAGAAGCTAAAAGAAAGGAGCGCATAAAAAAGACAGAGTCGGAAATTTCTGCACTCGAAGCCGAGGAAGCCGAAATCAATAACAGTCTTGCCGACCCTGCCGTGCTTGCCGATTACAAAAAAGTTCAGGAGCTCTCCGCCCGACTTTTGGAAATAAAAAACGCACTCGACGCCCTTTACAACGAGTACGCAAATATGATATAATAAAAAAACAATTCGCGCAAGTCGTGCAGTGGCGCGACTTGTCGCGAGGTTGCTAATGTCGTAAAACGTTTAACGCGTGAAGTAAATTCCCGCTACGTTTTTCGGCAGTTATTATGTAAAAAAATTGGGTGAGCGGAATGGAAGAAGAAGAGAAAAAAATAAGACACACCATATCTGCGGAAGAGACCTTCACTCTTGCCAAGGATGTGTTCGATATCCGTACGTTTATTAAAAACGTATACGCTAACCGTGCGGTTATCGCACGTAGAATAAACGTGATATCGCTGTGCGTAAGTATTATTTACACGCTGTTTTATGCAACCTATGCGTTGGTTAAAACCTTCGGTGCAAACATTTCTTTTGCGCACGGGGTTTTCGTATACGTGCTTATCGGCATATACGCATTGGTACTTATAGTACTCATAATTTTAATGGCTTTAAGCTCACGTGCGACGACCAAGAGTTTAAAAAAGTTTTCTATGGCGTTGAGCATTACGAGGCTGATAATAAAACTGCTTTCCATAGTGATGGCTATTTCCGCCATAGTAATTTCTTCAACCGGCGGCGGCAATTCGTACACGTTTGCCTTAGATATAGTAATTATCATCTTTTCAATTATCTCAATGGTTGTGCTGAGTATTCCGTTGTTTTTCGGAGGAATAGGCAAGTTTGTGCGCTGGCTGCTCTCCCCCGTAAAAGTAAAATACCATTTTTCGGTTGTCGCTTTGGAGTGGTACGAGCTGGCGATAACCGGCAAACCCACCAAGGGTGCAAAAACCAAAGTTGCAAAAAAGCACTACGAGGCGATTGATAACCTTATAGACGGCACGCTCGTGCCCGCTCTCGGCAAAAAGTACATAAATACAATTAAACCCGTAACTCTTTTAAACCTTGTAGAAAACTGTCCCGAGCAGGATAGGCCCGTACTCGAGGGTGTGCTTAAAAGCGTATTTGCATACGCAACGGAGTGCGGATACGTGGTATTCAATCCCTGCCGAGATCTGAATTTCGAGGGTACGGTAGAGGAAGAAAAGAAAGCAACTATGAAAGAGCGATTTATGGGAATAGGCACAAAAATCGGCAAAAAAATGTTGGATAAGTATATTATATCTTCGGAAGAAAGCGAAGAAAATTAAAAATCTAAATATAAAAATGCGCCCCGCAGAATTATCTGCGGGGTGCGTTATTTAATTTATAACATATCGGTAACACGCTAATCTATTGAAAATATAAAGTTGGGCGCTATAATGTATTTATCAGGAGGTCAAAATGCAATTCAAAGATAAACTAAAATCCCTGCGCAAAGAAGCGGGCTTAACTCAAAAGGAGTTGGCGCAACAAGTATATGTCAGCAGAAGTGCTGTTGCCAGATGGGAGAGCGGTTTCGGCTTACCGGGAGAGGAGTCGCTTAAAATGCTTGCCGAATATTTCAATATCGGTACAAACGAGCTTGTTTGCAATACTGAAATGGAAAATTTGATTGTAGGCAAAAACAGAACGATTGTCCGTAAAAATATAATGATTGCGGTAGTAGCTGTAATCTCACTTTCTATTATTGTCATACTTTCAATTTTGCTTTTCGGCTCGTTCGGTAAAATGCCGTATGAATATTCGGCGGTAGTGGACGGTGTACGCTATAAAATTTCACCTGACGGAGGCTATTATTCGGCATGCGGACTTGCCAATACCGAGATAGTAGGCAATCAAAATCATAAAAAAACTCTAGTAATTGCAGACAATATTAATAAAATCCCCGTACGCACCATTGAGCAGTATGCTTTTTACGACGTAAGCTGTGAAGAGATATATTTCGGAAAAAATTTGCTGATTATTGAATATGGCGCCTTTCAAAAGGCATCTATATCTAAAAGCATTCATTTTGAAGCCTGCGAAAATCTAATTGAAATTGAGGCAAACGCCTTCGCACAATGCAATTTTAACCAAACTAGTATACGTTTGCCCGATAGTTTGAAAAAAATTCATAGTGGGGCATTCGTAAACTGCAATTCATTGACAGAAATCGAGTTTGGACGCAGCTCTAACGGAACGTTAATTATTGATAACGGAGCCGTTTCTTGCGTTTCGCTCGAAAAAATAGTTTTTAACGGTCCTGTGCAGATAGACGGATTTGATAATTGCTATAACCTGCGTGAAATTTGTATTTTCGGTGATATTGATTTCGTTGATAATTTCAATATTTTTAAAACGCCGTATGCGCTTGAAACAGTGAAATATTACGGCAAGTACAAAGATTTTATTGAAAAATATGAACTCGTATTTTACGGCTTGGATTTCCGTATAGTTTCTTCCGATTATGACGGACCGGTAATTTGGGATACACATATTTACGATTGGCAAATTTAATACATATATTAGAAAGCGCCCCGCAGATAATTCTGCGGGGCGCTTATTTCAGAACTCCAAACTCTTTTCAATGTATGCGGCAAGGTCGTCAATCTTCAAGCGTATCTGCTCCATGCTGTCCCTGTTGCGCACGGTCACGGTGTTATCTTCAAGCGTGTCGAAGTCAATCGTCACGCAGAAAGGAGTGCCTATTTCGTCTTGCCTTCTATACCGCTTTCCGATAGAGCCGGCTACGTCGTAAGTTACGGGGAAACGCTTGCAGAGTTTTTTGTAAATCTCTTCTGCCTTTTCCGAAAGGTTTTTCTGTAAGGGGAGAATAGCCGCCTTATACGCCGCAACTGCGGGGTGCAGGCGCAGAACGTTTCTCACATCGCCGCCCTCTAAAGCTTCCTCGTCATACGCCTCTGAAAGCACGGCAAGCATAAGTCTGTCAGCGCCGATTGAGTATTCGATAACGTACGGTATATATCTTTCGTTGGTTACGGGGTCGATATAGAGCATAGTCTTGCCCGAAAACTCCTGATGTCGGGATAAGTCGTAGTCCGTGCGGTTGTGTATGCCGTTGAGCTCCGACCAGCCCATGGGGAAGTCGTACTGTATGTCGCACGCCGCCTTTGCGTAGTGAGCAAGCTTGTCGTGGTCCTTAAAGCGTATATGCTCCTCGTCGAATCCCAAATCCACAAGGAATTTCCACGCCTTTGCTTTGTATTCGTCGTAATATTCGCCGTCCGTGCCCTCTTTGCAGAACCACTGGTGCTCCATCTGCTCGAACTCGATTGTGCGGAAAATGAAGTTGCCGGGCGTAATCTCGTTTCTGAACGCCTTGCCCACCTGCGCTATACCGAAGGGCACTTTCGCACGGGTAGTGCGCTGCACGTTCATAAAGTTAACAAACTCGCCCTGCGCAGTTTCGGGGCGAAGGTATATTTTATTCTGACTCTCGTCGGTTACTCCACGAGAGGTCTCGAACATAAGGTTGAAAGTGCGGATATTAGTCCAGTTGAATTTTCCGCAAATGGGGCAGGCAACGTGGTGCTCTTGAATGTACGCTTCCATTTCCTCGTTGCTCATTGCGTCGGGATTGACTTTGCCCTTGGAATGGTTTTCAATTAAGTTATCCGCACGGTGACGGCTCTTGCACTCCTTACAGTCCATTTTGGGGTCTGAAAAGGAGGTGGTGTGCCCGCTGGCTTCCCAAACTCTGGAATTCATTAAAATTGCGGCGTCCACGCCGAAGCTGTTTTCGCCCTCCTGCACGAAGCGTTTCCACCATAAACGTTTAATATTATTTTTAATTTCCACACCCACGGGACCGTAATCCCACGTGTTGCCCATACCGCCGTAAATCTCACTGCCGGGGAAAATAATTCCTCTAGCTTTGCACAGATTTACAAGCTTATCCATAGTTACGGCTCTTTTCTTTTCTGCCATAAAAATCTCCTTATAGTCCGCACTTGGATTAGTGCGTCTAAAAAATTTCAGGGTAGCCTTTCGACTACCCTAATATTTTATTTTAAATATATTTTTAAGTCAAGTGATTGAATTTGCGTTTTAAATTTCCCTGTTGAAAATCTCGTCCAAAGATATTTTATAAAAATCTGCAATGGCAATAAGCGTTTCATAATCGGGCCGAGAAGCGTTCGTTTCGTACCTCGTATAATTCACTCGGCTTATACTAAGAATTTCCGCAATCTGCTGTTGCGTAAGATTTTCCGATATTCTCAACTCTTTTAATTTTTTGCCGATATGCACCATAGTTTAATCTTTCAAGCCTAACAAATAATCGGCGCTTTCTCCGAAAAATTTAGCCAATGTGACAATGGCGGAGGAGGAAGGCTCTGTTTTACCGAGCTCCCATTTTGCAATAGCCGATTGACTTATCCCTGTTTTTAAGGATAATTCCATCTGGCTTAAATTAGCCCCCGTCCGTAATTCTTTTAGCCTGTCGCTGAATATCATAAAATTAGTATAACCGAATCAAGTATAAAAAGACTTGACAAGTCTGATAAGACTTGATATTTTAATGAAACGGTATGATGTTTTTTGGAGGTTATTTTGAAAAATAAAAATAAATCAAAAAAATATAAAAACGCAAAGGAGTGGCTGGACAAGCGGATAGAAGAAGATAAAAAATCAATGTATACCGAAAGCGACAGAGAGTTTTTAAAAAAACTCATAAAAATGGCGGAAGATAACAATGCAAAAAATAATTCATATAGCGGCGGAGCAAAATAATTTGCTCCGCCGCTAAATTTAAAAAAAGTGGTTTTAAACGGTGTACTTTTGGCGTGTGCGTATGTTATAATAAATTAAATAATTTATTAAGGTGAAAAATTATGCTGTCGGACATCGAAATTGCAGAAAGCTGTAAAATGAGAGACATTCGCGAAATTGCCGCAAAACTCGGACTGGACGAGGATGGGCTGGAGCTGTACGGAAAGTACAAGGCAAAGATTAATCTTGCAAAGGTCAACCCCAAGTCAAAGCTCATACTTGTCACAGCTATAAATCCCACGGCGAGCGGAGAGGGCAAAACCACTGTATCAATCGGTCTTTCCGACGGCCTTTCCAAAATAGGTAAAAAGGTCTGCCTTGCACTCAGAGAACCCTCTTTAGGTCCGGTGTTCGGTATAAAGGGTGGCGCAGCAGGCGGAGGATACGCACAGGTTGTGCCCATGGCGGATATAAATTTGCACTTTACGGGCGATTTACACGCAATCACTGCAGCAAACAATCTGTTATGCGCAATGATTGATAACCACTTATTCCGTGGCAACGCTTTCAAAATAAAAACGGTCTATTTCAAGCGCTGTATGGATATGAACGACCGGTCTCTGCGCAGCATAACTTTGCACAACCCCGCAGGCAACATGAAGGGTTGCATAAGCTACGACAGGGAGGAAGGCTTTGAAATTACCGCCGCTTCCGAAGTTATGGCTTGCCTTTGCTTAGCGACCGACCTTGCCGACTTGAAGAAGAGAATAGGCAATATAATAGTCGGAATTTCCGAGGACGGCGAATATATCCGTGCCAAAGACTTAAATGCCGACGGCGCAATGACCACCCTTTTAAAGGATGCAATAAAGCCTAACCTCGTGCAGACGTTAGAGGGCACGCCCGCAATCGTTCACGGCGGACCGTTCGCTAATATCGCCCACGGATGTAACTCCGTGCGGGCAACCTACACCGCTATGACGCTTGCCGATTACGCCGTAACCGAGGCAGGCTTCGGCGCAGACCTCGGCGCAGAAAAATTCCTCGATACCAAGTGCAGAATTGCAGGTATCGAGCCCAACTGCGTTGTTATAGTTGCAACCGTCAAGGCATTAAAGCTCCACGGCGGTGCAGACAAAACCGAACTTTCAAGCGAAAACCTTCAAGCGTTAAAAGCCGGACTTCCCAACCTGTTAAAACATATTGAAAATATTACAAACGTATTCAAAAAGCCCGTAGTAGTTGCAATGAACCGCTTTGCAACCGACACGGAAGCGGAGATAAACGAAGTTATCAGGGCGTGTGCGCAAGTTGGCACGCAGGCAGTGTTCACCGACGTATTCTTGAAGGGCGGCGAAGGCGGCGTAGAGCTTGCAAAGGCGGTGGTTGCCGCATGCGATAAGCCTACAAAACTTCACTATTCCTACGATTTAAACGATTGCATTGTTAAAAAAGTCAACGATATTGTCAAAAATATATACGGCGGCGACGGTGCGGACTTTTCCGACCTTGCCCTTGAAAAGATTAAGGAAATCGAGAACAAGGGGATAAAGGGTCTGCCCGTAATTATCGCAAAAACGCAGTATTCGCTCTCCGACGACGCTAAAAAACTTGCCCGTCCCACGGGCTTCAGAATTTTCGTCCGTGACGTAATATACAAGGGCGGAGCAAACTTCATTGTCGCAGTTGCGGGTGAAATTATGCTTATGCCCGGTCTTTCAAAAGTGCCGAGTGCCGAACACATAGATATAGACGATAAAGGTGTTATAACAGGACTTTCCTGATAAGAGGCAATATATGCAACTTCCCGAAGCTACAAATTTTATTGAACAATTTATCAACGAAGAACTTGCGGCCGGCAAATTCGAGTCTGTCGGCAACAAAATTTTAGTGCGCTTTCCTCCCGAGCCCAACGGCTATCTGCACATAGGTCACGTTAAAGCTATGTGCATAAACTTCGGCGTAAAAGCTCGCTACGGCGGCAAACTCAACCTCCGCATGGACGACACCAACCCCGCCAAAGAGGACTACGAGTACGTCAACTCCATAGTCGAAGCCGTAAAGTGGCTTGGCTTCGAGTACGACAAGCTTGTGTTCGCCTCCGACTACTATGAACAGCTTTACGAGATTGCCGAAAAATACATTATGGACGGCAACGCCTACGTATGCGACTTGTCCGCTGACGAGATTACCGCAACCCGAGGCACACTCACCGAACCGGGCACGCCTTCGCCCTATCGCAACAGGAGCGTAGAGGAGAACTTAAAGCTTTTCCGTGAGATGCGTGCAGGCAAATATCCCGACGGCTCACGAGTGTTGAGGGCAAAAATAGATATGTCCTCGCCCAACCTCAACATGCGCGACCCCGTAATATACAGAATAGCGCACGTCGAGCACTACCGCACGGGCAACAAGTGGTGCATATATCCTATGTACGATTTTGCGCACCCGCTTTCGGATGCGATAGAGGGAATAACGCACTCGCTGTGTTCGCTTGAATTTGAAAATCACCGCCCTTTATACGACTGGGTAATCGAAAAGGCAGGCTTCCCTGCACCCGTGCCCAGACAGATAGAGTTTGCAAGGTTGAATATAACCAACACTTTAATGTCTAAGCGCTATTTAAAAAAGCTTGTGGACGAGGGCTTTGTACGTGGCTGGGACGACCCCCGTATGCCTACTATTATGGGACTTAAAAACCGCGGAGTTCCGCCCGAGGCGTTAAAAAAATTCTGCGCCGACGTGGGCGTAGCTAAGGCATATTCTGTGGTCAATTCCGCTCAGCTCGACAGCTGTATACGCGATAACCTCAACGAAAACGCCGACCGTGCAATGGCGGTTTTGAACCCCATTAAACTCACCATAACCAACTATCACGGCGAGGAAGAGGTGGAGTTTGAAAAAAATCCCGTAAAGGAAAGCGGTACTCGCAAAATCAAGTTCACGGGCAGCGTATATATCGACGGCGACGACTTCTCGTTAAATCCCCCGCCCAAGTACAAGAGATTGCAAAAGGGCGGCACCGTCCGCTTGAAAGCGGCGTATATAGTGCGCTGTGACGACGTAAAATTAAACGACAAGGGCGAAGTAGAGGAGCTGCTCTGCACCTACTTCCCCGAAAGCCGCAGCGGCAGCACCGAGCCCTGCGATATAAAGGCAAAGGGCGTTATTCAGTGGGTTGACGCAAAGTACGGTGAGGACTGCGAATTCAGACAGTACGAGCCCCTTTTAAAGGATGAGGAATACCCCGACCAGGACTACGGCGAGCGTTTGAATTTGAACAGCGAAAAAATTCTGTACGGCAAAGCCGAACCATTCCTTGCAGAAAGCGGAGACGGTACGGCATTCCAGCTCATGCGCACCGGCTATTATAAGAGAGCGGGCGAGGGTAAGCTCATTCTCTCCGAAATAGTGTCGCTTAAAGATAATTTCAATAAGTAAAACGTATTAACGGCGCACGGCAATTTGCCGTGCGCCGCATAATAAATATAGATTAATTTTAATTGAGGCTATAAATGAAAAACTTAGATAAAATGCACTTTAAAAGTATGAAAGATATGGCAAAGCTTATTGGCAAACATTGGCATACGGTTGTCGGAGATTTGTATTATAAAGGATGCGGTACAGCCTTAAACTACAAAAAAGCCGCCAAGTGTTACAAAAAAGCCGCAGATAGCGGCGACGTCCCGGGTATGGAGAAGCTTGCCGATTGTTATGCAATGGGAATAGGCGTAAAGTGTGACCAGAAAATGGCGGAATACTGGCGCAATTGTGCCGTACATGCAACGCAAGCGCAAGAGGCTACGCAGACTTCGGCTGTTAATATGCCCGAAATTCCCGACGACCCGCAGGCGCAGTATGAGCTCGGCATAAAATATTATAGCGGCGACGGCGTTGAAAAAAATTATACAATAGCATTTGAATTATTTAAAAAATCCGCCGAGTCGGGTCATCCCGGCGGGCAGAGCGGTTTGGGGCGCTGTTATGCCGAGGGTAGCGGAGTACAAAAGGACTACACAAAAGCTATTTCATATTACACCAAATCCGCCGAACAAAATTACGATGCAGCATTAAACGGACTCGGTCTATGCTATTATAAGGGGCAAGGAGTAGAAAAAAATTACGTAAAAGCCTTTGAATATTTCAGCAGGGCGGTACATACAGGTAAGGCTATAGCGCAGAACAACCTCGGCAACTGCTATTATCACGGACACGGCGTCGAAAAGGATGGCGCAAAAGCTTTTGAACTGTTCACTAAGTCGGCGGAGCAGAATTACGCCGGTGGTTTTAACGGTCTCGGTAATTGTTATAATAGCGGTTTCGGTGTGGAAAAAGATTACGCAAAAGCGCTTGAATACTACCGTAAGGCTGCGGAGCAGAACTATGCGGCGGCGCAATATAATATAGGTAGATTTTATTTCTTCGGTTTAGGTGTTGAAAGAGACTATGTAAAAGCCGTGGAATATTATAATAAGTCGGCAGAACAGAATTACGTGTTGGCGCAATACTATCTCGGTTTATGTTATGCCGACGGCAAGGGTGTAGAAAGAGATTTAAAAGAGGCGGCATATTGGTTCCAAAGAGCCGCCGAGCAAGACAATACTAATGCTCAATTCAATTTAGGCATTTGCTATGATAAAGGTCTTGGTGTGCAAAAAGATACAGTCAAGGCAGTTTACTGGTACACACAGGCGGCGGAACGCGGCAATACCGATGCGCAGACCAATCTCGGCGTATATTATGCCGAAGGAACGGGCGTAAAAAAGAACTATGAAAAGTCTGTATACTGGTACGGCAAAGCGGCTGAGGCAGGTAATGCCGTAGCACAGCATAACCTCGGCAATCGCTATTTTGCAGGCGAGGGCGTAGCACAGAACTATGAACAGGCTGTATATTGGTTCAAAAAATCGGCAGAGCAGGGTTACGTAAAAGCGCAGTACAATCTTGCGCTTTGCTACGAAAACGGAAAAGGCGTACAAAATAACATATCGGAAGCTATGAGTTGGTACGCAAAGGCGTCGGCACAGGGTCACGAAAAGGCAACGGAAGCCCTTAAAAGATTAGTAAAATAAAAATTTATAAATTAAGCGGGGGAGCGTTTAAACACTCCCCCGCTTATACAATTATATCTTTTCCGAGTAGCTCTGGCAGCAGGTGCAGGCGTCCTCGTTGCAGGTGCAGCCTACCTTGATTTTAGGCAGCGTGCAGTTGCAGCTCTGATAGTTGTGCCTGCACGTGGAAACGTCGCAAGCGATGTCGATATTTACGTTGTCGTGCATAATAATACCTCCATTCATAGTTTGTGTGGTATACCGCAAATTATACAAAGCCCTTGACAAAAGTCGGCTTAGAGCTTAAAATATTCTAAAAGGAGAAAGTTATGAAAGTTATATTATTGCAGGATGTTAAAGGACAGGGCAAAAAGGGCGAAGTAGTAGACGTGAACGAGGGCTATGCCCGCAACTTTTTAATAAAAAAGGGGCTTGCCGAAATTGCGACAGCCGCAAAACTCAACGATATTTCAATGAAAAAATCCGCCGCCGACTTCCACAAGGCAGAGGAGATTAAAGCCACAAAAGAGCTTGCCAAAACGCTGAACGGTCAGAAGTTCAACGTAAAAATAAAGGCAGGGCAGAACGGAAAGGTGTTCGGCTCTGTAACTTCGCCAAATATATCCGACGCTCTCGCTGAGGCGGGCTACACCGTAGACAAAAAGAAGATATTAGTGCAAAATCCCATTAAAAATCTCGGCACGTACGAAATCGAGTTGAAGTTAATGGAAGGCATAGGTTGTAAGATAAATATAGAAGTTGTAGCAGAATAAGCTCACGCCAATTGCGTATAATAAGTATAATTTGTAAAAATTGCCGCCGAGGTTTTAACCTCGGCGGCTCCGTTTTTCTTTAAGTTTGATTGGTGCAAACACAAGTCAAGCAGTTAAGTAATCAAGATACCCGAGAGTAGAGGCACTCTACCGCCCACGGCTACCGCCACCGCCGAAGCCTCCGCCGGAGTGTCCGCCGAAGCCTCCGCCACCGCCGCTGCGTCCCGAGGACGAGGGGCGTGAAATCATACGGGTGGATAAGCTGCGTGAGGAATGTCTTATCAGGCTGTTCAGTATAATAAAGTCGAACACGTCAAACGATGAAGAGGTAGCCCATGCGGGAGGCGGAACGGTAATTCCCTTAAACTTATCCTCCCAAATGTCGGAAACGTTTAAAACCTGCGCATAGGGCAGCACGTGATAGTAGTACTGCGGGTCGCTCTCCAAGAGCGCTTCGAGTCTATCCTTTTCGGCAGCCGTAATAAAGTTTCTGAAGCCTACGATATGGTTCAATTTTTCATTGTATTCCTGCGTTCGGCTTATAAGCAGAACTGAGACTGCCGATGTTGCAAAGCTCAACGCACACAGCAGTACTTTGGGTATAATGGGCAGTAAGGAGGAGGGAATTATAAGTACGAATATTCCCGCACACGCCAATATCCCGAGTGTCAGCAGAAAAATATACAGTGCATTCTTTTTGCTCTTGTGCTTTAAGCGGTTATATTTTACCGTCTCGCTGAATGCGTACAAAACAAGTGCCGGTATAATTGCTATGAACCCTAATATATAAGTCAAACGTGAAGATACCGTCGTAAATCCGAGAAGTAATGGTGCAACTCCGACAAGCAGTCCGCCGAGCACCGCAAACAGAATGGATACTCCCATACTCACGCTACTGTGAAGCCCCTTAGCCGAGCTGTTTACTTCTGCTTTTGCCATTTCAAAGGTGCGATAGAATACGTTGGTCAATTCACTCGTTTTAATCATGTCACCCTTTTTGAAAAGTCCGTTAAACACAATCTTCTCGTACTTTGTAGCTGTTTCGGGCAGATTTTTTATTCGGATTAAAGTCGGATTATCCTTGTTGTCAAGGTTAATCTTTAAGTAGCCCTTGTCAGCCCAGTAGAATATGAGTGCGGTAACGTCCTCCGAGTTCACCTTGTTGTCAATCAACTTTCCCATCATCAGCGGATCCATGCCTTCGGGGGCTTCAAAATTGACTATCGGCGTAAGAGTTATTTTATTGAACACAAACAGTTTGAGAACAATCAATATTACTAAAACAGCCGCCGCGGCAATCACAAACCAGTAGGGGGTAAAGTCGAAGTATGCGTGAATACTGCCGCTTTCAAAAGCTATGTCAAACGTTATTCCCTCGAACTTGTTCAGATTTGTTGCCGAAGTCGTTAAAACCGTTCTGCCGTTTTCCAAGGTATCTGCAACGAAATTTGTATCCCATTCTTTCGTGTTACCTTCCCAGCGTTTAGCCGAAACATACCCTTTGGGCAATATTAACTTTACCGTAGCGCTTTTAATTTCGCAGTCGTTGCCGAATCCGATAGGGTTAAGGGACAACACGTTTTTGTTGACGTAGGAATTACTGATAAAGTAATCGTAAGTAATGCAATACGTTTCGTTCTTACCTGTTTTTATTGCATAACTGCCTATGTCTATCGTTATGAACGAGTTATCCTCGATTTTTACATCGTAAGGAACGTCTGTCCCGCCCGATAAAAGCTCGACTCCCGTAACTTTAATATTTTTTACCTGCGCACCGCCGTTGACGGGTATATCCCGCAAGAGCCCCGTGCTTTTTCTGCCCATATAGTGGACGTTTATTATTTCTTTGACGGCAATGGAACAGTCGTTTGAAATATCGTACTCCACGTCATAACTTTCAAACTCGTACAGATAGTCTATGTCGGTGGAGGTTGACGACGGTACGGCAGCCATGCTACAAGCCGAAAAAATCATTGCTCCGCCCAAAATGAATATAACGGAAAATAGCGCCGCAATACAGTGTAAGGGCTTGATTTTAACTTTTTTCATATTGATATTTCTCCGCAGTCTTGCCTTAATCGGCATTCAGCTTAAATGTTTAAAACGAAACCTTAACGTTCTGTCTTTCGACGGCGTCTTCAACCTCAAAGTAGGGCTGTTTTTCAAGCTTCATCATCTTTGCGACTATGCTCGAAGGAATTGTTTCCCTCTTGGTGTTGAACGCCTTAACGATTCCGTTATAGTATTTGCGGGCGTTGGCAATTTCACCCTCGAGTCCGCGCAAGTCGTTCTGAAGGCTCATAAAATTCTGATTAGCCTTCAGCTCGGGATATCTCTCCATTACCATATTAAAAGAACGGAGAGCCTGCGTAAGCTGGGCGTTTGCCTGCAATTTTTCTGCGGTGGTGTTAGCCGCCTGAGCATTTGCGCGCGCCTCGGTAACTCCGCGCAGAACGTCGCTCTCGTGTTTTGCGTAGCCTTTTACAGTTTCAACGAGATTAGGAATTAAGTCATATCTCTTTTTAAGATATACGTCCATAGTCGAAAAGGCTTCCTCAACCGACGAGCGCAACGAAACAAATTTGTTGTGGGTGGAAATGTACCAAGCAACCAGAATTATGAGAAGCAGGACCAATACGACTGCGACTACAATTCCGACAATTGCGCCTGTTCCCAATGCAGCAAGTAAATTCATAAGTAAACTCCTTTTAATTAAATTTTTTTATTTCCGTCAGAGCGTTCTTTAAAAACGTCTCTGCAGTAGAATTTTTCTTTATAGCGCCAAGCGCTTCGGAGAGGGGGAACCATTTAATTTCCTCAAGCTCTTTCTTGTTAATCTGCGCCTCGCCGTCTTCGGCAATCATCAAAAAGTTCAGCATAAGCACATTGCTCGGCTCGTGATAGCGGGAAGACATGTATTTAGCCTTAACCGTATTTAAATTAGTCTCTTCTTTAAATTCGCGTGCCACGGCTTTTTCGGCTGTTTCACCCTTTTTTATGTATCCCGCAAACAGAATGTAATCCTCCTGCCCGATATGCTTCGCAAGAAGAATTTTATCTCTGGTACGGTTTGTTACAACCATACTCACAGCGGTGGCGTATTGCGGAAAGCGGAACTCTCCGCAGTTCTTGCAATAGGGAATTAGCCCTTCGCCGTCGGCAAACATTAAGGTGAGCGGCTGCCCGCACTCAACGCAAAACATAATTAAGCTCCTTAATTAAAATACACTATTATTATATATCAAACTTTCCGAAATTTCAATACTGTTTGCGTAATTTAGTATAATCGTTGACATATTTTTTACGGTATAGTATAATAAAATTTAATCAAAGAGTAAAAAATACACTGTGAAAGCGGTATTAAAAGGGTTTTGCAATGGATTACAAAACAGCCGAAAAATATCTTAAAGATATAGGGCAGGAGCAGCTTTTAGATTACTTTAACGAGCTCTCGATAAGTGAACAAAGTCAGCTTTTGGAGGATATCCAAAAAACCGATTTTTCCGTACTTGAAAATATCGGCAAAAAATCCGCAAAGCCCCGAGGCAAAATAACTCCCATTGACGCCGTGAGCTTTGCCGAAATTGCCCAAAACAGGCAACAATTCGAAAAAGAGGGATTAAAGCTTCTCTCCGAAGGCAAGGTTTGCGCACTGCTTTTGGCGGGCGGACAGGGCACGAGGTTGGGTTTCGACAAGCCCAAGGGCATGTTTAATATGGGATTGAGTCGCAATCTTCCCATATTTCAGATTCTTATGAACAATATGTCTGAAAGCGCCGTCCGTGCCGGTAGATACTTTCCGGTGTTTATAATGACGAGTTCTATAAACAACGCCGACACGGTAAAGTATTTCGAGGACAACGATTACTTCGGCTACCCCAAAGAGAAGGTGTATTTCTATATTCAAAGCGAAACCCCCGCATGCTCGTACGACGGCAAAGTGTATCTCGATAAAAAGCACCGCATAGCCCTCTCTCCCAACGGGAACGGCGGCTGGTATTCGTCGCTTGTGGCAAGCGGACTTAATAAAGTGCTTGAAAAAGAGAAAATCGAGTGGATAAACCTTTTTGGAGTCGATAATGTGTTGCAGCGAATCTGCGACCCCGTGTTCATAGGTGCAACCGCCCTGAAAAACTGCGGATGCGGCGCAAAGGTAGTCAATAAAGTGAGCCCCGATGAAAAAGTGGGCGTCATGTGCAAAGAAGACGGCAAGCCCTCGGTCATCGAGTATTACGAGATGGACGCCGACCTTAAAAACCAAAGAGAGAACGGCGAACTCGTCTACCGTCACGGAGTTATACTGAATTATTTATTCAACTTGCGTGCGCTTGCCGCAACCGTATCATGCAAACTTCCGTACCACCTTGCCGAAAAGGCTATCGCTCACATGGAAAACGGCGAGCGGGTGATTCCCGCAAAACCCTGCGGCTACAAATTTGAAACGCTTGCCGTGGATATGGTAAAGCTCACGGGCAGCGCAATTGCCTTTGAAGTGGAGCGCGAGCGCGAGTTTGCGCCCGTAAAAAACGCAACGGGCGCCGACAGCGTAGACACGGCTCGCAATCTTTTAATTAAAAACGGAGTAAAATTATGAAAAAATTTATTTGCGCTCTTCTCGCCTCTGTCGTGCTTTTCGCCTGTGCTTTGGGCGGTTGCGGACTGTTTAGCCGAAATGGTAGAGACGGTATAGACGGTCAGGACTTAAACATATACGATATTTACGAGAAGACGAATGAAGAACGCAAGAAGGCGGGATTGGAACAACTCGACTTTTTCGAATTTCTGAAGGAATATTTGCATTACGATTTTGAATATTCCGAAGACGACATGCAGGCAGTTATAAACCGCTCCCTTCTTTCATCGGTAAATATATACACACGTTTTAACCATTTCAGCAGCGATTATTATGCCGGTTCGGGCGTTATAGTCGATATAAATAAATCTTCGGGAGACGCATACATTGTAACCAACGCTCACGTTGTTTTGGATGTGAGCGCTACTGCTAAAACTCCGATAGAAATTATAGTCTATCTCTACGGCAACGAATTCACCGATATGGAATTGGAAAACGTTAAGCTTGTTGCGTATTCCATTTCATACGATATCGCGCTTTTAAAGGTTACAGGCAGTAACATATTAAAAAACAGCGATGCCCGTGCAGCTGTCTTTGCGGAGAGTGAAAACGTCTACGTCGGTGAAAAGGTTTACACCGTCGGCAATCCCGGCGGTATGGGGCTCTCTGCTACGACGGGAATAATCAGTAAAGAGAGCGAGCTTATAGCCGTTGACTTTGCCGAGGATACCGGGGCGGAAAACGTTTACAGAGTAATGCGTACGGATGCGGCGTCCAACGGCGGCAATTCGGGCGGTGCGCTGTACGACAGTTCCGGAAGAATTGTGGGCATAGTCAATGCAAAGGACGCCGACCCTTACAACGAAAATATCGGCTATGCGCTGTGCGGCTCTTACGTAAAAAGACTGTGGAAGCTGATGAAAGACAGCTATACCGGAAGCGTTAAATCGGGCGTACGCTGCGCAGTATTTCCCGCACAGTATACGTATACCTCTAAAGCGTATTTTGATAGTAATACTAATCTTACCGAAATACGTGACGAAATAACGGTTTTCTTATCATACGGCAATCTGAAATCAGGCGATAAAATGAAGCACATAAAAATTTTTTACGGCTCGGGCGACGACGAGACCGTGGTGGAGGATATTGATATAACCCGCTACTATAATCTGGACGACGTAATGCTTTCCGCAAGATCGGGCTACAAAATAATCTATACGGTTGAAAGGGGAGGCGAAACTGTAAAAGTTACCGCCGACCCCGTATTCGAAAACTTCGTGTAAAACTGATAAAAAGCGGCGCAAATGCGCCGCTTTTTGCTACCGCCAACTGCGGATAAGCATCGCAATATTGCGTTGAACTCCGTGCCGCCTTGGTTGTGTACTTCTGTGTACACGCCCTGCGGACGGTACTCGTTCGCCTTGTCTTGCTCGCTTCTCCGCAGTTGCATTAAATACGATTTTTGCTATTTATAATTTTTTAATTCTCTGTCAAGCGCACGCTTCTGGTCTCGCTCGGCAATCGTGCGCTTTTTATCGTAGTTCTGCTTGCCCTTGCAAAGAGCTATTTCCACCTTTACAAGACTCCCCGAAAAGTAGAGGGAAAGGGGCACGAGAGTAAAGCCCTTTTCGTTAATTTTTCCCGCAAGCTTGGCAATTTCCGACTTGTGCATAAGTAGCCGTCTATCCCGCTTGGAGTCCTTTGTGGAAAATGCCCCCGCCTTGTCGTACACGGGGATATGCAGGTTTTTTATAGTCAGCTCGCCGCCTCGCAAAAAGCAGAAACTGTCCTTTAAATTACAGTTTCCCGCACGCAGGGACTTGACTTCCGAGCCTTCCAAAACTATTCCCGCCTCGTATTTTTCGAGAATAAAATATTCGTAATTTGCGTATCTGTTGTATGCTATCTGTTTCATTTTAAAAATTATATCACAAAAATTTATTTCGGTAAACAGTTAAAGGCAAACTTTCATAATAACTTTCATTCTGCCGAGGTCGCACGATACAATCTGCACCCGTATGCTGTCGCCTATGCGGAAGCGGTGCTTTGCGCCCTTTAAAATATATTTGCCTTCAAGGTATTCATACCTGTCCGCAGGCAAATCTTCGATGGGTACAACGCCCTCTACGGTGTTTTCGAGCTCGCAGTAAATTCCGTGGGAAGTGACGCCGGAAATCACTCCGTCAAACTCCTCGCCGATCCGCTCGCTCATATATGCAAGCTTATAGAGGTCGTCCACGTTACGCTCGGCCTGGTCGGCTATACGCTCCTTTTCCGAGCAGTCAGTGCCCGCCTTTTCAAGCAGCGGAACATATGCTGAGCGAGCTTTGCCGCCGTCGCCGTGCAGCTCGCATTTCAAAGCCCTGTGCACGAACAGGTCGGGATATCTTCTGATGGGAGAAGTAAAGTGGCAGTAGCACTCCGAAGCAAGCCCGAAGTGTTTAAGATTATCACCGCAGTATCTCGCCTTCTGCATACTCCTGAGCATAACTTTATTTACAACCGAAGAATAGGGCTTGTCCGCAGCTTCGGTCAGAATCCTGCGGAAGTCTTTAGGCTCGGGATTGTTGCAATCGCCTTTGGCGTTTATACCGAGATCCCGCAAAAACGCAAACAAATCGGCAGTCTTTTCGGGCGAAGGTTTTTCGTGAACACGGTACAGGCAGGGTAGCTTTTTACTCTGCATAAACTCTGCAACCGCCTCGTTTGCAGATATCATAAATTGCTCGATAATTCTCTGCGATATCGTTCTTTGTGCGGAAGGTATAAATATTTCGCCCTTTTCGTCAACGTATATATGCGCTTCTTTAACGTCTAACTCAACGCCGCCTCTGTCGGCACGCCTCTCTTCGAGAATAAGGCATAAATCCTTCATAAGCCCGACACGTTCGGCTATATCGGCATATTTTTCGCACAGTGCGCTATCTCCCTCGCATATCGCCGTTACGTCGGGGTAGGTCATCTTGTGGCGGCTGCATATAACGCTTTCAAAAATTTCGTAACTTTTACGCTTTCCGCTCTTATCGAAAGTCATTTCGCAGGTGAGGGTAAGCCTGTCTTCGCCCTCGTTCAGCGAGCAGATGCCGTTAGAAAGTTCTTTTGGCAGCATGGGCAGAACACGGTCGGGGAAGTAGACGGAAGTGCCACGCTCGTATGCCTCCTTATCGAGGTTGGAGCGAAATTTAACGTAGTGACTCACGTCGGCTATATGCACGCCGAGCACATAGTTCCCGTCAACCATATCAATGCTTATCGCATCGTCGATATCCCTCGTGTCCTCGCCGTCTATCGTGAATATGATTTTATCCCGCAAATCCCGCCTGTTTTCAAGCGTGAGTACACTCTTTTGCGCTTTTTGCGCCTCTTTTATAACCTCGTCGGGAAATTCTTCCCTCAGTCCGTGCGCACGGATTATTGAAATTTCCTCCGAGTATAGGTCGCCCTCCTCGCCGAGTATTTCCAAAACTCTCCCGCCGGGCGCTCTGCCCTTTGGAAAAGAGGTAATCTCACACACGACTTTCTGACCGTCGGTTGCGCCGTACAGGCAGTCGCGCGGAATATACAGGGAGGGGCGGCGCATGTCGTCGGGGAATACCTTTGCCGACCTCCGCTCAAATACGAGTGTGCCGACAACGGGGGAGGGATTGCGCTCCAAAACCTTTACAATTACCGCCTCGTCAGCAGTGCCTTTGATATGCGAAAACGCCACTTTATCGCCGTGGTATGCGCCGTTCAGTGAGTGGCGGGGCACAAAAAAATCGCTGCCGCCGCTATCGGGAGTAATAAAAGCAAATCCTCTTTCGTTCGCCCGCACGATACCCGATTGAATATCTTTATAATGCGGCTTACTATTAAATTTTCTTCTCGTAAAATTCTGTCTTTTCATTGTAAAAAAGAAAGCGGCTTTTAAAGCCGCCTTTTGTACTTAAAATAAAACTTTTTAGCCGATTATCGAAGGGAATATAATCTGTACCACGTATACGGCTATTGCAAGCACTGCAATAACTGCAAGACAAATCCAAGTCCACTTTTTCAGCTTAGCTTCAAGGCTGTTGCCCTTGTGCTTGCCGAAGAAGGTTTCGCTGGATGCGGTTATACCCTGAATACCTTCGGAATTGCTCTTTTGGAAGAGTACCACGATAATGGATAAAAACGCCGTAATAAAAATAAGTATAAGGCATATTGAACACAGTATAACGTATGTGTACCAAAGTGCGTTCATAAACTTCACCTCAATGGGTTTTTTCGTATTGCTTGTACGATTATATCATAAGGCAAATCATTTTACAATCAAAAAAGAGGGCATTTCAAAAAAATTTTTACTCTGTTTTTTTAATTTTAAATGCTTTTTCGCCGAATTTATTTATCACGAATATGCCGAGGCACACCAAAACGAGCGCCGCAAGCGTAAACCAGCTCAAAAGCTGACTTGTTTCGCCGAGTATAATTGCCGAAAAAACCGCACCGAACAGCGGGTTTGTGCTTTTGAAAACTGCAACCTTTGAAACGGGATTATATCTGAGCAAAAATCCCTGCAAGGTGAACGCACACGCCGAAAGAAACCCGAGGTATAAAAGCATAAACGCCGCACCGACGTCGATATAGTTTATCCGCCCTCCCGCCGAAAGTCCTATTATAACCAAAAGTATTCCGCCGCATAAAAACTGCCAGCCGCAAAGAGCGGTAGTGTCTTCGTGCTTTGCAAAAATTTTAACAAGCCCCGCCGCAACCGCCGAAGATAGTCCCGAAAAAATTACGAACCCTTCGCCTATCAAGGTGAACTTAAAGCTGAAGTCGCCGCCGAGGTTGATTAAAACAACCCCGCCGAATCCCAAAACACACCCTAAAAGCTTAATGAGGTTAAACTTTTCCGTGCGGAATATAAAGCATGCGGCAAGAATGGTAAAAAATACGCCCAAGCCGTTTAAAACGGACGACTTAACTCCCGTACAGTTGGCAAGACCTATATAAAAAAATGTGTACTGCAACGCCGTCTGAAAAAGCGAAACGAGCCCTACACGCCACCAGTTTTTGGCCTTGGGCAGTAAAAATTTTTTCTTTGTAACGCTGCCGAAAATTATAACTAAAACGCCGGCAAGCGAAAACCTCGTTCCCGCAAACAGAATAAGGGTGGGCACGGAGGCGGTGTCGATATGGAAGAATTCATAGCCCTTTTTAACGCACGGGAATGCGCTGCCCCATAAAACGCAACAAAAAATTGCGCATATGCACACGACCCAAGTTTTTGAAAATGTTTTTTCTTTATCCTTGAATATCACAATATCATTATATTAAAAAAGGTTTAATAACGCAATTAAAAACGCCCGAGGCGGAAACTTTCCGCCCCGGGCGTAATCTTTATTTCAATCCGAGAATTTCGTCTGCCGAAACGTCAAGGATTCTGCACAGGTTTGCAAAAGTATCCAATGCCGGCATAGTTTGTCCTGTAATATATTGAGAAACTGCCTGTTGTTTTATATTTAACCGTCTTGCTATTTCTGATTGCGATAAGCCGCTTTCTTTTATTTCGCTTACTAATTTAATTCGTATTTGTTCAAGAGTTATCATTTTATCACCTCACTATAATTTTACAAGTAACACTTGCAATTTTACTTGACTTACAAGTATTGCTTGTGATATTATATAATAAAGGTGAAAATATGGAAGAAAACAAATCTTGTTATAATTGCAGATATTTTTATCAGCATTACATTATTCATTTAAAAGGAATAAGACCGTTAGAATGCGGTCACTGTTCGAGGCAAAAAATCAAAGCAAAGGAGTTGAGTAAATTTCCGTTCAGAGTTGGTTGCGAGTTTTGGGAATATAAAGAAGATAGCGACAGGAGCAGGAAGAGTATAGTTGACGCATTAAATAAAATGGAAAAAGAAATTCACGAAATATTACTTATACTTAAACTTAACGAGAGTAAAAATTTCAAAATAAATTAAAGAGCAGCGAGCTTTTGCTCGCCGCCATCATGTTTATTTATAGGTCTTTATTTAATCAAACATTTCCCCGTCATTTCTTTGGGAACAGGCAAGCCCATAACTGTGAGAAGAGTGGGTGCAAGGTCGGCGAGTATGCCGTCGCTGCGTAAGTGTGCGCCCTTGTACTTTTCGGATATCAGCACTACGGGCACTGGGTTAGTTGTGTGCGCAGTGAAAGGCGAGCCGTCGTCGGAAAGCAGACTGTCGGCATTTCCGTGGTCGGCTGTCAGAATTGCTGCGCCGCCCATTTCAAGTATTTTATCGGTAACCTTTTTAACACACTCGTCAACCGTGCCAACAGCTTTGACCGTCGCAGGGATAACTCCCGTATGACCTACCATGTCGCAGTTGGCAAAGTTTAAAATCATTACGTCAAACTTGCCGCTGTCAAGCTCTTCGAGCACTTTGTCGGTTACAAGGTATGCGCTCATCTCGGGCTGCATGTCGTAGGTTGCCACCTTAGGAGAAGGAATAAGGTCACGGGTTTCGCCCTCGTTCGGGGCTTCCACGCCGCCGTTGAAAAAGAACGTTACGTGCGCATATTTCTCCGTTTCGGCAATTCTGAGTTGAGTTTTGCCCATCTTTGCGAGGTACTCGCCAAGAGTGTTGTCGAGCGTGGTTTTGGGGAATGCGATATCCACGTTTTTAAACTCTGCGTCATAAACCGTAAAGCAAACGTAGGTGGGGTTCAAAAAGCCCGTCTTTCTCTTATACGCCGTGCCCTTGGGTACAACAAACTCTTTTTGAGTGAAAGCCCTCGTAATCTGTCTTGCTCTGTCGGGGCGGAAGTTAAAGCAGATTATGCTGTCCTCTTTTTCGATAAGTCCGAGCGGCTTGCCGTTTTCATAAATTTTAGTGGGCAAAATAAACTCGTCTGTAACGCCCTTTGCGTAGCTCTCTTCAAGTGCTTCAATCGGGTTGCAGGCCCGCTCGCCCGTGCCTAGGGTCAGCATATCGTACGCCTTTTCTATTCTGTCCCAGTTGTTGTCTCTGTCCATGGCGTAGTATCTGCCCGAAACCGAGGCTATCTTGCCGAAGCCGAGTTTATCAATCTCCGCCTGCAACTCGCGAATGAATCCTACGCCCGAAGTAGGGGAGGTATCTCTGCCGTCCATAAAGCAGTGAACGTACGCCGTGTCGAGCCCACGCTCCTTTGCCATCTTTAAAAGGGCGTATAGGTGAGTGGAGTGGCTGTGCACGCCGCCAGGTCCTAAAAGTCCGTACAGGTGTAGCTTTTTGCCCTTTTTCTTTGCCGTATCTATAGCCTTTACAAGTGCGGGATTAGTAAAAAAATCGCCGTCTTGTATAGCTTTTGTAATCTTTGTCAAGTCCTGATAAACAATTCTGCCCGCACCGATATTCAGATGCCCGACCTCGGAGTTGCCCATCTGTCCGTCGGGGAGTCCGACGCTCATTCCGCTTGCGCCGAGGGTGGCGGAGGGATATTCCTTAATAAGTGCATTTACGTTTTTGCTTCCGTTTAAAGTTACGGCGTTGCCGCTACCTTCGGGTGCAAGTCCGTAGCCGTCCATAATAATTATCGCGTAAGGAATTTTTTTCATAGCGTCTCCTTATTTTTAGTTCCGTTAATATAATATGGTTTCGTTGTTTAATTGTCAAGTAATTGTATTTTTATTAATAAAATCTCCAAACTATTGACTTTAAACTATAATTCTAATATAATGAATGTAAGAATAAAATACAAAAGAGGTATAATATATGACGATAGTATTAATTATAGTCGGCGTTTTGTTGGGAATTTCATTTTTTACCGGTATGGGAGAGGAATTTTGGACTGTCGTCAACGTAGCGGCGGTACTTGCAGCGTCTCTCGTATTGCTGATTGCGCCGTTCTTTATCAAAGATGAAATTTTTGCCATTTTTCAAAAGGCAGCAGCCAGTGGCGAAGATAAAACTGCGTTATACGCATTCTTATATGCGCTTGTATTCGGCGTCGTCGGTATCGTTTTGGGCAGTCCGCTGATATGGGCGTGGAAGGAGAAAGAATACTACATTATTCTTGGAACGTTAGCTTCGAAAACAAATTACAGTGCCGGATTAGGCATATCTATTGCTATTGGCATTGTATTTGCGTTGCCGGCAGGTTTTTTGTTTGCACCCGCCGTTGAAAAGATGTCGATATGGCTGTTTATTATTCCCGGCGCAATTGCAACTGTAATATCTACGATCGTATTCATTCCGATGGTTATAAAAGCCAGGAACGGGTTTTAATTCAAAACGTATTAAAAGGGCGTTGCCGAATTATTCGGCAACGCCGTTTTATTATTTGCTATTTGTCGAAGTTTACTATCGTTGCAAAATCTATTTTAAGTGAAGCGCCGCCAATTAGTCCGCCGTCAATGTCGGGCTGAGCCATAAGACCCTTGCAGTTCTTAGCGTTCATTGAGCCGCCGTACTGTATAATTACTTTCTGTGCGCAGTTGGGGCAGAACAGCTCGCCTATCTTCTTTCTGATGTGGGCGATTGTCTCCTGCGCCTGCTCGTCGGTGGCAGTCTTACCCGTGCCGATAGCCCAGACGGGTTCGTAGGCAATCACTATTTTTTTGATATCCTCAACGCCCGCAAGGCCCACCGAAAGCTGTCTGTCAAGCACTTCGTTAGTTGTGCCGTTCTCACGCTCGGAAAGCGTTTCGCCGACGCATACTATGGGGGTAATGCCGGCATTTAAAGCGGCGTGAAGGCGTTTATTCACCGTTTCGTCGGTTTCTCCGAAGTACTGCCGTCTCTCGCTGTGACCTATGATTGCGTACTCAACGCCGTATTCTTTGAGCATCTCGGCGGAAATCTCGCCGGTGAATGCGCCAGAGGGTGCCCAGTGGATATTTTCCGCACCTATCTTTATATTGCTGCCCTTGGCGGCTTTAACCATTTCGGGAATTAAAATGGCGGGAACGCACAGCGCTACGTCGCAGTTTGCATTCTTAACGAGGGGTTTAAGCTCTTCAATCAGCTTTTTGCCGCTCGCCGCAGTCATATTCATCTTCCAGTTTCCTGCAATAAAAGGTTTTCTTGACATATTAAAACTCCTTTAATTTCTCAAATTTTTCGCATATAATTATATCACAACCAAAATCTAAATGCAACTTAAAAGATGAAAACAAATCAATTATTGACAATTATATCCACTTACAGTATAATGGTATCAGAGGTTTGATATGAAATTTAAATTAAGAATTCTATCGGTAATTTTTCTGTGCGCAACAATGATGTTTGCATTTGCCGCCTGTAACCGTGATGAACCTAACGGCAATCAAGTTGAGCCTGTCGGTAATTTGTCCGCAGAGCAGGTAGCTTTTGTCAGACAATCATATTTCAGCGGGCTTTCAAACGTTAAAGAAAGCGAAATCAACAACGTCAAAATCTTGTATGATTTAGGCACGTATAACGATAATATTACAGTATTGTTGAGGTTTTCGCGTGATGGCGAAGATGTCCCCTGTGTGTTCCTCTGTACGTGAACGGTATTTTTATTACAGATTTAAACGACCCATCGTATAATATCGTAGTCTGCACCCCCAAAGGAGTGTGTTTTAACTTGCAAGCCGCATTTGATACGGGGCTGATTTCGGAGTCGGATCTGACGCAAATTTCAGAACGTGCTGAAAGTAGGTGGAATTATTGATAAAAATAAATTTATTAAGCGGCGGGCGCATTCAATGCGCCCGCCGCTATGCTTGATAAGAATATAGTTTGTTTGATTTTTTGCTTTTAAGATACGAGGTCAAGCGAAACGCTTGTTACTTCTTTTCGTTGAGGCAGGCAATGCCGGGGAGAACCTTGCCCTCGAACAATTCAAGCGA
Source organism: Clostridiales bacterium (assembly GCA_022508285.1). Lineage (GTDB taxonomy): Bacteria > Bacillota > Clostridia > Christensenellales > Borkfalkiaceae > Coproplasma. The sequence goes on from JAFLVN010000003.1 coordinate 120,541, forward strand.
AGCTCCGCCACCGGTTGAGATGTGAGTTACTTTGTCTGCAAAGCCGAGCTGCTGAACTGCTGCCGCACTGTCACCGCCGCCTATAATGGTGGTGCACTTGCCGTAAACGTCTGCCAAAGCCTGTGCAACCGCAATCGTGCCTTTAGCAAGGGTGGGGTTCTCGAACACGCCCATGGGTCCGTTCCATATAACAGCTTTTGCCGATGCAATCTTGCTTGCGTAGAGCTTGCGGGTCTTTTCGCCGATATCCATACCCATCTTATCTGCGGGCATCTTGTCGCAGTCAACCGTTTCAACTTCGATAGCCCCGTCGATAGGTTCGGGGAAGTGGGTGGTAACGACTGTGTCTACGGGGAGCAGGAGCTCTTTTCCCATCTTTTCAGCTTTAGCCATCATTTCCTTGCAGTAGTCAATTTTTTCCTCGTCAAGGAGAGATTTGCCTATTTCATAGCCCTTTGCCTTGAGGAAGGTGTAAGCCATGCCGCCGCCTATAATCAGCGTGTCGCACTTTTCCAAGAGATTTGAAATTACGTTCAGCTTGTCGGCAACCTTTGCGCCGCCGAGTATAGCCACGAAGGGGCGCTTGGGATTTTCAAGCGTGTCTGCCATAACTTCAAGCTCTCTTTCGATGAGAAAACCGCAGACAGCTGTCTTTATAATTCCGTATTCAACGATAGCGGCGGTGGAGGCGTGGGAGCGGTGAGCCGTGCCAAACGCATCGTTTACGTAAATTTCAGCGTCGTGGGCAAGCGCCTTGCAGAATGCTTCGTCCTTCTTTTCCTCTTCCCAGTGGAAGCGGAGATTTTCAAGGAGCACGGCTTCGCCGTTTTTCAGTGCGTTGCGCTTAGCCGTTGCGTCGGGACCTATAACGTCCTTTGCAAACATAACCTTTCCACCAAGGAGTTCAGAAAGCCTTGCCGCAACGGGTGCAAGCGTGAGCTTTTTGGGTTCGTCCTTTTTAGCCTTCTCTATGATTGCCTCTGCAGTCGTTTCGCCGTTTTCAACCTTCTGTTTATCTTTCTTATTCAGCTTAACCTCATCCGAAAAAATGGAGTGGGGCTTGCCCATGTGCGAGCAAAGCGTGACCTTTGCGCCCGCATCGAGAAGATATTTTATCGTGGGCAGAGCGCCTATAATTCTGTTTTCATCAGTGATTGCGCCGTCTTTCATAGGTACGTTGAAGTCGCAACGCACCAAAACTTTTTTGCCTTTTAAATCCTTTAAATCCTTTACGGACATCTTGTTCATAACAAAAATCTCCTTAAATTTTGTTCTACAATATTATAGGCAAAAAAGTAGCAAATGTCAATAATTTCCAAGAAATAGTGTGCCTTTTAGTTTGTGTATCCCGCCCGCACTGTTTTTGTGCGGGCGGGCTTTTTTTGTTCAAAAATATTTGTAAAATATTCAAAAATATGTTATAATCAAAAAAAGGTGTAAATTATGCTTTGCAAAGTAATGATAAAAGGCGCTTATGATGCGGAAGAAGTATCGTCCGATGGCGAGCTAATCTTTGTTGATAACGGCTTTGACCTAAGCTATCATATCGCCGGCGACAACTGCATATTGAGTGCCAGGGGCTCTACCGTGACTCAGAGCCGCCGTGGCAATTTTAACACGGATATAACCTTTGTAAAGGGCAAAAATACGGTATGTATGCTGCTTTCGGGGGAACTGACGGGCAGTGTACCCGTTAAAACCACCGCTTTAGATATAAGTTGCGGTGAGAAAAGAGTGGCGGTTACAATGGAATATTTTTTAGGCGGAAGTAAAATTTATTTAAGCCTTAAAGCCGTCGCCGCAGATGTCAACCGTTTTGAGGAGGGAGTAAAATGATTTCTAATAAGCTGCTCGAACTGAAAGACAAGCTCGAAAATAAAAATATCCACGAGCTCCGCACGATTGCCCGTGTGGTGGGCGTTTCCAGCCCTACCGAGCGCAAAAGGGGGAGTATCATTGATGATATAATGGGCATTGCCACCGCAAGAATTGACCCCTCGCCCCGCTCTGCGCGCGGCGCTCCTCCAAAATCAAGTGAATACGACGAAAGTGTTGTAAATTTAATTTACGAGTGCAGGAAGTATTTTTCCGACCTTAAATCGGCAAAGGTTGCGGAGAAAGGAAAGTTTGAAGTTTCCGACGGCGCAGAGCAATCCAACTGTGCGGGTATTTTAGATAAAGATTATCTGCGTGTCGGTCACTGTTTGTCTTGCCTTGACGACGTGTTTGTGCCCGAAAGCTTTATAAAGAGATTTAAGCTGAAAGACGGCGACTATATCGAAGGTACTTGTATGCGTACGGCAAACAGTACCGCAGGAATATGCGCAATCACGTCGATTAACGGCTATTCCCCCGATTCCGTTCCCCGCAGGGAGTTTGCGGAGTTGACTCCCGTATATCCCAACATGCGCATACGTATAGTTAATTCGCACAGGGATATTGCCGCACGAACGGTAGATATGTTTGCTTCCGTGGGCTTCGGACAGAGAGCGGTAATTTCCGCTCCCGCAAATTCGGGTAAAACAACGCTTATAAAACAGATTGCTTCGGGAATATGCTTGAACGAAGAAGTTTCGTTAATTATATTAATTGTTGCGGGAAGCCCCGAGGAAGTTACCGATTTAAGCCGTTCGGCAGAGTCTGCAAAGATATTCCGCACCGACTTCGGAGCGGAGCGTGAAGAGCATATAAAAACGGCGGAGTTTGTAACACGGTACTGCAAGAGATTGGTGGAATCACGTAAGGACGTAGTGCTAATTGTGGATGGGCTCTCCAAGCTCGGCAACGCCGCCAAACAGCTTTTGGCATCGGCAATCTGCGCCGAGGAGGGCGGCTCGCTCACGGTAATTGCAACCGTAAGCAGCGAGGGTGAGTACTCGTCCGAATATTCCGCCGAGCTTCTCAGTGCGGCGAATATGCGTGTTGTGCTCGCAGAAGACGCCGAGCAAATTCCCGCAATCGACCCTTCCAAATCCTATACGCTCAACTGCTCACTTCTGCAAAGCGATAAGGAAATTAAGACTGCGGAAATACTCAGAAAACAGTACAGGCAGACGGGCGATTTAAACGGCATATTAAATCTTTTCAAGCAAACAAAAAACAATACGGAAATAGTAGATAAAAATGGCTGACAGACTTTTCACCGATAAGGCAAAAATAACAATTAAATCGGGCGACGGCGGCGACGGAATGAATTCCTTCAAGTCGTACAAGGGCAAGCCCGCATGCGGACCTGACGGCGGCGACGGCGGCAACGGCGGCAATATTTTCATTCAGGCAGATTTATCCGTAAACGACCTGCTGTCTTTCCGCTACGTAAGTAAATACGTTGCGGGCGACGGCGAGCGGGGCGGCTCCAACAAATGCTTTGGGAAATACGGCGAGGACGTGATAATAAAAGTCCCCGTCGGTACAGTCGTGCGAGACGAGGAGACGGGAACCGTTATTGCCGATATGTTCACAGACGGCGAAAAAAAGCTCATCGCCGAGGGCGGCAGGGGCGGCAAGGGCAACGTGCGCTTTACCACTTCCCGCAGACATGCGCCAAACTTTGCGCAGAAGGGAGAAAAAACCGAACCCCACGTGCTTATTTTAGAGTTAAAGGTAATAGCAGACGTAGGTATTATCGGCTTCCCCAACGTGGGTAAATCGACTACTCTTTCAAAGATATCGGCGGCAAAACCCAAAATAGCAAACTATCATTTCACCACGCTGTCTCCCAATCTCGGAGTAGTCAAATACTACGATAACTCCTTCGTTGCGGCGGATATCCCCGGACTTATCGAGGGCGCCGCAGAAGGTGCGGGGCTCGGTCACGACTTTTTGAGGCATATCGAGCGCACCCGCATGCTGTTGCACGTAGTAGATATATCGGGAGTGGAGGGCAGAGACCCCGTCGAGGACTTCAAAAAAATCAACACGGAGCTGAAAAACTACTCCGAAGTCCTCGCCGAACGCCCACAGATTATTGCATTGAACAAGTGTGATATCTACGGTGCGGAAGAAAATATAAAGATATTTAAAAAGAAGTACGGTAAAAAGTACAAAATTTATCAAACTTCGTCTATCAGCGGAGAAGGCTTGGAAGAGCTCGTTAAGGGTATCTTCGAGGAGCTGTCCGCCCTGCCGCCGGTGCAACGAGTTGAAAGCGACGAGAGCTTCACCTACCGCAAGAGCGGCGACCTCGGTTTTGAAATCTATCTCGATGGCGACGTATATGTAGTTGTTGGTACGCTCGTGGATATGCTCTGCCGCAACGTTGTTCTATCCGACCCCGACTCCATGGCGTATTTCCAAAAAATACTGCGTGAAAAGGGCGTTATACAGCAGCTCACAAAAATGGGCATTAAAGAGGGCGATACAGTTTCGATAGGCGAAGTAGAGTTCGACTTTGTTCCTTAGCTCCCGCCAACTGCGCATAAGCGTCGTTCTGCTGTGTTGCGCTCCGCTTGCCTTCGGGTCATTTACGTATTAGTAAACTCCCCTTGTCAATGCTCGCACGCCTTGCATAACTCGCTTCTTCGCAGTTGAATATATCCCGTTTTAAATTGCTTTATTAGATTAATTATAAAAAGGTACAATTATGCTAACATCAAAACAGCGTTCAAAATTAAAAAGCCTTGCCGCAAACCTTTCCCCGATAGGGCAGGTGGGCAAGGAGGGCATAGGAGAAAATATGCTTAAAAGCTTTTCCGAATGCCTTGAAAAGCGTGAGCTCATAAAAATAAATATACTTGAAAACGCCGACGGCGACCCTCAGGAGATAGGCAGAGCTCTCGCCGAAAAACTCTCGGCGGAGTGCGTAATAGTAATCGGCAGAAAGGCAGTTTTATACCGCAAATCCAGCCGCAAAGACGTCGAGCATATCTACCTTTGAGTAGCGTGGCTGAATACCAGCGATACTGAGGAAAGTATAAGCATTATCGAGCCGCTCACAATATAGTATATGGGGAAAAAGGTAAAGTAGCTTAAAAACAAGAGCCCCAAGCCCGACCAAAAGAGCGGTGCGGCAAGTCTTCTATTGAAGCGTACTTTTATTCTGTCAAAAAATCTGATTTTTTTTGCACCCTCGTAAACGTACTTCTCGGGCAGCAGTTCCTTGTCTTTGAGTGCCGAATATACCCCGTCTATACCGGTTATTTCTATAAGGAAGTTAGCGGCAAGCGCCGCAGCCTCTGGCGAAGCTTTGGCGCAGAATATGCGTTTTTTGCCGTCGAAGCGGTACTTAATCACTCTCGCCACGTCGTCCTCGGAGAGGGGTTGCATTTTAAAATTGAAAAAGTTAGCCGTCTCGCCGTAAAGCACCTTCTGTCCGCTGATTCTTGCGCCTTCGCCGAACAGTGATTTAAACAGCTTTTTTATATAGGTATCGGTGGAAAGGGAAAGGTGGAGCGATAAAAGTTTTTTATTCTTTTCGTCCCGGGACAAAAGCAAATTTTTATTCTGCTTTCTGCTTATGTAAACGTAGGCAAGAGCTCCGAATAACAGAAGTGCCAAAATTCCGAATACGAGCCCTGCGGCTGCGCTCTTTGTGTAAAATCTTACGGCGGTGAAAAACAGTAAAAATGCACACACTCCCGCAAAAACAGTGTCTAAAATAAGCGGTAAATTCAATCTTTTCATAGTTTGGTTATTGCCGCACAATACTAATTTTATACCTTATGAAAATAGCAATTTACGGCGGAGCATTCAATCCCGTCCACAACGAACACATAAATATTGCGCTTGCCGCCAAATGCGAGCTCGGGCTCGATAAAGTGATAATCGTGCCCAGCAACAAGTCGTTGCACAAGCTCTCAACTCTCACGGTGCGTGCAAAGGACAGATTGGAGATGTGCCGCCTTGCCTTTGAAAAATACGAAGGCTTCGAGGTCTCCGACTGCGAAATAAAGAGGGGGGGGATAACCTTTTCCTACGTCACCTGCCGCCGCTTCAAAAAGCTGTACCCCGATGCGGAGCTGTACTTCATAATGGGTGCGGATCAGCTAAAAAGCTTTGCGGATTGGAAGGAGCCCGAGGAAATTTTAAAGTGCGTTACCCCCGCAGTATGTGCCCGGGAGGACTCTGCCGAGCTTATTAAATATATCAAAAACTTTTCTGCCCGCTTCAAAAGGGATATCGTAACTTTTAAATACGTAGGCAAAGCCGTCAGCTCTACCCGTATAAGAACGCTTGCCGCACTCGGCGAGGATATAGCGGAATTTGTGCCGCAGGATATAAAAAATTTAATACGTTCCCGCAAATTATACGCCCTGCCCGAGGTTTGGGGAGTAAAAAAACTACTCACCGAGGAGCGCTGGCAGCACACCGTCCGTGTGACTCTGTTTGCCGCAAAGAATGCCGCCCGTGCGCACGTATACGAATACGACGCAATCCTTGCCGCCGCCCTGCACGACTGCGCAAAGTATCTCGGCGAAAGCTCACCCGAGCTGAACGGCTTCGAGTGCCCCGCAGGCGTTCCGGCTCCCGTAATTCACCAATATGCGGGCGCATACGTAGCCGAACATATCTTCGGCATAACAGACAAATACGTTTTGAACGCAATCCGCTATCACACGAGCGGCAGGGAGAATATGGGCGACCTCGAAAAGCTGATATTTCTTGCCGACCTTTTGGAGGAAGGCAGAGATTTCGAAGGAGTGGAGAACTTGCGAAAAATCTTTTTAAAGGATATCGACGAGTGCATGCTTGCGGCTCTCGGGCATCAGCTTGAGTATCTTGAAAAACAGAAAAAACCCGTTTATCCTCTTACAAAACGGGCATATGAATACTTAAAGGAACAACTAATATGACAAGTCTTGAAAAAACTTTGACTATCTGCAAAATTTTATCGGCAAAAAAGGCAAAGGGTATAGTTTATCTTGCCGTGGAGAGTAAGACCTCGCTCTGCGATTACTTTGTAATCTGCGGCGGCTCTTCAAAGACGCAGGTCAAATCGCTTGCCGAAAACCTCGACGAAAAGCTTGAAAAGGAGCACGGCTTAACCCCCCGCCGCTTTGAGGGCGTAAAGGAAGGTCGCTGGGCAGTCCTCGACTATGCCGACGTAATCGTCCACATATTCGGCGATCAGGAGCGTGATTTCTATAACCTTGAAAGGTTATGGGAAGACGGACAAAATTTAGTTCATTTTGAGGACTGATTATTTTTTAAACTCAATCTCCTGCGGGTTTGAGTAGCTCTTTTTTGTGCGCTTTCTTTCAACTATATAATATACGGGCTCGGGCTTAGGCTCGGGCTTTTTTTCCGGTTCGGGTGGCTTTTTCAACGATTGTATTCCGAGGAACGTAAGTTTAATTACGTGCACAAGAATAAAACAGAACAAAAAGGTCAAAAACAGATACAAAATTCCCATAAACATAACTTGATTTTACAGTGAGCAGTCGGTAAAAACTTAATACATATTGTTATTTTTTGGGAGATAATAGAAAATTATGGACAACTTTTCAACCTTTAAAAAGAACGAGGAAGCGCTGTTTGAGGATTTCAAGCGCAGAATAAATTTACAGGCAGCTTACGCTCAGATAAAAAAGATAGAGTACAACCTTTCGGATATCACCACGGGGCTTTCCGCTCTGCGCACTGCGTGTACTGACGCTGCAACCCTTCAGCTCGGCGGAGTTTGCGTAGCTCCGAGCTTCGTTAAGGCGTGTTCAACCTTTCTCGGCCCCGCCGCAAACAGAAAGAGCTCGCTTATTGCCTGTATAGGCTATCCCTACGGCGGCGATACCACCGATATTAAGGTGAAGGCGGTCAAACGCGCGATTAAAGACGGTGCGGACGAGGTGGAGGTAACCGCCCCCATAGCTCAGATAAGGGACGGAAATTTCCAGTACGTCAAGCGGGAGTTGAAAAAGCTCCGCCGTGCCGCCAAAAACCGCTCCTTAAGGATTTCTGCCGAATGTTCTCTTTTATCCCGACAGGACGTAATGCGCCTCTGCGTGATTGCGGCGGACTGCCGCATAAACTCCGTTAAAACGGTGTCGGGCGGCTACGGCGACGAGGAGAGCAAAACCATTGCCGATATCCGCTCTGCTTTAAAGGACAAGTGCACGATTAAGGCGGAGGGAGTGTCTTCCGTAACCGAGCTCTCCGCCGCCGTGGATATGGGTGCGGGCGTCGTCGGCAGTAAAAACGCCCCTGCGGTTGCACGGTATATTCTCGCCGCCGCCAAAAACGAAGCTTTAGCATAAAAATTGTTAGAAAAAATCATTTTGTGTGTTGACTTAACATATTTCCTGTGATATAATTAATAAGCTATAAATGACCAATAGAGGTAAAAGTAATGTTCAAAAACGTACAGGAAATTTTAGCTTATTGCAAAGAGCAGGAAATTAAAATGATCGACTTCAAAATGGTCGATATCGACGGCAGATGGCACCATCTGTCAATTCCCGTTTCAAGATTCAACGAAGACACCATGAAGTACGGCATCGGCTTCGACGGCTCTAACTACGGCTTTGCGCCCGTTGAAAAGAGCGACATGGTGTTCATTCCCATAATCGAGTCCGCAATAATGGACCCGTTTGCCGAAATTCCCACGCTCACCATGTCGGGCGACGTAAGGGTTATCGACGCAAACAACTCCAGATTCGACCAGTATCCCCGCAACGTGGCAATCGCCGCCGAGGAATATATGCGCAAAACGGGCATTGCCGACAGAATGATAATAGGACCGGAGTTCGAGTTCCACCTTTTCGACCACGTTGCTTTTGAAAACAAGCCCAACAAGGCTATGTTCCATCTTGACGCATGGGAAGCCGACTGGAATACCGGCGACGACGAATACGGCAACAGCGGATATCACACCCCTCACAAGGGCGGCTACCACGCATGCAAGCCTCAGGATATAACCTACGATATGCGCAGCCGTATGTGCATGATGCTCGAGGAGTGGGGCGTTAAAGTAAAGTATCACCACCACGAAGTGGGCGGTCCCGGACAGGTTGAAATCGAAGTAGAGCTCGACGATATGACCAAGATGGCGGATAACACCATGATAGTAAAATACGTGGTAAAGAATCAGGCTATCGAAGAGGGAATGACCGCAACCTTTATGCCCAAGCCCATTTTCGGCGAAGCAGGCAACGGTATGCACGTGCATATGTTGCTCCTTAAGGATGGCAAACCCGTGTTCTACGACGAGAAGGGCTATTCGCAACTCAGCGAGACAGCTCACTACTTCATGGGCGGACTTTTAAAGCACGCCGCAAGCCTTTGCGCATTCACCAACCCTTCAACCAACTCCTACAAGAGACTCGTACCCGGCTTCGAAGCTCCCGCAACGATAGGCTACGCTACGGCAAACCGCAGCTCGGTTATCCGTATCCCCGCATATGCAAAGTCGCCCGATAAAAAGCGTTTCGAGCTCCGCAATCCCGATGCAACCTGCAACCCTTACTATGCATACGCCGCAATCCTCATGGCAGGTTTAGATGGCATTAAGAACAAAATCGACCCCTCAAAGAACGGTTGGGGACCCTTCGACTTCAACCTCTTCGAGCTCAGCGATAAGGATAAGAAGAAGATTCAGCATCTGCCTACGTCACTCGGTGAGGCGCTCGTAGCACTTGAAAAGGACCACGAATATCTTACCTGCGACGGCGTATTCCCCGAAAGACTCATCAAAATCTGGATTGAGAAAAAGCGTAAGGAGCTTGAAAAGCTCAACAAAATTCCCACTCCCGCAGAGTTTGAACTTTATTTCGATCTTTAATATCTGAATAAATAAAAAAGACAGGGCAACCTGTCTTTTTTTATTGCAACCGAATTATCTCAAGATGATCAGCTTTTTCTTTGCTCTCGTAATTGCAGTGTAAAGCCAGCGGTTTTTGTCCTCTTTAAAAGCGTAGCTCTCGTCGAACACAATCACGTCGTCAAACTCCGAGCCCTGCGCCTTGTGGCAGGAAATGCAGTAGCCGTACTCAAACCTATTTAGCGTGAACGCACCAACGGGTTCGCCGTTCTCGTCTGTCTTTTCAAAGTAATCGCCCCGCCTGTAGCGGTAGTTGCCGTCTATAAAAATACCTGCGTCAAAGGGGAGAGCCTCGGGGCAGTACTCGTCTAAAAAGTCGGGCATAAACTGCATAAACCCTATTGCCTTTTCCGTATCGTAAAATGTGTCGTACGCCGTGCCGATAATGCCGTTCACAAGGTTAAACCGAAGTTCGCTGTCAATGTAAGTCTCCCAGTTGTTCTGCGTGCATATAAGCTTATCCCCAGTCTGCGGCAGCGAACCGAGCCCTCTAAGCGCACGCACTTCGTCGTTAATCTGCGCACGTGTCTTGTTTATTCCACAAATAATCTGGTCGGCGTGCAGGAGGGATTGCCGCCGCTTATCTCCCACGAACGTGCGCTTGCTCATAACGGCAACCGTGTTTCCGTAATGGCCGTAGGGGATATATTCGCCCTCCCGAGCCATCTTTGAAAGTCTTATTATGGGGTTATCCAGCTCCTGCCGAACTATGGTCGTCAGACAATAATCGGGGGTCTTTAGGCAATTATTAAATCCTTCGACGGGCGGAAGCTGAGCGTTGTCGCCGCATAAAAGAAGTTTAACGCCGAAGTTGGCTAAGTCCTCTATAATCTCGTCCGAAACCATCGAAGCCTCGTCCAAAACAATCAGCTTAATTGCCTTGTCGATGCTGTCCCGCCGCTTGAACGACAGCTTTTCCACGGTAATCTTTTTGCCGTTTACTTCAACTTCTTCCTCAAACACCTGCGACTGATAAATGAGTTTATGCAGAGTAGTGGCGGCAATACCGTTTCTTATCAGCACAGTTGCGGCTTTCCCCGTAGGCGTTACGAATGCTGCGCTCATGTCAGGTTCAAGTCCGAGAGCGTCAACTATAACGCTTTTTAAAAGAGTAGTCTTGCCTGTTCCCGCATAGCCCGTCAAAACAAAAATCTGCTTTGTCGAGCGAAAGAACCAGTCAACTATCAATCTGTACGCACGGAACTGGTCGTCTGAGAGAGAAAAATCCATATGCAAAATTATATCTTATAAACAACTGTTTTTGCAAGTAAATGAGGTAAGATTTACCAAAAAATAATCAAATTTCCTTTTGACTATTGACTACATCTTCATTGTAAGTTATAATAGTATAAGGAAATTTTAGTTCAATGGAGGCGAAATATGGCATATAAAACCAAAGAGTGGCGCAATGCGATGCGTGTGACCGTTGATTACAACTACATGATGTCCCGCTCGCTCGGCGATAAGGGCATAACCGATTCCGAGCTCCGGGCAATAAAGGATAAGGCGGAGCAAGCGTTTGACTATGTTAACGATAAACGTGGCAGGGACGACCTGTATATGGGGTGGACTGAGCTGCCCTACAATCAGGATGCGATTGTAAGCGACATTCTCGCAACGGCAAAGGAAATACGAAAGAAATTCAAATACTTTGTAGTGCTCGGCATCGGCGGCAGTGCGCTCGGTCCCTCAATGGTATTCAATGCTTTAAAGCACCTTCATCATAACGAGCTACCCCCCAAGCTTCGGGGTGGTCCCAAATTCTACGTGGAGGACAACGTTGACCCCGTAAGAATGCAGGCGCTTTTGGACGTAATCGAGCCGGAAAAGACGTGTTTCAACGTAATTTCCAAGTCGGGCGCGACTTCCGAAACGATGGCGCAGTTCTTAATAATTGCCGACATACTCGAAAAGAAGGGTGTAAACCTTGCCGACAATATGATTTTCACCACCGACGCCTGTCGTGGCAACCTCATAAAGATTGACGACAAGTTCGGCGGAAAGTTCAAAAAGTACGTTCTGCCCGACGGCGTTGGCGGCAGGTTCTCAGAGCTCTGCCCCGTGGGACTTCTTCCCGCAGCCGTTCTCGGAATAGATATAAAGGGTATGCTTGCGGGTGCGGCGTATATGGATAGTATTTGCTCAAAACCCAATATCGCAAAGAACCCTGCGCTTGCATGTGCAGCGCTTATGTATATAACCATGCAGCAGGGCAAAAATATACACGTTTTAATGCCTTATTCGGACAATCTTAAACTTATGGCGGACTGGTACTGCCAGCTCTGGGCTGAGTCTATCGGCAAGGCTGTGGACTATGCGGGCAACACCGTAAACGCAGGCACAACCCCCGTAAAAAGTCTCGGCGTTACCGATCAGCACTCGCAGGTTCAACTTTATATAGAAGGACCGTACGACAAGGTTATAACGTTTATATCCGTTAAAAATTACGGCACTCAGATGCCCATAGCGTACGGCTACGACGATATCCCCGACGTTGGCTTCCTCGGCGGACACACAATGCAGGAGCTCATTCAGGCGGAAAACAAGGCAACGGCGTATGCGCTAATGCGTGCCGGCAGAATGAATTACACCATAAATATGCCCGAAGTAAACGCATTCACATTAGGTCAGCTTATGTTCATGCTCGAATTGCAAACGGCATATGCGGGCGCAATGCTGGGTATCGACACCTTCAACCAGCCGGGCGTTGAAAACGGCAAAAAGGCAACATTTGCTCTTCTCGGCAAGAAGGGTTATGAAAATAAAAAACGGGAAATCGATTCAGCGCCACCCCTTGACGAAAAATACATTGTATAAAAAACTTCGTATATACTTCGCATAACTTTGTCGCACTCCGCTTGCCTTCGGGTCATTTACGGTTTAGTAAACTCCCCTCGGCAATGCTCACGCTCCTCGTTCTGCTCGCATCTCCAAAGTTTTTGTGTTTCATCAAAAACTAATTGTAAAAAAAATCTAAAAAGCGGGGCGGCGCAGCCGCCCCAAAAATTATTAAAAATATGCAACCTTTGTACATTACTTTAATTGCCGTTTTCGTCACGATAATTTTAATAAATTTCATCCTTTTTGCAATCGCATTTATCATCAATAAAGGGGTGTTCGGCTCCCGCCACGATAAAAACCCGCTCCTCAAGTATTATACTGCCGAGGACTTCAATCTTTCCGCACGGCAGGTTGATATCTGCTGCAAAAAAGGTAAATATATACGTGGAGTTATCTACAATAAAGAGGGAGTGCCCCCCAAAAAAGAACTTATAATTTTCTGCCACGGTATGGGACCGGGGCATATTGCGTACACCACCGAAATTGCCTATCTTTGCAACCTCGGCTACACGGTGCTCGCACCCGATTATTACGGCAGCGGGCTCTCGGACGGCAAAAATCTGAAAGGTAATTTAAACGCATTAAACTCGATAATTGGATCCGTTTATTATGCGGAAGAGAACTTGAATTTTGATAAAATTATACTTGTAGGTCACAGTTGGGGTGCATATTCGGCGCTTTGTGCGGCAAATAAAACCGGAACCGTGAGCGCAGTTATAGCAATCTCCGGACCCGACAAATCCGAAAAGATAATGCGCAGTTCGCTCCGCAAACGTATGCCTAAATTCTTGGCTGATATTTTGTATCCTTACCTTTGTTTGGTATGCGGCGGCGAGAGCGCAGGAAAAGCGGCAGAAGAGGTTGCTCCCCGAATTCCGATTCTTCTTATTCACGGCGAAAAGGATCCGCTCGTTCCGCTTGAAATTTCCGCTTACAGTGCGGCAAACGGCGACCACATAGCAAAATATCTTGCAAAGGATAAGCATCACAACCCCTATAACACCGTTCAGGCAGAGAAAAAACTTTCAGAACTTTTAAAGGCAACTCATAAGTATAAAACCGGCGAAGTGGGCGAAGAGTTTTTCAAAGATTTCGACTTTGCTGCCGCAACCGAAGAGGACGGCGAAGTAATGGGCGAAATAGCCCGTTTCCTGTCGAAAATTTGAATTTAAAAATCATTGACAAATTGTCGCAATGTATTATATACTTTATAAAACGACCTTCATATATTTCATATATGAAAGTCGTTATTTTTTAACGTTGCCGCATATGCGGCTAAACCGAGGAGCCGTAAATGTACGACCAAACGAAAGCACCGCTGTACGAGGCGCTTGAGCGATTCAGAAAACAGAGAGTAGTTCCCTTTGACGTGCCCGGGCATAAGCGTGGGCGGGGTAATCCCGAGCTTGTTCAGCTTCTCGGCGAAAAGTGCGTCGGGTTAGACGTAAATTCCATGAAGCCCCTCGACGATTTATGTCACCCCTCGTCGGTAATCCGTGATGCCGAAGCGCTTGCAGCCGAAGCGTTCGGTGCGGCAAACTCATTCTTTATGGTCGGCGGTACAACCTCTTCCGTGCAGAGTATGATTTTTTCCGTCTGCAAGGAGGGAGATAAAATTATTATGCCCCGCAACGTGCACAAGAGCGCCATAAACGCACTCGTTATGTGCGGCGCAATCCCCGTTTACGTCAACCCCGAAGTGGACAAAAAACTCGGTATATCTCTCGGTATGGAGCCGTCAAAGCTCGAACAAGCGGTAAAAGACAATCCCGACGCCGTAGCCGTTCTCGTAAATAACCCCACGTACTACGGTATCTGTTCGGATATGCGTTCAATCGTAAAAATCGCACACGAGCACGGTATGAAGGTGCTCGTTGACGAAGCTCACGGCACACACTTTTCATTCAATGAAAAACTGCCGATTTCAGCAATGGAGGCAGGTGCGGATATGGCGGCCGTCTCAATGCACAAGTCGGGCGGCAGCCTTACGCAGAGTTCAATTCTGCTGTTGAACGATACGGTAAACGTAGACTACGTTCGCCAGATTGTTAATTTAACCCAAACGACAAGCGCAAGCTATCTTTTGATGTCCAGCCTTGATATTTCCCGCCGCAACCTTGCTTTAAACGGCAAAACCTCTTTCAAAAAAGTTATGGATATGGCGAGCTATGCCCGTGAGGAAATAAATAATATAGGCGGCTTTTACGCTTTCGGCAGGGAGCTCATTAACGGTACTTCCGTATACGATTTCGACGTGACAAAGCTTGCCGTATACACCCGCGATTTGGGGCTTGCAGGCATAGAGCTTTACGATATTCTCCGAGACGAATACGGCATTCAGATAGAGTTCGGAGATATATCCAACGTGCTTGCGTATATTTCCATAGGCGACAGGCTTCAGGATATCGAGCGCCTTGTCGGCGCACTTGACGATATCAAGCGGCTGTACAAAAAGGACAAGCGAGGCATGCTTTCGGCGGAATATATCTCTCCGAAGGTTGCCGTGCCGCCGAGGAAAGCCTTCTATTCCGAAAAGGTTTCCCTACCGCTTAATGAGTCGGAGGGCAAAATCTGCACGGAGTTTGTAATGTGCTATCCCCCGGGAATCCCCATTCTTGCCCCCGGCGAGCTGATAACAAAAGAAATCATCGAGTATATCGAATATGCGAAGTCAAAGGGCTGCAACTTGCAGGGCACAGAGGACTTTGCAGTAGAAAAAATAAACGTGCTTCGCTGACGCTGTGTATATACGTCGCAATACGGTGTTGTGCTCCGTCCGCCTGCGGGTCATTTACGCTTTAGTAAACTCCCCTTGTCGGTACTTGCACGCCTTGTCTTGCTCGTATCTCCACACCGTATAATTGCTTTAAATTTCAAAAATATTTACGACGGAATTTTCAAGGGGGAATTCACTTCACCGTTAAGAAAATTCACGACAAAATAAAAAAGTCGCTGCAATTCGCAGGCTTAGCCGAGAATTGAGCGAAAGGAGTCCTTCATGGAAATGTGGTTTTCGGATATTCATACTCCCAACATAAAGTTGAATATCCGCGTAAAAAAACAGCTTTTTTCGGAGAAAAGCGATATTCAGCAGGTTGACGTGTTTGAAAGCGACGACCTCGGCAAATTCATTTCGCTTGACGGGGAAATAGTCTTTTCCGAAGCCGACGAATTTATCTACGACGAAATGGTTGCGCATGTGCCCATGGCTGTTCATCCGCACGTCAAAAACGTGCTCGTTATCGGCGGCGGCGACGGCGGAGTGGCAAAAGAATTATGCCGCTATCCCGAAATCGAGCGCATAGACGTCGTTGAAGAAGACGAAATGTTTATAGACGTGTCAAAGAAGTTCTTCCCCGAAACGGCTGAGGGCTTGAACGACCCCCGAGTAAATCTCTATTTGCAGGACGGCTTGAAATTCATCAGAGGCAAGGTGGGCGAATACGACCTTATAATCAACGACTCCACCGACCCGTTCGGACCTACAGAAGGTCTGTTCACCAAGGAGTTTTACGGCAGTTGCTTTAAGGCGCTGAACGATACGGGCATAATGGTCTATCAGCACGGTAGTCCGTTCTACGACGACGACGAGGCGGAGTGCCGCAAAATGCACCAAAAGGTATTCCAGTGCTTTCCCATATCCAGAGTATATCAGGCGCACATACCCACGTGTTCCTCGGGCTATTGGCTGTTCGGCTTTGCCAGCAAAAAATATCACCCTTTAAAGGATTTCGACCCGAAGAGATGGAATGCCCGCAAAATTCCCACACAGTACTACACGACGAATTTGCACCTCGGCGCATTTATGCTGCCGAAATACGTTGAAGAAATATTAGTTCAGGCGGAGGAAGAAAAATGAAAATACTGATTATAGGCTGCGGCGGAGTCGCTCAGGTTGCAATAAAAAAATGCTGTCAGGCAGACGATGTGTTCACCGAAATACTCATTGCAAGCCGCACCAAGTCTAAGTGCGATAAAGTCGCTGCGGAAATGCAGGGTAAAACCAAGGCAAAAATAACCACGGCAAAGGTTGATGCAGATAAAGTGGACGAGCTTGTCGCCCTCATCAATTCCTATAAGCCCGCTGCGGTTTTAAACGTTGCGCTTCCCTATCAGGATTTAACTATAATGGAAGCCTGCCTTAAAACAAAGACGCACTATATCGACACTGCCAATTACGAGTGCGAGGATACCGATAATCCCGAATGGCGGGCTGTTTACGAAAAGAGGGTAAAAGAAAAGGGCTTCACTGCATATTTCGACTACTCATGGCAGTGGGCATACCACGAAAAATTCAAAAAAGCCGGCATATGCGCACTTCTCGGCACAGGCTTCGACCCGGGTGTAACTCAGGTATTCTCTGCATACGCTCAAAAGCACTACTTCGACACGATTGAAACTATCGACATTTTAGACTGCAACGGCGGCGACCACGGCTACGCCTTTGCAACCAACTTTAACCCTGAAATCAATTTGAGGGAAGTCTCCGCAAACGGCTCCTATTGGGAGAACGGCAAGTGGATAGAGACCGAGCCTTTGGAAATTAAGCGGGAATACAACTTCGACGGCGTGGGCAACAAGGATATGTACCTTCTGCACCACGAGGAGATCGAAAGCCTCGCCAAAAACATAAAGGGTGTAAAGCGCATACGCTTTTTCATGACCTTCGGTCAGAGCTATATTCAGCACATGAACTGTCTTCAGAACGTCGGTATGCTCTCCACAACTCCTATAAATTACGAGGGAAAGGAGATTGTGCCCATTCAGTTTTTAAAGGCTCTCTTGCCCGACCCTTCGACCCTCGGTCCCCGCACCAAGGGCAAAACGAATATCGGCTGTATATTCACGGGCTACAAAGACGGCAAGAAAAAATCAATTTATATCTACAATATCTGCGACCATCAGGAGTGCTATAAAGAGGTTGGCTCGCAAGCAATTTCTTATACTACGGGCGTGCCTGCAATGATAGGTGCAATGCTTGTTATAAAGGGAATATGGAACAAGGCGGGCGTGTACAACGCCGAGGAGTTCGATCCCGATCCTTATATGGAAGCGCTCAATAAATACGGCTTGCCCTGGAAGGTTGAAGAGAATCCCGTATTAGTAGACTAATATGCAACTATCCCAAATCCCCACCCCCGTCTACGTAATTGACGAGGACAAGTTAATAAAAAACCTCGAAATTTTAGCGGGCGTGCAAGAGCGCACGGGCTGCAAAATTCTGCTTGCGCAGAAAGCCTTTTCGTGCTATCATTTTTATCCGCTCATAGCAAAATTTCTTGCGGGAGCAACGGCAAGCGGACTTTACGAAGCCAAGCTCGCACACGATGAGATGGGGGGAGAGAACCACGTTTTCTGCCCCGCATACCTCGAAAGCGAGTTCGGCGAAATAACGGAAATCTGCGACCATATAGTGTTCAATTCGGTTGCTCAGGTCAAAAAGTTCGCGCTCCTTGCAAAGGGTAGAAGTTTGGGATTAAGAATAAATCCCGAACACTCCACGCAAAGCTCCGCAATTTACGACCCTTGCGCTAAAGGAAGCCGTCTCGGAGTCACGAAAGCGGCTTTTAGCGAGGACGTGTTGAGTTTTTTAGATGGTTTCCACATTCACACCCTCTGCGAACAGGGCGCAGAAGACATGATTTCAACCGTCAGGGCGTTTGAAAAAAACTTCGGTCAGTACTTTAAAAAACTGAAGTGGCTCAACCTCGGCGGCGGTCATCATATTACAAAAGAAGGCTATAATATTCCCCTTTTAGAGAGCGAAATCAAACGGCTCTCCGATAAATACAGCGTGCAAATCTATCTTGAACCGGGCGAGGCAATCGCACTCAATGCCGGCTATCTCTATACCAAAGTACTCGAAATCGTGCACAACGATATAGATATCGCCATTTTGGATACTTCTGCCGAGTGCCATATGCCCGACGTTTTAGAAATGCCCTACCGCCCGCCTCTGAAAGACAGCGGAGAAGCGGGGGAGAAGAAGTATACCTACCGTTTATCTTCACGCACCTGCCTTGCGGGCGACGTGATCGGCGACTACTCATTCGATAAACCCTTAAAATGCGGAGATACGTTGCGTTTTGACGACATGGCAATCTACTCAATGGTCAAAAACAACACCTTCAACGGCATGCCTCTGCCGGCAATTGCCAAGGTAAAAAACGGCGAATATTCAATAATTAAAACTTTCGGCTACGCCGATTTTAAAGGCAGGTTGTCGTGAAAAAGTTGTATATGCCCGCCGAGTGGGAAGAGCATAGCGGCACAATTATGATTTGGCCGGAGCGTCCGGGCAGTTGGACTTACGGCGCAAAGTATGCCCGTTCCGTATTTGCCGAAATTATCTGTAATATTTCAACGTGTGAAAAGGTGCACATTGCAGTTTCCGAACAGGGTGAGGCGAGTGCGCACGAGTTGCTCGGCGCAGAAATTGCCTCAGGCAGAGTGCAATTATGGAAAGTTAAAACTGACGACTGCTGGGCTCGGGACATGGCTCCGACTTTCGTCAAAGAAGATGGTAAGCTCAGCGGCATAGACTGGGCGTTCAACGCCTGGGGCGGCAACTACAACGGACTGTATAAACATTGGCAGAACGACGATAAATTTGCCGCATTTATATGTGAAAAACTCAACACGGGTTATAAAAACGCTCATCCGTTCGTGCTTGAAGGCGGCTCAATCCACTCCAACGGTAACGGCATAGTAATGACGACCGAGGAGTGCCTTTTAAGCAAGGGGCGCAACCCCGATCTTTCGAAAGAGCAGATTGAGCAAAAACTAAAGGAATATCTCGGCGCAGAAAAAATAATCTGGCTCAAACGTGGCATAGTCGGCGACGAAACGGACGGACACGTTGATAATATCTGTGCATTTGTCAATGAGAACACAGTTGTGCTTGCCTGGAGCGACGAGGGTGAACAGGGTGAAATCTGCCGTGAAAATTACGAAATACTTACGGCAAACGGCTTAAATGTAATTAAGCTTCCAATGCCTGAAAAACCCGTAACCATTACACAATTCGATTTGGACGGTTTTGTGTTTGAGGACGGCGAGGATACCCGTGAAGTCGGCGAAAAGCTTGCGGCTTCTTACGTAAATTTCTATATCTGCAACGCAGGTATTCTTGTGCCGCAGTTCGGCGATAAAAACGATAAGGCGGCAGTTAAAGTCCTTAAGAAAGCCTTCCACGATAAAAAGATTATCCCTATCCACGCGACTCAACTAATTGTAGGTGGTGGAAACATACATTGTTTGACTCAACAGATTCCAAAGGAGTAGAATATGCGCATGGTAAAAGTTGCGGCGGTGCAGATGAAGTGCACGGACAGCCGTGAGGAGAATATTAAAAACGCAATAAATTTTGTAAGAATTGCGGCGGCAGAGGGCGCAAATATAATTTTGCTTCCCGAGCTTTTCGAACGCCCCTATTTCTGTCAGGAGCGCAACTACGACTACTACGCATATGCCGAAGAGCCACGCTCAAATGCCGCAATTAAAGCGCTTATGCCCGTATCGCAAGAGCTCGGCGTAGTAATTCCAGTCAGCTTTTACGAGAAGTGCGGAAATCTTTTATTCAACTCTGTTGAAATTATCGACTGCGGCAAACTCAAGGGCATATACCGCAAAACACACATTCCCGACGACCATTACTATCAGGAAAAATTTTATTTCACCCCCGGCGACACGGGCTTTAAGACTTTTAAAACTACTTTCGGCACGATAGGCGTGGGTATCTGCTGGGACCAATGGTTTCCCGAAACGGCACGCTCGCTTGCATTGAACGGTGCTGAAATTCTTTTATATCCCACCGCGATCGGCTCCGAACCCATACTCGATACCGACAGTTCGGGGCATTGGCAAAGGGTTATGTGCGGTCACGCCGCCGCAAACCTTATGCCCGTTGTAGCCGCAAACAGAGTTGGCACCGAAACGGTCACGCCTACCGAAAAGAACGGCAACCAAAGCTCTTCGCTCACTTTCTACGGTAGTTCGTTTATTGCCGATAACACAGGTGCGATTTTGCAGAATATGGACAAAGAGGAAGAGGGCTTAATTTTTGCCGAGTTCGACCTCGACGAGCTTCAAAAACAACGCCTCGAGTGGGGATTATTCCGTGACCGCCGCCCCCTTATGTATAAAGATATAGCAAAGCGGTGAGCCACCGCAGGCGAGTATCTTAATTGCTATACTGCCTAACAAACTAATCACAAATCAAACGTATAGCCACCGAATAGAAATAGCCGCCCGACCGGATAACGGTCGGGCGGCGGTATTTATAATTTATAGTTTAGCTATTATAATTTTTGTTATGCTGTTTTATTAATTCAAAGATTTTTCTTTTTGAGGCGATAGTATCTATTTCTAACCCGTATCTATCAACTATTAACAGTTTTGACTTGTAAAACGGCAATATCGTATCCAAAACTTTACTGTTTTTTAAAAAAATGCACGGACCGTTTCTGATTTGTCTTTTAATATCCTTTCTATTGTTAAAATAAACCGTATTTATCAATAACAAATGACCTGCTCGACCTGTAGGATAAACCGTAATTTTTATATCACTCCACAGATATTTTTTGCCACGATATTCCACTTCGTTATCAGTTATGTATATCGGAAAAAAAGCACGGTCAATAGCAAAACCAATACCGAGAAGTACAAGGGCCAACAAAAATCCAAGTAAAATCCACAGACCTTTCGGATATAAAATTATAGCAATTATCAATGCTAAAATGAACGTCAAAATAAGCACTATATCAAATATAGTAGCTTTATATCCGTATTTAAAAGTTTTTATCTTATTTTTATCCAAGCTGGAATCTCCGAAAATTTATCTATGTCAAATCTCTACTTTTTTATTATATCACAAATTAATGTAAAATGCAATACGTTCAAAGCCCCGAGGCAAACGCCTCGGGGCTTCTTTATCTTTTGTATCACAAACTATACGTTTGATTAGATATTAAGTTTGTCAAGCAACACAGTATTTAAGATACCGGGCTACGGCGACACGCCGCTTACTTTCCTGCAAGCTTCTTGTAGCCTTCAAGTCTTTCCTTTGCAGCCTTTTCGGTCTCTTTGAACAGCTTGTCGGCAACGTCAGCGCCCTGAGTCTTGGCAAGGGAGGTGTATCTCGTTTCGCCTGCAAGGAACGCCTGATAGTCGCCAGTGGGATCTTTGCTGTCGAGGCTAAATTCCTCGGTTTCGGGATTGTATCTGTAGAGCTGCCAGTAACCGCAGTCAACAGCCGCCTTCTCTTCGAGCTGGCTCTTGGTCATGTTGATACCGTGGTTGATGCAGGGAGCATAGCAAATGATAATCGAAGGTCCGTGGTAAGCTTCTGCCTCGGAGAGCGCTTTAAGGAACTGCTCGGGATCTGAACCCATTGCACACTGTGCAACGTAAACGTAGCCGTATGTTTTGGCAATCATGCCGAGGTCCTTTTTCTTAACTCTCTTGCCTGCTGCGGCAAACTTAGCAACAGCGCCGATATTTGTAGCCTTGGAAGCCTGACCGCCGGTGTTGGAGTAAACTTCGGTGTCGAGTACGAGAATGTTTACGTCCTCGCCGCAGGCAAGCACGTGGTCAAGTCCGCCGTAACCGATATCGTATGCCCAACCATCGCCGCCGATAATCCAAATGGATTTCTTGGCAAGGCAGTCCTTATCTGCAAGGATTTCTTTGCAGAGAGTATCGCATTCGCAGCCGCAGTTTGTGCAACCTTCAAGGTGCTTAATAAGTTCGGCAGCAGCCTTCTTTGAAGGCTCTCTCTCGTTGAATGCAGCAAGGTAAGCTTCGCAAGCAGCCTTGCCTTCGCCGTTCCAGATTGCGGCAAGCTTTTCAACCTTAGCTTTAACAGCATTGCGTCTTGCGGTATAAGCAAGGTTCATACCGTAGCCGAATTCTGCGTTATCTTCAAACAGTGAGTTGGCCCATGCGGGACCGCGACCCTGCTTGTTGGTGGTGTAGGGGCATGTGGGGGAAGAACCGCCGTAAATTGACGAACAGCCCGTTGCGTTTGCAATAATCATATCCTCGCCGAAGAGCTGGGTAACAACCTTAACGTAAGGTGTTTCGCCGCAACCTGCGCATGCACCCGAGAACTCAAAGAGCGGTGTAGCGAATTGGCAACCCTTAACAGAGTTTTTCTTGAATTTGGAGGTATCAACTTCGGGAAGCTCAACAGCGTATTCCCAGTTCTTGTCTTCACCCTTTGCAAGGGAATCTGCAAGAGGAATCATCTTTATAGCTCCGCCGTCCTTTACGGGGCAAACGGTAGCGCAAACGCCGCAACCCATACAGTCAAGAGGAGATACCTGCATCTTGTATTCATAGCCGGGAAGTCCGATTGCCGCCTTGGTTTTAAGCGTAGCGGGCTTCTCTGCACCTTGGGCAACAAGTGCAGGTCTCAGGCAAGCGTGAGGGCATACGTACGAACATCTGCCGCACTGAATACATTTGGCATTGTCGATTTCGGGAACGAGAACGGCAACGCCGCGCTTCTCATACTTGGAAGTGCCCGTGGGAACGTGACCGTCTGCGTTGAACTGCGAGGACTTAAGCTCGTCGCCCTTAAGGTAGAGGATAGGCTTAACGATTTCCTGATAGTATGCGTTGTCGGCACCCTTAACCATCTCTGCGCCGGTCTTTGCCTTTGCCCAGGATGAGGGAACGTCAATTTTAATAAGATGCTTATCTGCGCTATCGATAGCGTCGTAGTTCATCTGAACGACTGCGTCGCCCTTTCTTCCGAAGGACTTCTTAGCCATGTATTTCATGTGGTCAACAGCTTCGGCATAGGGCATAATCTGGGGATTAACCTTGAAGAAGGCCGACTGCAAAATGGTGTTGGTTCTGCCACGGAGACCAAGCTTTGCGGCAATGTCGATAGCGTCAATAACGTACAGATTAATGTGCTTCTTTGCGATATCCTGCTTAACCTTAGCGGGCAAGAATTTTTCAAGCGCCTTAACTGTTGTTGCGCTCGTATTGATAAGGAAAGTGCCGCCGTCCTTGATGTCGCCCGTCATGTCGTAGCGGGTGATGTAGGAGGGATTGGAGCACTGAACGAAATCGGCGTGGTCGATAAGATACTCTGACTGAATGGGCTTGTCGCCGAAACGGAGGTGGGAAACGGTGATGCCGCCCGACTTCTTCGAGTCGTAGAAGAAGTACGCCTGTGCGTGCTTGTCCGTGTGGTCGCCGATAATTTTGATGGAGTTCTTGTTAGCGCCAACCGTACCGTCCGAGCCGAGTCCGTAGAACTTGCAGCTCGTCGAGCCTTCGGGTGCTGCGTTGAATTTTTCAGAGAAATCGAGGGAGGAGTTTGTAACGTCCTCGTAAATACCGATTGTAAAGTGGTTTTTACAATCCTTCTTTTCAAGATTCTTGTAAACAGCCTTAACCATGGAAGGAGTGAACTCCTTGGAACCGAGACCGTATCTGCCGCCTACAACCTTAATCTTGGTCACGCCCTTTTCAAGGAGTGCCGTGCATACGTCGAGGTACAGAGGTTCGCCGAGCGAGCCGGCTTCCTTGGTTCTGTCGAGTACGGCAATCTTCTTGCAGGTTGCAGGAAGTGCGGCAACGAAAGCGTCGGCAACGAAGGGGCGATACAGACGAACCTTAACAAGTCCGTATTTCTTGCCCATGGTGTTGAGCTTATTGATTGACTCTTCGATGGTCTCGCAGCCCGAACCCATACAAACTATAACCTTGTCGGCGTCGGGTGCACCGACGTAATCGAACAGGTGATAATTTCTTCCGCAATGCTTTGAAACTACGTCCATCATCTGCTGAACGATAGCAGGGGCAGCCGCATAGTAGTTGTTTGCGGTCTCTCTGTTCTGGAAGTATGTATCGCCGTTCTGTGCGGTACCCTTCTGAATGGGGTGCTCGGGGTTGAGCGCACGGCTCTTGAAATCTCTGATATCTTCTTCAATGCCTACCTCGTCGCAGATTTTGCGGATTTCGGCATAGTCGTCAGCCTCGTCCCAAACGTCGATTTTTGCAACTTCGTGGCTTGTTCTGAAACCGTCGAAGAAGTTAATGAATGGAACTTTGGATCTTAAAGTGGAGAGGTGAGCAACGAGACCGAGGTCCATAACTTCCTGCACGGAGCCGCCGCAAATCATTGCAAAACCGGTCTGGCGGCAAGCCATAACGTCGGCGTGGTCACCGAATATGTTCAGGGAGTGAGCCGCAAGTGCACGTGCCGAAACGTGCATAACCATGGGCATGAGCTCGCCCGCTATCTTGTACATGTTGGGAATCATCAAAAGAAGTCCCTGCGAAGCGGTGTAGGTGCTGGTGAGTGCGCCTGCACACAGCGAGCCGTGAACAGCGCCTGCTGCGCCGCCTTCCGACTGCATTTCTGCAATCTTAACTTTCTGACCCCACATATTTGTTCTGCCTGCGGTTGCCCACTCGTCCGCAACTTCCGCCATGGGGGAAGAGGGGGTTATGGGGTAGATGGCTGCTACTTCCGAAAAGGCATAAGCAACGTGGCTGGCGGCGGTATTACCGTCGATAGTCAATTTTTTCATCAAAAAACCTCCGATTTTTATATAAATTTTTTTCTTAACTTACTTTACGCACGCAATGCGCACGCAATACCTTATATATTATAATTCAATGCTACTCAAAAGTCAATATGCCTTTTCCATTTTGTAACAAAAATTTATTGTCTTTCGGCTAAAATCTGCCGATTAATAGTTGAATTAACAAAATAATTTTGTTATAATCAAAGCAAGTTTTTTAACGATTTTTTAAATCTATGTCCCAAGAGCCTATTATCGTATGCGAAAACTTAAAATATTCCTATCCCGGTCAGGATAATTGCGCCGTGAACGGCGTAAGTTTTTCTGTTGCCCGTGGGGAGTTTGTCTCCGTAATCGGTCATAACGGAAGCGGGAAGTCCACTCTCGCAAGGCTCATTAACGGACTCTTGGAGGCGGACGAGGGCAAAATCACCGTCCTCGGAATGAATGTTGCCGAAGGAAAAAACGCAATAGAAATCCGCAAACATGTAGGCATAGTCTTTCAGAATCCCGATAACCAGATGGTCGCATCTATTGTGGAGGACGACGTTGCTTTCGGACCGGAAAATATCGGAGTGGAGAGAGAGGAAATCGGCAGAAGAATAGACTGGGCGCTCTCCGCCGTCGGCATGACGGAATACCGCAATTCCACACCCACCCGCCTTTCGGGCGGACAGAAGCAGAGAATAGCCGTAGCGGGAGTTCTGGCAATCAAGCCGGACGTGCTTATTTTAGACGAGTCTACCGCCATGCTCGACCCCAAGGGCAGGCGTGAGGTTATTGAAGTTGTGCGCCGACTGAATAAGGAAGACGGCATGACGATAATCCTTATTACCCACTTCATGGAGGAGGCGCTCCTCGCCGACAGAACTATCGTTATGAACCGTGGCGAGATAGTTCTTTCCGGCACGCCCGAAGAGATTTTCGAAAGCGGAGATGCGCTGGAAACTTACAATCTTTCCCTGCCGAGAATAAGCGTAATTTCAAACAATCTGCGCACGGCGGGAATGCAGATAAAGGACGTGCTACAGCCCGAAGAACTTGCAGATGAAATACTTAAAAATCTGAATAATTGCGGTATATATGCGGGTCAATCGTCAATTATACCCCACGCCGAACTTTCTTCTTCGCACGAGTGGGACATCGATATAAGAAATTTGGATTTCACGTATTCAAAAAAATCCCCGTTTGCGTCAAGGGCGCTCAAGGGGATTAATCTGCATATTGACGAGGGTGAGTTTTTCGGTATTATCGGTCACACGGGCAGCGGTAAATCCACGCTCGTTCAGCATCTGAACGCACTTATAAAACTTCCGCAGGCGGAAAAGAAATATCGTAAACCAAAGGTGAAAAAGGGACAGATACCGCCCGTTCTTCCGTTGATAACGGTGGGGCAGTTCGACCTGTCAAATAAAAAGACCGACTTCAAGGCGCTCCGTGCAAGCGTCGGTATGGTGTTCCAGTATCCCGAGTATCAGCTCTTTGCCGAAAGCGTATTTGCAGACGTGGCGTTCGGGCTTAAAAACTTCAATAAAAAACTGACCGCAGAGCAAATCGAAGAGGCGGTTAAAAGCAGTATAGAGATAGTCGGTTTAAACTATGAGGAGGTCAAGGATAAATCCCCTTTCGATCTCTCGGGCGGACAAAAAAGAAGGGTAGCTATTGCAGGGGTAATAGTTACAAAGCCCCATATCCTGATTTTAGACGAGCCTGCGGCGGGTCTTGACCCCAAGGGCAAGGTTGAAATAATGGAGCTACTTCACAAGCTCCACCGAGAGTGGTGCAAGACTGTTATAATCGTCTCGCACGACATGGACGAGGTGGCGGAAAACTGCACACGTGTAGCCGTAATTTCAGAGGGTAAAGTGTTCGAATGTGACTGTCCCGCAAACCTTTTCACACGC
This sequence comes from Clostridiales bacterium, assembly GCA_022508285.1. GTDB lineage: Bacteria > Bacillota > Clostridia > Christensenellales > Borkfalkiaceae > Coproplasma. The sequence goes on from JAFLVN010000003.1 coordinate 147,582, forward strand.
TCAGAAGAGCTCAAAAAACTCGGTCTTGACGTGCCTTTAACTACCAAAATCTCAACATGCCTTGAGCAAAACGGTATAATAATACACAGCGATTGCACCGTGAAGGACTTTTCCGACAGGGTGATTGAAGTGTACGAGGGGGGCGGTAATGCTTAGCGACGTAACCTTCGGTCAATATTACCCCACGCAGTCGTTCGTACACAGAATGGACCCCCGGGCAAAATTGCTTGCGCTGATTGCCTACATTGTTCTGCTGTTTGTGGCAAATAACTTTTATGCTCTTGCAATCTGTGCATTACTGATTATTGCCGCGCTCGCCGCTTCGCAAGTGCCTTTCGGCAGAGTTTTGCGTTCGGTTAAGGGCATAATATTCATACTTATATTTACCGCCGTTTTGAATATCTTTTTCCACGGAGGTAAAACGGTTTACTGGCAGTGGTGGTATCTTAAAATCACGCTTGAGGGCATAATATTCACCGTCTTTCTTATTTTACGGTTGTTTTTCCTCGTTATGGGTTCGTCCGTTTTAACTCTCACAACAACTCCCGTGGCGCTCACAGACGGCATAGAAAGCCTTCTAAAGCCCTTAAAATATATCAAGTTCCCCGTGCACGAGCTTGCGCTCATAATGTCAATTGCATTGCGTTTTATACCGACGCTTATAGACGAAACCAACCGCATAATCTCCGCACAGAAAGCGAGGGGAGCGGACTTTGAAAGCGGCAACATATTCAAGCGCATAAAGGCAATTATCCCCATTTTAATCCCCTTGCTGATAAGCGCATTCCGCCGTGCGGAAGAGCTTGGCGACGCCATGGACGCACGCTGTTACTCAGGCTCAAAAAACCGTACCAAGTACAAAAAACTGCGTTTCGGCTGGCGGGACTTAATTGCATTTTTACTCTTTGCCGCACTGATTGCCGGCGTGGTGTTGTTTAATATATATTGCCGGGATATCTTTCCCCAAATCTACTCATATATAAGGATATCGTGATGAGATACGCACTACTGATTTCCTACGACGGCACGAACTACGGCGGTTGGCAGATCCAGAATAACTGTATATCCGTGCAGAGTAAAATGGAAGAGGCGGCGCAAGATTTGTTCGGAGTTAAAACTTCGGTTGTGGCAAGCGGCAGAACGGACAGCGGCGTTCACGCAAGGGCGCAGGTCTGCCATCTTGACGCAGATACTACAATCCCGCCCGAAAAGCTTGCAGACGCATTCAATATGCGCCTGCCAGAAGATATCAAGGTGTTAGCTTCTGCGCTTGCGCCCGAAAACTTCGATTGTAACCGCAGTGCAAAGAAAAAGACTTATTGCTACAGAATGTATCTATCACCCCGCCAACACCCTCTAAAGGACAGATATTCCGTATGGGTGAAAGGGGGAGCGGATTTAGACAAACTCAAGCATATATCGGGGTGTTTCGAGGGCGAACACGATTTCAAGGCGTATTCCAAGAGCGGCTCGACTGCGAAAACCACGGTGCGCACAATCTACTCGGTGGAAGTTAAAACCTTGCAATCCCTCGGCGCAACCGATATAGAAATCTATGTAACGGGTAGCGGTTTTTTATACAACATGGTTCGCACGATTGCGGGAACTATGCTCTATTTTGCGCAGGGCGTAATCGATGAAGAACAAATAAAAAAATCCCTTATAACAGGTGATAGGGAGCTCGTGGGCAAAACAATGCCGGCGGCGGGGCTCACCTTGGAGAGCGTGGACTACGGCTTAAATATATTTAATCTTAAATAAATTTTACCGATTTTTCACAAAGTATTTTTAATTTACACATTTAATTGAAATATAATTATAATTGAACAGATAGACTTTAGGAGGTCTTATGGACTTTTTTGAATATACTTCAGCTGCCGACACGGTAATCAGAACGTTTAGCGGCAGAATCAATTTACCGCTTGCTTTTATTGTGGGCGGTCTTTGTTTTGCGGTGGTATATATCTTTATGTCTATCGGTCTGTTCACTATAGCAAAGCGTGGCGGATACAAATGGAAGTGGATGGCGTTTGTACCCGTATTGAATACTTTCTATATAGGCGTCTGCGGGCAAAAGAACAAATTTTTTAAAATCGATGCGAGGATAATTTCCCTTATAGCGGCTATAGCCGAACTTTTACTCTGCGTCCTCTATATCTTATATTACATTTCCTTTGCAAGCATTGATGCGGCAGGTTGTATTGATCTCACCAAAAGCATATATGACCCGGATATGGGGATATATCAGGTTGACCCCGAATTAATTATAGAATCGGTGCCCGCCAATCTTAACTGGGCGGTATGGTATATAAAATACCGCAGTATATTCATAGGCATATTAAACGTCGTTTACGGCTTGGCATTGATAGCCACGCTCATTTGCTTCTTTCAGACTTATGCGGCAAGGCGCTACTTCATTTTCACAATCGCAAGTATCTTCTTCCCCGTGCAGGGCATACTCATCTTTGCCGTAAGGAACAACAAGGGCATGAAGTATGCCGACTATATAAGAGCGGCGCAGGAGAAGGCATACCGCCAGTACCGCGACCAGCAGAGCTTCTATCAGAACCCTTACAACCAAAATCCCTATTCAAACAACCGCCCGCCATACGAAAGCGACGGGCAGCCTTCGCAGACAGAACGTCAGCAAACTTCTCAGCCGGATGACCCTTTCTCGGAGTTCGGCGGCAAAAACGACGACCCGTTCGACGAATTCAAAAACTGACAGCCGCAGGCTGTCATCTCGAGCGTAGCCGAGAGATCTCAACCACAGCCGTAAAAACGCACTTTTCAATAGTGCGTTTTTATTTTACTTTTGCGTTGCGGTGTGCTATAATTTTTTCAAAGGAGTATAAGCGCAGGTTATACATATAAGTTTAATTGATAGGCTTGCGCACTTTGTTTATGCAGGATTGTATATCCGCAATCTCCACCGCAAACGGCACGGGCGGAGTTGCAATAATAAGAATAAGCGGCACAGGCGCTCTCGATATTGCCTTGAAAATGTTTACGCCCTCGGCTAAGGTAAAAAAAATCGCCCACAATTACATGTATGCGGGCACAATCGCAGGCGTTGGGTTTACCGACTACGGCTTTATGGTATATTTTGCTTCGCCGAAGTCTTTCACGGGCGAGGATACTGTGGAGTTTCACTGCCACGGCGGCGTGCAGATTGCAAGGGGGATACTTTCAAGAACTCTTTCCTTAGGCTGTCGGGCGGCGGAAAAGGGTGAGTTTACCCGCAGAGCCTTTTTAAACGGCAAACTCACGCTCTCTTCGGCGGAGGGAATGATTGATATGATTAACGCCGAAAGCCTTGCAGTACTTCGGGCAGGCAGTATGCTCTATACCGAAAAACTTTCGGGCGAAGTCAAAAAAATTCAGTCGTCGCTTACGGATATTCTTGCGGCAATAGCCGCCGAGCTCGACTATCCCGAGGAAGATTTAGACGGGCTCGACTTTGAAAAAATCAAGCGCAACCTTGCGGAATTAAACGGCAAAATATTCGAACTCGTTAAAAGCTATTCCTGTGGCAGAAAAATAAAGAGCGGCGTGCTCGTTGCAATCTGCGGCAAGCCCAACGCCGGCAAAAGCTCACTTTTAAACGCCCTTTTAGGTTACGATAAAGCCATAGTTTCCGACGAAGAAGGAACTACCAGAGACGGCGTTGAAGGGGCTATCGAAATAGGCGGCATAACTTACAATTTTATCGATACCGCAGGTATAAGGGAGAAGGCGGGCAAGGTTGAAAAAATGGGTATTGAGCGAGCAAAAAACGCAATACGCACTGCCGATATCGTGCTGTTTTTAACGGACGGCACAGACGCCCCGCCTAAGGGAATTAACGGAAAAACGATAACCGTATTCAATAAAGCGGATATTATAAAGCCATGCGGCACGTATGATATTGCAATCTCGGCAAAGACGGGTGAGGGGCTTGATAAGTTAAAAAAACTCATCTCGTCTGCGGCAATCGGCGAAAGCTCGCTCGATAAAACTTACGTCGTAGAGGAGCGACACTTTAATGCGTTGACCCGTGCGCACGCTTCGGTTGAGGGCGCAATATTAAATATAGACAATCTCACTCCCGACCTCATTGCAGTCGATTTAAAGGAGGCGTGGAACGCTCTCGGCGAAATTACCGGTGAGACGGCAAACGAGGAAATAATAAACGCAGTCTTTGCAAAATTCTGCGTCGGCAAATAAGAACTTGTAAAACGGAGTTTTTATGGTAAATTTAGAACTTTACAGAGTATTTTACACGGTGGCAAAGTGCGGCTCTCTCACCAAAGCCGCGCAGGAGCTGTTTATTTCCCAACCCGCCGTGTCGCAGTCGATAAAACAGCTCGAGGGGCAGCTCGGCGTATCCCTATTTAACCGTACCCACAGAGGTATGGAGCTCTCGGCGGCGGGCGGCAAACTTATATTTAAACAGGTTGAAGATGCGCTTAAGCTTTTAGACGAGGCGGAAAACGCACTCTCCCAAATCAGAACGACTCCCACGGGAACAATCCGTATAGGCGCAACCGATTCCATATTCTATCATTTCCTCGCCGACAAAATTGCCGAGTATAATATTAAGTACCCTGCAGTCAGGTTCGAGCTTATCTCGTCGCCTTCGCCCTATACCATAAACCAGTTAAAAGAAGGTAAATGCGATATAGCGTTCGTAAACCTGCCCATGGAGGACGACGACGTAAAATTTTACGGCACGGTTTCCCATCTTTCGGATATATTTGTTGCGGGCGGGCGTTACTGTGACTTAAAGAACGAGCCTCTCCCAATAAAACGGCTTTTGGATTTGCCAGTTATTATGATTGAGGAAAATACCGTTTCCCGCCGTGCGCTCTCCTTATTTTTGGATAACCTCGGCGTAAGACTCCACCCCGACATAGAGGTTGCAAATTGGGATCTTATGATAAAGCTTGCAATAAAAGGCATGGGCGTGGGCTGTATCCCTCGGGAGTATTGCAAAAAAGAGTTGGAGGAGGGTACGCTCTTCGAGCTCCCCGTAACGCCCTCTCTGCCCGTCAGGGGTGTTGGCATAGCTCTCGCTAAAAACGTGCAGCTTTCCTTTGCGATGAAAGAATTTATTTCCCTATTCGAGGGCTAAGGAGAACAGGTATGAAGTTTACCGAACTTAAAGACAGCATTGCAAGCGGCGCTGAAAAAATTTATCTTTTAGAGGGCGAGGATGCATATTTCCGCCTCAAGGGCGAAGAGATGATAAAAGAAGCCTTTTTAGAGATGCCCGAGCTCAACTACTCTGCGTTCGAGGGCGAAAACTTAAAAGGGAGCGCACTCAATGAACTTGTCGCCGCAGTGAAAAATTATCCGTTTATGGCTGAAAAGCGTATCGTTAAGGTCACGGATTTTTACCCGACGGAGGCGGAATACGAAAATTATCTTAAACCTCTATTCGAGGATTTTCCGCAGTCGTCTATTCTGTTAATTGTCAACCACGGCGGCAAAAAGGGAGTTGATTTAAAGCGCAAAAAGAGCGTATCCTTTGTGGACTGCGGCAAAGCCGAGCCTGAAACGGTTGCACGCTGGGCGTATATCACATTTAAGCGTGCCGGCATAATATGCTCTGCGGCGGCGTGTGAAAATCTCGCCGCATACTGCGTTTACAATATGTCGAGAGTGTCGGTAGAAGTGCAAAAGCTCATTGATTACAAGGGCTCGGGCGAGCTCACAGCGACGGAAATCGACGACCTCGTTTACAAGGACGCCGACTATCGGGTATACGAGATGACAAACGCCGTGGCAAGGCGGGATTTTACAAAGTATTGCGTCATATCCGCCGACCTTAAGAGTAAAGGCTTCGACGAAATTTCCATTCTAAACGGACTTTTTTCCTATTTCAGAACTCTGCTTTCCGCGGCGGTCTCGCCTCTGTCCGACGGGCTGTACGCACAGGAAAACGGTATGAAGGAGTTTGCCGTAAAAAAGAACAGGGAACAGGCGGCAATTATAGGCGCAGACAATTTGGAAAATTACGTAAATCTTATTTACAAGTGCATTGCCGACGTAAAGAGCGGGCTTTTAACTCCCCTTTCGGCAATGCAAATTTGCGAAAATAATCTATTTTTCGCCGACAAGTAAATTTTACCTTGTCAAAACGCTTTATTTTTCGTAATATTAATTATATAATAATTAAAAGACAAAAGAAACAAGGTGTGTAAATATGAATTGGCAAGGCTTTATCGAAAGGGTTCATACATTTTTTACCGATACGTTAGTGAACGACTATATTGGTATCGTTTTGTTGCTTGTAATGTTATCAATAGTTTATTACTATGTGTTCAAGGTATTAAAGGACAACAAGGGCACGAAGTTTATACCCGTCATCATATTCTTCGTAATATTCTGCGGAGTAACTTTCGCGCTGTCCAGCTTTGAATCCTATCTGCTCCTCATAATCGTATTGATGATTGCGCTACTTATATTTACAATGTTCCACTCAGAAATCAAGCGTTCACTCCTCGATTTAGGTAGCAAGCACTCAAAAGACGGGCTCACCGTTTCGGGCGTACAGCTTATTATCGACGAAACCATCCGTGCGGTGCAGAATATGTCTAAAAAGGACATAGGTGCACTCATCGTTTTATCCAACGATAATTTGCCCGAGGGAATAATTCAGAGCGGCACGGTCGTAAACGCCGCAATCACCTCGCAGATGATAGAGGCGGTTTTCTATCCCAAGGCTCCGTTGCACGACGGCGCAATGATAATAGAAGGTAACAAAATTTACGCCGCAGGCTGCTTCTTGCCCGTACTTCAAAACGAAAATCTTCCGAAAGATATGGGCAGCCGTCATCGTGCGGCGCTCGGAGTAACGGCGGTAGCCAGCGTTACGGCAATAGTCGTATCCGAGGAAACGGGCATAATTTCCATTGTAAAGAACGGTGCAATCAAAAAGCGTTATGCGGACGCGTCCGATTTGAAGAACGCTTTGAGCGAATACTATTGGTCGGACATTACAGCGGAGGGTAAACGGTTATGAAATTCAGAAAATTTTTAAAGAATTTATTTACAAAGGATTTACCTATAAAACTGCTTGCTTTAGCGGTTGCGGTAATCACTGTAATATTAATAAACTTATAAGGGGTATCTTATGAAAACAATCAAACTCTACGACATTTTGCTTCCTGCCACCGCCGATATGAAATATTGGGCGGTCAACGCATGCGACCAGTTCACGTCGGACTACGCTTACTGGGAGGAAGTGGAGCGCATTACCAAGGGCAAGCCTTCCACGTTCAACCTCATCTTTCCCGAAATTTATTTAAAAGACAATCCCGAAAAGCGCATAGCTGCCGCAAACGCCGCTATGGACAAATACCTGAAAGAGGGAGTATTCAAAAAGGTGCAGGGCGGCTTCATTCTTGTTGAGCGTGCAACCGAGTCCGGCACACGCACGGGACTTGTAATGGCAATCGATTTGGAGGATTATTCCTTTGAAAAGGGCGCTAAGACGCCCATACGCTCCACCGAGGCAACCATTTTAGAGAGAATACCTCCCCGTGTGGAAATCCGTAAAAACGCACCCGTAGAACTTCCGCATATAATGTTACTGTACAACGATCCCAAGGACGCAGTTTTAAAGTCTTGTGAGCTCGGCGAAGTTTTATACGATTTCGACCTTATGATGAACGGCGGTCACATAAAGGGTACATACGTAAAGAACGCCGAAAATGTAATCGAAAAATTCTATTCGCTCGTTGCTGATAAGGCAGATAAATTCCTGTTCGCTGTCGGCGACGGCAACCACTCCTTAGCTACGGCTAAAACCTGCTGGGAGAATTTAAAGCCCACGCTTTCCGACGCAGAAAAAGAAAACCACCCCGCACGCTTTGCGCTTGTGGAAGCGGTAAATATCTTTGATAAGGCGCTCAACTTCGAACCCATTCACAGGCTCGTTAAAATTTCCAATCCCGAAAAATTTGCAAAGGGACTTAAAATCGAGGGCAAGGGTTCGGCTTTCCTTGCAATCGGCGGAAAGACCCAAAAAATTCCTTTCCCCGAAGATATACCCGCAGGTATCCGTCTTTTGGATAACTACATCACCGAATACCTTAAAGAAAACGGCGGCGAAGTGGACTATATCCACGGCGACAAGGAGCTTATCGGCTTCACTAAAGAGGGTGGCGCAGGTATAATTCTTCCTCCCATTCAAAAGGGTGATTTCTTCGACCTTATCTCCAAGGGCGGCAATCTTCCCCGCAAGACCTTCAGTATGGGCGAAGGAAACGAAAAACGTTACTATATAGAGGCTAAACTCATAAAATAAATGGCAATAAAGGTTTGTAAGTTCGGCGGAACTTCCATGGCGGACGGCAATATAATAAAAGCCGTCAAACAAATAATACTAAGCGATCCCGAGCGCAGATACGTAGTCGTGTCTGCGCCCGGCAAACGTTATTCGGGAGATAATAAGGTCACCGACCTTCTCTATGCGTGTCACGCAGCACTGATTGAGGAAGGTACGTGCAAAAACGGCTTTGCGCCCGTCAGAGCACGTATCAATTCCATAGTAAAAGAACTTAATATCGACTTTGAAATATCTTCCCTTTTGGATGAAACGGAGAGGCAAATAGACGAGGAGAGGAGCGAGGATTTCACCGTTTCGCGCGGAGAATATCTCTGCGCCCGCATCGTTGCCGAAGTGCTCGGTGCAAGGTTCATTGACGCCGCAAGCGTTATCTTTTTTGATAAAGACGGCATATTCGACGGCGACAGATCGTACAAAGCAATAAGCTCCGTATGCGCAAATGGCAAGCTTGCCGTTATCCCCGGCTTTTACGGACAGGGCGCAGACGGAAAGGTTAAAACCTTTTCAAGAGGCGGTTCGGATATAACGGGCGCAATAGTTGCCCGTGCCGTGCAGGCGACAACTTACGAAAACTGGACGGACGTATCCGGCTTTCTCGCCTGCGACCCCAAAATTGTAGATAGTCCCAAGCTTATCAAAAAGATATCATATAAGGAACTTCGGGAGCTCAGCTACATGGGCGCAAGCGTGGTTCACGGCGACAGCATTTTCCCCGTTCGTCAAGCCAATATTCCCATACATATCAAAAACACCTTCCGCCCGCAGGACGACGGTACAACCATTTTGCCGGGTTCAAGATATATGCCCGACAGCAATCCCGTAATCGGCATTGCGGGTAAAAAGAATTTTACGGTAATATGTGTTGAAAAATCTTTAAAGGACGAGGAGAATTGGATTCTCGCCGACGTACTCGAAGTTTTCGCCCGTGAAAACGTCTGGGTTGAGCACGTTCCGTCTAGCATAGACACGCTGTCAGTCGTAATCGACTGCAAACAACTCGGCGGCGATAAGCTCCAAAGAGTGGTTGAAGGAATAAAAGCCAAGGTAGCGCCCGACTCGATTAATGTAACCGAAAATGTTGCCCTTATTTCAACGGTGGGGCTCGGCATGACTTCTTCGATTGGCACGTGCGCAAGACTGTTTACGGCTATTGCCGCCGCAAACATTAACGTCAAACTCATAAGCCACTGTTCAAGCGGAATAAACGTGATAGTCGGAGTAAACAACGAAGACTACGAAAAGTGTATACGCACAATTTATTCCGAGTTCTTTACTAATTAAAACGCATATATACTTCGTTCTGCTATGTTGCTAATATACCACAAAAGCCCTGCGGCAAACGCCGCAGGGCTTTTATCTTCAATTTATTTCATTTACGGTCTCAATCCCAAACCGCCCTCTAAAGTGAGCGTTTCACCCGTCATATACTTAAAATCGGGGGAAGCGAGCTGAACGCACACCCTGCCGATTTCCAGCTCCGAATCGCCGAAATGACCGGCAGGAGGAGTATGTACGTTGGCTTTGTAAGCCTCTGGATACGCCGTTTGGAACTGCTCTAACTGTGCCGTCCAGGCAAGAGGACAAATAACGTTTACGTTAATACCGTCTGGAGCCCACTCGGTGGCGGCAACCCTCGTAAGTCCGCGAATACCCTCTTTTGCGGCGGCATAGGCGCACTGACCGAAGTTTCCGAAAAGCCCTGCACCCGACGCAAAGTTTATAACAGTGCCCTTGGTTTCCTTTAAATAAGGATAGCAAGCCTTCATATAATGGAAGGTTGCATACAACCCCGAGTACATTGCCAAATCGAACTGTTCGGTAGTGTGGTTTGCCAAAGTCACGCCGGAGGCGGAGGCTTGTGCGTTATTTATAAGTACGTCTATGCGACCGAAAGTCTTTATAGTCTCGTCAACAACTTTTTTAACAACCGCTTCGTTGTCCGCACCTACGTTTACGTCGGCTGCCAAAATCAATACTTTTATGCCGTATAACCGTTCCAGTTCTTCCTTGGCGTCTTCAAGCTTTTTAACGTTGCGACCGGTGATAACAATGTTTGCACCCTCTTTGGCATAGGCGGTAGCAATGCCGTAACCTATAGAGCCGCAGCGCCCGTTGCCAAGTACTGTCCGACCTGCACCGGTGATAATTGCAGTCTTACCGGTTAAAAATCCCATAAAAATTCTCCATTAAATCTTTTTATATATTATATCGCAACAAGGTATCAAAGTCAAGATTTCATCGGTAGTGCCGGGCTTTTTAATTCACCACAATATCGCAGTGCGGCATACAATGTAATACTGCAAAGAGGGTTAAATGACTTTAAGTGTATGTCTTATCGTGCGGGATGAGGAGGAAGCGCTGGCTCGCTGCCTCGACTGCGTAAAAAAATTTGCCGACGAAATAGTAATTGTCGATACCGGCTCAAAGGATAAAACCGTAAAAATTGCGGAGGATTATACCCAAAATATTTATGTTTTCGAATGGTGTGACGACTTTTCTGCCGCCCGCAATTTTGCCTTTTCCAAGGCGACTTGCGACTACGTTATGTGGCTGGATGCCGACGACATCGTAACGGACGAAAACTGCACACGTATCCGCAATTTGGTTGAAAAAGGTGGCTTTGATATGGCGTATTTACTGTACGCCGCCGCATTTGACGGCGACAATCCAACCTTTATCTACAACCGTGAACGCATATTTCTGCGCTCGCTCGACTATCGCTTTTCGGGTGCGGTGCACGAGGCGGTTGTGCCTCGAGGGAAGAGCGTGTATTCCGAAGCCCGCATAGACCATAAAAAGATAAAAGCGGGAGAGGCAATGCGCAATCTTTCAATCTATCAAAAACGTATTGCCCACGGAATATCCCTTGACGAACGTGAAAAATTCTATTACGGGCGGGAGCTTTTATTCAATAAAATGTATGTAGAGAGCGCCGCCGTTTTAGAGGAGTTTCTCACCGGTAACGGCTGGGTTGAAAATAAAATAGAGGCATGCTTAAATCTCTATCACTGCTATAGTGAGCTTGGCGACAAACAAAGAGCCATGCAATGTCTCTTAAAGACGTTGCTGTACGGTTTGCCGCGTGCGCAGGCGTGCTGCCTTATCGGCGGATATTTTATGGATAACTCAGATATATCTGCGGCTATTTACTGGTATTTGCGTGCACTCGACTGCGAAAACGAGGTGCGATCCGGTGCTTTTGTAAACACCGATTATTCCGAATTTATACCCTGTATGCAGTTGTGCGTGCTTTATGACCGCCTCGGCGATTATGAAAAGGCAAACTTATTCAACGAGCGGGCGGGCGCATTAAAGCCGCAAAGCGCCGAGTATTTACACAATCGGCAATATTTTAAAAACAAACTCTTAAAAGAGGTATAAAATGATAAAACAACTTTCAGTATTTTTCAATTGCTTCGGTAACGGCTGCGGTTGCGGTTGCAATCACGGTTGCGGCACAACAAGAACAGTTTATATCAACACCCTGACCGGTATAACCGGACCTACGGGTGCGACTGGTGCAACAGGCCCTGCAGGTCCCCAAGGCATGGTTGGTCCCGTAGGTCCAACAGGAATTAAGGGTTCCAGAGGCGCAACAGGTGCTACCGGAGCAACCGGTGCCACAGGCGCCACGGGCGCTACGGGTGAAACAGGTGCAACGGGCGCCACGGGCGAAATCGGACCTACAGGTGTAACGGGCGCTACAGGTGCAACGGGCGCTACCGGCGCAACAGGTGCTACCGGCGCAACGGGTGCTACGGGTGCTACCGGCGCAACAGGTGCTACCGGCGAAACCGGACCCGCAGGTCCTGCAACTGACGGTTTAGCGGCTTACGGCGGACTTTACTCGACGAGTACCGATACTGTAGCATTAACCGAAGATACGCCTGTCACGCTGACTCTCGGCTCACAGATGCCTGAGCTCAACGTAACCTACGGTGCAAACAGTATCACCGTTACCGATGAGGGCGACTACGAAATCAACTATGGTTTACTCGGAAGCGTTAACCCTGCTTCGACAATCACCTTAAGCATCAACATTAACGGTACTCCTGAAGAGTCGGGAGCAATTTCGCAGGACTTCATTGTGGGTACTGCCCGTTCGATGAACGGTAGCACTATAGTCAGTCTTGCTGCGGGCGACGTTGTTACTTTAACGGTTGAAGGAAGCGCAACGACCACGCTCACTCCCCTCAATAACGTAAACAGTTATCTTACTGTAAAAAAACTTAATTCAGGGACGGTAACAGAAGGTTAAATCTGCTTAGCCATTAACGCCGCTGCGGCATATGCCGCAGCGGCTCTTTTTAAACCTTGACAAACAATGGATAATAAAATATAATAAAATAAATTTATACTACGGATATTTTGGCTATGATGGAATGCAAAAAATGCGGTGAAAAGCTTGCCTACGTTGACGGCGAATTGCGCTGTCCCGTATGCCGCCGTGTATGGAACGAAATAATTGTTTCCGACGAAACGCTGTTCTGTAAGGACTTTTCAGAGCGCTATAATGCGCTGTTTGCCTACGAATACCATAAGCTTGGCGTATTTTTGCAGGACAAGCAGGTTTACGGCGCTCAGTTGCAACTGAAGGATATCTACGAAGTGCTGATGAAGTTCCCCGCATTGCTTTCGGCGAGCTATCTCTTTCACCACCGCAAGGACGAGGAGGGGGCAAACAAATTTCTTGTAGCGCTTGTAAACCAAAAGAACTCCATGGGCAACTGGCTGGAGCATCTCACCATTCTCAAAAAGAGGTTAAAGGAATTTCAAGAGGTGTCCACTCTTTGGGAGATAATCAAAAAGACCATTGCCTTTTGCGAGGATAACAACGTAGTATCGTGGCGCAACAAAAATATCGGTCACGGCGCAACCCGTACACTCGACGACGACAACCTGTACGAAGATCTCTTTGCACGTATTGAGAGTATAACCGCCTTTTTCGGTGAGATAGAGCCGCTTTACAGCCGCATCCGTATCGCTATTGAAAACGACGGACAGCGCACCGAATTAAACGGCTATCACCGCATATTCTTCCCGGAGAGCGGCAAGCTGATTGCCGATATAGACGGTTTCAGTCTCTCACTTGAACCGTTCTTTTACCTTGTAGACGACGGCATATATTTCTACGATAATTATTTTGCAAAAAAATCCTATCTCGACATTGTTGAGTATCCGCGCGGCAAGAGGCAGATGAGGGCGACGCATATCTTCGATGACCTGTGCGACAACAGTCCATACAGCTCTGATGCGAACGACGACGTTATATCCCGTGCGGAAATAGAGATTTCGGATAACGTGCTTAACGTTTCCGATTTCGTTCCGCCATCATTCATTTACGATTGGATTGAAGAGCGCATAGAAAACGAAGACCACGTTTTTATGATCCGCCTGCAAAAAGGTATGGGCAAATCCACGCTCGTCCGTGCGCTTGACCCATTCCAGATGAATTGTGCCCGTCTTACGGGTACTTCCGTCCGTACATACTATATAAATTCGACGTACGGTAGCAAATTCTATTCGTTTGCGAGCGAAGTGTACCGCCAGCTCTCGCACGACGACAACAATTTAGAATTCCGTGGAAATTTCCGTTACATGCGGGAGGAGTGCGACGACCCGAAAGAGGAGTTCGCCGCCGCCTTGAATCACGCAAAGCGCCAGCCCCATCTGCGCGGAAAAAATCTACTATTTATAATCGACGGAATAGACGAACTCAACCCGCAGGCAAAGCGCAATATCACCGATTTTATCCCCGACCCCGATATGCTCGACGAGGGCGTATACGTCATGCTCACGTCCCGCACGCTGCTTGCAGAGGACGCCGTAATATATTCCTTACGAAACGTATTACAAAGTCTTTCTTCGTTGCCCCTTTTAGAAGTTCGGGTAGAGGACGCAGGCTATAAGGAGCTCAAAGCCAAGTATTTCAAAAGGCATATAGTTGCACCGCTCAAAGAGCTCTGCAAGCGCAGAAAAGTGGAGTTTATCTACGGAGAAGAACAGCAAAGCCGCTTTTTGAATGATATTTCAGACGATAATTTTCTGTATCTCCGCCAGCTTAAAGAACTCTCTTTGATAAAGGCGACAAACCTAATCGACGCCGGTGCGAAAAGTATCGACTGCAACGCCGTTCTGCTTTCAAAAAATCAAACGTTGCTTGACGATTATTTTGCTTCCCTGCGCAGCAACTACGGAGAAAAGTATTTCCGTCAGTTCTCTCGCATAATGGTAACGTTTGCGCTCATCGACGACTACCTCACAATCGAGGATTTGTCATACCTTGTGGTAAACGGCAATATATCGCTGTCTTTCCTCGGATTTATCAATACAATTCGCATGTTCCTTGCCGTAAGGCGCACGAACAGCGGCAACAGCTACAAAATTTCCCATTTAGATAATTTCAGATATATCCGTGAGCACATGGGCGGGGAAATTCTTTCGATGGCGCGCGAACTGTCCGAAAAAATAGACCTTATCGTTTCCGACGGCGTTGAGTGCTTCGATAAGTTCGATATGACCTTCATGCCGTACTTCCTCAATATAGTGCGGGTTTTCCGTGATTTGGGCACTGCGGAGGAATATAAAAATTCTCTTGCCCTTATGCACGACCTGTTTATGAAACAGTGCATTCTGCCAATAAGCGACAATCTCGACGAACAGCTCATCGAGCGCAATATCATGTATCAGCAGTCGCTTTTGACCTACGGGCAAAAGCACTGTTTATCGGGCTCAAAGGAAGAGCAGCTTGCTATGGTGCGCAGTTTAATGATTTGTGCCAACTTCCGGTTTGCCCAGCGCGACGGCGTGCCCAGCCTCGACGATTTCGATAAGGCGTTCCGCATTCTTTCAAAACTTGAGCTCACCGACGACGAGCGTCACGAGTTCTATTTTGCAAACGAGCCGGTATATATCTTTCTTCTCAACGACCGCAAAACGCCCGAGGATATAATGCTCTATGCGAATTATACCGAGCCCATGTACAGGGATATGCTTTCTCGTGGCTATCCTTTCCCGCCCAAGAGCCGTGCCTATCGGGTTGTTATTTACAGCTATTATTATCAGGTCACCGACTGTTGGGAGCAATCCGTTCCCTATTGCTTAGAGGCGGTTGAATACGTTGAAAATTATACCGACGTCGTCGGGAAATGGGACTGCGCCGAGCGTGTTTCTGACGCAGGTAAGGCGTATGCGCACCTGTGTCAATTCGATAAAGCTCTCGAATACCTCAAACGTGCGGAAAAACTCTTTGACGAGTGCGTGAAAGAAGGATACCAGCCCTACGTGAAGAATTTATGGTACGTTCACCGCCGCCTGTTCGACTGCTATCAAAGAATGGGGGATTACGAAAACGCTTTTGCCCACGCCCAAGCGGCGATAGAATACCTCGAGGAAAAGGAGCGCATGAACGTGCTCTCCAACCGTGTATTCATAGTGTCGGCATATTACGATTTTTGCAAGCTCTATTATCTCAAGGGCGACTATGATAACTGTATAAAATATTTGCAGGAGGCGCTCGGAAAGTTTAACGAGCTCGACACCTCCCAGCAAAACAAGACTACGGCTTTAGGCGTGCGCAAGCAGATTTCGGATATGTATAAAAATCTCAACGAGAAGGGAGCATACCATGGCGAAAATTGAGAAGCAATTCAGCAAACTCCTGATTCCGTTCATCCACGAGGGTGAAAATTACGGGGACGAAAAAACGCAAGACGGCGTACCGATTTGGAATAAAACACAGCTTTTTACAAACCATCTTTACGACCACATAATCCGTAAGCAGGCAGACGGCGGTATTTTAAAGGCGTATAAAATGAACGAAAGTGCTCGGTCGGCGTTTTTGCTGCCCGGTGCAAACTCCGCCATGATGCTTTCGGCACGAGGCAGAGAAAGTAAAATTTCCGTCAAACTCAAAGGCGTTTCGCTCTACGTTTTTGAAACGGGAGTAGGCTTTTTGGAGCTCGATTGGGAGTACGGTGCAAAGGAAGTATGGGATTTTCTCGATGCAAATTACTTTCTTTCAGAGCTCAAGTCAAAGGAAAATATTCTGCAAATCCGTACGGGTGCAGATTCCTCCCGTGAGCTTGCGGTGGCAGACTTTGTTGCGGATATTCTCAAAACCCTCAAAGGAGCTAAAGGGTTTGACCGCAATCAAGAATTATCTTTCTACGATTTAAAGCCCCATTTGTATTGTGCGGTTTTGCTTGATAAGGCGGATGCGGATAGTGAAGAGCTTTTAAGCCATGCTTCACACAACTTTAAAACGTCGTATAAAACGGTGGCGGCAGAGGGGTACAGACCTTTTGAAAACAGCGCATGGTGCGGAACGGATTCGGGCATGGTATCCATTTCACACCTCACGGGCGATAAAGGTCCCGACGAATTTTTCTCCACGCAGTTTTTAAAATCCGCCCACGATAATTATTTTTACTTATATCTTCTCATTCTCAATCAAAAGTACACCATTCAGCGGCACATCGGCGAGATTGCGCAAATCGATGCCCAGCAGAGTGAAGACGAGGGAACGCTCCGCAAACAGACTTCTGCACTGTCGGGGTTGATTGCCGCCGCCCGCAGCTACGATACTCGCTGTAAATTCAGCTGCCCGTCCTCGCTTGCACATATTAACAGCTTCTACACTTATGCTCGTAGCTGTCTTCATGTGGATTGCTTTGAGGAGGAACTCGAGGATAAGCTTGGCGCACTATCCCAGATTCTCGAGGCAAAGCGGAAGGAGTTAGACGGCTATCGTGAATACAGCCGAACCAAACTGCTTCTTTTCGTGTTTATCATCGCCCAGCTTATAGGCAGTGTGACCATGTTTGCAACTTCGTGTGATATTGTTTTAAAGCTTACGGGGCTTTCGGTGTTTAAAACGCCTGCGTTATTGGCGATACCCGTCACACTCACGGTTTTATTCTTTATAAGCGTAGGCATTCAGGTAGTCTTAAAGATTCGTGAGATACTATCTCTCCGTAAACGCTACAAAAAAAGTAAACAGTAGAACTGATTAAATAGAGGCACACTCCCATATAGCGGTGCACCCCAATATTTTGCTTAAAAAAACAGGATAAATAAAAAAAGCGGAACCGGTCTGAACCGATTCCGTTTTTTGTCATATAAAAAAATTTTTAATAAATTTTATAATTTTGGTTAACATAAATGAAAATAGATTGGTAGGAATACATAGAAAGCTTTTGTATTGTAAAAACACCGCATCTATTATATAAAAGTGTATTTGAGTATTTACATAAATAACTTTCGGAGTTATGATAAGATAAAGTAGCAATATTGACTATATTCAAAAAGAAAAACAGGAGCGATGAATGTCGATATATGCAAAAGAAGTAAACGCCTATCTTTCTGCGATAAAACACGGCGACAATTCCAAATTCAAACCGTTATACGAATTGATTGCGTCCCGCATTTTGGGTGTGGCAAGGTACTATCTTGTTGACAGGTCATATTGCGAAGACGTAACCAGCGAGGTTTTTCAAAAGATATATTTGTACATTAACTCCTATGACGAGAGCAAGGACGGTTACAGTTGGATATGTCGTATTACCAGAAACATTGCCTTTAATTTTAATAATAAGGTTTCACAAAATCCCGACAACATAGAGTCTGATTCCGTTCTTCAAGAGATTGTATTGATGGAAGATACCGATAAACGGTTAGATATACTCCGTGCAATAGACAAACTCGATCCCGAAAGCCGTGAAATAGTTTATTTGTATTACTATTTACAAAACACCTATCAGGAAATAGGCGACAAACTCCATATAAGCAAAGTAGCGGTAAAAAAGAAGATTGATAAAATCCTGTTAAAGCTCAAAAAATATATAATCAATTATTAAATATAAAGAATATGAAAATCAAAGACCTTGAAAACAAACTTGAAAAAATAATAGATGGTAGCTATCAAGAAGAAAAGAAAGCGATATACGAAAATTTAAAGAACGTGTTTGACTTTCTTGACGGTGAGATTGGCGCACCCGCCGAAAGCCAAAGCGTAGTATCCGTCGAAAGCCAAAGCGCCGTCACCCAAAAGCCTGCAAGCAAATGGCGCACCTCTTTCAAAAACTTCTTTAAAACTCCTGCCCGCCTTGCCGCCTGCCTCTATGCGGCGGTGGCGGTAGCCTGTCTCGCAATAATTCTGCCCTTCACGCTAAATGGCGGCAGCGGTTCGCAAACTGCGACTACAAATCCGCCTTCAACTTCTGAAGACCGCTTTTGTGCGGCGGCAACATGCAAAGAAATCGAGCTTGATTATTCTCTTAAAGAGTATTCCGAGCTAAACAGCCTTTCTCTTTTATATCTTGATTGGTACGACGTAGCCGATATTAAAACTTTGCTGAACGTAAATAGAGAAGACTCAACCGATATCATTTATTATGAAGAAATATTAAAGCACAAATACACGGGCAGTATAGCAGAATTATATATAGCTGATATGCGTAATAGGGTTGATAAACTTGAAGATTATATAAAAGTCTGCAATAATCTTTATGATCAAAAAGATCCTCATTTCAAAGTAAAGTGGGGCAGCGACACGGCTGAAAACGGCAAAATTCTTTCCTACACGGCATATTTTAGGCACACCAAATACTTATATGTCCTTGTATTGAGATATCCCATGTCCGAGAACAGTATTTTTGAATTGATAGAGTCAATGCTGCCGACAATTAGAAAAATAAATTTATAAATTTTAAAAGTTCGGTTAAAAAATCGGACTTTTTTCATTTTTTGGTTAACAATAATTTTTAAAGTAAGGTAGGAATATATGAAAAAAGCAAGTTGATTGCTAATAAATGGAGGAGTAAAAATGACAAAATTCCACACAAAACTGCTCGTGTTTTTGTCTGTTCTGATTTGTTCGCTTTGCTTGATTTTAGGCATAACTGCGTGCAATAACAGCGGCGGCGAACACAAGCACACCTTCGGCGGCTTTTGGCTGTTTGACGGCGCAGACGGTCACTACCGCTTTGCAACCTGCCACCCCGAGGTTAAAAGCGAGCTTGAGCCTCACGTTGACGAAACCGGTGACTTTAAATGCGACCTCTGCGGCTACGTAATGCACGTCCACGTCGATGAAGACGGCGACTTTAAGTGCGACGAGTGTCAGACCGTAATACACAAGCACACCTATAAAGAAGAGTGGTCTTTCAACGAAATTTCCCATTGGCACGAAGCCGATTGCGAACACTTCATTGAACGTAGCGACTACGACGACCATAACTTTGTAGAAGGTGTTTGCGAGTGCGGCGTAAAGGAAAGCGAGGTAAAGGTTTACGACCTCTACAAAAACAGCCCCGAATACCAGCTATACTTCACTCAATGGCTCGATTGGCTCGCCGAACACGAAATAACGAGCGTTGAAATCACCGAAAGCGGCGACGGCGTTTACCATTATAAGGACGGACATTCCGAAGTCCGCTTCCTTGGCGCAAGAACGGTAAAGGTCAAGGCGACAAGCGAAGGCGAACCCCTTGCAAACGTTTGGATTATGGTTTCTATGGCTAACGACAATAGTTATTACGAGCATAACGGCACCATAGCTCTTGGCATAGCAAAAACGGACGAAAGCGGCATAGCCGAAATAACTTTCACCCCCGTTGGCGGCTATTCCTCTTCAAAAATACAATACCGCATAAGAATAGCCGAAAGAAAGGACATAGCCGTTTTTGAAGGCGTTATCGAAGAAAACGCATCACTTCCTTTCCCCAACCGCTACCAGGTGGCAGGCGGCAATGACGGCTTTGAGTACGTGCCCTACGAAGTTTCCGAAAACGGCAGCAGTGACGATATCGCCGCAGCTATAGAATTTACTTATTCCGCTGGCTGGAACACCTACAACAAACACTATCTGCCCTATCGCCGCTACTATACCGACATGCTCAACGCAGAAGGTCTTGTTGAAGAAGGCTTTACCTACGAGCTTACAACTTCGGGCGACAATCTTTTCGATTACTTCTATTTCAGCCCCCAGCAGTACGATTTCAAGCAGGGCTCAAACTCCGAAGAGAATCGCACCATAGAAGCTAACGCCAAATTAGCCTCGTCGGGCGTTTACCGCATTTCGTTTACGATAGAGGGCAACGCAACCGCCGTGCTCTATTTCTGGGACGAAATGGGTATTCAGCTTGACGGCGCAGGCTATATGACAAATCCCGACGGCACGCCTGCGTCCGCCTATGTAACTGCAATCTCCGGTACGGGCAGCACCGATAAATATACGGGCGGCAACTTCATTGACCTTGAAATTACAATCGATAACGGACTTCGGCTCTATCAGTTCGGAATTAAATCCGACGTTGAATGTAAGGTCACTTTTACCGTTGAAAGAACCGGCGATTACGACCCCAATAAACCCGACTTTAATTTGGAAAAGGTAGAAGAGGGCAAGTACAGCGTAAGCGATGCAAATTTGGTATCTTACGTAACTACAAACTTTGGCTTGCCTAAGGATGTACCTGCCGGTGTGTATACCTTGACCGTAACGCCTATATCTAAGATAAACCAATATGCCGGTATGGTTTATGCATATACGGAAGAGGGCAAGCAGGTTAGTCTTTGGGAAGGCACCGGTGCAAGCGGATACAGTGCAAAAAGATTAATCAAGGGAATAATCAGCATAAACGAAGGTGATAAAGTGCTGGGTATAAGCAGTGCTTGTAATACAGAAATCACAGGTACGGTAACACTTGAAAGGTATGATTTCCCTACGTTCAATGCAAACGGCGAATACGCCTACTTGCCTGCAACCCCCGAAACTTGGGAAACTTCCTATACAAACACCCTTTCGGCAACCCCGGGCGAGTATACTTTGGAAATTATAGTCTATACCAATATTTCCGGAGACTGCACACTTCCGATGAAAGTAAAAATCGGAGATAACGTGTATACAATTGATAAACCGAGCGTTTATGCCGGAGGTGGTATATACGATTTAACTTACAAAACTTCTGTTACAGTAGGTGAAAATGATACAACTATTTCATTATTATGCGGTATGAACTATTCGCTTACCGCAAGGGTAAAACTGACGGCAACCGCATAAAACAAAATTTAAGGAGAAATTAAAATGAAAAAATCAAAAATATTTGCGGCGCTCGCATTAAGCGCATGTATGGCGCTCGGCTCAACAGGTTTAATAGCCTGTGCGCCCGATAACGGCAACAACGGCGGTACGGGCGATACCGAAAACAAAAGTATTATGCGCGTCTACGAGGCTTATGCCCAAGCCGCCGCAGCAAACGGAGAAGACGTTTTAGACTACGACGAGTGGTATGCAGACCTGCTTGTAAACGCCAAAGGCGAAAAGGGCGAAAAAGGCGATAAAGGCGATAAGGGCGATAAGGGTGACAAAGGCGATAAGGGCGACACCGGCGTTGGCATTAAAACAGTCGAAATAAAAGACGGCAAATATGTGATTACTTTTACCGACGGCGAAACAATCGAACTTGATATCCCTTTGGAAAATCATACTCATAATTGGGAACAGACAAAAGAGGTGCAGGCAACTTGTACGTCTTTGGGCTATATTCTGTACACGTGCGACGTTGACGGTTGCAACGAGAAAAAGTATGAGTTTTCCGACGCACTCGGACACAGCTACAGTCAGTCTCCTGTTTTAAGTATTCCCGCTACGTGCACACAGGATGGAATTGAAATTCGTGCTTGCGATAATTGCGGTGATAATAAGGTAATTGTAAACGAAAAACTCCCGCACGTCTTTGAAGGGGAAATTTGTAAGAACTGCGGTTATGAAAAAGGTGTAATTAAAAATTTCGGAACGTTCGAGCTTACGGCAGGAGCCACGCAGGAACTTTCCTTTGAAGGTATCGAAGACGGTACGTACTGGCTTTATGCCGAGCTTGAAAGCGGCGAGGCTGTTTTAGGAGGATTATCCACGTCAACTCAACAGTATACTGCAACAGGAAGTACTTCAGGAAATCCGTATGCTTATGATATGTTCAACCATGTTCAGAAAATTTATAAGAGCATACAGATTATCGACAGTGTAAAATTCCCTGCAACGGTACTTACAAACAATACCGAATCAACAATGAAAATAAAGGTTACTCTCCGTGAGCTCGAAGTGCCTGAAATAAAGAACGGCGAAGAGATAGACGTGCCTGCAATCAATACTAATATGGGATATGTACCCATTCCCATTGATTCCTCATTGGTTGGCATAAACGTGAAAATTACAATTTCAAATTGGTCGGAATCATCTCCTCCATCGATTTTGAATAGTGAAGATCATAAAACTGTATATGTATTTAAATCAGCGGATAAGGTGGCAGATCAAACAGGAGTATACTCTGTTACAATGACTATTCCCGAAGGAGTAACTCCGATTTGTTTTAAGAATCCCACAGCTAGAAAAAATAGTAATATTACTGTAAAAATCGAGCTTGTAACTGAATAACGCATTTGTTCATTTTTTTCCTCAATCTTTTTAAAATACCCGATGCACTTTTGTGCATCGGGTATAAAAAGGACTTTTATCTATGAAATTTAAAAAAATATTGATATTTTTAATCAGTGCTATTTTGTCGCTGTGTATGCTGTTCAGCCTTGCCGCTTGCAAGGACGACGGCTCGTCAAATAACAACCCCGACAGCGGCACAACCAATCCCGGCGACGGCGACGTGGGCGGCGGCGAAACGCCGTCCGACCCCGTACAGCTCGTTGCCCCCGTAATATCCCTTAACCAAAGCACGGGCGTAATCTCATGGGCTGCCGTAAAACACGCCAACTATTACGAGGTGTACGAGGGCGAAACGGTTGTCGCTAAACAGACTGCAACTTCCTACACAATAAAAAAGACGGCAGTCGGCAGCTACACCTACGCCGTCAAAGCGTTCTCCGTACTTTCGTCCTACACCGCAAGCGAACTTTCCAACACCGTAACCTACATAGTTGAGCCCGAAGTCGAGCCTGCCGAACCGCTCGCAACGCCCGTAATCGCTTTAAACGATAACGATAACAAAATTACTTGGACGGCTATCGCTCACGCAACGGCATACGAAATCTACGAAAACGGCAAAAAACTTACGCAAGTGACAGCCTCGCCGTACACGATTACAAACACCGTTGC
>JAFLVN010000030.1 GCA_022508285.1 Clostridiales bacterium
CAGCATATACTCTGCAATGTCGGGCGGTATGGTTTCGCCCTCATCAGTCACGCAGGCGTGGAGCAGAATATCCTCTTTCTCGAATGATTCGATTGTAAGTTGTTCCACCGTGAGCCACCCCGACCGACCAACCAACTGCTTGATAAGCGTTACATTGATGGGCGTATTGGTATAATCCAACACCACCTCCGACACCGGCACGCCCATATTTGTCAGGCCCGTCAGCATAAACTGCGCAAGCGGGTCGCCGATGCGGTAAGGCTTCACGCCGTCGGGCAGGCGCATTGTCCGGCGTTGGTTACGGCTAATCATTTGATATTTTCCGGGGAATTGACGCCGCGTATGCACGACAAATGAGTGTTCAGTCTCATTAAAATCGGCGCAATCTGCGAAATAACTCCGCGTAAGCTGCCACAGCGTTTCCTCGAACTGGTCGAGATTATCCTGTGCAGTTTTAAGGTCGGTGCGCAGTTTCTGTTTCACTGCTTCATCGAAATTTTCGAGAAGCGTAGAACGCGCTTTCAGCATCTTGTCGGATATCTGCTCCTGCAAGTCGGCTTGCAGGGCATCGAAAGCCTCTTGTATCTCTTTCGGAGTACGGCACTGCTGATAAATCAATGCTATACGTTTCTCAAAATCCACACCGTTGCCAATGGCCCCCAAAACTTCATCAGAGGCTCCAAACACGCCGCTGAACAGTTGGAACTTCTGGTCGAGCAGTTCATAAACTCGCACATCGGCGGCATTGGCTTTGTTCAGGAAGTTAATAACGACGACATCGAAATTCTGTCCGTAACGGTGGCAACGTCCGATACGCTGCTCGATACGCTGTGGATTCCACGGCATATCATAATTGACAACCAAAGAACAGAATTGCAGATTTATACCTTCCGCAGCCGCTTCGGTGGCAATCATAATGGTAGCCTCATCACGGAAATAGTCCACTATTGCAGCCCGTTTGTCAGCTGTGGCTGAGCCGGTTATTTTCGGAGTGCCTTTATGCCGTTCTTTCCACGCCTTGTAAATGGCGGCAGATTTTTTGTCGGAGTTCGAGCCGTTGAACAAGACGACCTGCCCCTTATAACCTCTCCTTTCAAGCAACTCAAAAAGAAAGTCCTGAGTGCGGCGCGACTCGGTGAAAATAAGAGCTTTTTTAGGCGCACCCAACTCGTCAAGTTGTGCAAATCCTTGATTCAGTCCTTCAAAGAGCTGTTCAGCCTTTGAGTTGCGTTTTATCTTGTAGGCAAGGTCGCGGAATTTCTCGATGTCCGCGATTTCCTGCTTGATGCACTCTATATCGTGTGGTGTGAGAATTTCATCGTCTTCGGGTGTCGCTTCATCCTCTTCATCATCGAGCCATTCTTCGGTTTCGCTGTCATAGCTTTCGTAATCATCGGTAAACGACTCCGCGTCGGGTGCGACACCCTGTTTTTGCAATTTTGCCTCCAACTTGTTGAGCAGAGCGCACAATGTTCCATATATAGCGTGAGTGGACGAGGCAAGCAGCTTGCGAAGTATCAGTGTCATCAGCTGACGCTGGCTATTGGGCAGGGCATACAACCGAGGTCGTTGCAGATACTCCGAAACAAGGTCATACAATTCCTGCTCCTGCTTTGTCGGAAAGAACTCTTGCAGTATAGCGACACGCTTGGTATAACGCACATATTCCAATACCTGACGGCGGAGCGTTCGTTTGCACAATGGAGCAAGCCGACGGCGCAGATTCTCGTAATCCGCATCATCCAACGTCTTGTTGTACTGCATCTTGAAACTTTTGAGGTCGCCAAACGCATAATCGTCAATTATGGTCGTCAATCCGTAAAGTTCCAAAATCGAGTTTTGAAGCGGCGTTGCCGTCAGCAAAATTTTACGTCGGTCGGCAAGCGCATTTTTTATAGTATTGGAAATCTTGTTGGTCGGTTTATAAACATTACGCAGACGGTGCGCCTCGTCTATTACAACCAAATCCCACGGGGTTTGTTTAAGGTAAGGGGCTTTGGCCCGTGCAAACTGATACGAGCATATCACTATCTCGTCGCAGTTGAACGGATTGAAGTTTCCGTCTTCGATGTAGTCATTGAATGTTTTGGACTCCAAAATGCGCGACGGCAGAAAGAATTTCTCTTGTAACTCGGCGGCCCACTGTTTGCGCAGGTTTGCCGGTGCTATTATCATTAAATGCCGACGATGTTCCGCCCAAAATTGCGAAAGGATTATGCCGGCTTCAATCGTTTTACCGAGTCCCACTTCGTCGGCAAGGATAGCACCTTTGGATAATGGCGACTTAAACGCAAAAAGAGCCGCATCGATTTGGTGCGGGGTCAAATCGACTTGTGCATCCTGCAAAGATGCCGTGAGTTTGCCGATGCTGTCCGACGGTAAACTTCTTGTCAGCCAATGAGCGAAATATTTTGCTTGCGCCTCTGTCACCTTTCTATAATTTCAATTACTCAACCTGCAAAGTTAGCGAATTTCTTATAATTGTTTGAAGACTAATGCTTATCAACTTTTATTAAATCTTCTCCAAAGAATGTGGATAGGATAGAGAGTGTCCGGATTGTAAAGTTGTGTTGACCGCTCAGCCACTTGGTAATTTCGCTCGGACGCTTTCCCAATGCCTGTGCGAACTCAATTTTTGACAGTCCTCGCTTTGTCATCAACTCATAGATACGGTTAGATATGGCAACCTCTAATTCAACCTCCTGTTTTATGTCAGAAGGAACTGCTGCTGCCATTTGCCGAAATGATGTATTTATCGTTTTCATATATTCACCTCCGCATCAATTTTTGCAGATGCCGTTTGCCTTGACAAATATAGCGAGAAAATTTCATTTATAGATAAAATCGACCCGATTTTTGACAAGTTGAAAAAACAGATATCCGATATTGCATTATGTGTGCGCGCACGGTAATATATTCTCCGAATATATTACCTAATAGTTGCTGATTTTTGCAACCGATTTTTGCGGATTTTTTCGTTTGCGTGCAACGTGCAGACTTGAAAAATATTTGTTACTTTATTGTTACTTACGACCTATTATATTGAGCATATACTATTGATATACAATGTAAATACTACTTTTATATGGCTATGAGCCTAATCCCCCATACGGCTGTCGCCGCAGGGAGAAATGCCACTCAAACTGCAAGCAGGGGCATATCCGGTGTACGGTCGTCACCCGATTTCCGTGTTACTCATCTGGACAGCGTAGTCCGAGATGACGGTCAGGCTCTCGTTGTGGCGGAAGGGAATATAGCCGGTCGTACCCTCGCGGTTTTTGGCTATTGTTAAGCGACCCACGCCCTGCGAG
>JAFLVN010000031.1 GCA_022508285.1 Clostridiales bacterium
TACATATCCTTCTTCGTCTATCCCGCATCTGAAAAGCTTTCTGCCGTCGGAACGTCTGTCGTTATCGATCTTGCACCGGCTGAAGTTATAATATTGCCGCTGCGAAAGACTGAAGTTGATTAACTATCAACATAATTTATGAACAAATATCCGGTTTGCCGCTTTTGCGGCAAACCGGATAGTGTGAATTTCAAATTAGAAAAGAAGGAGATACAAAGTGAAAAAGTACTTTATACATATTCTTGCCGCAATGGCAACTTTATGTCTTGGTGTCGCGCTGTTTTCAGCCTGCGGATCGAGCTCGGGTTGCGGATCGGGATGCGGAAAGAGTCACGAGCATACATATGCAACCGAGTGGTCTAAGGACGAGTCCGGGCACTGGTATTCTGCCACCTGCGGGCATACCGACAAAAAATCAAATTTCGGCGAGCACGTAGACCAAGATAATAACGGCAAGTGCGACGTTTGCAACTACGTAATTTGGGAGGCTACAGCTCTTGCCGCGCCCACAATAACGCTTGTGGGCAATATAATCAAATGGGATGCGGTAGAAAACGCCGACGGTTATGAAGTTTACGAGGGTACTTATCTTGTGTCCACGCAGGCTGAGAGAGGATATATTATCGAAAAAGAGAGCGTCGGAGAATATACTTTTACTGTAAAGGCTACAAGCACGAGCGCGCGTTATCTCACAAGCCCTGCGTCTGCGCCCATAATCTTTAAATACAACCCTACGGTTCTATCGGCGCCCGTTATCGAAATTAGCGGTAACGTGATTACCTGGAGCGCGATAGAAAACGCAGAAAGTTACAGAATATATGAAGACGGAACGGTTGTATCGGAGGTGCAAGAGTTGCAATATATTGCAAAGCCCACCGAGGGCGGCACACATAGGTATGCCGTAATGGCAACTTCCACCGATTACAATTACGCATCAAGTCTTCTTTCCAATACCGTTACGTATACGGTGGAAAAGCTTGAAACTCCCGAGGCCTATGTCGGCGGATTGTACTTTAATTACCTCAAATGGAACTCAATAGAAAATGCCCAAGAATACGAAGTGTATGAAAACGGTACGCTCGTTGCAAAATGTGGCTCGTCTACGTTGCTTTACCAGCTCACAAGGGCAGTAAGCAACGGCGATCCGGCAGGCACTTATATCTATACTGTAGTGGCGGCGACGTCCGATACAGATTATATTTCAAGCTCGCCTTCGGAGGACGTTGAATATTTGGTTCCCGAAACCCCCGGTGTTATAGGTGCCACCATGATTGAAATCGAAAGCGACAGGTTGGTATGGAAACCTATACCCTACGCCTGGGCTTACGAAGTTATGTGTAACGGACAGATGTTTATGAGGACTCAAAACACATACTATAAGCTCAGCAATCTTACCGCCGGAGTCGAATACAAAATACAGGTACGCGGAGTATGCGGAAATCCCAACTATGTGACCGAAGGCGAACTCAGCAATGAAATTACGTACACAAGGCAAGAGGAAACGGTAGTGTTTCCCACACCGGCTGCGCCCGAAATCACGCTAAACGGCAACGTAATCACCTGGCAACCGGTTGAATACGCTACGGAGTATTCTGTGCGTGTTCGCTGGCTAAGCTGGCAGACTATGCAGGGCGGTATATATAAGAACTATTCCGATTTTGTAGAGATAGTAAAGCCCGCAGATGACGGCACGCTCAGCTATGTTATAGGCGAATCCTATTGCTCGGGATATATCAAAGATGAATACGGCAACAGAACGCCCACTTACCACTACTACAAAGACGCTGTTGACGAAACGTATATCTTTTTTGTAAAAGCGCTTACGCCTAACAGGGTGAGTGAAAGCTCTAACGAAGTTGAATACAAGATAACGGTAACCCAGCTTGACGCACCTGTAGCAACGCTTAATGGCAACGTGATTAGCTGGAATGCCGTTGCAAATGCAGAGCAGTATGAAATCTTTGAAAATAACATAAAGGTAGCAACCGTAACCCAAACTTCCTACACAATCAATAAGACGATAATCGGCACGTACACTTACTTCGTAGTTGCTACAAGCAGTGATGTAACTTATTCAAAGAGCAATCCTTCAGAAATGTTGGTTTACCAGTTTATGTATGACGCAACTAAGCTCGAAGCCCCGGGAATATGGCTTGACGAACTGGAAGGCAATAAAATAATCAAGTGGAATGCTGTTGAGAACGCTACTTCTTATTTTATTTACGAAAACGGTGCCAGAGTTGCCACAGTGAACAGCTATGGCGAAGAAACGCTTTTCTACATTTTAATACGTCAAACTCCGGGTACTTACGAATATGGAGTAAAGGCGGCAAGCGCGTCAAATAGCTACCGCACAAGTGAAATGTCTAATATTGTTTCGCACACGGTAGCGGCTACCGAAATGACCTATAGCATAGTAGTAACCGTACCTGTAGGCTACACCGGTCCCACAACGTTAGAGGTAGGAATATACAAGGACGGACAGCTTATAGAGAGTAAACAAATTACTATTGATACTAGCGATTCGATGTCCGGCACGGAAACGTTCACCCAGATGGCGGACGAATATACCGTTAAACTCATAACCGAAATCCCCGATAAATACATCGTTACGCAGGCAGTTGTTACGGCTGACAATGCCATGGGGGTCATCAGAGTAATTGAGCAAGACAAGAACAAGTTGCTTAAAATGGGTATAAACACCTTCACGGTGACAAACGTAGACGGTGCGGGTGCCGATCAGGAATACCTGTTTATTGCGGAAAATTCGGGCGTATATACCTTCAGAACAGACGAAACCAAGGATATGATGCTGGAAATCGACGGCATAATTGGTATAGAGACAACGCAGGGTATAAATGTCTATTCAATCAGCCTGTATGCCGGCGAGGCAATAAAGGTTGTATTCGTTGGCAACACAATAGGCAATTTCACGGTAGAGATTATCGAAGGCGAAGTCAAGCAGTACCTCAAAACGACGACGGGCTGGGGCGTATTCGGCGGAGCAAACTACTTGTACGGCTCATGCACACGCTATCTCAACCTTGACGTGGATACTGTATTCACGTTCAGCTTCACCACGGCAACGATGAACCTTGCAATAGTCGTTATGACTATTGACGGCGTGGAATACGAATTTGACGGCGACGCATTCAATACACAAAACATATTGATAAAAGCGGGTACGGATATCGAAATAACCTTTGTGGTTATAGGAGTAGAATTTACGAGAGCAAATTACAT
>JAFLVN010000032.1 GCA_022508285.1 Clostridiales bacterium
GTAATAAATTATGGATGTTCTCATTTTCACAAGCGAAAACGGTAATGTCAAAATTACCGCAAGCACCGCAGCAGATATGTCAAACTGCTGGCGGCGTTTTCGCGCACGTGTTGAGGACTCCGAAATAGCTAAGTCAGAGGCTAAAGCAGCCCATTATTGCGATTACAACTCAACGCTAAAGGGGACGCTTGAACTGGCATCGCCACAAAATCATTTTCATCTTGAACGAATTCCTGATGAAAACGCTTCAGAATGGGAAGCACAGCCCCCTGTTTTCTACGAAACCGCCAAATACAATATCGGCATATATTTTACCGATATTGAAAAAGCTCCTGCTGTTCTTCATAAACTTAAAGAAGTTACCGAGCTTTTTACTGCTTTATCTGTCGGAGAAAACAAATGGCTTTTGTCCGCTCCGCTTGACTTCGTAAACAATCCGGGCATATTTGAGCTGAAATTCAGGTACAAGCCCTGCGAACAACCGGAACGACAAGACACATTCTCTTTCCGTGTAGTTTCTCCGAAACTTGACGCCAAAGACGACTATAACCACATACTCGCTGAAATAAACGCACAGTATAACGAGATAATCTACCAATATCTTACTCTCGTTATGCAAAATCTTCAACGAGGTGGTCGTTCCAATAACGATGTTGTTTGGCTCTCTATTTTTCGGCAGATTGCCAAAGATTATGAGAAATGGGTGCGTTTCATCGTAAACAAACCACACTTACGCCAAACAACCCAAGTGCATTTCAGCCGAGCAGACCGTATCAAACGCTGGTCGCCCCAAATGGCTGAAAGGTACGCACAAATTGAAGCGGAGCAACGATTGGAGCGTGAATACTTCCGACACGAAGAAATTATCCACACCCACAATACACGAGAAAACCGTTTCGTCAAATTTACCATTGACCGCATAGGCAAACGCCTTGCGTCAATAGTCGCCACTATCAAGGCTAAAGACCGGGGCGAAGTTGACGAAACAGAGCTTGCCGAACTTGACGGTTATGTCAATTCGTTGCGCCGACTTGCTCATTCTCCGTTGCTCCGAAATCTCAAAGGCGAGCCTCTGAGGTCAGAAAGCATTGTAATACAAAAGCGCAACGGATATGCACAAGTATATAAATATTGGCTTTTGCTCCAAAAGGGCATAGAACTTTTCGAGGGGTCAAACACTATCGGTGTTCGCCCCATTTGGGAGCTTTACGAGCTTTGGTGCTTCCTCAAAATGCGCCAAATGGTCGCTAATATTCTCGGTCTTGATTTCGCCAATCCCGAGGAAATCACCGAAAATCCTATGCCGATGGTACAACCTTTTGAAGACAACAACCAGGAGCATACGGTTTATTACCATTGCACCGATGGCTCACAAGTTCGCTTACATTATCAGCACACTTATAGCCGACAAACAGGCGAAGTCCATACGGCTACTACAGAAAACCGCCCCGACATTGTTCTTACAGTTGTCAAGCCAGACGGCTTTGAACTGACGTATTTGTTTGATGCGAAATATCGTTTGCTTGACGACAATAATCTCAACCGTGAAGATCGTGAGGAGTATTCCGAAGCCAAAGGTGCAGACACTCCACCTTCTGATGCAATAAATCAAATGCACCGCTACCGCGATGCGATTTATTACGGGTCGGATAAATATTCCCACACGGCAAAAGAGATTATTGGAGGTTACATTCTTTTCCCCGGGCGGGGAGATAACGAAAGTGTCCGCAAACGCTATTTTTACAAAAGTATTGAAACCGTCAACATCGGCGCTTTTCCGCTTTTGCCGGACGCATCTGACCCACAAAATGAGGGTACTTTGCTATACGAATTTTTGACAAAAATTCTTACTGCCGAACAAACCTACGACCATATCAAAGACTCCATTCCACAGAAAGGCCTTCAATATCATTCGGAAGAAGCTCCGCACGAAAAGGATTTGGTGCTTGTCGGGTATTACAAAACCGAACAATGGCAACCGATACAGGATAACAAACTTTATTATGTGCCAGCGGCTCTCGGCAAAGGTTCTATCAACCTTGTGTCCGGTTTTGAAAAAACTAAGTATCTTTTATTGCATCATGGTTCGGAAAGATTGCTTGTTCGCTTGAAAGGCGATGGGCCAAAATTCTACCCGAAGACAGCCCTTGAACAACTTGGCTTTAAGCCTTCGGGAGACTTCTATCTCGGTTTTGAAATCAAAGACTTCAATCCCGTTCCCGATATTGACCCTTACGCCTACGACCTTGAG
>JAFLVN010000033.1 GCA_022508285.1 Clostridiales bacterium
TGCCACAACCGGCACTTTCGGGCAAAAATCGGGAAACCCGTTTTTGCGTGGCAAGTCACTGAAAAAATTTTACCGACTAAACTCTTGACAAGTTTGAAAAAATATGATAAATCGTATTAACAATGTTTTCTTGTCAAGTATAACAGTTTACAACTAAATACCAAACACAACTGAATACTTTCTAAAAAAATTAAGGAGGACGCTTTTGTGAACATGGTAAACCACCATTTAGTAAGAGGACATTGTAGCTACACAAAAATAAAATTAAGGAGAATTGAACGATAAGGAATTACAAAAAGTTTTAAACGCAATTAAGTACATTCCTGAGGAGCGCGAACGAGACGAAGTTACTCAAATTATATTGAAAGCGGCTTCTGAAAGCATAACGCTTGAAAGACTAAAGCGCTCACCTCAAGGGAAGATAAAAAATCCGATAAAGAACACGGGGCAAACGGATTCATCAAATTTACGAAAAAGGAGATTGAATCTATGCCCGACTATTTAAAGAAGTTATTTGCCGTCAACGAAAGGATAGTAACGTACCGCTTTATTAACGGTATGTACCAAGCAAGATTTCGCCGAGACGGTTACAATATCGAAGTCGCTTCCAAGAGCTTCGATACAATGAAACGGAAATTTTTAGAGAAACTGCTTGCCGCAGAAAGACAAAAGAGCAACGAGGGCTTTCCGCTTTTCAAAGACTTTATTACCGACTGGCTGAAAATAAAAAAGCAGACCGTCAAAGAGACGACCTACTCAAGTTGCAGTCATTTGATTACTTACAATCTGTTGCCGAGATACGGCGAACGCTACGTCAATGAAATAACACGAAAGGACATACAGGACTTTCTGTTTGAGCTGACCGACGCAGGTAAAAACCGAACGGCGGCAAAGTTAAAGCAATTACTTTCGGCGATATTCGATGTGATTTGCGAGGATTACGGTATAAAAACGCCTATGGCAAAAATCGTCCTCAACCACTACGAAGTTAAGAAAGGTAAAGCCTTTACAAAAGAGGAAGAGAAAACAATAATCGATTTCTGCAAGGAAAACCCTCACTACTTGGGGAACTCCTCAATACTCGTTCTTTTGTTTACCGGAATGAGAGTAGGCGAACTTCCAAGCCTTCAATACGACGGAACGTTCATCACCTGCGAATCGGAAAAGACGAGAAAGGGCTATGCCAAAGTTATACGGCAAATTCCCGTATCGCCTATGCTGAAAAAGGTGCTGCCGCTCATAGACTTTGAGCAAGCAAAAACGGCAACTAAGTATGCCGTCAGAGATGCCATTAAAAGAATATTCCCTAAAAGACACGTCCACGAGCTGCGCTATACGTTCATCACAAGGGCAAAAGAATCAGGGTGCAATCCCGAGCTTGTAATGAAATGGGTTGGGCATAAGTTCGATGCTGACGTCAAGACAAGTAGGGTCGACAGGGGGTATACTGACTATTCGCAGGAGTATATCCTGCAAGAAATTAACAAAATAGACTATATATTGTAAACAACTCACAAAAACACTGATTTTGAGCTAAAAATGAGGTAAAATTAATTCCCAATTACTTCCCAAATATCACGGAACGGGAGAAATTTTGTGAATTTCTCCCGTTCCGATGGTGCTTGTGGCCGGACTTGAACCGGCACGGTATCACTACCGAGGGATTTTAAGTCCCTTGCGTCTGCCTATTCCACCACACAAGCACGTGTTTTTGTTAAGTTTTCAGTTTTTATGTTAGAAAAATGTTAATTTCTTTCTGCCAAAAATTTTAAGTCCCTTGCGTCTGCCTATTCCACCACTCGAGCTCAAAGCAAACTACGCTTTGAACAATTTGAATTTACTCAAATTGCAAACTCGCTTCGATACTTTCCGCAATTAATATCAAGGTAAAAATTTTAAAAATGCCTTGGCTTGCGCCAAGGC
>JAFLVN010000034.1 GCA_022508285.1 Clostridiales bacterium
CAACGGAAAAGCGATACAAGTTTTTCGGTCATAGTCCGTCGTTTGTCAAGTACATTTACCTCAAATGGTTGCATGTCGTACTCCTCGATATAATGTTCATTGCCGGACATGCGAAGGAAATCCGTAAGGAAACTGCTTATGACACGACGTTCAAACGGATATGGATTGGCGAAACTGTTTATCTCTACCAACAACTGCCCGGTTTTGATGGCTCCGACTTGCGGAACATCCATGGCCTGCGGATAGAGATAAAAGGCTTTGTGGTAGTGAGATCCTTTGCTCGTCAAGCCCGGAATAACCAACTCTTCAAGCCCTGCGGTCATATTTTTCGATGTGCGGCTTATCAGTGTTTTCAACTGATTGCCGCTCAACGTCCATGCTTCCGATATGGCGATGTCTATATCTTCGGAGAATCGTGCGCCGATTTCGTAGGCCTTGGACAGACTCGTTCCACCTTTGAAAACCGTACGATTGCCTTTGTCTCCCTGCGCCATAAGTCGCAATGAACGGCATATCCAGTAGTCCTTCTCGATGAAGACGCTTTTCATGTCGAGACCGCCTTCGTTTTGCGGTCGTGCAGCAGCCATTATTGCATCGGCGAAGAGTACTTTGTTTTCGTGCAGCTTCATATGATATTCCAATTTTTTTTCGTGGGTAAGGCTTGCTCCGATACGGGAATTTTGTATTTTGTCGTCCCGTTGAGCTTTTTGCGCAATATAGATGTGTCCGCTCCGATACTTTCGAGGATAGCCCCCAACAAGGCGCGAACATAAGGCGCGTAGCCGGCCGCCAATGCTGTCAGGCGGGTGCGGTCGGCTTCGGGCAATGCGGCGATCTGCCTGGTCAGTATCGGCATACATTCATCCGGTGAGGTAGCAGGTATTTTGTTCAGTAGTTTAAGGGCATCGAGAATGCAAAGCAAGGGAATGTTCTCTGCCGTGATATCATTCGGTTGCAGAATAAATGATACCGCATATTCTCCGCGTTTCAACGGACGGCGGTATTGCTTCGTGCCGATGGTTATGGCAGATGTAATTTGTGTTGTCAGTCCCATTTTTGCAAATGCGGCTGTTCCGGTTATATAACCTGTCAGCTCGCCGTTGCGCTCCAGGAAATCCTTGACGATCTCCATAACAGGAGGTTTCAGCGTGCCGAATACACTCTTCCGGGCTTTGTAATATTTCCCTTTGGAAATCTTTTGTAGGGCTCCGTCGGCGACCAAACGACTCATGGCCCTTTGCAATGCCGGTTGATACTCCATCGGAATATCAAAATCCTGCAAGGAGAAGACCCGTCCTTCCGGTATGCTCTTCAGCTTCTCTTTGAGTTGTTTTGCAATAACCATAGCTATTACCGATTGGTTTCAATGCAAAGATATAAAATGTCTGGTTTTTTACGCAAAAAACACGACAAATTTAGACAAAAGTTATCTGCAATGCTATTTTATACCCCCCCCCATACGTGCACAAAAAAGGCACCCTGCAATGCTGCAAGGTGCCTCAAAGAGCGGATTGCGAGGTTCGAACTCGTGACCTGCGGCTTGGGAAGCCGCCGCTCTACCAACTGAGCTAAATCCGCACGTCTTACTGCGCAAAGATACGCAATAATTCCGGAATCCCGCAAAATTTTTTCGGAAAGGCTACCGTAACGAAGCGAGACAGGCGGCGACACGAGCCTCGATGGCATCCGGCGAATACGCCTCCCGCACGAAAGGTTCTCCGGTAATATTCTCGTACAATTCGATGTAGCGGTCCGTAATGCCGACGACGACCTCCGGGGTCATCTCGGGCACCTGCTGGCCTTCCTGGCCCTGGAAACCGCCCGCCATCAGCCATTCGCGTACGAATTCCTTGGAAAGCTGCT
>JAFLVN010000035.1 GCA_022508285.1 Clostridiales bacterium
CCCACCGGGAAGTTTTGATCCAACTTTTTCAAAAGTTGGCGGGGGCCTTTAGGCTCCCGAGCCTTTGGGCAGAGCCCCAAGGTCGAGGGTGTGAGGGGCAGCGCCCCCAAGATACACGTTTCTTTTTTGCAAAGCTTTTTCGCGGCGCTTGGGCGCCAAAGAAAAAGCGTCGATAAATTTTTCAATGCTTAATATCTATTGACCAAATAAACGATTTTATTTCTTTACTTTATAGTTTAAAACAAAACAGCGGCAGGTCGAACGAATTTGTTCTACCTGCCGCCGTTTTGTTGTTTAGCTTGTAAAGGGTTTTGTCAGATTATTTGGAGCCTGTTCCCTTGAGAGAAACGCCGCCCTCAACAGCGATATCAACGGTGATCTTGTTGCCGTTTACGCTGTACTTGATAACTGAGTTATCATCGCCGTCAAGAATAAGCTCTGTGCCGTTATCCTTGTATTTGCCCGAGCCCTCAAGATCGAGTTCGCCCATCAGGCTGTCTTTGTCCATGTACTGAGCGAGGTAATCGCGGAACTCAGATGCGCTCATTCCGAGATCATCCATGGAAACGCCCATGTCGGCCAAAGCGTCGATCATGCCGTCAACTACAACGTCAACGATATCATCAATTGCAGAGGACATGGAGTCCTCGTCGATTGAGATAGTGTAAGTGCCGTTGTCTTTGATGTTAAGGTATATGTCAATTTTGATTTTGCTGAAATCGAAGGAGAAGTCCATTCCGAGGTCTTGTGAGAGTTCGTCTTCTACCATGCTGTTAATGAGTTCACCGAATTCGAGAGAGATCTTCCAATTTCCGACGATATCGGACTTCTTACCGCAGGAAGCAAAAGCAAAAAGTACAAATACCACTGCAAGAGTTACTGCCAGTGTTTTCTTTAACATTTGAGTTTTCCTCCAAAAAAATTTTTTATGTCATTTTTAATGACACCTTACTGATTATACACAATTTGTATCGGAATTGCAATATATTCTCGGACAATTTATTTAACTATAATAAAAAAAGCGGCAAGATGAGAAGTTTCCTTCCCATTTTGCCGCTGCTATTATGACTTTTTAATTATTGTGCCGAAAAATCAGTCGAGGTCGTCAGGCTTTTTGCAGTCAGGAAGGTCAACCTCTCCCAGTTTCTTTACTTCAAAGCCGTTTGCCTTGAACTCCTCGTAGTCAAAGGCCTCAAGCTCATCATATGCCAGCTTGTGGAATTCGTAGAAGTTAGGCCACCACTCGTAGCCGTCGCCCATGTTGTGGTTGAGGAAAAGCTCAGCCATCTCGATGCCCAGATTGTGGCCTATGTAGTGGCCGCCCATTGCCAGCACGTTGCAGTTGTTGCCCGTGATAGCGCGCAGAGCCGCGTGGGGGCTCTCTACCACTGCTGCGTGTACATGAGGACACTTGCTTGCCGCGATGTGGATTCCCATGCCGGTGCCGCAGAAAATGAGAGCTCTCTCAAACTCGCGCTCTGCGATCTTCGCGCCGACCTTAAGGCCGATGCGGTGGAACATTTCGGGATTTTTCTCGTCCAGAGTCTTTACGCCGATGTCGGTAACGGTCCAACCCTTGGACTCAAGATGTGCAACTACGGCATTCTTGAGGGCAACGCCTGCAAAGTCCGCCGCTACAAGAACCTGCTTGTCTTTTACGGTTTTCATAATTTAAATTCCTCCGTTATTTCTATGTCAGTCCGACAAAAAATTTCTGTATTTTGATATTACCACAAAAGCGGGCTCTTGTCAATTTGTTTTAAGGTTCTTTGCCGCATTCTTTTCACAAAGTAAGTGGGGAAAAAAGAATCCAAAGTTAAGAAATCGATCCTTCAGTCGGCTTCGCCGACAGCTCCCTTTAC
>JAFLVN010000036.1 GCA_022508285.1 Clostridiales bacterium
AATTACAACATACACTAACATCGCTTCGAACCCTACCATCGCACCCAACATCGCAACTATAATCGGATTCAACAACGGTGAGGCTATAAGAAATGACATGGTTGCTCCAAATGGAACTCCGGCATTTAGGAAGCCTACAGTCATGGGTATGGTTGAACAGGCGCAAAAAGGTGTAAGAGCACCAAATCCTGCCGCAATTATATTGCCGAAAAAACCTGCCCTTTCTATTTTTTTACTGATTTTTTCCTGGGGAATATACATCAGTATGATCTCCACCAAAGCGGTGATTAAAATGAACAGGACAATAAGTTCAATGGTAATATAAAAGAAATACCAAATCGTATCAAGTAACGTATTCATAAATATCACTTATAAAGTATTTCCTGGTATTATTGGCCACTCTGACTAATGAAAGCATAATCGGAACTTCAACCAATACTCCAACCACAGTGGCTAAGGCTGCTCCCGATTCAAGTCCGAATAGTGATATTGCCACGGCTACGGCAAGTTCAAAAAAGTTGCTTGCACCAATCATTCCGGCAGGAGCGGCTATGGTGTGGGGCAATCGCCACGCTCTTGCCCATCCGTAAGCAACGAAGAATATCAAAACGGTTTGCAAAATGAGAGGAACGGCTATCAGAACTATGTGCAGTGGATTGGCAAGGATGGTGTCACCTTGAAATGCGAAAAGAATAATCAACGTTAGAAGAAGTCCTATTGTGGTAAATGGACCGAATTTGCCTACAAATACATTGTTGAAGTATTCAATGCCTTGACGCCTAACCACAATTATACGGGTTATGATTGCAGCCACAAGCGGTATAACGACGAATAATACGACGGAAAGTATAAGTGTGGCCCAGGGTATAGCAACACCCCCAATGCCGAGAAGGAAACCGACTATCGGCACGAAGGCTACGAGAATTATAAGGTCGTTTACAGCTACTTGCACGAGCGTGTAGGCGGCATCCCCTTTTGTGAGGTAACTCCACACGAATACCATCGCCGTACAGGGTGCCGCTCCAAGAAGAACGGCCCCGGCCAGATATTGGTCGGCAAGCTCTGTCGGGATTAGTGTTTTGAAAATTACGAAGAAGAAAAGCCAGGCAATACCGAACATCGTAAACGGCTTAATGAGCCAGTTGGTAACGCATGTTATTAATATCCCTTTCGGTCGCTTGCCGACGTTCATCACGCTCTTGAAATCGACCTTTAGCATCATCGGGTAAATCATCAGCCAAATCAAGACGGCAATCGGAATAGATACGTTCGCATATTCCCATTTCCCAAGAGTTTCAGGAAATGCAGGAATAAAATAACCGATTGCAATGCCCGCTATGATGCAGAGCGCAACCCAAATGCTTAAATATTTCTCAAAAAAGCCGATTCCTGCGACTTTCTTCTTTGACTCGCTCATTTTAAATTTTCATTATAAAATTTGTAAAATGTATCTTTTATTTTATCACGCACTCGGCGAAACTCGTTGAGAGTGTCAGCTTCCGAGCCTTTGAAGTCCGAAGGGTCGGTAAAACCGAGGTGTAGATGATGTTTAACTACACCGGAAAACACGGGGCAAGATTCTTTTGCTCCTCCGCAAACCGTAATCACATAATCCCAAGGCTCGTTGATATATTCATTCACATTGTGCGGAGTATGGTCACTTATATCCACGCCCAGCTCTTTCATTACCTCGACGGCTT
>JAFLVN010000037.1 GCA_022508285.1 Clostridiales bacterium
TAAAAGGGTAAAATGTTCTCAAACATTATAATCAAAAAACTCCTCTTTAGGCAGTTTGAGGTTATTATACCATAAAAGGAGCACGCAGCGCAGCGGAGTGCGATTCCTCTAAAACGGTAAAATGTTCTCGGGCATTTAAATAAATTTTTCCTCTTTACTTTGCCCGAGGTTATTATACCACATAAAACGACAAAAAGCAACTTTTTCAGCTTTAGGAGCATAGAGGCTCGAAGGAGCTTGTGAGGTTTTGAATACACTGCACGAAAAAAGCGGAAACATGATGATTACTGTGACCCATGATATGCGCCGACTGAAGCATTGTGCAATCAGACTGTGTTGATCGAAGGCGGCTGCGCAACGGCGGAGGACAGCAAGGTGTTTGTTCGTGAATATTTTGCGGTGCTGCCTTAATCCTGACATCAAGTATTTCAACTGTTCCAACTACAAAGGCAATCGTGGGACTTGTACCTCTGCACTTTACAACATTCCTCAAACCTATGATATAATTCATTCAATATAGAGATTTGCTATTTTTATATTTTCGTGCTATACTATATTCGCAAACGAATAAAAGAAGGTATTTTTAGGGTTATGCGTATCCGTAAGCATGATTCAGGATGGCGCTGCTATTCATCAAAATACCGGCAAACCGAATATTACAACTTCAGGAGGCTCTCATGAACATATTAGTGTTAAACGGAAGTCCCCGCATGAATGGAAATACCGCCGCAATGGTAGAAGCATTTATAGAAGGGGCAAGTGAAAACAACCATCACATTACCGTTGTGCAAGTCTGTCAAAAGAAAATCGCAGGTTGCCTGAGGTGGCGGAGCGTGCGGCGTTGTATCGTGACGCAGAACGCTTGGGCGTCGGCATCTCGGTCATGAAGCCATTTGCAGGCGGACAATTATTGAATGAAAAACATATATGTTCAAGCGGGCGCTGACGCATATGCAGTGCTTTCAGTATGCTCTTGACCGCCCCGCTGTTAAGACGGTGCTGCCGGGCGTTCGCAATATGGATGATTTGCAAACCGTTTTGAAATATGTGACCTCCACCTCGGAGGAAAAGGACTATTCCGTAATCGGTGAGTTTGCCCCGCAGGATGCAACCGAAATCTGCGTCTATTGTAACCACTGCCAGCCCTGCCCGATGGGACTGAATGTGGGCTTAATTAACAAGTATTACGATCTTGCCCTCGCCGGAGACGAGATGGCAAAAGGTCACTATGAAAAATTACCGATCCATGCCGACGCCTGCGTTAAATGTGGGCATTGTGAAAGCCGATGCCCCTTCCATGTAAAGCAGGAGACGAGGATGGCAGAAATCGCAGAGTATTTCAAAAGATAAGGAGACATAAAAATGGATAAAAAGATCGTTCAGACAGCCGGGAGAGAAAGCCTCGGCAGCTTTGCGCCGGAATTTGCACACTACAATGATGATATCCTGTTTGGGGAGAACTGGAACAATCCGGATATCGACCTCAAAACCCGCAGTATCATCGTGATTTCGGTATTTATGGGTCGAGGTCTGGCAGACAGCTCATTGAAATACCATCTGCTGACAGCCAAGAAACACGGCGTCACCAAAAAGGAGATCGCCGCGATCATCACCCATGCCGGATTCTATGCCGGATGGCCCACGGCTTGGGCAGTATTCAATATGGCAAAAGAGGTGTGGACAGAAG
>JAFLVN010000038.1 GCA_022508285.1 Clostridiales bacterium
ACCATTACAGCCACTACGCCTGAAAAGTCTCTTACGGTAGGGAAGAGGAGCACCGGCGGCCGCAATTCGTCGGGCCATCTGAGCACCCGCTATCGTGGCGGCGGCCATAAGAGAAAACTGCGTCTTATCGACTTCAAGAGAACCAACGACGGAGTTCCCGCTATCGTAAAGACTATTGAATACGATCCCAACCGCTCCGCACGCATCGCCCTCCTTTACTACAAAGACGGAAGCAAGGCTTATATGATTGCTCCCAACGGTCTTGAAGTTGGTCAGACAGTGGTAAGCGGCCCCGACGCAGCTCCCGAAATCGGTAATGCACTTCCTCTCAACAAAATCCCCGTCGGTACCGTAATCCACAACATCGAGCTTCGACCGGGTCAGGGCGCCTTCATGGCACGCTCGGCCGGCACCTTCGCACAGTTAGTGTCTCGCGAAGGCAACTATGCAATTATCAAATTACCTTCAGGCGAAACCCGCAAAGTGCTTGCCACATGTAAAGCCACAATAGGCACTGTAGGCAACAGCGAGCATTCGCTGGAACGTTCGGGTAAGGCAGGTCGCAGCCGTTGGCTTGGCCGTCGTCCCCGCAACCGCGGTGTAGTAATGAACCCTGTAGATCACCCGATGGGTGGTGGTGAAGGTCGTGCTTCCGGCGGACATCCGCGTTCACGTAAGGGTCTGTATGCGAAAGGTCTTAAGACACGTGCGCCCAAGAAACATTCAAGCAAATATATCATTGAGCGTCGCAAGAAGTAATTAGGCCCGCACACAGATAATTGTAAAAACAAAAAAAAGAACAACCAACTATGAGCCGTTCATTAAAAAAAGGACCCTTTATCAGCGTAAAGCTGGAAAAGAAAGTAGCCGCCATGGAAGCCACCGGCAAAAAGAATGTCATCAAGACATGGAGCCGCGCTTCAATGATTGCTCCCGAGTTTGTCGGGCATACTTTTGCCGTCCACAATGGTAATAAATTTATCCCCGTTTATGTTACTGAAAATATGGTGGGACATAAGCTGGGCGAGTTTGCCCCGACCCGTATCTTCCGCGGTCACGCCGGCAACAAGAAAAAATAATCATTGGGCCCTAAGTAATTAATTTATTGAATTAAAAAGAACCAATAATAAAATGGGTGTAAGAAAAAGATTATCAGCCGACAAGATAAAGGAAGCTCGCAAGAATGTGGCTTTTGCCAAACTTACGAACATTCCTTCATCGCCGCGCAAAATGCGCCTCGTAGCCGATATGGTACGTGGTAAAGAAGCATTCCGCGCCCTGGGCATTCTGAAGTTTTCGAACAAGGAAGCAGCTGCCCGTCTTGAAAAACTTCTCCGTTCGGCCATTGCCAACTGGGAAGCTAAAAACGAACGAAAAGCCGAAAGCGGAGAGTTGTACATCAGCACAATTTTTGTAAACTGTGCCCCGATGTTGAAACGCATGCGTCCGGCCCCTCAAGGTCGTGGTTATCGTATTCGCAAACGCGCCAACCATGTAACCCTTAT
Organism: Clostridiales bacterium; assembly: GCA_022508285.1. Classification (GTDB taxonomy): domain Bacteria; phylum Bacillota; class Clostridia; order Christensenellales; family Borkfalkiaceae; genus Coproplasma. The sequence continues at coordinate 1,506 of JAFLVN010000038.1, forward strand.
AGTAGACACAATTGATAATAAAAACCAACGTACAGAAGCATAAGCCATGGGACAGAAAGTAAATCCGATAAGCAACCGATTGGGTA
>JAFLVN010000039.1 GCA_022508285.1 Clostridiales bacterium
ACCCCCGCCGCAATCGGCACGATGGGCAGGGCGGGGGCTTTTGCCGCGTCCGCTTCTTCACTTTGGCTTCCGCTTTCGGCGGATTCCACCTCGGAGAGGTAGCCGCCGAAAAGCCAGCCTTCCGTGCCCGCCGCAACCGCGTTGCCGTCCTTATCCCGCGCCTCACCGAGCACCGCCACCCGCACCCAGTTTGACGCGATGCCGTCTATCGTGTCCCCTCTGCCAACGGCGAGGATTTTCACGCGCGTGCCCGCGGCGAGCGTCGCGACGACTTCCGCTGTCGTCCTGTCATCGGTGCGCAGGCGCAGGTTCTCGGTGACGGCCGCGGTCTTTCCGACGGCGGGGGCGGGCTTTAGGGTGGCGGATTCTTCCTCAGACTCCGCGCGTTCCGTGGCGGGCGCATCCGCCAATTCTTCCTTGTTGGCGTTCTCGCTTGTTGCTGTCGCGTTGCCGCCCTCGTCCTCGTAGTCGCACGTGCCGTCCGCGTGGCGGGGCCAGGTTACTGTTATGTCATTCCAAACATTTGTCTTTATGCATTCCCTTAATAATGCAATATCCTCTTCATACATTTTGCAGAACGTACAGAATTTTTTATCAATATCATTTGCATAAACATTTATATAATCGCCGTCAAATTCCAAATAGAATATGCACTCATCGCTTGTGTCGCTTATGAAATTCCAATCTAAAACACCGACTTTTAAAAATTGCCTTGAGTACTCTGGTATTTTTGTTTCGATTTTCAACAATTCCGAGGTCATCTCTTCGACATTTTCGATGACAAAATATGGTCCAGTGAAAACCAAGAGCTCTTCATTTTTGTCAATCCCTATGCCCAACTCTTCTATACGGATTATTTCATACCACTCAAAATACCTGTCAAACGCGGTCTCCCAAAAGCCTGTATTGACAAAATTTGGCATCACGCTCGTCAAATAATTTCTGTCCCGATATTTAAATGTTTCATAGTATTCTTCCAATACATAAAAATACTCATTCTCGTAGCGGTTGGCCAAATCGTAAGAAAATATTTCCATCCTGCCTTTCCAATCATAGGGGAACACTTCGCCACAAACAAAAACGCCCAGTATGATGATTATTGATTTTAGTCTTGACCTTTTCATTTATTTGCCCCCTATTTTGTTCCTTTCCAAGTTGTTTTATGGTTATAGCACATTCCGCGCCCCATGCGTGTGATTTGCGTCTCTCACTCCTTGCCGCTCTTACTTTTCTTTGCCGCAAGCAGAATTGCGGCGAGCAGGACTGCGAGAACCGCGACCCCCACCGCAATTGGCACGATGGGCAGGGCGGCGGCTTTCTTCGCGTCCGCTTCTCCGCCCGGGCTTCCGCTTTCTGCATCTTCCGCCTCAGAGAGGTAGCCGCTGAAAAGCCAGCCTTCCGTGCCCGCCGCAACCGCGTTGCCGTCCCTGTCCTGCACACCGCCGAGCACCGCAACCCGCACCCAGTTTGATGCGATGCCGTCGATTGTCTCTTCCCGGCCCGTTGCCTCCACCTTCACGCGCGGGCCCGCGGCGAGCGTCGTGACGACTTCCGCTGTCCTGTCATCGTC
>JAFLVN010000004.1 GCA_022508285.1 Clostridiales bacterium
TAGCCTAACACACCCCTTTCTCACGTCAAGTGGCTTTCGCGGCATAAACCGCCGTTGATTTGACTTGAACTATTCCGTTATTTTTGATATACTTATCAAAAAACCTTGGAGAAAGAATATGAATACCAATTTAGATAAATTAATGCTATTTCTAAATCTTACTTCGCCACAAGTATCAAACGAGAAAAAGGAAAAAGAAGTATTTAAAGCGCGTATTGAAGATTTGAATGTTTCTGACTACCATAAGTTTAATATGAAAGCGATTGTCGAAAGCGCACGAACTGAAAACCAAATGTTGGTAGACTTAGGTAATTATATTATAGCCAATGGGCTAATTTAATAAAGAAAAAACCTAAACCGTGCACCTGTTAGGGTGTTCGATTTAGGTTGGTAGTGGTGACCCTGCCGGGAATCGAACCCGGGATTGAGCCTTGAGAGGGCTCCGTCTTAACCGCTTGACCACAGGGCCTTTATTTAAATTGCTTTGTGATTATATCACATCTGTTTGAGCTTTGCAAGCAAAAATAATACTTGTTAAAAAATTTTTTATAGAGCCATAACCGTCTACAATAGTAAGACCAAAACGGGAATTGTCATAAAGCATATTAAGGTTGAAACCAAAACACTATTCGCCGCAAGTTCCGTTTCCGAGTGGTGCATTTCCGCCAAATTCAATATAATCGAAGCACAGGGCACGGAAGAGAGGATAAGTATGCTTGCCTTAAAAGCAAAGTCGAGCGGAATAAAGTATACCGCAAAATAACAGAACAGCGGAAATACTAAAAGTTTAAAGGCGCATGTAATATAAATAATAGGTCGTGTAAACAATTTTTTAAACGATACGGTCGCAAGGCGGATACCGAGTATTATCATACACAGCGGCGTCGTCATGCTGCCGAGCAGAGATACGCCGTTTAAGAGTAGATCGGGTAAATATTGTTTTACGCCGAAAAAGTACAATGGCAGGGCAACTAAAATACTGAAAGTTGACGGATTTAATATCGCAGATTTAAATGACATAAATTTTTTATCGTTTGTCAAGCAGAAAATTCCCATTGTGAACACAAGAAAATTCATCGATAAAACGTAAACGGAGGAATAGCACATAACTTCGGGATTATTCGGTAAAATTGCCTTAACCAAAGGCAACCCGAAAAATCCCACGTTGCCGAGTACCGAGCCAATCGTTAAAATACGAAACTTACTATCGGCATATTTTTTGCGGAAAATTAAGTACAAAATGAGCATAAAGGCTATTTGCAATACCAAAGTTACCCCGAAAAATAACGCCATTTTGCCGAAACCGACCCAAGAAAACTCTAACTGTAAAAAGGAATTTACTATCATGCACGGTGACAATACGTAAATCAAAACGGCGGACATTGTAGATAAATGCTCAGCCGTTGCCTTTTTAACTTTACACAAAATAAATCCGGGTATAGCGTATAGAAGAGATAATATTACGTTTGAAAGCGCTATAATAAAGCTATCCATAAGTGTAACCTTTTTTATTCAATGAAATTATACAGCAACTTTATAGGTATGTAAAGAGAATTTAAAATTTTGAGTAAAGTCTTTTCATTTTACTGTTGACATTTTCGCTGGAAAAAGTTAGAATAATATATAAGAAATAATATATAAAGGACAAAGTAAAATGAAACCTATTTATTTCCCCGAACCTTTCAGAATTAAGAGCGTTGAACCCCTTAAAATGTTGACGAGGGCGGAGCGCGAAAAGAAGATTGCCGATGCGGATTACAACGTATTCTACCTTGCATCCCAAGACGTGTACATTGACTTGCTTACTGACAGTGGAACAGGAGCAATGAGCTCACAGCAGTGGGCAGGCGTAATGATGGGCGACGAGTCCTACGCCGGTGCAGACTGCTACTACAAAGTGCAGGATACTGCCAAAAAGATATTCGGTATGCCGTACATTCAGCTTGTTCACCAGGGCAGAGCGGCAGAAAAGGTACTTTTAGGCATATTGCTCAGCGGCAAGAAGTACGCAATCTCCAACATGCACTTCGATACCACACGTGCACACGTAGAGCTTGCGGGAGCCCGCGCTATCGACTGCGTAGTGCCCGAAGCGCTTGATACCACAAAGTACTACGACTTCAAGGGCAACATGGACTGCAAGAGACTCGAGCAGTACATAAAAGAGCTCGGTGCAGAGAATATCGGCGTAATTATAATGACGATAACCAACAACTCCGCCGGCGGTCAGCCCGTATCTGTTGAAAATATCCGCCAGACCCGCAAAATTGCGCACAAGCACGGCATTAAATTTATGATTGACGCTGCACGCTATGCCGAAAACTCCTATTTTGTAAAGCAGCGTGAGCCCGAGTTCAAGAACAGCACGATAGATGAAATTATAAAAGCCATCTTCGAGGATGCGGATTGCTTTACAATGAGCTCCAAAAAGGACGCAATCGTCAACATGGGCGGTCTTGTAGGTTGCCGTGACAAGGCATTGTTCGAGCTTATTAAGCAGCGCACAATCTCTTTCGAAGGCTTCATAACCTACGGCGGTATGTCCGGACGCGACATAGAAGCGCTTGCAATCGGACTTCAAGAGGGTATCGACGAAAACTATCTCAAATACCGCATAGGTCAGATGCAGTATCTTGCCGCTCGTCTCGACGAGGCGGGAATTGCTTATCAGAGCCCCGTAGGCGGTCATGCAGTGTTCATCGACGCTAAAAAGCTTCTTCCTCATATTCCTTACCATGAATTCCCCGCACAGGCGCTCGCAATCGAGCTCTATAAGGAAGCGGGAATCCGTGCATGCGACATAGGTTCGTACATGCTCGGCAACGACCCCGATACCGGCAAGCAGCTTGAAGCCGAGTTTGAATTTACAAGGCTTGCAATTCCCCGCCGTGTATACACGCAGTCCCACCTCGACGTAATTGCCGACGCACTTATAAACATTAAGGAGCGTGCTTCGGAAATCAAGGGTTACAAGATAGTGGAAGAACCCCCGATTCTGCGCCACTTCACCGCTAAACTCCGTCCTATTAAATAATATATTTGAAGTGTAAAAACCAACGCCCGCAAGCTTGTGCTTGCGGGCGTTTTGTTCTTATATTTCACCTAAATTTCGTTTAAGCTATCCGTAATGAATTTGACATTATTTAAATATAATACTATAATTGTGTCTATTGATGTGTAAAAGTAATTTGTGGTGAGTGAATGATTAAAACTCTGATTAAAAGCATAAGGGAATATAAATTTCCAACCCTTCTTTCGCCGCTTTTTGTGTCGTTTGAAGTAATTTTGGAATGCATGTTGCCCTTTGTAATTGCCGAGCTTGTCAGTTCAGTTAAGCGAGGTGTTGTGCTTTGGGGCGGCTGGACTTGGCAGACCTTCGGTATAGGACAGTTTGCGCTCATTCTTGTGCTTATGTCAGTTGTATCCCTTGCATGCGGTGCGCTTGCCGGCGCATTCTGTGCAAAGGCGGCGGCAGGCTTTGCAAAAAATCTGCGCAAGGATATGTATTATAGAGTACAGGATTTTTCCTTTGAAAATATAGATAAATTTTCAACTTCTTCCTTAGTTACCCGTATGACTACGGACGTTACAAACGTTCAGTTTGCGTTCATGATGATAATCCGTACGGCAATAAGGTGTCCGCTGATGATGATTTTTTCGGCGGTAATGGCTTTTATTATGGGCGGAAATCTTGCCTGGATTTTTGTCGGAGTAATGATACCGCTTTCGCTTATTTTAGCTTTGGTAATGTGGAAGACTCTGCCCTTTTTCAGACGTATTTTCCGCAAGTACGACAACCTTAACGAATCCATACAAGAGAACGTTAAGGGAATACGTGTTGTCAAGTCCTATGTTAGAGAGGAGTACGAAAAGGAAAAATTCAACCGTGCGGCAACCGAACTGCAAATTAATTTTACCAAAGCCGAAAGGATTCTTGCATTGAATAACCCCGTAATGCAGTTCTTTTTCTACGGCGTATTGTCTTCAATACTTTTTATAGGCTCATATCTTGTCCTTGATAATATTTCAGTCGGTTTCGGCGCAAGCCTCAATTCGGAATCTATTTCCCAGCTCATCGTTTACGGAATGCAGATTTTAATGTCGCTTATGATGTTTTCCATGATATTCGCCATGGTAACAATGTCTATAGAGAGCGCCCGCCGTATATGTGAAGTTTTAAACGAGGAGAGTACGCTGCACAGCCCCGAAAACGCAATACACGAAGTTGAAGACGGTTCAATCGACTTCAACAACGTAAGCTTTAAATATTCGGCAAATGCTGAGAAAAATGTGTTGGAAGGTATAAACCTGCATATAAATTCTGGCGAGACAATCGGAATTATAGGCGGCACGGGTTCTTCCAAGACCTCGCTTGTAAATCTGATTTCACGCCTATACGACGTGACGGAAGGAAGCGTAAAAGTGGGGGCAAGGGACGTAAAGGAGTACGATCTCGAATCACTCCGCAATCAGGTTGCAGTTGTGTTGCAGAAAAACGAGCTTTTCTCGGGTACGATAAAGGAAAATCTCCGTTGGGGCAATCCCGATGCTTCCGACGAAGAACTGGTTGAAGCCTGCAAGCTTGCACAGGCAGACGAATTTATACAGACCTTCCCCGATAAATACGACACTCATATCGAGCAGGGCGGCACCAACGTTTCGGGTGGACAGAAGCAGAGGCTCTGCATTGCCCGTGCGCTTTTAAAAAAGCCCAAAATTCTCATTTTGGACGACTCGACTTCGGCAGTCGATACGCACACGGACGCACTTATCCGTAAGGCTTTCCGAGAATACATTCCGTCTACAACAAAAATTATAATAGCACAGCGCACTTCTTCTGTTGAAGACGCCGACCGCATAATAATTATGGATAACGGCAAAATAGACGCGGTCGGAACTCACACGGAGCTCTTGGGCAAAAACGCAATATATACCGAAGTCTACAACACCCAAAATAAGGGTGGCAAGGCGGTAGCGTCGCTCAGCGAAATGGAAAATAATGAGGGAGGTGAATCAAATGCCGCCCATTAAACGTCCCGCTATGAAGGCGCCCCGCGGCACCTTTAAAAGATTAATAAAGTTACTTTTCCGTTTCTATCCCGTAATGATGCCGGTAACTTTGATACTCATAATTTTCAACGCCATAGTAAGCGCACTTCCCGCACTGTTTATGGGGCAGATTTACGGTGTGCTCGAAGCGGCAGAAGAAGCGAGAAAAGCAGGCGAGGTTGTTGCTTGGGCTGACTACGGCGGGCAGATAACCACCACAATGCTTACCCTTATCGGGCTCTACCTGCTTTCGCTTGCGGCGGGTGCGGTAGATAAACAGATGATGGCAATAATGACTCAGGGCTTTTTGAAAAAAATGCGCTGTCAAATGTTTGACGATATGCAGGATTTGCCCATTCGTTACTTCGATACGCATACACACGGCAATATAATGAGCTATTATACCAACGATATAGACGCACTCCGCCAAATGATTTCACAGTCTTTGCCCAATCTTCTGACTTCGGGCATAATGTGCATAACAGTCTTTATAATCATGCTGCTTTACAGCGTATGGCTGACGCTCATTATGTTCGGCGGAATAATACTGATTCTGTTTGTCACCAAAATCGTCGGCGGTGGAGCGGGAAAATATTTCCTCGGTCAGCAGAGAGCCGTTGCGAGAACGGAAGGCTTTATCGAAGAGATGATGAACGGACAGAAGGTCGTAAAGGTATTCTGTCACGAGGAACAGGCAAAGGCAGACTTCGACAAAGTCAACGAACAGCTTTTCGACCAGTCTAACCGTGCAAACCGCTATGCCAATATGCTTATGCCGATTTTGGGTAATATCGGTCACATATTATACGTAATACTTGCGCTTGTCGGCGGCATGTTTATAATTCAAGGCGTCTACAACGTAAGTCTTAATCCGGAATATATAGGAGCGCTTACAACTCTTGCCGGGATAACAATGCTGCTTGCTTTCCTGCAAGCTGCAAGGCAGTTTTCTAACAATATCAATCAGGTTTCCAATCAGGTCAACTCCGTCGTTATGGGACTTGCGGGTGCAGCCCGTCTGTTTGCACTCATCGATGAAAAGCCCGAAGAAGACGAAGGGTTCGTTACTCTCGTTAACGTAAAAGAAGAGAAAGGTCAGCTTGTGGAAAGCGGCGAGCGTACGGGAATCTGGGCTTGGAAATATCCCAACAAGGAAGACGGTTCGGTAACTTACGTTCGTCTTGCGGGCGATATAAGAATGTCCGAAGTCGACTTCGGCTACAATCCCGAAAAGATTGTACTGCACGATATTTCGCTGTATGCAAAGCCCGGTCAAAAGGTTGCCTTTGTGGGAGCGACGGGCGCAGGTAAAACTACTATCACTAACCTTCTCACAAGATTTTACGACATTGCCGACGGCAAAATTTTGTATGACGGTATAAACGTAAATGAGATTAAAAAAGGTGAACTTCGCCGGGCGATAGGCATGGTATTGCAGGATACCAACCTGTTTACGGGCACGGTTATGGATAATATCCGCTACGGCAGGCTCGCTGCTTCCGACGAAGACTGTATTGCGGCGGCAAAACTTGCAGGCGCCGACGACTTTATAACAAGACTTCCCGAGGGCTACAACACAATGCTCCGTCAGAACGGCGCAAACCTTTCTCAGGGTCAGCGACAGCTTTTATCCATTGCCCGTGCCGCCGTTGCAGACCCGCCCGTAATGATTTTGGACGAAGCGACCAGCTCTATCGATACACGCACCGAGGCAATAGTTCAAAGAGGTATGGATAAACTTATGGAGGGCAGAACGGTGTTTGTAATAGCGCACAGACTGTCCACCGTAAAGAATTCCAACGCCATAATGGTACTTGAAAACGGCAGAATAATAGAGCGAGGCAACCACGAACAGCTCATCGCTCAACAAGGCAAGTACTATCAGTTATATACAGGTGCATTCGAATTAGAATAAACTTTGTATAAACTTGTTTCTCCAAAGTTTGTTAATTAAAAAGTAATTGGACAAATTATATAAAACATACACTATACAACCGACGTTTAGGGGTATAGTGTATGTTTTTTGATTTTTTAGGACTGCTTTTTTCCAAAATATTTTTCTTTACGGGGCTTGTGCAGAACAAGGGCACTTTCCCCAAACCTCTCTCCCCGCAGGACGAAAAAAAGTACCTTGCGCTTGCAAGAGAGGGAAACAAAGAGGCAAAGGAAATTTTAATTAAGCACAACATGCGGCTTGTAGCGCACGTCGTGAAAAAATATTCTGGAGCTGCGGAGACGGACGACCTTATTTCAGTCGGCTCGATAGGGCTCATAAAGGCAATAAACACCTTTCAGGAGGGCAAGGGCACGGCGCTCGCCACGTATACCGCAAGGTGCATAGAAAACGAAATTCTCATGCTTTTACGCTCGGGTAAAAAACATAAAAACAACGTTTCGCTCACCGACCCCGTCGGCACCGATAAGGACGGCAACGAGCTCACTTTAATGGATTTGCTTTCAGAAAAGGAAGAAAACGTGTTTTCGCAAGTTGAAAAGAGTATTCAGCGGGAAAAATTTATTGCCGTGCTTAAAAAATTTCTCAATGAGCGGGAGTTTACGATTATTTCGCTCCGCTACGGACTTGAGGACGGCACGGCATTGCCCCAACGGGAAGTAGCAAAAAAACTCGGAATTTCCCGCAGCTACATATCCCGAATAGAAAAGCGTGCCATAGAAAAAGCCCGTGAAAACCTCAATAAGGACGATTTCATAACCGATTAAACTTGACAAAGTCCGCCTGTGTTTGCTATATTTTTATTGATATAAATTTAAAGCACAGGTGCATTGAAATGGATATTTTCAGCGAACTTAAAGAGCGTGGGCTGATTGCTCAGGTTACCGACGAGGAGGAGATTAAAACACTTATAAACGGCGGCGGTGCACGCTTTTATATAGGTTTCGACCCTACGGCAGACTCACTTCACGTTGGGCACTTTATGGCGCTCTGTCTTATGAAAAGACTTCAGATGGCGGGCAATAAGCCCGTAGTTTTGCTCGGTGGCGGCACAGGCTATATCGGCGACCCGTCGGGCAGAACGGATATGCGCTCTATGCTCACCCCCGAAACCATTCAGCACAACTGCGACTGCTTCAAAAAGCAGATGGAACGTTTTATCGAGTTCGGCGAGGATAAGGCAATAATAGTAAACAACGCCGAATGGCTGTTAAAGCTCAACTATATCGACCTTCTGCGTGAGGTCGGCGCATGCTTTACCGTAAACAACATGCTACGCGCCGAGTGCTATAAACAGCGCATGGAGAAGGGGCTTTCTTTCCTTGAGTTCAACTATATGATAATGCAAGCGTACGATTTCTGGCATTTAAGTCAAAAGTACGGTTGCAATATGCAGTTCGGCGGCGACGACCAGTGGAGCAATATGCTCGCCGGCACCGAGCTGATCCGCAAAAAGTCGGGCAAGGACGCCTACGCCATGACGATAACCCTACTTTTAAACAGCGAAGGCAAAAAAATGGGCAAAACGGCAAAGGGCGCCGTCTGGCTCGACGAAAACAAAACAAGCCCCTACGACTTCTATCAATACTGGCGCAATATAGACGACGCCGACGTGATGAAATGTATAAAAATGCTCACCTTTATTCCCGTTGAAGAAATTAGGGAAATGGAGAAGTGGGAACAAAGCCGCATAAACGAAAAGAAGGAGATTTTGGCCTTTGAGCTTACAAAGCTCGTTCACGGCGAAGAGAAGGCAAATATCGCTCAGTCCCAAGCAAAGGCGGCGTTCGGCGGAGGCGGAGACCTTCCCGAAAAGGACATATCTGTCGAAACGGCAACGATAATCCCCGTGCTTGTAGCGGCAGGTATCTGCTCATCGAACGGAGAAGCCCGCAGACTCATTCAGCAAGGCGGCGTATCCATAAACGATGACAAGGTTACGGATATAAATGCTCACGTTAAGGACGGCGATATTATCCACAAGGGCAAAAAAATCCATATAAAAATCAATCTTAAATAATGGCTCAGTCCTATTTATCCCTTTCGGGTGAGTGCGTCACCCAAAAGGTAATCGAAAAATCAAAGTTTATTGCCACGTCCCGCCACGTGTGCGGCGAGGAGGAGGCGAGAGCGTTTATAGCCGAAATTTCAAAAAAGTATTCTGACGCAACTCATAACTGCTACGCCTATATTTCAGATAATCTCGGCAACTTTCCACGCTTTTCCGACGACGGCGAGCCGCAGGGCACTGCGGGTATGCCAATGCTCGAGGTGCTCAAAAATAACAAGCTGTACGAGGTTGCAGTGGTCGTTACACGTTACTTCGGCGGAATAAAGTTAGGTGCGGGCGGACTTGTGCGTGCATATGCCGGTGCGGTTGCCGAAAATATTGCGGCGGCGCAAAAAGTTTTATACGAAACCTGCTCCGAAAGCGTGTACACGGTTGATTATTCAAACGTTGACGGCATAATGAAGTTTTTCGCAGAGCACGGTGCGGACGTAATAAGTACTGAGTATTTGGGCGAAGTGCATTTTACTGCCGCAATAAAAAAGAGTGTGGAAGAGCAATTCAATGCGGCGCTCATAAACACACTCAACGGCAGGGTGCGCATAAAAAAATTACGGGAATACTTTTTTCCATTCAAAGTATAAAAAGCGGAGCTTCAAGCTCCGCTTTAAGTTTGTTGTCGCTCATACAGTCATATGCGCAGATTGACAAATTTATATGACAGTGTTAAAATAAGTCGAGAGAGGAGCGTATGTCGGAAATTACTTCGATAGAGCCGCAGGTCAAAGACAAGGCTCGCTGTAACGTATACGTTGACGGCAGATTTTACTGCGGCATAAAGCTCGAGGTGGCGATTAAATACCACCTGAAAGCGGGCATGCACATCGAAAAATCTCGGCTGGACGAAATTCAGCTCGAAACGGAAAAGAGTCAGGCGCTCGATAAGGCAATGACCCATCTTTCGGCTACAATGAAAACGGCAAAACAGATGCGTGATTTCCTTTCTAAAAAGGGATACACCGAGGCGGTGCAGGACTACGTATTGGAGCGCCTCAATTACTATAAATTTATCGACGACTACGCCTATTGCCGGGCATACGTAGAAAGCGTTCACGGCAAGGGCAAACGTGCAATCGAAATGGACTTGATAAAGCGGGGGGCCGACAGATCTGCGATTGAGTATGTTTTATCCGAAACGGAAGAGGACGGCGAGGAGGCATTTGCCGTTCTGCAAAAATATATGCGCGGGAAGCCCACTGATAAACAGACCTTGTACAAGGGTTTTAAATTTCTTTTATCAAAGGGATATGGCGTAGACACGGCGAAGTCTGCGCTTGAAAAGTTCGGGGAAATAGATGAAGATAATTGAGCTTGATGAGGTGGATTCCACCAACGAATACTGCAAGCGTGAAAATTTTGCCCAAGACGTTGCGGTAATCGCAAGGCGGCAGACCGCAGGCAGAGGCACAAAGGGCAGAAGCTTTGTGTCCGACGAGGGCGGACTGTATATCACGGTTATGCGCCATTATAATAATTTTCCTGCGGATAAGGCTTTTCGGATTATGATTAATTCCTGCGTTGCAGTCTGCAAAACGCTCGAAGAATTTTTAATTAAGCCTCGTATACGCTGGGCGAACGACGTGCTTGTCGGCAGTAAAAAAATTTGCGGAACGCTCATTGAAAATACTTTCTGTGGAAACAACGTAGTGCGCTCGATAGTTGGAATGGGTATAAACGTAAATAACGAAATTCCCGAAGAATTAAATAATATCGCAACGTCTATAACTCAGAATATATCCGCAAAAGTGACCATTGGCGAGGTGAAACGAGTTCTTTTAAGAAATTTAGAAAACAGCTATTCTATTGCCGATTATAAGAGCTATATCGATTATTTCGGTAAATCCGTAGTATTAAAAACGGCGGATAGGGAGAGGCAGGTTGTCGCACTCGATATATCGGACGACGGAAGGCTGATTATAAAAGAGCAGGACGGAACAGTTAATAAAATCAGCTCTGCGGAGGTAAGTTTAAAGCTGTAATGCAAAAGGTTCTCACTGTCGCTCAGATGCGGGAAGCCGACAGTTACACAATCAATCAATTAAAAATTCCCTCGCAAACGCTTATGCGCCGAGCCGGTATTGCAATCGCCGACGAGGTTGCGGCTGCCGCAAAAAATAACGGCGCAAAAAAAATTCTTGTAGTCTGCGGCACGGGCAATAACGGCGGTGACGGTTACGTCTGCGCCCAAGAGCTGAAAAACCGTGGATACAACGTCGCCGTTTACGCAATGCGAGGAAATTTATCCGCCGACTGCGCACGGGAGAAAGCGGCATACGGTGGCGTATATGCTCAAGATATTACTGCTGATATCATCGTTGATTGCCTTTTCGGTACGGGTCTTTGCCGTATGGTTTCGGGGGAATATGCCCAAGTAATAGAAAAAATCAACCAATCGGGCGCATACGTAATTTCCGCAGATATCCCGAGCGGTCTTAACGGCGATAACGGACTTGCCGAAGGTTGTGCCGTAAAGGCGGATATTACCGTTGCAATTGCGGAAAATAAGATTGGATACTTTTTAAACGACGGTCCCGACTTGTGCGGCAGGGTAATAAAAAAAGATATAGGAATAATCTGCCCCGAAACAAATTATGCGCACATTTATAATGATAGCGACATAAAAGAGTTTTATCCCAAGCGCAGGCGCAACTCCCATAAGGGAACGTACGGCACGGCACAGCTTATTGCAGGGTCGGATAGGTATATCGGAGCTGCCGCACTCGCTGCCGAGGCGGCGCTTAAATCGGGTTGCGGTTACGTTAAACTCAACACAAGTATGCAAAACCGCTCGGCTCTTGCGGCAAAACTGCCTCAGGTTATATTTACGGACGATATCGATTTTTTCGCCGACTGCATAGCCGCAGGTTCGGGTTGCGGTGTGTCCGAAGAGTTGTATAAAACTGTACAAAACTTATTAAAAGTTTACAGCGGTACGCTTATAATCGATGCGGACGGACTGAATTGTATAGCAAAATACGGCAATGAAATTCTCGCCGATAAAAAGTGTAACGTGATTATAACGCCGCATATCAAAGAGTTTTCAAGACTTTCAAAACTTTCGATGGATGAAATTCTTTCAAATCCGATAACGCACGCCCGCAATTTTGCAAACGAATACAAAGTTACCGTATTTTTAAAGAGCTCCGTAAGCGTTTTAACCGACGGCGAAAGGGTCTTTCTTCTGCACAGGGGCAACTCTGCGCTCGCAAAGGGCGGCAGCGGCGATATGTTTTTGGGCTTCGCCTGCGGCACGGCAGCTCGGGGAGTGGACGGTTTTAACGCCGTTGCGGTTGCTTCGTACACGTTGGGGCTTGCCGCCGAAATTTGCGCAAAAGAAAAAACAGAGTATTGCGTCACTTCAAAAGATTTAATTAAAAATTTGCATTCTGCTGTCAGAAACTTGACAGTTTGACTTTTCTTTGCTAAAATCAGTTGCGTTGAAGGGGAGTAGTTACAAGAGCGGCTACGACATAACCGGCATATTGCCCGGAGCCGCACCCGTAATTAATTTCGGGAACAAGACTTTCGACTTAAATTTTTGTGGTTTAAGTCGAAAGTCTTGTTTTTATTTGCACATAATGAAAAGGTAGTATATGAATTTTAAAGTCATTTTGCAAAATACGGGCGCAACCTGGGCGGTAAATATAATTTTACTGCTCTTGGGTTTTATCTTGCTTGTTAAAGGCGCAGATTTTTTCGTTGACGGCGCAGCGGGCATAGCAAAAAAACTTAAAATCTCAACTTTTATTATCGGTGTAACGGTGGTAGCAATCGGCACGTCCGTGCCAGAGCTTGCCGTAACTATAGTCGATGCGGTCAAGCCCAAAGGCGGCGCTGTAATAATCGGCAATATAATCGGCAGTAATGCGCTCAATATCTTGCTTATCCTCGGAATTTCTGCGCTTATTTGCAAGCTTCCTTCCGAAAAGTCTACCCGCACTATAGATATGCCCTTTTTAATTTTTGTTTCCGCACTCTTTCTCGTACTCGGTGTGTTCGTGGGTGGATTTGATGCGGGCACAGTGGGTGGAGCTCTCTATCTCGACGCAACCATGACCTGGTATTGCGGACTTATTTTAATACTTTTGTACGTCGGATTCATGGTCTATAATATTTTACTTGCAAGAAAGCAGTCCAAGGCTCGGCTTGAGCAAGCTACGGCAGTGTCAATGCCCGCCGAAGCAGAGACAGCGGCAGCAAACTCCGAACTTAAATGGTATCAGCGGTTTACGCCCTGGTACGAAAAAATGAAGCTCAAAACCTGGTTCCTTGCTATTATTGCCGTTTTCGGGCTGGGCATGGTTGTATTAGGCGCACAGGTTGTAGTCGATTCCGCAACGGTGGTTGCCGAAAACCTGATAGGAATACCCACCGAGATTGTCGCTTTAACGGTTGTCGCTTTCGGAACTTCTCTTCCCGAGCTCATAACTTCGATTTCGGCGGCACGAAAGGGCGATACAGGCATAGCTACGGGCAATATAATAGGTAGCAATATTGCAAATATTCTATTAATCGGCGGTGTGGGTGCACTATGCAGGGGGTCGTACGGTTTACCCTTCACTATGGAAGGATTAATCGGCGGAATAGTATCGGTTGTTGCCGCTTTGCTCATTTTTGTTTTTACCGTGGGCAGCAAAACCAAAAGCCTCGGACGGGTTGCGGGAATTGTTATGCTTATGTGCCTTGTAGGATATTACACGCTGCTTTTTGTGAATCTGGGCGTTCGTATTTATGTGTAGCAAATGAATAAAAGGGTGCGATACGGTCAACAATATTTGTAAGGCAGTACATATAATAAAATATACCCTGCCGAAAAGAGGTTGATATGACTATTAAGCGCGGAGAACTCTACTATGCCGACTTATCGCCGGTGGTAGGCAGCGAGCAGGGCGGCGTTCGCCCCGTGCTCGTGGTGCAGAACGACGTGGGTAATAAATACTCACCCACTGTCATAGCGGCGGCGGTAACAAGCAAAATAAACAAGGCAAAATTGCCCACCCATATAGAACTTCCGTCCGATACTTACGGATTGCAGAAGGACAGTGTAATTTTACTCGAACAGATAAGAACGCTCGATAAGCGCAGACTGAAAGAGCGCATAGGCGAGCTGCCTATTGCAACAATGTCAAGGGTGGATAAGGCAATTTTAATAAGCCTCGGATTTGTAAAATAAAAATTATGCGGTGCGCAAATTGTTGCGCACCGCCCTTTTTTACAGGCAAACTTATTGACAAAATTTTACCGTTAAGATATTATATAACTGTATGTTAAAAGGTAAATTAAAACCGAGTGTCGGTGTTAAAAGCATAATATTAATAGCCGTCTGTGCCGCTTTGGTTGCAATAGATTTGCTTACAAAATATTTTGCAAAGCACGACGTATGGGATTTGGTTATTATCCGAGGCTGGATAGAGATTGACGGAAGTATACCCAACAACCAGGGCTGTGCGTTCAGCTTTCTCAACGAAAATCCCCAAATAGGTCAGCCTATTTTAATTTCGCTTACTTCCGTAATGCTCGTCTTTTTGGTCGGCGTATTCGTATTTCTGCCCGAACGCTTCACCATAATGAAAGTGACCGTCGCAATAGTGATAGCGGGCGCAATAGGCAACCTTGTAGACAGGCTTGCGTTCCGTTCCGTCCGCGACTTCATAGGGCTGAATATGCAGTTCAACGGCAACCTTGTGTACTGCAACTTTGCAGACTTCTGCATAACAGTCGGCGCAGTTCTCGCCGTTTTAGATTTATTATTCTTGGGCGAATGGGCAATATTCCCTCTTACAAAATCGGCGAAAGCCGCTCAGGCAAAGAAAAAGGAAGAGGAATTAAAAAAGGAAAATCCTCAAACAGCGGCAGACGAACTGCCCGAACCCGAAAACGGTGCAACTGACGGTAATACGGACGTTAGCAGTGGGGAGGATAGATGAAAACGGAAACTTTTACCGCGCGGGAATCATACGCCCGCGCAGACGTTTTTTTAAGCGACAATCTCGAAGGCTTCACACGCTCGTCCGTTAAAAAGCTGTTCGAGGGCGATTTCGTTTCAATCAACGGCAAAAAGGGCAAACCGTCTCAACAGATATCGGCAGGTGATACTCTTGAAGTTACTCTGCCCGACGCTGTGGAGTATAGCGCAAAGCCAGAGGATATACCCGTGGAAATTGTTTATGAGGACGGCGATATCGCCGTTATTAACAAACCGCAGGGCATGACCGTGCATGCGGGCAACGGAAATACGGAAGGCACTCTCGTAAACGCACTTTTATTTAAGCTGGACAGTTTAAGCGGCATAAACGGTGTGCTCCGTCCCGGCATTGTTCACAGGATAGACAAGGATACTTCTGGACTTCTGGTTGTGGCAAAAAACGACAGGGCGCATCTTAGCCTTTCCAAGCAGATTGAGGATAAAACCTGCCGCCGAACATATCTTGCGCTATTGGAAGGTGTTTTAAAAGACGACAGCGGCACTGTAACTACATACATAGGCAGACACCCGCAGGACAGGGTAAAAATGGCGGTTGTTCCGCCCGAAAAGGGCAAACTTGCAATAACCGATTACACCGTGCTTGAAAGATATGCTCAGGGCTACACGCTCTGCCGATTTGATTTACACACGGGCAGAACGCACCAGATACGCGTGCATGCACGCCACATGGGGCATCCCGTAGTCGGCGACCCTGTATACGGCATAAAAAAGCAGAAGTTTTCGCTCAACGGTCAACTTTTGCACGCATGGCAGCTTCAGCTCACTCATCCCGCAACGGGAGAGCGAATGACTTTCGAAGCCCCTCTTCCCGAATATTTTAAAGCTGTGCTTTCAAAGCTCAATAAACTTTAATTTTACTTGCAAAAAAATTTTCTAATTGATATACTTAAATAAAAAAGGAGAAAATTATGGCAAAGAAAACTCAAAAGACTACCAATAAAGAAAGTTACGTAACGAACTATCAGTTCACAAAATTTTGCTCTTTCTGGAGCGTGGCAATCGCTGCAATTCTGTACATAATCAGCGGTATTCTCGGTTTTATAAGATGGTTGGGTCAGAAGCTTGACTTCAACGTAAGCGCTTCGCTCGGTACTGTAGGCGGAGTTTTTTCGCTCATAGCTAATATTTTGCTCGTAGTCGCTCTCGGTATCCCTGCATACGCATACGTAAGAGGCAAGGGCAAGAATTGGAAGGCTTTCTATTGGGTGGTAATTATCATATTTACGCTCGGAATTGTATTCGGTTTCTTACCTCATTTCTAAGATATGTCTAATCCCTTAGTCGCTATTGTCGGCAGACCTAACGTGGGAAAAAGCACTTTTTTCAACAAGGTTGCGGGCAGAAAAATTTCAATAACGGAGGACAGACCCGGGGTCACCCGCGACAGGCTTTATGCGGACGCGGAGTGGCGGGGCAAGCCCTTCACAATGGTTGATACCGGCGGCATCGAAATGCGGTCGGAAGATACCATGTGGCGTGAAATAAAAAAACAGGCGGAAGTCGCCATTGACACCGCACAGGTAATTCTGTTTTTTGTTGACGGCAGAGAGGGACTCACTTCATCGGACTACGATGTTGCGGACATGCTCCGCCGCTGTAAAAAGCCCGTAATCCTCGTTGTGAACAAGATAGACGAGTACTCCGAAGAAAAGGTGTTCGAGTTTTACTCGCTCGGACTGGGCGAGCCTTATCCTATATCCGCCGAGCACGGCAAGGGCGTGGGCGACGTTTTAGACGAGGTGGTAAGCTGGTTTGAAAAGGGTGAAAACACCGAGGACGACAGCATTAAAATCGCAGTAGTCGGCAAGCCGAACGCAGGTAAGAGCAGTCTTGTGAATAAGCTGCTCGGCTTCGAACGCTCAATCGTTACCGATATTGCGGGCACAACTCGGGACGCAATAGATACTAAATTCACGTACAACGGCAAAAACTACACGATAATCGATACGGCGGGAATACGCAAAAAAAGCAAGGTGGAGGACGACGTGGAGTATTACTCCGTAATGCGCGCCTTCGACGCCGTTCGCCGTGCCGACGTCTGTCTGCTCGTTGTAGACAGTACGGAGGGGCTCACCGAGCAGGACACTAAAATTATAGGCTACGTTCACGAGCAGGGCAAACCTTCGCTTATTGTAATGAACAAGTGGGATTTGGTTGAAAAGGATACCAACACCATAAATAAATTTAACAAACAGCTTGAAGAAGACCTTAAATTCATGGACTACTTCAAGTCGGTGTATATTTCGGCTAAAACAGGTCAGCGCACCGAAAAGCTCCTCACTTTTGTTGACGAAGTGTACGAACACGCACGCTTCAGAGTTGCTACGGGCACGCTCAACGATCTTATCGCAGATACGGTGCGGGCGAACGAACCGCCGTCATACAACGGCAGAAGGCTCAAAGTGTACTATTCGTCACAGGTTTCCGTTGCGCCGCCCACTTTCGTGCTGTTTGTCAATTCAACAGATTTACTTCACTTTTCGTATGAGAGATTTTTAGAGAACACTCTCCGCAAAAATTTCGATTTTTCGGGTACGCCCATTAAAATTGTTACGAGGGAGAAGGGGGAACAATGACGGAACTCTCATTTGCGGAAAGCTGGTACTGGTTTTTGCTCGGCGGCGTAATAAGCTATTTTATCGGTTGCTTCAACTTTGCGGTGATAATAGGTCGCATCAAGCATAAGGATATCCGCCATGAAGGCAGCGGCAACCCCGGCACAATGAATATGACTCGCACGCTCGGGCTAAAGTTCGGCGCAATAAACTTTTTCTGCGACGTTGCGAAAGGCGGCGTTCCCGTACTTGTGGGTTGGTTTATATTCAGAAATTATTACTTCGAGGGCACAACGTTTATCGTTTCCGACTTTGCCCGCTATCTGTTCGGATTGATGGTAATAGTCGGTCACATATTCCCCGTTACAATGAAATTCAAAGGCGGCAAGGGCATAGCTTCCACAATGGGGCTGTTTGTATTTGCACTCCCGTGCGAGGTGTGGTGGTACGTCTTTATTGCGGTTATAATACTTGTAGGTGTGCTTTTATACATCATTTTTACAGAAATGGGCAGTATGGGCTCACTTTTGGGTGTATCTGGACTTTCGATTTTTCAAGCCGTAATTACTATTTTGAATTATCGTGAAAATCTTTTAAACGTTTGGGTAATTATAACGCTGATGCTGATATTTGCGATAAATATTCTTACGTGGACAGCCCACCATAAAAATATATGGCGGTTGCTTGCGGGAGAAGAACACCACACGTCCGTACGTAAACACAAAAAAAGACGCACTCAATAAGTGCGTCTTTTTTGCTTCCGCAAACTTCGTCAAATTATTTTTTCGGTTGATCGTCGTCGGGCGAGTTCTGTTTGGAATTAATCGTGTACTCTATATTCGGGTTGTTTTTAAGCAGTTCGTTTATAAAATCTTCGTACCATTCGGGTTTTACGGCTATCAATATAAACGAGTTGTCTGCAAAATGTACGGTAAGTTTATTAGTTTTTCTGTCGAGCATCACGCTCTTGATATTATCTATTTTGAATTTACTCTTGATAATTCCGAAGCTCGTCTTTAAAATATTGTTTCCTACGGAGTAGTAGGAGGATATTATAAGGCTTAACAAAATAACGAAAAGCAGCACCGACACGAGGAACATTACGCCGTGGCTGATTATGGGATAGATTTTGTTTTCAACTGAAAAAACGTCACCTTTTATCACGGTGTACAGAGTAACGCCGAATGCGGCAACCGCAAGCGCAAGTCCTATATATATGAATGCGGTCGTCAGTTTTGAATATTTGAATTTAAAAACTTTCATAGCTGTATTATAGTTTAAATATCTTTAAATTGCAACAAAATTAATTGAAATTAATAAATAATGCCCCGCTCATGCGGGGCTTTTATCAATTTGCTGCTTTGGGATTTCTGACAATTTTGTCGGGGTCGAACGGAGGGAAAGGAATCCTCATTCTGAAACCGTACTTGCGGTGTTCTATTCCGTTATTATCCGGACGTTCGGGGCATTTAACGTTCGGGCTGTCTTCGCCGTCGGGGCACTCGGGGCAATCGTCTGTGATTTCCTCGATTAAAGCTGCGGGACTGTCGCTGATACGGCTTGTTACGCCAACGCCCGATGCCCAGCCCGCACCGAATATTACGCTTAAACTTAAAACTGATACAACAAAATACAGTAACTTTTTCATACAAACAGTATGTCAAATTAAAAAATGTTTATTCAAAGTGTTGCAATTTACTCATCAACAATGTAAAATTATATTACCTGAACGCAAAGAGTAATCTGAGGGTAAAGGGCTGAATATTACGTGGTGTATTTATACTCCAGTATTTTGCCCTTCCCCCGAATTTTAGGAGGAAATTTTTTTATGTCCGACCGTATAGCCGTAATCAGCATAATTGTGGAAGATAGAGAACAGAGTTCGAAAATCAACGGTATTTTATCTGAGTTCGGTGATTTCGTTATAGGAAGAATGGGAATACCCTATAAACAGAAGTCGGTATTCATAATCAGCGTTGCGGTAGACGCCCCCACCGAAGTTATCAACACGATTACGGGTAAAATCGGGCAGCTTTCAGGCGTTTCCGCAAAGACCCTCATGTCAAAACTGTAAAAATTTTTGAGGTAAAAGGGTAAACCTGATACCGAAAAGGAGTATTTATGAAAAAATTTTTTGTAACCCTCGTATGCGCCGTTCTTGCGGCGCTCACCGTCGTCGGCTTTACCGCCTGCAATGACGGTTCCGCCCCCGATAAGGTCAACCTTGTCGGAATGGGTACTGATGCGAGCGGAGTTGTTCCCCGCAACGACGTTGATTATTTTGTTGTACCCGAACCCGCCGCAAGCGCAAAGATTAAGGCCACTGCAAGCTCGCCCAACGGTTTTAAAATGGTGGGAGACTTACAGCAGCTCTACGGCGAAGATAACGGCTATCCTCAGGCAGTCGTTGTAGTTAAAAACAGCTTGTTTTCTTCGGGTAACGGATTAGGTCACTTTATGAATGCATTAACCAGTAATGCGTCCTGGTTGCAAGAAGATTCAACAGAGATATCCACAATAGTGGAAGCGGTAACGACTCATCTTCCTTCGGGCACGACGCCTATGTTCAGTGCGAATAACTTAACAAAATCCGTTATCGCAAACTGTGGAATAAGGTTTACAAGGGCTTCCGACGACAAAACTGAAATAAAGTCTTTTTTAACTGATTTAAAAACAGTTCAGCCGTCAGTAAACGCTACGCCCGCAGACAGCTTCTTTTTTGACGGAGGTTTTGCGGGAGTTATAAACCCTTATGAGTCATTAGAAATTTATGCTCCCGACGGAGCGCCGGCGCTTGCGCTTGCCGGACTCATGGCGGGCGAGGTAGATACTGGTTATGTGGCTAATACAATTAACTATCATATTGTAAATGCATCAACTATTCAGACGCACGTTACAGGCGCAAATCCCGATGCGGATATCTGTATTCTTCCTGTAAACCTTGCCGCAAATCTTCTCGGAAGCGGTGAAAAATACACTATGCTCGGCACTGTAACACACGGCAATCTGTACATTATTTCAGCTAAAACTGGCAAGCAGATTACTGCTGACAACATCTCCGAACTCAAAGGCAAAACGGTTGGAGTGGTAAATCTTGCCGCCGTTCCCGGACTTACTTTCAAACTTATTTTAAATAAATACAAAATAGCCTATACTGAACTTTCCTAATGAAAAGATTTTTTACCGAAAGAAAACTTAATATTTTAATTTCGGTGCTTGCCGTAGTTGTGATGTGGATAGTATGGATTATCGCATACTATTCCGTAAAAAACGACTATCTAATACCGTCTTTTCAGGATACGTTTGTAAGTCTCGGGCGGGATTGCCTTGCGCGAGGTGCGTTTTGGACGGCATTCGGTAATACGTTTTTGCGCACGCTGCTGGCGTTTATAATTTCCTTTGTAATAGCTGCGGCTCTTGCCTGCCTTTGCGCACTCTCGAAAAAGGTGGCGGCGTTTGTTATGCCCTTTATGGTCTTTTTGCGCACGCTTCCAACGCTTGCGGTAGTACTTTTATTGCTTATATGGACGAATCCCCGCGTGGCACCCGTAATCGTTACCGTTTTGGTATTATTCCCTATGATTCACGCAAGGTTGTTTACGGCGATAGATGGCATAGACGGCGGCATAAGGCAGATGTTAAAGGTTTATAATATCCCCAAGAGTCAGGCTGTATTTAAAATTTATCTGCCGCTTATTACGCCGGACGTGCTTCCGCAGACGGGTGCGGACATCTCTCTCGGGTTAAAGATTATGATTTCCGCCGAAGTGCTTGCGAGTACGTTTAAAAGTTTAGGCGGAATGATGCAGGAAGCGAGGCTGTATCTTGAAATGCCGCGCCTTGCCGCACTAACCCTGCTTGCCGTGTTTGTAGGACTTTTAATTGATATCGCATTCTCCCAACTTTCCAGGCTTACCTATAAATGGAGCAGAAAGGAGGGAGTCAGATGATAGAAATAAAAAATCTTTCCAAAAGCTATCCTAACGTGCCGCTCTACGAAAATTTCAATCTGTCGCTTGAGGAGGGCAAAATTACCTGCCTTTTGGGTTCGAGCGGTTGCGGTAAAACCACCCTGTTAAACGCCATAGCCGGATTGACGAAGTGTGAAGGCGAGATTCCTAAACTTAAATGTTCATATATTTTTCAAACTCCGCAGCTTGTGCCCAATTTAACGGTATTTAGAAATCTTTTACTTGTTTGTCGCGATGAACAGAAAATATTTAGTATGCTAAAGCGTGTGGGGCTCGAAGACAAGGCAAAAAGCTACCCTGTAAATCTTTCGGGCGGAGAGGCGCAACGTGTGGCGATAGCCCGTGCTTTCCTTTATAAAAGCGATATATTACTGATGGACGAACCGCTTGCCTCTCTCGATTTAAAGCTGAAAAAGCAGATAATAGAACTGTTTTTTGAAATCTGGAAAGAGGACGGCAGAACGGTGCTTGCCGTTACCCACGACGTAGACGAAGCAGCGGCAATCGCTCAGCGCATAATAGTGCTGTCCGCAGGTAAAATAGTTTCCGATTTTGTGCCCGAAACCGCCGTGCCCCGACCCTTATATATGGGTGGAGAACTGCGAGAAAAGCTTATCGGTTTATTGCTTAATTAAACTCTAATTACTTGACTTTAAAATTTCTGCATTTTATAATATTTAATGTAAAAAATTTAAGGAGTACAAAATGAAGAAATTTTTTAAAGAATTTAAAGAGTTTATATCCCGCGGCAATGTATTGGATATGGCAGTCGGCATCATTATCGGCGGCGCTTTCACGGCAATCGTTACTGCACTGGTTACCAATATTCTTACACCGCTCATTAACTGGATTCCCGGCACAAACGGTACGGGTGCATTACAGGTAGTGTTGAGAGAGGCTGTCCTTGACGCGGAAGGTCAGGTCGTAACCGAAGCATTGATTATTGATTTCGGTGCTGTAATCTCGGCGATTGTAACCTTTATTCTTACTGCGCTTGTGCTGTTTATAATTATTAAAATTATAAATAGCATTCGCAATAAAGCAGATGCACTCAAAGCAAAGAAAGCAGAGTCTGTTGCTCCGGAGGCTGTTGCTGCTCCCGCAGAGGAAACTCCTGCAGAGGAAGCTCCCGCAGCGCCTGCCGCACCTACCGAGGCAGAACTTCTTGCGGAAATCCGCGACCTTCTCAAATCGCTGAATAGCGAAAAAGAATAAAATTTTTAAAAGCTGCCGCCCGTAAAAATTGCGGGCGGCTTACATTTTTTGTTAAAGTTTTTCAAATTGCGTTTTGTCAACAGCTTAAATGAAAAATTTTCCGGTAATTTATAAAATAAATTTTATAAAAAGCTATTTCAAACATTTTTCTTTAACAACATGTTGTGTTATAATAACATTGTATCTTGTAAATATTGTGTCAGAATACAAAAAAGGTGAACCCCGAACGTAATACCATAAAAATCAAGTAAACGTTCAGTACGCCTATAACGGGAAGTAATACCATAAGCAGCAGATTTTTAATTCGGTACTTCATTATAAACATACTTACGTACATCGCAATGGCTCCGCCTAAAATGGCGGCAAGAATCAGCTTGCCGTCTCCGGGTTTGTACGACCGGTTGTCGCCGTATTCGTCCCTTTGAGACTTTATTAGCATAACCGAGTAAAAATTTATTGCCAATATATACACGATAAAAATTATATACAGCAAAATCATATAAAAAGTATGCCGCAAATTACCCCAAAAATACGGAGGACAAAAATGGCAAAAATAGCAATAATAATGGGCAGCAAATCAGACTTCGGCGTAGTTAAGCCCGCCGTAAGCGTCATAAAGGATTTCGGTGTAGAGTGCGAAGTCAGAGTAATCTCCGCACACCGCACGCCCGAAGAGGCGCATGAGTTCTCTCAAACTGCCAAAGAGCGTGGGATAGAGGTGATAATCTGCGCCGCAGGCAAGGCTGCACACCTCGGAGGGGTAATTGCCGCAAATACGACTTTGCCCGTTATCGGTCTGCCCGTTAAAACGGATATGATGGGTGGGCTTGACAGCCTTCTTTCCATCGTGCAGATGCCCTCCGGTATACCCGTTGCCACAGTAGGCGTGAACGGCGGAGAGAACGCAGGACTGCTCGCCTTGCAGATACTCGGTGTAAAATATCCCGAAATCGCCCAAAAGCTTGCAGACTATAAGTCAAAGATGAGGGATAAAATAAATTCCGACGATATTGCTCTGCAAAAAGAAGTGGAGCAGCTTTAAAACTATACCCGCAGTGCGCTCTGCGGGTTTTTACATTAAACAGCGTATATGCTTCGCAGTTTAAATAATTAATTGTGAATACCCCTTAACGGGCAAGATTTTTAAATTTTCAAGGAGAAAACTTATGCAGAAAAAGGAACAGCTTTACGAAGGCAAGGCAAAAAAGGTTTACGCAACTGAAAACCCCGACTACGTTATCGTCTCATATAAGGACGACGCAACGGCGTTCAACGGTTTAAAGAAGGGCACGATTAGCGGCAAGGGCGTAATCAACAACAAGATGAGCAATCTTATGATGGCAATGCTTGAAAAGAAGGGGATTCCCACGCACCTCGTTGAGCAGATTGACGACAGGAACACCGTTGTAAAAAAGGTTGAGATTGTTCCCCTCGAAGTAATTATAAGAAACGTGGCCGCCGGCAGCTTTTCAAAGCGCTACGGCGTTCCCGAGGGTACCCTTTTTAAAGCTCCCACAATAGAGTTTTCTTACAAAAACGACGACCTCGGCGACCCGCTTATAAACGATTATCATGCTTTGGCGTTAAATCTTGCCACGGCAGAGGAAATTGACACGATTAAGAAAATGGCGTTTGCCGTAAACGACGCAATGAAGTCGTTCTTCAAGGAACTGCATATCGACCTCATCGACTTCAAGCTTGAGTTCGGCAGATTCCACAACCAAATTGTTCTTGCCGACGAAATTTCTCCCGATACCTGCCGCTTCTGGGAAGCGGGTACGTGGGATACGACAAAGCACGTAAGTTTAGATAAGGACAGGTTCCGCCGTGACCTCGGCGGAGTAGAAGACGCATACGCCGAGATATTCAAGAGAATAGGCGGCTAAATTTTTTCGGAATAAATTATTATGTATTTGAGATCCAAAAAACTTCCTTTTGACAGCATGCACGAGGAGTGCGGCGTATTCGGCGTATATTCACAGGAGAACCGCAACGTTGCGCATACCGTATATTACGGTCTGTACGCCCTTCAGCACAGAGGGCAGGAGAGTGCGGGTATTGCCGTTGCCTTTGCCGACAAAATAACCTATTTCAAAGGCATGGGGCTTGCGGCAGACGTGTTCGGTCACGGTGCGCTTGAAGAGTTTCCCGAAGGCGACGTGGCAATAGGTCACGTCCGCTACTCAACGACGGGGGCAAGCCAGCTGTTGAACGCCCAGCCTGTGGTATTTGCCGGCAAATGCGGAAAAATGGCTGTTGCGCACAACGGTAACCTTATAAATACCAAACAGCTCCGTGATGAATTGATAGCGCAGAATGCCGTATTCCAGACCACGATCGACTCGGAAGTTATAGCAATAATGATAAACAGCTTGTCAGACGGCGATATTATTACGGGTGTCAAGCGTGCCTGTGCAAAACTCAAGGGCTCGTATGCGCTTGTAATAATGACTTGCGACAAGCTTATAGCCGTGCGAGATCCGCATGGAATACGTCCTCTTTGCATAGGTACTACGGAAAGCGACGTTATAGTTGCGAGTGAGACGTGCGCTCTCGATGCAGTCAGCGCAAATTATCTCAGGGACGTAAAGCCGGGTGAAATTGTAGTAATCGACGACAGCGGCATGCACTCATACTTTATGGACGATATTCCCAAAAAGGCGAGCATGTGCATATTCGAATACGTTTATTTTGCCCGCCACGACTCGATTTTGGACGGCTACAGCGTATACGAGGCGAGGAAGGAAGCGGGCAAACTTCTTGCGAAATACTATCCCGTTGAAGCCGACCTTGTTTCGGGCGTGCCCGACTCGGCTAACGTCGCGGCACGAGGCTATTCCGAGGAGAGCGGTATACCTTTCGTGGAAGCGCTCGCTAAAAACAGATACGTCGGCAGAACCTTCATTCAGCCCGACCAGCGGCAGAGGGAAAACAGCTTAAACGTAAAAATGAACGCTCTAAGAGCAAACATTAGGGACAAGCGTGTTATTATTATCGACGACTCTATCGTGCGCGGCACAACCATGCGCAAGATAATAAAAATGCTGCGTAATGCGGGCGCTAAGGAAGTTCATATAAGAATTTGTTCTCCGATAATAAAGCATCCCTGCCACCTCGGCATAGATATACAGACCTATTCACAGCTTATAGGCGCATACAAAAACGAGGAGCAGATTTGCGAGAGTCTTGGAGCAGACAGCGTGCATTATCTTTCCATAGAGCAGCTTGTCAGCACCTGCGACGGGGCACATACGGGTTTCTGTCTCGGCTGTTTCAACGGCAAATATCCATATCCGCTTGACGAGTACGAAACGGATAAACATAAATTCGAATAATTTTCACGGAGGATACAAATGGCAATTTCATATAAGGACAGCGGAGTAGACGTAGAGAGAGGCTACGAGGCTGTCAGGTTGATGAAGGAACACGTTAAGTCTACATATACCGAAGGCGTTTTGGGCGATATAGGTTCTTTCGGCGGATTTTTTGCAATGCCCAAGGGTATGAAAGAGCCCGTGCTCGTTGCGGGTACGGAC
Source organism: Clostridiales bacterium (assembly GCA_022508285.1). Classification (GTDB taxonomy): domain Bacteria; phylum Bacillota; class Clostridia; order Christensenellales; family Borkfalkiaceae; genus Coproplasma. The sequence continues at coordinate 26,335 of JAFLVN010000004.1, forward strand.
GGCGTGGGCACAAAATTGAAGTACGCAATAATTTCTGAAAAGTACAACACAATCGGCATTGACGCCGTTGCTATGTGTGTCAACGACATAGTGTGTCAGGGTGCAAAGCCACTGTTTTTCCTTGATTACTTTGCTTCCGGTAGTCTTAACCCTCAGCAGGTTGCCGACGTTGTTTCGGGCGTTGCAGATGGGTGCAGGCAGTCGGGTGCGGCGTTAATCGGCGGCGAAACGGCAGAGATGCCCGGATTCTATCCCGATGGCGACTTCGACGTTGCGGGCTTTGCCGTAGGCGTAGTAGATAAAAAGAAGATAATCAACGGCAGTAAAATAAAGTCGGGCGACGTGCTTATAGGCATAAAATCAAGCGGTATTCACTCCAACGGCTATTCTCTTGTAAGAAAGCTTTGGGGCGAGAACGTTGAAGATTTAAAGAAGTACGACGCAGACCTCGGCGCAGTGCCTTTAGACGTGTTGCTTACGCCTACTAAAATTTACGTAAAGAGCATACTTGCACTCATTGAAAAGGTAAAAGTTAAGGGAATAGCGCACATTACGGGAGGCGGATTTATAGAGAATATTCCCCGCATATTCCCGGATGGCATAGGCTGCCAGATTGATACAAAATCTTATGAACTCCCCAAAATATTCCAGCTGATGGTTAAGAAAGCCAAAATAACCAAAGAGCAGGCCTATAACACGTTCAATATGGGCATTGGTATGGTTGTTTGCGTAGCAAAAAAGGACGTTGAAGCGACGATTGCCCAGCTTGAGAGCACGGGCGAAAGCTGCGTAATTCTCGGCAAAACGGTAAAGGGCAGCGGAGTAAAGCTTAAATGAAAAGAATAGCTGTTTTCGCCTCGGGCGGCGGAACGGATTTTCAATCTATAATAGACGCAAACGAGAGGGAAAAATTTTGCGAAATTTCATATCTCATTGCCTCTAAAGATGGTATAGGCGCTATCGAAAGAGCAAAAAAGCACGGTATAAAAACTGCGGTTTTTGCAAAAAAAGACTATCCCGATTTAGAGATTTTGTACAGCAAGCTCACAGAACTTTTAACGGCAGAAAAGGTGGATTACATAGTACTTGCTGGCTGGCTGAAAATTATTCCCGAAAGCTTTATAAAAAGGTTTGAAAACAGAATTATAAATATACACCCGTCGCTCATTCCCGCATTCTGCGGTGCGGGTTACTACGGGCTCAAGGTGCACCAAGCGGTATTGGAGTACGGCGCAAAAGTATCGGGTTGCACGGTTCACTTTGTAAACGAAATTCCCGACGGCGGCGCAATAATAGCGCAACATGCGGTAAACGTGGAGGACGGCGACACGCCCGAAAGTTTGCAGGCACGTATTCTTGAAGAAGAGCACAAGCTTCTGCCGTACTGCGTTAAAAAGCTCTGCGAAGGCAAAATTCAAAAACAAGGCAGAGTAGTCATTATAAAATAAAAACGTTTGAAGAGGATATAGTATGAAAATGAAAAAGCGTGCGCTCGTAAGCGTATCCGATAAGGCGGGAGTGGTAGACTTCTGCAAAGGACTTGTTGAAAACGGTTTTGAAATTATATCCACGGGCGGCACGGCAAAGGCGTTAAAGGATGCAGGGCTCAAAGTGATAGGAATTTCCGATATCACGGGTTTCCCCGAGTGCCTTGACGGCAGAGTAAAAACTCTTCACCCCAACGTGCATGCGGGGCTTTTGGCTATGCGTTCCAACCCCGAGCATATGGCTCAGCTTGAAAAGCTCAACATAAACACAATCGACATAGTCTGTGTAAACCTATATCCTTTCAAAGCCACGCTTTTAAAGGGGGCTGATTTTGCCGAGTGCATTGAAAATATCGATATCGGCGGTCCCACAATGATAAGGGCTGCGGCTAAAAACTATCAGGACGTTGCGGTAATTGTCGATCCCAAAGACTATAATAGAGTTCTCGACGAGCTGAAAAACGGCGGTGTTACCCTTGAAACAAAGAAATATTTGCAGTATAAAGTGTTTGCGCATACCGCCGTATACGACAGCTTAATTTCAAATTACCTCGCCGCACAGCTCGGCATAACATTCCCCGAACAGGTCACCTTTGCTTATGAAAAGGCGCAGGATATGCGCTACGGTGAAAACCCTCAGCAGCAGGCGGTATTCTACAACGAGCAGTTCATTCGTCCCGGTTCGCTTTCGTCTGCAAAACAGCTTTGGGGTAAGGAGCTTTCATATAACAACATAAACGACGCCAACGGTGCGCTTGAGCTTTTAAAAGAGTACGGTGATACTCCCGCAGTCGTCGCTTGCAAGCATGCAAACCCCTGCGGAGTGGGTACGGGTAAGAGCATTCATGAAGCATATATGCGGGCATATAATTCCGACCCTGTGTCCGTTTTCGGCGGAATACTCGCAATAAACGGCTCGGTTGACGAGGCTACGGCAAACGAAATAAATAAAATATTCATTGAAATTGTAATGGCTCCCGACTATACGCCCGAAGCTCTTGCAATTCTCGAAGCAAAGAAAAATATCAGACTTTTAAAGATTGAAAATATCTCCGCAAGACGAGAGCCGACCGCCTTTGATATGAAAAAGGTTTACGGCGGACTTCTCGTTCAGCAGTACGACGAAAGTCTGCTTCACGGCGAGGATATGAATTTGTTCAAAAACAAAGCAACTGTGGAAGAAATTACAACTCCCGCAGGCAAAAAGAGAAAGACTTACGGCTTGGGCGTTGTTACAAACCGTGCGCCCACGGCGGAGGAAGTTGAAGCGTTACTTTTCAACTGGAAAGTAGTTAAGCACACCAAGTCCAATGCAATTGTTATCGGCAAGGCGGGCAAAACTACGGGTATCGGTATGGGACAGACCAACCGCATCTGGGCGGCTCAGCAGGCAATAGCTCATGCGGGCGCAGAGGCAAAGGGTTCGGTTATGGCTTCCGATGCGTTTTTCCCTTTCCCCGACTGCGTAGAGGAGTGCATAAAAGCGGGCATAACCGCAATTATTCAACCTGGCGGCTCCATTCAGGACGAGGCTTCTGTTGAAGCTTGCAACGCCGCGGGAATAGCTATGGTATTCGTAGGCGACAGACATTTCAAACATTGATTTAAAAGTATATATACTTCGCATAACTTTGTCAAACTGCGCATTTCTTCGGGTCATTTACGCATTAGTAAACTCCCCTTGAAAAATGCTCGTTTTCCTCGTTCTGCTCGTATCTCTACTTTTAATTTGTAACAACTTACACACCAATATATCCTTTAACGAACGATTTTTAAGGTAAAGTTATGAACGTACTTGTCATAGGTAACGGCGGCAGGGAACACGCCATATTGCAAGCTTTAAGAAAGAGTAAAAAAGTGGATAGGCTCTATTGCATGAAGGGCAACGCCGGCACGGCGCAAATAGCCGAAAACGTCAACGTTGACTACATGAATATAGAGGCGGTTAAAAAGTACGCCGAGGAGCATCCCGAAATAGATTATTACGTGGTTGCCCCCGACGACCCTCTTGCGCTCGGACTTGTTGACGAGCTCGAGTCTATGGGCAAGCGCTGCTTCGGTCCGAGAAAGAACGCCGCAATTATCGAGGCAAGCAAGGCTTACGCTAAAAGCCTTATGAAAAAGTATAATATTCCCACCGCCGAGTCGGAGACGTTTGATAACTATGAAGCCGCTCTCGACTATATTCGCAGAAAGGGCGCGCCTATCGTTCTGAAAGCAGACGGCCTTGCGCTCGGCAAGGGCGTACTTGTGTGCGATACGCTCAAGCAGGCGGAAGAAGGCTTAAAAGAGATTATGCTCGATAAAACATTCGGTGCGGCGGGCAATGTTATAGTTATCGAAGAGTGCATGCGCGGACTTAAATACACACCCGGCGAAGAGGTTTCCGTTCTTGCATTCACCGATGGCAAAACTATTGTCCCCATGATAACCGCCTGCGACCACAAGCGTGCAAACGATGGCGACAAGGGGCTCAACACAGGCGGTATGGGCACTTTCTCACCCTGTCCGTTCTGGACAAAGGAGCTTGAGGAAGAGGTCTTAAATAAAATAATGATTCCCACGATGAACGCATTGAACGCCGAGGGCAGAACCTTTAAGGGTTGTCTCTATTTCGGGCTCATGCGCACGGACAAGGGAATGAAAGTTGTTGAATACAACTCACGCTTCGGCGATCCCGAAACACAGGTCGTTCTGCCTATGCTAAAAACCGATTTAATGGAAATTTTCGAGGCGGTCACAGACGAACGGCTTTCCGATATAAAAATCGAATGGGAGAACGGCGCCTGCGTGTGCGTAGTGCTTGCAAGCGGCGGCTATCCGTTAAGTTATAACAAAGGCAAAGAAATTAAAATCGGCGATATCGGCGACTGCACTATTGTGCATGCAGGCACGGCAATTAAGGACGGCAAGTTGGTCACAAACGGCGGCAGAGTTTTAGGCGTAGTTGCAAAGGGCACGAATATTGAAAACGCCCGCAGAAAGGCATACGCCGCAGTCGAAAATATTAAATGGGAAAACATGCACTACCGCAAAGATATAGGAATAAAGTACCGCGAAGGCTAAAAGATGATATACAGAATTTTTGTTGAAAAGAAAGACAATTTACAGGCTAAACAGACAATAAGCGATATCCGCAACCTTTTAAAAATTTCGGTTGAGGACGTTCGTCAGCTTTTACGCTACGACGTGGACGGAATTTCCGAAGAAGAATTTAAGTCCGCCGTTCCTTGCGTATTCTCCGAGCCGCCCGTCGACAACGTGTATTTCGAGGAAGTATCTTTCCCTAAAGATTACAGCGTGTTCGCAATTGCATACCTCACCGGTCAGTACGACCAGCGTGCGGACAGTGCGGCGCAGTGCGTTCAGCTACTCACGCAGAAAGAGCGCCCCATTGTAAAATGTGCGAGGATTTATGCCGTTAAGGGTGCGGACGCACAGCAGTTGGAGCGCATTAAAAAGCACCTTATAAATCCCGTTGAAAGCGAGGAAGTCTCGCTTGAAAAGCCTTTATCGCTTGCTCACCAAACGGTTGAAGCGGAAGACGTTAAAAACGTGGAGGGCTTTATTTCCTTTGACGGAAATCAGATCAAGGCATATCATGCGCAGATGGGGCTCGCCATGTCGGTAGAGGATCTTGCTTTTGTGCGTGATTATTTTGCAAAAGAGGGCAGAAATCCCACCGAAACGGAAATAAAGGTTATCGACACCTATTGGTCTGACCACTGCCGTCACACAACTTTTTCAACCGAGCTTAAAAATATAACGGTGAACAGCGATAACGATAAGGTAAACGAAGCTCTCGCTCTGTACAGAGAGCTATTTGCCGAACTCTATAAGGACAGACCGGACAAATACCCCTGCCTTATGGATATTGCCACCATTGCCGTTAAAAAGCTTAAAAAAGAGGGCAAGCTCAATAATCTCGACGAATCGGACGAGATTAACGCATGCTCTATAAAGGTTGACGCCATGCTCGACGGCAAAAAGCAGAAGTACACCGTAATGTTCAAAAACGAAACGCACAATCACCCCACGGAGATTGAGCCTTTCGGCGGTGCGGCGACCTGCCTCGGCGGTGCAATCCGCGACCCTCTGTCGGGCAGAACGTACGTATTGCAGTCAATGCGAGTAACAGGTTGCGCCGACCCCACAGAACCCATTGAAAATACGCTTGCGGGCAAACTCCCGCAGAGAATTATAACTAAGACTGCCGCCTCGGGCTTCTCGTCATACGGCAATCAGATAGGTCTTGCCACTGGTCAAGTCGAGGAAGTGTACCACCCCGGCTACAAGGCAAAGAGGCTTGAAACGGGCTTTGTTGTCGGCGGCGCAAAGTCGGATATGATTTACCGTGAAAAACCCAAAAAGGGCGACGTGATTATCCTTTTGGGCGGAGAAACAGGTCGCGACGGCTGCGGCGGTGCAACCGGGTCTTCCAAGGCGCACGATAAAAAGTCCGTGCAGACCTGCGGCGCCGAAGTGCAGAAGGGTAACGCACTGACCGAACGTAAATTGCAGCGTCTGTTCATGAATAAAGAGGCAACAACGCTCATAAAAAAATGTAACGACTTCGGTGCTGGCGGCGTTTCCGTAGCCATAGGCGAGCTTGCCGACGGGCTTGAAATTATGCTCGACAGAGTTCCCAAAAAGTACGAGGGGCTTTCGGGCACAGAGCTTGCAATCTCCGAATCTCAAGAGAGAATGGCGGTAGTGGTTGCAAAGGAAAACGTGGAAAAGTTCTCTGCGCTCGCCGCAGAAGAGAATCTCACCGCAACACCCGTTGCCGTTGTTACGGACGACAGAAGAATGAAAATGTATCACCGAGGCAGGGCAATAGTCGACATTTCTCGAGACTTCCTTGATACGAACGGCGTAAAACAGTTTACCGACGCCGAGATAAACGAAAAGGTTACACCTTTCTTTGAGCTTCCCAATAAAAAGTCGTTCAATGAAGCGGCAAAAGAAACTTTGTCTCAGCTCAACGTTTGTTCCAAAAAGGGACTTGCCGAAATGTTCGACTCGACTATCGGTGCAAAGTCTGTATATATGCCTTTCGGTGGCAAGTATCAGCTTACCCCCGTAATTGCAATGGCGGCTAAGTTTGTCGGCGGCGAGACGGACGACTGTACGGTTTCGGCATACGGCTACAATCCCGAACTCATGTCAACTTCGCCTTTCACAGGCGCAATATATTCCATAATGACTTCGGTGTCCAAAGTAGTTGCAACAGGTGCAAAGTACGAGAATATCCGCCTATCATTGCAGGAATTTTTCATGCGCCTTCGTGACGACAAAAAGAGGTGGGGCGTACCCACGGCGGCGCTACTCGGTGCCCTGTATGCGCAGATAGGTCTCGGACTCGGCGCAATCGGCGGCAAGGACAGCATGAGCGGTACGTTCGAAGATATCGACGTTCCGCCTACGCTCATTTCCTTTGCACTTGCGCCTTCAAAGGCTTCCAAGCTCATTACTAACGTGCTTACAAATAAGGGTCAGAAACTGTACTTCCTGCCCGCTAAAAAAGATAAGAATTACATTCCAGACTTTGATTACCTTAAAAAGTTGTACACTGTTGTCAACAATAATATTGAAAGCGGCAACATAAAGTTTGCAATGGTAGTAGAAAAGGGCGGAGTGTTTGCGGCTGTGGCTAAGTCCTGCTTCGGCAACGGGCTCGGCTTTAAATTCACCGCCGATTATAACATACTGTTTGCCGAGCACTACGGTGAAATTATTGTTTCCGCAGAAGATATTTCCAAGCTCGGCTTCATTGACGTTGTTGAATTAGGTCAAACTGCCAACGGCGGATTTACGCTCGGTAGAGAGAAAGTAGAGTATACAGATGCTCTCGAAGCATACACCAAAAAGCTTGACGGCGTATTCCCTGCAACTGCGGCAGCGGAGGGAAATGTACCCAACTGCGATTGCAAAGAGGGAAAGAAATACTCCAACATATCCACAAAAATTGCAAAGCCGAGAGTGTTTATACCTGCATTCCCCGGCACAAACTGCGAGCTTGATACCGCACGGGCATTTAAAATGGCGGGTGCGGAAACGCAGATTTTAGTAATCAAAAACCTCACGCCCGCCGATATCGAGGAGAGCGTGCAAGCCATTATAAAGGCAATCGACAAAGCAAATATAATCGCTTTCCCCGGCGGCTTCTCGGGCGGTGACGAGCCTGACGGTTCGGGCAAGTTTATCGCCACAACCTTTAAAAACCCCGCCGTATCCGAAAGGATTATGGAGCTTTTAAATAACCGCGACGGGCTCGCATTGGGTATTTGCAACGGTTTCCAGGCGCTCATAAAATTGGGACTTGTGCCCTACGGCAAGGTAAGCCCCCTCACCGAAAATTCACCTACGCTCACGTTCAATAATATTTCACGCCACGTTTCCACGATAGCAAATATACGTGTAGCTTCCACAATCAGTCCTTGGCTTTCCGCCTGCAAGGTAGGCGAGGTGTACTCAGTACCCGTATCCCACGGCGAGGGTAAAATTGTTGCGCCCGTATCCGAGCTTGAGCTGATGAAAAAGAACGGGCAGATTGCCACGCAGTACGTTGATTTATCCGGCAAGCCCACAATGGAGAGCCCTTACAATCCTAACGGAAGCATGTGGGCGATTGAGGGCATAACCTCGCCCGACGGCAGAGTTTTCGGTAAAATGGGCCATGCCGAAAGAAAGGGCGAAAACCTTTACAAAAATTTTGACGGCAACTTCGATATGAAAATTTTCGAAAGCGGCGTTAAGTATTTTAAATAATAGGGGTGCTATAAATGAAGTGTATTTATTGCGGATGCGAAGACAGCAAAGTTATAGACAGCCGTTCAGCCGACGAGGGCAGAACGATAAGGCGCAGAAGGGAGTGCGTTCAGTGCGGAAAACGCTTTACAACTTACGAGACAATCGAGGATACCCCAGTGCTCGTCGTAAAAGCGAGTGGAATGCGGCAGGCGTATGACCCGCAAAAAATCAAAAACGGAATTATAAAATCTTGCGAAAAGCGACCCGTTCCTCTGAACGTAATCGACGATATCGTTTCGACGATAACAAAACAGATTTACAACTCCATGGAGCAGGAAATTTCTTCTAAAAAAATCGGTGAAATGGTAATGGATCAGCTCAAAAAAGTAGATGAGGTAGCTTACGTCCGCTACGCAAGTGTGTACCGTTCGTTCAAGGATATCCCCAGCTTTATGGAAGAGCTTAAAAAGCTTATGGAAAATAAAAATTAATTTTGTACAGACAGTGTCAGGCACTGTCTGTATTCTTTGAAATATGCAATATAAATCAAAAAAAGTAAACGTCGGTAACATAGTTATCGGCGGTGGCGAAAGCGTAAAAATTCAGTCTATGTGTACGACTAAAACTTCGGATATTTCGGCTACGTGCGCACAGATTTCAAGGCTTGAGAAAGCGGGTTGCGAAATTATAAGAGTTTCCGTTCTCGACGAGGACGACGCAACCGCCATAAAAAAAATCAAAGAAAATGTACATATACCGCTTGTCGCCGACATTCATTTTTCGGCTGCGCTTGCCGTAAAGGCGATAGAAAACGGTTGCGATAAAGTGCGAATAAACCCCGGCAATATCGGCAGCGAAAGCAATATAAAACTAGTCGCCGACTGCATAAAAGCGCATAAAATTTCTGTGCGTGTCGGCTCTAATACTGGCAGTATAGAAAAGGAGTTTTTGCAAAAATACGGCAAAAACGAAAATTCTCTCGTTGAAAGCGCTTTAAAAAGTGTAGCTTCGCTGGAAAAGCACGGGGTATACGACATCGTAATTTCCGTTAAGGCGTCTGACGTGCCGTTGACAGTCAAGGCGTACAGGCTTCTTGCCTCCCGCACTCAATATCCCATGCATATAGGCGTTACCGAGGCGGGTACGGAAGAGATGGCGATAGTTAAATCCTCTGCGGCGCTCGGAGCGCTGCTTTTAGATGGAATAGGCGATACCTTGCGCATATCCATAACCGACGACCCCGTAAAGGAAGTTTACGCCGCCCGCAGATTGCTGCGGGCTGTCGGACTCGATAAAAATTATGTCAATGTGATTTCCTGTCCGACCTGCGGCAGATGCCAATGGAACTCCATGGATATAGCAAAAAAAGTGTCGGCATACGTGGAAAACAGTAATAAACCTCTCAAAATTGCCGTTATGGGCTGTGTGGTAAACGGACCTGGAGAGGCGAAGGATTGCGACATAGGCATTGCGGGGGCTCAGGACTACTGCGTTATTTTCAAGGGCGGCGAAATCATAAAAAAAGTTGCCGCATCAAATGCGGAATGCGAACTGTTCGGGGAGATAGATAAACTTTTGAATGAATAATAAAATTCTTGAAGCGATACGGGCTTCGTCGATAAATTTTCAAAAAGCAATAATGCGCTCGGTTACGGTTAACAGAGCAATACGTCGGGTGGAAATAGAGATTGCCACCGACTGTGCGTTTTCCGATTCGGATATTGCAAAGGCAAAAGCTGCAATAGGGCCTTTAATGCCCGAGTTTTTCAATTTTGATTTAAATATTGTAAAGCTTTCGCCCGACTGCGAAATGGTCAAACGTAAAATATCTCAGGCAATCGATACGAACTTCAAAGCAATTTCGGTTACTTTAAAGGAGTCCGATATCGAGGTCATAAAATCAGACAGAGGTTTTGAGTACATAGTTTCGGTGATGCCGTTTATGCAGATAAACACGGATATGTGCGATAAAATTAACGATTATTTAAAGCAAAATTTTTGCGGCGATTTCTTCGGGAAGTGCGTTGTGTCAAACAGAACTGCCGACGACATTCAGATTGAAGAAAAGCCCGACGAAATCGAATTTGAAATTCCCGTCCGCAAGTTTGAAATAGAGGATTTTACCTTTCTCGAAGGCACAAAAAAGCAGTCTTCCGCAGTATATCTCGCCGACTTGAACTTCGCTTCCGAAGAAGTAATTATCTGCGGAACAATAGAGGAAATAAGGGAGAAAACATATACCAACAAAAAGGGTGTGGAAAAGCCTTATCTTTCGCTCACTCTCTCGGATACGACCGCTACGGTATATATTACCTATTTTATCAGGCAGAAAAGTTACGATAAAATCAAAAACCTTAAGGTTGGCGACAGTATAGTTTGTACGGGCGCAAACGAGGAGTACAGGGGGAGTTTAAGGTACACTGCCAACACAATCGATATTGGCAGATATCCAAAAGGCTTTGTGCCCGAAAGGAGGGTGTCCAAGCCCGTGCCAGCATACTATCACCATGTAAGCCCTCAGCCTTTCAGTGATATTGCGCAGGGAGATTTCTTTACTCAAAATATCATTCCCGATTGCTTAAAACAGAACTCGTTTGTGGTTTTCGACCTTGAAACTACGGGGTTGAATTCGTCGCCTGTGTCGGGCAATATGGACAGGGTAATAGAAATAGGAGCATATAAAATAGTAAACGGCGAAATTTCGCAGTGTTTTTCGACCTTTATCAATCCTCAGCGCAAACTTTCCGAGGAAATAAAAAAACTTACGGGAATTACCGATTCTATGGTTGCAAACGCCCCCACCTATGAAGAGGCGATGCCCGACTTTTTCAAATTTTGCAGCGGAAGTATACTTGTAGGACACAACATTGCAGGTTTTGACTATAAGTTTGTTGAATACTATTGCGCTCGCCTCGGGTATATTTTAGAAAGAAATATTATAGACACCATTCCGCTTTCGCAGGAATTGCTGTTTTTGTCTAACTATAAACTCAATACGGTTGCGGATAAATTCAATATAGCTTTCAATCACCACCGGGCAACGGACGACGCGCTTGCCACCGCAAAAATATTTATCGAGCTTATAAAACTTAAAAAATCTTTGCCGAGACCGGGATAAATTTTCCAAAAAAGGTTGCTTTTTACAAATTGTTGTGTTAGAATTTAAGTGACCTTAATAGTAATGTTAAGATTGAGTGCCTTGCGGGGCACTCAATACTTGTATAGAGGGTTGCATGAACGTAAAACCTGTTTCCGAAATTCGCTCGTTTTTAGAAAAAATCGCAGAGCCTATGGGCATTGAGATTGTAGACGTGGAGTGGAACGACCGCTCGGCGGAGCTTACGGTATTCATTGAAACGGAGAGCGGCGTTGACCTTGATACGTGCGAAAAATTCCATAATGCCATAATGGAACCCATCGACGAGCTCGATCCCACTTACGACAAGCCGTATACTTTGAACGTATCAAGCCCCGGGCTCGACAGACCGTTCAAAACTCAAAGGGATTTTGAAAGGAATCTTTCAAACGAAGTGGAAATTAAACTCTATGCGCCGCTTAAAGGTAAAAAATATCTCGAAGGCGTACTCACGGAGTTTGATGAAAATTCCGTCACAATAAAATTGCAAAACGAAGAAGTTAAAATTTCTTTGAACAAAATAGCAAAAATAAACAAAGCAATAAAATTCGATTAATATAAACCTTACTAATCGTCAGGAGAATAAAAATGACCAATAAAGATTTTTTTGCAGCACTCGAAGACCTTGAAAAGGAGAAAGGTATACCGCAGGAAGTATTTATGGAAGCGCTTTCAAATGCGCTTGTTTCAGCCTGCAAAAAGCAGTATGCGGGGGCAGCGAGCCGTGTTGATATACGTTTGAATCCCGAAAAAGGCACAATTGATTTTTTCACCGTTAAAACGGTAGTGGAGGAAGTTCTTGACCGTGAAACGGAAATTTCTCTTGCGGACGCACAGGCAATTAAAAAGAGCTATAAGATTGGCGACACCGTAACGGAAAAATTTGTACCTAAGGATTTCACCCGCATAGCCGCACAAACGGCTAAGCAGGTAATTCTGCAAAAAATTCACGAAACCGAGCGTGATTCGGCCATGAACGAGTTTTCCAACAAAGAGGGTGAACTCCTTGTTGGCATAATCAGAAAAATCGACGCTAAAAACGTTTACGTTGAGCTCGGCAAAGGTCAGGTTGAAGGACTCATGCTTCCGTCCGATCAAGTTCCCGGTGAAAAATATAACGTTAACGACAAGATTAAGGTATTTGTAAAGCGCGTTAAAAGCGGATTCAGAGGTGCGCAGGTGCTTGTAAGCCGTTCCGCACCCGGACTTGTGCGCAAGCTGTTTGAAGAGGAAGTTCCCGAAATCAAGCAGGGTACGGTTGTAATTAAAGAAATCAGCCGCGAAGCAGGCGCAAGAACAAAAATGGCAATCTGGTCGGAAGACGAGAGAGTAGACGCTATCGGCGCATGCGTAGGCAATAAGGGCGCAAGGGTAAACGCAGTCGTTGAAGAGCTCCGCGGCGAAAAGATTGATATAATTCCTTGGAGCGAAAATCCCCTCGAATTTATCGCAAAGGCGCTTTCTCCCGCTAAGGTAATTTCCGTTACCCAGCTCGAAGGCGACAAATCCGCAATGGTTGTAGTTCCCGACGATAAGCTGTCGCTTGCGATAGGCAAGGACGGACAAAACGCCCGCCTTGCGGTAAGGCTTACGGGATGGAAAATCGACGTAAAGAGCAAGTCCGCTGCCGAAAAACTTGGATTTATTGCAGAAGAAACCGAAGAATAAGGAAATATATGCCTAATAAAAAGATACCGCTTCGCCAATGCATAGCGTGCAGAGAACTCAAAGAAAAAAAGTCAATGCTTCGGATTGTAAAAAACTCCGAAGGAGAAATTTTTCTTGATTTTTCGTGGAAAGCGGCAGGTCGTGGCGCATATATCTGCGACAATCCCGACTGTATTAAAAAACTTAAAAAGGGACGGCTATTGAACAAAGTTTTTTCCTGTGCGGTAGACGACGCCGTCTATACCGCCGTTGAGGAGGAATACTTTGGGAAGAAGCAGAATTGAAACCTTTATAGGCTTTTGCATAAAGTCCGGTAAAATGTCTTACGGTTCGGGCGTTATAGATACGCTTAAAAGCGGCGTGTATCTTTTAATACTTAACGGCGACGCGGCAAAAAACACGCAAAAGCTTGCCGTAAAATATAAAAACAGATTTAACTGTCCGCTTATTGTATGTAAGTCTGAGTTTGAGCTTGTTGTAAACAAATCGGGCTGTATGCTTGCAGCGGTAAGGGACAGACAGTTTGCAAAACTGATAATTGAAAATATTGATAACAACTACGAATTATATGCCGGAGGCAATTTTTAAATATGGCAAAAAAATATGAGAATATCGAAAATATAGGTAAGCTCATTTCAGACGGGGCAGTTTCCGAACTCTCAAAAAAGATTTCAGCCGCAGAGCGGGCAGTATCCGACGTTCTTAAAAAACTGAATGATTTTGAGGCGGCAAAACTTCAGGCTAAGCTTGAAGAGGAGAGAATAGCCGCAGAAAAGGCGGCGGCTGAGGAGGCTGCAAAGCGTGCCGCCGAACAAAAAGCGCAGGAAGAACTTAATAAGCAGCAAGAACTTAATAAGCAGCAAACGCCCGTCGTTGAAGAAAAGACCGAGGCGCCCGTTGTCGAACAGAAAAATCCTGTTAAAGAGCAAAAGCCTCAGCAGTTCAAGCCCCAGGAAAATAAAACTTTTATTAACCGTGAAAATCGTCCGCCCAAAGGTGACAGGAAGAACGTGCCTCCGTATTCTTCAGCACCCCGCACACCGCAGGGACAGCAGTCACCTCGTCCGCAGGTGGGCGCAAAATTCAACGGTGCGGCAGCTACCGTTCCCGCAGCAAATGCTCAGGCTCCCAAAAAGAACTTCGGACCTGATAAAAAGAAGCAGAGCTACGATAAAACTTACATTGAAAAGGAGCGCCGTGCGCCTTCAAAGCGTGCCCTTCAAAAACAGCAGGGCGCAAGCATAGAGGACTTTGACGAGAATAAGAGCGGTTACAGAAAGCTCCGTGTTAAGAAGGATAAGAGCAAACAGAATAGCCAGACCATAAAAATTGAAAAAGCCGTTGTCACCACGGATGAAATTCCTTTGAAAATTCTTTCCGAAAAACTCGGAATTTCGGCTGTAGAAATAACTAAACGCCTCTTTAAAGAGGGCGTCATGAAAACCGTAAACGAGTCGGTAGACTACGACACCGCAGCGCTTATTGCGGCAGGGCTCGGAATAGAGCTTGAATACAAGCCCGAAAAAACGGCGGAGGAAGTGCTGTTCGAACAGCAGGCCGACACCGTTGAAGAAATCGAAAGCCTTGTTCCCCGTGCTCCAGTCGTTACCGTTATGGGTCACGTAGACCACGGTAAAACTTCGCTATTAGACTATATTAAAAACACAAAAGTCGCCGCAGGCGAAGCCGGCGGAATCACTCAGCACATAGGTGCGTATACGGTTAGCGTAAACGGCAAGGGCATTACCTTTATAGATACCCCCGGTCACGAGGCGTTTACCGCAATGCGTGCAAGGGGTGCGCAGGTAACCGATATTGTTATACTTGTCGTAGCCGCAGACGACGGCGTAATGCCGCAGACGATTGAGGCAATAAACCACGCAAAAGCGGCGGGCGTAACGATAATAGTTGCCGTAAACAAGATTGATAAAACGGGTGCCAACATTGAAAAGGTTAAACAGGAGCTCACCGCTCAGGGACTTGTCCCCGAGGAATGGGGCGGCGATACTATGGTTTGCCCTATTTCCTGCAAGACGGGTGAAGGAATAGACCAGCTTCTTGAAAGCCTTCTTATCGTAGCCGAAATGAAGGAACTGCTTGCAAATCCCGCAAGAGAGGCAAGGGGAATTGTCATTGAAGCGCAACTCGACAAGGGCAAGGGTCCCGTTGCTACCGTGCTCGTTCAGAACGGTACACTGCACACGGGCGACAACCTTATTTCCGGTATGGTTACGGGCAGAGTCCGCGCCATGATAGACGACAAGGGCAGAACGGTCAAAGAGGCAGGTCCTTCCATGGCTGTAAACGTGCTCGGACTTGAAGAAGTTCCCAATTCGGGCGACTCTATCTACGCTGTTTCGCAATCGCTCATGAAGCAGGTTATGGACGAGCGAAAGAGAAAGGAGAGCGAATCCATGATAAAAGCTTCTTCAAAGGTTTCGCTCGACGACATATTCAACAATATTGCCGAAGGCAATTTAAAGAATCTCAACCTTATAATAAAGGGCGACGTTCAGGGCTCAGTCGAGGCAATCAGACAGTCCGTTGTCAAACTTTCCAACGACGAGGTTAAAGTTAAGGTTATCCACAGCGGCGCAGGCGCCGTCACCGAGACTGACGTCATGCTCGCAGATTCTTCAAATGCAATTATTCTCGGCTTCAACGTGCGCCCCGACACAAAGGCAAAGGCGCTTGCAGAAAGAAGCAAGGTAGACGTGAGGAGCTATCGCATAATATACGATCTTTTAGACGACGTGGAAGCCGCTCTCAAGGGCATGCTTGCTCCAAAGTATCAGGAAATATTCCTCGGCAAATGCGAAGTCCGTCAAACTTTCAAAATTACGGGCGTGGGCAATATTGCAGGTTGCTACGTTCTCGACGGCAAAATTATCCGCGGCGGCAAGTTGCGCATATACCGCAACGACGTGCTCGTGGTTGAAGGCAACGTACGTCAGCTCAAACGCTTCAAGGACGACGTTAAGGAAGTTGCGGCGGGCTTTGAGTGCGGCTGTGCGATTGAAGGCTTCAACGATATACAAATAGGCGACATAATCGAATGCTATCTCATTGAACAGGTGGCGGCTGTATAGTATGAAAGGATTGAGAGGAGAACGCCTCGCAGGCGAATTCCAAAAAGAAATATCAAGCGTAATCTCGGGAAAATTGAGAAGTAAATTTCCCGAGCTTTCGGCTATAATCAGCATAACTGCCGCAGACGTTGCACCCGACCTTAAGAGCGCAAAAATTTATGTCAGCGTATTCGACGTTGACAAGACGAAAGCCGAAAACAGCTATAAAATTCTCAAAGAAAACGCAGGATTAATCCGTCACGAGCTTGCAAAAGTTATGCACATAAGAACTGTGCCCGAACTTCGTTTTATTGCCGACGGCAGTATGGAGTACGGAGTTAAGATAGATAAAATACTATCGGATATTTCAGAAGATGAATAATTCGTTTGAAGAGATAATTGAAAAATTCGATGCGGCAAAACGCATAGCAATATTTTGCCATGCCCGTCCCGACGGCGATGCGCTCGGCGCAGGACTAGCTCTTTGCCTTGCTTTTGAAAGTGCGGGCAAACAGGCGTATATGTGCTGTGAAGACGTGCCCCCCGAAAAGTTTTCTTTTATCCCCTCAATGAAAAAAGTATTGCAGGAAATACCCGAAGTCGATTATGACTTATTCGTCAGCGTCGACTGCGCAGACTCGGCACGGGTCGGGGTATTTTCCAAACGCTATAATAAATTCAAAAAAACCACGGTAAATATAGACCACCACGTATCAAACAACCGCTATGCAAAGCTGAATTACGTGGTTGAGTGCCCCGCAAGCTGTGAAATAATTACCGAACTGCTAACTAAAGCCGGTTACGAGATTACTCAAGAGATTGCAAACCTTTTGATGATAGGGCTTGTAACGGATACAGGTAACTTTACGCATCAGGACGTAACGCAAAAAACCTTTAAAACTGCCGCACTTCTGCGGTCGAAGGGTGCAGACGTAAATTTAATTTACTACAATCTCTACGCCCGTCAGACAAAGGAAAGAGCGCTGTTATACGGCAGAGTTATGAACAATATCCGCTTTGCGCTCGACGATAAGCTTGCTTATATCATAATTTCCAAAAAGGATATGACCGAGCTCAACGCAGACAAAAGCCTCACCGAAGGGTTTGTTGATTTCCCTCTTTCAATCGACGGAGTGGAAGTTTCGGCGGCTATTCTCGAAAATAATAAGGGGCAATATAAAGTATCTTTGCGCAGTAAGGGCAAGGTGAACGTAAACGCCGTTGCAACCGCTTTCGGCGGCGGCGGACACGTGCTTGCAAGCGGCTGTATGCTGTTCGGCGAATTAGAAGAAGTTATCGAGCGGCTCAGCTACGCAGTCTATCAGAATCTATGACGGGATTTATAAACGTAAACAAGCGGCAGGGCACATCGTCTGCACAGGAAGTGGCAAAAATAAGGCGGCTTACCAATACGCCCTGCGGGCATATGGGCACGCTTGACCCTATGGCTTCGGGCGTTTTGCCCGTTGCAATCGGCAACGCCGCCAGACTTTTTGATTATTTTTTAGGCAAAAATAAAACGTATATCGCTACATTTAAATTCGGGGTTGACTCCGACACGCTCGATACTACGGGTGAAATAACTTTTCAGGGCGGCAGGATTCCCACCGCAATCGAAATTTCTGACGTGCTGAACGAATTTACGGGTGAAGTTGAACAGCTCCCGCCAAAGTATAGTGCAAAGTGCATAAACGGAAAGAGAGGATATCAGCTTGCCCGAGAAGGTGTAGAGTTTGAGCTTTCTCCTAAAAAAGTAACAATTCACGGTATTAAATTGCTTCAGAATATTAGCGCAGACGAGTACTCGTTTGAAATAGAGTGCGGCGGCGGAACTTATATCCGCTCTATTGCAAGAGATTTGGGCGTAAGGCTTGGGACAAGCGCAATTATGAGCTCGCTTGTCCGCACAAAAAGCGGTCCGTTTACTTTGGATAATTCCGTTCAGTCGAATCTTTTATCCCCGCAAAATATGGACGATTACATTATAAAAACGCAGGATGTATTGAGCTTTGAAAGTATTTATCCGTCCGAGACTGAAGCAAAAAAACTGTTAAACGGACTTTCCGTTGTAAGCGAAAGAGCGGACGGAATATATAAATTTTTCAATACTGACGGCAGCTTTTACGGGCTTGCCGAAGTTAAACAAAAGGTTCTAAAGGTCAGGACAAAGTTATGTTAGAAATCGTAAATTATAGAGAGGACGAATACGGATTTCCCTGTCTTGTTGTTTTAGGTTGCTTTGACGGACTGCATAACGGGCACATCGAGCTTTTGAAAAAGGCAAAGCTTCAGGCTAAAATCAATGGACTTGACCTCGGCGTTATGACGTTCACCGACGGCAAAGGCGGCAGGCAGATTTATACGTTTGAAGAAAGACTTGGCTTTCTGGAAGAGTTCAACGTAAAATTCGTACTCAAAATCGACTTCACCGAAGAATTTAAAAAGACTTCGGCTACAGATTTTTTAAACGCCATAGAAGAAAAAATCAACGTTAAAGGATTTATGAGCGGAAAGGATTTCCGTTTCGGTGCAGGCGCAAAAGGCAAGTCGTCTACACTCAAAAATTATGCCGAAAACGAGGATAACGGAGTTTGGTACCAATCTGTAAAAGACGTCATGTACGGTGAAGAAAAAATCAGTACGTCGCTGATTAAGAAAATGCTTGAAAACGGCGATATTGCCACGGCAAACGAGCTCCTCGGCAGAAATTTTTCCGTGAGCGGCACGGTAATCAGCGGTGCCGACAGAGGAAATAAGCTTCTCGGCTTTCCCACAATTAATATTCTGTATCCCGAAAACAAGGTCGAAGTTAAGTCGGGTGTGTATTCGGTTGTATGCAAGGTCGGCGAAAACAGCTACAAAGGTATAGCAAACTACGGCGCACGCCCCACGTTTGACGAGGAGCAGCCGGTTCTGGAAGTCCATCTTGACGGTTTTGAGGGTGAACTCTACGGCGAAAATATAACCGTTGAATTCTGCGAATACATAAGGGACATACAAAAGTTTGAAAGTGCGGAAGAGCTTAAAGCTCAGCTTGAGCAAGATATTCTTAAAATAAGGCAATAAAATGATTAAATTCGGACCGAGCGGTAACGGAGAGGCGTTTTACGCCGCAGGATTTAAACATACAACCGAGGCGGCGGCATACTGCAAATCGCTCGGGCTTGACTGCTTTGAATATTCCTTCGGCAGAGGCGTAAATATTTCCGAGGGCAAAGCGGTAGAGATAGGCGAGGCGTTTAGGCAGGCGCAGGTGGAAATCAGCGTGCATGCGCCGTACTTTATAAATTTTGCAAATCCAGACGACGAGGTTGCGCAAAAATCATATAATTACGTCCTTTCAAGTGCAAAATTTTTGCAGCTGTTTGGTGGCGAGCGGGTTGTGTTTCACCCTGCGGCGCAGGGCAAAGTTTCAAGATACGAAGCAGTGCAAAAGACGGCGGATAGGCTCAAAACTCTTAGAGACTATATCTATCTGAACGGATTTGAAAATCTTAAATTCTGCCCCGAAACTATGGGCAAAATTGCACAGATAGGCACGCTTGAAGAAATTGTTGCGTTCTGCAAAATAGATAATTGCTTTGTGCCGGCAATAGACTTCGGGCACATCAATGCCCGGGAGCAGGGCAGTTTAAAGACGGTGAACGACTACAAAAACCGCCTTGAATATATGATTGCCGAGCTCGGATACGAGAGGGTTAAAAGCTTTCACGTTCACTTTTCAAAAATCATGTACGGCGGCAAGGGCGAAATAAAGCATCTCACGTTAGACGATACCGTCTACGGACCTGAATTCGAGCCTTTGGCAATCGCATTGAAAGAGCTTAAGTTAGAGCCGTATATTGTGAGTGAATCGGCGGGAACTCAGGCGGAGGACGCCGTCCAAATGAAACGTATATATTATAGTGTTGACACGTAAAATTTTTTTTGATAAAATAAAAAGGAAGGCAAAGTATGGCAATCAATAACGCAAAAAAGATTTTTGATAAAGTTTCGGCACAGGCGGTTTTAACCGAACAATCAGACTTAAGGCAGTATCTTACTGGAATTTCAACCTCGTTCGGATACGTTTTAAGCGATAAAGCGGGTACAACGTTTTATACCGACCCCCGCTATTTAGAGGCGGCTGCGAGCGCATTGAAAGGCTCTGATATTAACGTAAAGCTGTTCCAAGGTCCGCTTGAAAACATATTAAAGCCTTACAGCGAAGTGGCTATACCCGTATCGAGAACTCTGTTCCCCGACTATATGAAGCTAGCCGACTTGAAACTGAAAATTGTTGACAGCACACCGGCTTTCACCGAGGCAATGGCAGTAAAAGAGGAAGATGAACTCGAACTCATCAAAAAGGCGTGCGAGATTGCCGATACGGCATACATAGCTCTGCTCGGAAGAATAAAAGAGGGTATGAGCGAAAACGAGGTTGCGGCAGAGCTTGAATATCTTATGCGCAAAAACGGTGCAAGCGGAACGAGCTTTGAAACTATCGTTGCTTTCGGCGAAAATTCAAGCGTGCCCCACCACGAAACGGGCAACCGCAAGCTGAAGTTCGGCGATATAGTTTTAATCGACTTCGGCTGTATATACGGCGGTTACTGCTCAGACTGCACAAGGACTTTCCTCTTCGGCGACGACAAAACGCACAGCGAGTTCAAACAAATATACGGACACGTATTAAAAGCACACATGCTTGCGAAGGAGCGCATTCACGAGGGTGTTACGGGGCGCGAGGCTGACGGTTTTGCAAGGGAATATCTGCGTGAGCATAATCTCGATAAATATTTTACTCATTCTTTGGGTCACGGTATAGGCATAAACGTGCACGAATATCCCAACCTTTCCCCCAAGAGCGAGGCAGTGCTTAAAAACAATATGGTATTTTCCGACGAGCCCGGCGTATATTTCGAGGGTCAGTTCGGCATAAGAATAGAAGACACGGTCGCACTTAAAAACGGAAACGTGATAAGTTTGACCGATTCAGATAAAAAATTAACGGTAATTTAAGGTATTAAGGAGAAAATTTATGGCATCCATTTTAGCAGGCGACATCAGAAAGGGCTCAACTTTCGAATATAACGGTAAAGGCGTTTACACCGTTACCGAGTTCCAGCACGTTAAACCCGGTAAGGGCGCAGCGTTCGTAAGAGCTACTTTAAAGAACGTAGTAACCGGACAGGTGCTTTCGGATATCACTTTCAACCCCACCGCAAAGCTTGAAACTGCGCAGGTTGAAACCAGAAAGATGACCTATTCGTACACCGACGGCGAGTTCTATTACTTCATGGACCCCGATACGTTCGATATGATTACCCTCAATCCCGGACAGGTAGAGGAAGCGCTCAAATATATCAAGGAGAACGACACAGTAACGGTAAAATCGCTCAACGGCACGGCATTCTCGGTTGAACCCGAAAACTTCGTTGAGCTCAAGATAATCGAGTGCGAGCCCGGCGTTCGCGGCAACACCGCAACTAATGCAATGAAAAACGCCGTCGTAGAAACGGGTGCAACCATTCAGGTGCCTATGTTTGTTGAAGAGGGCGAAATCATCCGTATCGATACCCGCACAGGCGAGTATATGTCCAGAGTCGGCAAATAATTAAATGAGAGCTGTAATACAGCGCGTCGGGCGCACTGCGCTCTCGGTTGACGGCAAGCTCATTTCCGAAATAGATTTCGGGCTTGTCGTATTCCTCGGTGTAAAAATCGGGGACAGGGAGGAGCAGGCGGAAACGCTGGCTAAAAAGATATCCAAGCTCCGCATTTTCAGAGATGAAAACGGCAAAACCAATCTGTCCGTAAAAGACGTAGGCGGGCAGATTTTGCTCGTTTCGCAATTCACACTTTTGGGCGACTGCTCGCACGGCAACCGTCCGAGTTTTTCAAATGCCGAGTTGCCCGAGCGAGCTAAATTTTTGTACGAATACACGGCGCAAAAACTCCGTGAGAACGATTTAACCGTAAAGTTGGGCGTGTTCGGTGCGGATATGAAAATTCAGCAGTTCAACGACGGACCGGCATCTATTATAATGGAAATTTAAAATACAGGGCGACTTATCGCCCTGTTTTGACATTGAGCTTTAATGAACTTTTTTAAGCATTTAAGAACGGTAGGTCGGCACAGAAGTGCGGTTAGAAAGCTCTGCTTTAAAGTAGGGCTCATATGGCAGGGGCTTACGCACGATCTTTCAAAGTATTCAAAAGCCGAATTCCGTGCGGGGGTTAAGTATTATCAAGGCTTTCGCAGTCCCCAGGCAAAGGAAAGGGAAGTGTTGGGATATTCCGCCGCATGGCTTCACCATAAAGGCAGAAACAAGCACCACTTCGAGTACTGGGAGGATTTTGCCGACGGCAAAAAAGTG
Source organism: Clostridiales bacterium (assembly GCA_022508285.1). Classification (GTDB taxonomy): domain Bacteria; phylum Bacillota; class Clostridia; order Christensenellales; family Borkfalkiaceae; genus Coproplasma. The sequence continues at coordinate 48,809 of JAFLVN010000004.1, forward strand.
TACGTTGAAATGCCCGCCAAGTACTTTGCCGAAATGGTGTGCGACAGGGTAGCCGCAAGCAAAATATATCTCAAGGATAAATACACGGACGCAAGCCCCCTCGAATATTTTGAAGCCCGTACTGATAAAGAGAGCATAAATCCCAAAACGTACGAACAGCTTAAATACTTTCTTACTATGCTCAAAGACGAAGGCGAGGATAAAACGTTTAAGGAGCTCAAAAAATTCGTAAAAGAAAATAAGAAAAAATAATATTGCGCAGAGTGCTTATACACCCTGCGCTTTTAAAATGTCAATAAGTGTTGAGTTTTACTTGGTTCTTGCTATCTTTGTGTTATCCTTTTCGCGACTGCGGAGCTCCTTCACGGGGTGGTCGCTGTCTTGATAGCGATAGTCCTTGCCGAGACGCTCGATCGCCTTCTCGATTACGAGGTGCGAGGGGTTTCTTTCGGGGTTGCCCGACATATATTGCTGATAGTCGAAATATCTGTGGTCGTCGGAAATCTTTTTAATATCCTTGTAGTCAAACTTTTCATGCGTATTGTCGGCGGTGAGAAGTATGGTACTGCCGAGAACTTTTCTTATATATTCCTTGTTTCCGCCAAGCTTTAAAAGTTTGGGGAACTCGCCCGAGCCGAAAACGCTTTCATAGCTCTTGTTTTCAAACTTTTTAAGCATTTTTGCGGCGGTCTTTAAGTGGGATACTTCCATTTTAAAGTGCTCAGTCCAAATCTTTTTAATGGCTTCGTCACTCTCGTCCTGCATTGCCGAGTAGTACAGCCAGCACTCGGTGTACTCGTGCATAACCCACTGTTCAAGCCAGGTCATAGTGGGGTCTTTAAGGCTTTCGTATTGAGTTACGTGCGCTTCCTCAATCATTGCAATCTCGGCGTATAATTTGCGCCCTAAGTCGTTTTTATACCACTGCGCAATGTTCATATAGTAATTCATTGTTTGCTGCTCTGCGGCGGTTATAGTGCACGCTACGAGCTTTGAGTACAGGTCGGCTTTGTCTGCCTTGAGGTGAGGCTTGATATCGTCCGAGGGATATCTGTGTTCGGCAACGGTGGGGCGGCCGGGCATAATTTCCGTGTACTTACCTACAAGCATGTCTGCGTCGATGTTTTTGTCCATTTTGAGCAGGTTGGCATAGCGGTAGAGGTGGTCAAAGTCCTCCAAAAGCGCAAAGTTGAGTGCCCTGATATTATTGTCGTCTTTTTCGTTCTGAGCGAGTACGGCAGTTAAATCCACTGCAAGCTGTTCGTATGCAATTGTCGTTTCAAGAATACTCTCGTTTATAGGCTTTAAGCAGCTGATGCGCTTTTGTTGCTGCTGTTCCTGACGGCGCACAACTGCAAGCGCTTGCAAAATTTCGGGTTCGTCGCAGTGCCTTGCAAAGTTATGCATAAACCATTGCGACTCGAACTCCGTACCGTTCATTAAAATTACACGGGTTTTCGTATAGGGGGAAGTCTTTTCTTTATTATAACTTTTAGGGTACATTTTTCTCAAAGGTAAAAAGTTGTTTTCAAGTGATTTGCTTTTTTCTTTTATGGGATTCATAGTTACCTCCGCATAAGTTTTCGGCAAATGTCAGATTTTTTAATCAACAATCGCCGAATTTTATATTTTTTGCTTTTAAAAGTGTAATCTGTATGATATAATTACAACAGCTATGGAAAAGATAGAAAGTTTTAAAGTGAATCACTTAACGCTTGAAGCAGGGCTTTACGTTTCACGCCGCGACCAAAAGGAAAATTGCACTGTTACGACGTTTGATATGCGCGTCACTGCGCCCAACCGCGAACCGGTAATGGATGTGCCCGCAATACATACCATAGAGCACCTCGGTGCAACGTATTTGCGCAACTCGGCAAGAGGTGACGAAGTTATATATTTCGGACCTATGGGCTGCCGCACGGGCTTTTATATTGTAATGTTCGGCAAGTTACAGTCGGAAGATATCTATAATCTTGTGGTAGACATGTGTAACTTTATAATAAATTTCGAAGGCGAAATCCCCGGGGCGAAGCCCGAGGAGTGCGGAAACTACTCCGAACAAAATCTCTCCATGGCAAAATATTATATTTTACGTTACAAGAAAGCCCTCACAGAAAATAGAAATTTTGAATATAAGGAATAGAAATTTGGGAATCTGCGGTTTCCCCAAGGGAACCCTCCGCAGAGCTTCGTCGCTACGCTCCTCGCACGAATCGTGCATAAATATGTACAAAATTGCGTGAATCTGCGGTTTCCCCAAGGGAACCCTCCGCAGAGCATCGTCACTACGCTCCTCGCACGAACCAAGGGGTTGATTGTTATCAGAATTACAAAAAGTACCTTGGGCAATTTTGCCCAAGGTACTTTTTGGTACTCCCGACGGGAATCGAACCCATAACTAACCCTTAGGAGGGGTTTATTATATCCATTTAACTACGGAAGCGCTAGTACATAAATAATACAACATTGCCTTAAAAAAATCAATTGATTTTAAAGGCTACATATTTAAATAATAAAAAAAGCGGACGAATATCGTCCGCTTTTATTTTTTTATTCAATTTACGCCATTGCGTTGAGTTTCTTTGCCAAACCGGATTTCTTGTTTGCAGCGGTGTTCTTTTTGATAACGCCCTTTGCAACTGCGCCGTCAATAACGGAGCAGGTGTGGGGGAACAGCGCCGTAGCGGCTTGCTTGTCGCCGTTAGAAATAGCCGTAAGAAGCTTTTTAACTTCAGTCTTCATCTCGGACTTCAAAGCCTTATTTCTCTCGGTTTTCTTTTCGATTACAAGCACACGCTTTTTAGCAGACTTTATATTAGGCATTTGATTTCTCCTTTAAATACCGTATTCTCTTTGAATTACTGTGTAATTTTATCATAAAAAACCCCGTTTGTAAACTGTTTTTTATCGGCTTTTAATATTTTTTTAATATATTTTGCCTTAATACAATATTAATAATTATGTATGAATAAAGTCGGTCAAACAAAATTAGTGTGCTTTTTCGACAGCGGAATAGGCGGACTAAACCTATTGAACGAATGCGCAAAAAGGCGGAAAGACTGCAACTTTGCCTATTTTGCCGATAACTACAATATGCCTTACGGGAGTCTGACGCATAAAGAAATTCAAAGCCTTGTAGACGGTAAATTTCAGCTCATGAGTTACCTTAACCCTGCCGCTGCGGTGGTTGCGTGCAATACGGTTACCGCTGAGTGTATTCAATTTCTGCGTCAAAAATATTCATTCCCTATTATAGGAATTCAACCTGCCGTAAAGCCTGCGGCAGCAAATCATAAAAATTGCGTTGTGCTCGCAACTCCGGCAACAGCAAACAGCCAGTCGCTAAAAAATCTCGTGCAAGAACATGGAGGAGGACACACAAAAGTTATCGCCTGCCCCGACCTTGCCGCTTACATAGAAAATAATATTTTCAATCTCGACCGCAAAGAGGTGCAAAGGCTTCTGCCGAAAATCGAGTGCGACAGCATAGTTTTAGGTTGTACGCACTATATTTACGTCGGAGAAATAATCTCATCTTTCTACAACTGCCCCGTGTTCGACGGAATAAAAGGTACAGCTAACCGCTTTGAAACTATTATCGGGAATTGCGATTTTCCGTCTGATCACAGCGAAATAACCTTTTTCGGCGGAGACTGCATGAAGAATAGCAGGATTTTCAGCTATTTAAGCAATAATAAAAACTAATGTTTAAAGGTGGTTAAAAGTGGTCAAAAAATCATAATTTTTTCAAAAAAATTACTTAAATCTGTTGACACGTGGTTTGGGCCATGCTATACTAAATCTACACTACAGAAAGGAAAAGCATATGCGCGCTTTGTCAGGTTCGTACGACCACTCGGTTGACGCCAAAAACAGAATAAGAATACCCGCTAAACTGAAATCGGACCTGCTCGGCGAACCCGTAGAGCCGGAGGACAAGGAACAGAAGAAGTTCAACGTTGTCTTTCATTTGGGCACAGGCGGTTGCATAGAGGTTTACTCCGAGGAAGAAGTAGAAAAGATTTATTCAAGGTTTGCAGACGTAAAACAGTCTGATACGGAAAAATACAAGGCTGTAAGCATATTTTTAAGCACGTTCGAACCGGTAGAAAGCGACCCGCAGGGAAGACTCGTAATCCCCACCATGTGCAGAAAATATGCAAAGATCGAAAAGGACGTAAAAATCTGCGGCAGAAGAAATCATATAGAAATCTGGTCGCCCGAGCGCTACGACGAGTTCTACGGTACACAGGAGATGACCGTCGAAGGAATGGCAGATCTCGTAAAGATTTTGGACTTTTAATCAATGAAAGAGTTCTCTCACATACCCGTTATGCTCGAAGAGTGCATGCAGGGGCTCGACTTAAAGGACGGCGGCATTTACTACGATGCAACAATAGGCGGAGCGGGACACTCATACGAAATTTTAAAGCGCACGGCGCCGAACGGCAGACTTATCGCAACCGACCTTGACGACGATGCGATTGAAGCTTCAAATAAGAGATTGGAGCAATTCAAGGGAAGATTCCAAATATTCAAGTCAAACTATAAGGACTTTGAACAGGTTTTTAAAGAGGCAGGCGTTGACAGCCTCGACGGCATATTAATAGATTTCGGCGTTTCAAGCCATCAGCTTGACGACAGGGATAGGGGTTTCAGCTATATGCAACCCGAAGCCCCGCTCGATATGCGAATGGACCAAACGCAAGAATTGACAGCCGAATACATTGTTAACAACTACACTCAATCGGAACTCACAAAAATTCTGAAAGAGTACGGAGAAGAAAGATTTGCACCTAATATCGCTGCTAACATTGTTAAAGTGCGAACCCGAAGCGCAATAACAAAGAGCGGCGAGCTTGCAGAAATAATCGAATCGAGTATACCTGCGAAGTTCCGTCAGAACGGACCGGCGGCAAGAAAGAGCTTTCAGGCTATAAGGATTGCCGTAAACGGAGAGCTTTCAGGATTGTACGACTGCGTAATGGGTCTTACCCGAAGACTTAAAAAGGGCGGTCGCATTGCAATTCTGACCTTCCATTCGCTTGAAGACAGAATCGTAAAACAGGCATTCAGAATGTTGGAATGCGACTGCGTATGCGATAAAAGCCTTCCGGTGTGCGTGTGCGGCAAGCGGCAAGAGGTGGAAATAATCACAAAAAAACCCATTATAGCAAGCGTCAAAGAAATGGCGCTTAACTCGCGCTCAAAATGCGCAAAATTGCGGATAGCAAAGAAAATAATCTAAAAAGTGCGATAAGGAGAAAATATGGCAGTCGCAACCCCGATTTTAGAAAAGAGAATAGAGGAAACTCAGGAAAAATCCGTATACGGGTATTCTTCAATCGAAATTGCCGATAGAATTCATAATTCCGGAATAAGCGAAAGATTTAAGCAGATCATGAATGCCGATAATACGATGAGTGATTTGAAGTCTTCGGTTGCACAGCCCGTGCAGCCGGCGCCTGTTGCGCTTGAATCTTATCAGGCTGCCGCTCCCGTACAGAATGAGATTTATCAGGTAGAGGGCGCACGTACGAGTGCGGATTTATTCCGTGCCGACAGCGCAATAAACAGGAAAGTATCTTTTGCGCAAGCCGAAGAGCAGCCTGTTATGGTTGCACAGCAGATTGTCGAAGAGGAAAACGAAGACCTCGTTCCCACCAGAACGACAATGCAATATATATCCGCTAATCAGAAGGCTGACGAGGAAGGAGCAATTGCAAACAGCACTAAAAAGCGCATCAACCTTTCCAAGCGCGATAAAATAATTATCGGAGCGGTTATTGCGGTAATCGTTGCGCTGTTTACTCTCATAATCGTAAATGCGGCAATTATATCGGGTGCAAGCAGGGATTTGGGAAATCTTCAATCGTCTTTAAACGAAGCCCGTGAGTCGTATGAAAGCGTTAATCAAGATATCGCCGATTTCGAATCCAACTTCGACGAATGGTTAGCCAAGGGTGCAGAAGCGAACGATATGGTTAAATAAGGAGATAGCTCTATCAAAAAAATAAATAAAACAGGCCTTTCAACCACAGTTTTACAAAAGAGGTTATTGTCAATGAGTTTGGCAATAACCTTTATTTTTTGTCTGATAATTGCACGCCTTTTATACGTTCAAACGAGCTGGAGCTCAGAGCTTAAACTTCGGGCTTCCGACCAGTGGAACAGAGAGATACCGGTAATTGCGGCAAGGGGCAATATAACTGACCGCAACGGAGTGGTGTTAGCCGGAAACAGAACTACGTACAGCGTTTTTCTGCGTCCTAACGCTGTGTCTAACGCCGAATATACGGCAACGGTGCTCAGTGGAATTTTCAATATTGACCCTAATCAATTACTTGAAAGAATTAAGGCTGGAAAAGTATCCGAAATAACTGTTGCCAGACAGGTTGATAAACAATCTGTTGAAAAGGCAATATCATACGGGCTTTCGGGCGTGTACTATTCCCGCGACAATTCCCGCTCGTATCCGTACGGCGATGCGCTCTGTCAGGTGCTCGGCTTTACCGCATCGGACGGACTCGGCATAGCAGGTATTGAAAAATACTACAATACCGTACTCAGCGGAGCGGACGGTGAAATTGTGTATAGCACCGACATAGTTGGCAACGAAACGGAAAAATCTACGGTAATATATCGGGAAGCTCAGGCGGGCGACAATATTCAGCTAACTATCGATATAGATATTCAGCTTGCCGCCGAGGAGGCGATGAAGTCCGTTTACATTTCGTCGCAGGCGAAAGCCGTTTCCTGCGTTGTACTCAATCCGCAGAATTTCGATATTCTCGCTATGGTAAACTATCCTTCGTACGATTTGAACGACGTTCCCCGCAACGATACCGAAACGCTCAATGCTTTAACGAGAAACGTCTTAGTAAGCGATATCTACGAACCCGGTTCGACTTTCAAAGTCGTAACGGCGGCAGCGAATATTGAGGAATATCTGCGGGGCAATTCAAAAGCGTTTTCAAATTCCTATGTTTTTAACAGTAGCAGAACGAGGTCGGTTGACAGCACTAAAATAAAGTGCTGGTCAGACCACTCTAACGGAAAACACACAAATCAGACTTTGGCGACCGCTTTAAACAACAGCTGTAACCCCTGTTTTACGGATATAGCACTGTCGCTCGGCAGTGAAACTTTTTATAAATACCTCCAAGCGTTCGGATTCGGCAATGTTACAGGGCTTGATTTCAACGGTGAAGCGCTCGGTATGCTCGTTCCGCAGTCGGTGGTTCGGGATTGCGACCTCGCAAGAATAGGCTTCGGGCAGACCGTGGCGGTTACGGGCGTTCAGCTCGCATGCGCAGTTGCCGCAGCGGTGAACGGCGGAAATTACTATATTCCTCACCTTTTAAAAAGTATAGATTCGGCGGACGGGAAGTCCGTTTCTCAAAATAAAGCAGTTTTAAAAAATAAAGTAGTAAGCTCGGAAGCCTCGCACATACTTGCGGAAATGCTTGAGGGAGTTGTTACAGAGGGTAGCGGTAAACACGCCTATATCGAAGGTTATAAAGTGGGCGGCAAAACGGGAACTGCGCAGAAATACGAAGACGGTCACGTTGCGCAGGGGAAATACGTGTCTTCATTCACAGGTTTTTTCCCTGCAAATAACCCGCAGTATCTTGCACTTATAATAGTAGACGAACCGCAGGGAGTCTACTACGGCAGCACAGTTGCGGCGCCCGTGGCAAAGCAGATTTTTGAAGATATAATCAGCATTAAAAACATACAGCCATATGAATAAAGGTGATATATTATGAAACTTTCCGAACTGACAAAATACATAAAAATCAAGGAACAGACAGTAAATGCAGACGCTGAAATTTCGGGTATATGTACCGACAGCCGAACGGTCAAAAAAGGAGACCTGTTTATCTGCTATGCGGGAGCTAATTTCGACTCTCATTCACGCATTGCCGAAATAGAAAAAAGCGGTGCGGCGGCTATCGTATGCGAACGCAAAGTTGAAAGCGCTCTGCCGCAGATAATCGTTGAAAACGGCAGGGCTCAGATTGCAAAGCTTGCTGCGGCATTTTACGGATTTCCCGATAAAAAATTAAAACTTATTGCGGTTACGGGAACTAACGGCAAGACAACAACCACATATATGCTGTCTGAAATATTTAAGGCAAACGGCAGTAAGGTGGGGATAATCGGAACGCTCGGCATAAGCTACGGCGAAAAATTTATCTCTCCCGAACTTACTACGCCCGACCCTATCTATATGCACTCTGTGTTTGCCGATATGGTGGAAAACGGCGTGCAGTACGTATTCATGGAAGTGTCTGCCCATGCGTTGTACTACAATAAAATCGACGGACTGCATTTTGACGTCGGCATCTTTACCAACTGCACGCAGGACCATCTTGACTTTTTCGGTAGCATGAAGGAGTATGCCGACTGCAAAAAGCTAATGTTTAAAGAGGATAGATGCGGATATGCGGTTATAAATTCGGACGACGCACTCGGTATTCAGCTTCTGAAAAGCACAAAAAATTCAATAAGTTACGGCATAAGCAATCCCGCAGACGTGTTCGCCGTTGATATTACTGAAAGTCTGCACGGCACAACCTACGTTTTAAATCTTTTTGACGAGCTGTACGAAATTAAATTGTTGCTGCCCGCCATTCATAACGTGTACAATTCAATGGCTGCTGCGGCATGTGCAAAAATTTTGGGAGTGAATACGGCGACCATAGCAAAAGGTCTTAAGAATCTGAAAAAAGTCACGGGCAGACTCGAGAGGATAGCAAACTACAACGGAGCGGATATATTTGTTGACTTCGCACATACTCCCGACGGGCTTGAAAAGTCGTTGCAATCCTTGAAAAAGCTGTGCAAGGGTAAGCTTTACTGCCTTTTCGGGTGCGGTGGCAACCGCGACAGAACCAAGAGACCGATTATGGGCTCGGTTGCGGCAAAATATGCCGATTTCTGCATAATTACTTCAGACAATCCCCGCTTCGAGGAACCCTTCGATATAATTTCGGAAATTGAAGAAGGCGTTAAACCTTACGGTAAAAAATACGTTACGGTCACAGAAAGAGAGGCGGCAACGGAATACGCCGTCAGACTTCTGGAGAAAGGCGATATACTTCTTGTGGCTGGTAAGGGCGGCGAGCACTATCAGGAGATAATGGGTATAAAACACAGTTACGACGACAATACAGTTATAAAAAAGATAATCGGCGACTAAATGAAAATAATTTTTATAGGCATTCTCGACGCTTTCGGTGCGTCGTTTTTGCTGCTGTTATTGCTTTTGCCCCTTTTAAAAAGACTTAAAGCGGGGCAGTATATTCTCGGATACGTAAAAGAGCACAAGTCAAAGAGCGGAACGCCCACTATGGGCGGTCTTGCCTTTGTTGTTGCAATAATAATTGTCGGCTTCTGCCTGTGCGGATTTAATAGCGGACAAGCCAATTTAACGCTTGCCGTTACGGCAGGCTTTACAATCGTCGGCTTTTTAGACGATTTTTTAAAGATATACCGTAAGGAAAACGAGGGGCTAAAGCCCTATCAGAAGATTTTTTTTCAGCTTGCAATTGCTATCGTTGCAGCAGTTTACTGCTATGTGAACGACTTAACGTATATTAGCGTGCCGTTTGCGGGCAGTCTGTCCGTTAATATAAAGTGGGGTATAATTCCTCTTGTGGCGTTTATATTTATTGCGACGGTCAACTGCGTCAACCTCACCGACGGACTCGACGGGCTTGCAGGTAGTACAAGCATGGCATACCTCGTTATTTTCGGTATAATGCTTACTTTGCAGGGTACGAATCTTTCGCTGTTGTGCTTTGCCGCCGTAGGGGCGATTGCCGCATTTCTTGTTTTTAACACAAACAGGGCGGCAATATTTATGGGGGATACCGGTTCGCTTGCTTTGGGTGGATTTATTTCATGCGTTTCGGTATTTTCGGGTAACTCGCTCTATATTCCCATACTCGGCATAATGTTCGTAATTTCCGGAATATCCGTTATAGTTCAGGTAATATACTATAAACGGACAAGGAAGCGAGTATTTCTGATGGCGCCCCTGCATCACCATTTTCAGATGAAGGGATATTCGGAAAGTAAAATTTCCTATGCGTATTTCACGCTCACTGCCTTGGTCGGAATATTCTGTCTGATATTTGTGTGAGGTAAAATGTATTTCAGAAATCAAAAATTTTTAGTAGCGGGACTTTCCAAATCGGGTGAGAGCAGTGCACGCTTTCTCCTTGACAGGGGTGCGGAGGTATATCTTTACGACGACGTAATAAGCGACAACGTGTCGGCAGTATGTTTAAAGCTCGAACAGCTCGGCGCCCGCATAATCTCTGCCGAGGAGAGCGAGGAGGCAGCGCAGTTCTGCGACGTGCTCGTTTTGAGCCCCGGAATCCCCATCGATACAGCTCTGCCTATATCTTTCAGAAAGCAGGGCAAAGCCATTATCGGAGAGGAAGAGCTTGCAGCTCTGTATCTCAGAGCAACGGCGATAGCAGTGACGGGTACGAACGGAAAAACAACAACCGTATCTATGCTGAACGACGTTTTAAACGCTTCGGGCAAACGTTCGGTAGCCTGCGGAAATATCGGAAATCCGCTTGTGAAAGAGGTGGAAAATCTCTCTTTCGACGATTTTGCGGTAATAGAAATATCTTCTTTTCAGCTTGAAACCCTTTCCAGCCTCCGCCCGCACATAGCCATAATCACAAACGTGACGGAAGATCACCTTAACCGCCACTACAATATGGAAAACTACATTTTTCTGAAGTCGAAAATACTTCGCAATCTCAGGGAAAGCGAGTATGCCGTATTAAACTACGACGATCCCGTAGTGCGGGGATTTGCAAAAAACTGCAAGTCAAAAGTAATCTATTTTTCCGTTCAGAACAAGGTGGACGGTGCATATGCCGACGGCGGCAGTCTTTATTTCAGAGGCGAAAGATATCTTGACGTAGCAGACATGACGGTGGGCGGGGTACATAATATTTACAATGCGCTCGCATGTATTGCGGCGGCGGGAGTGCTCGGGCTTGACAAGGCGTCGGTTGCCAAAGCAATTTGTGCCTTTAAGGGCATACGTCACCGCATTGAAAAAGTGCGTGTTGTCGGCGGAGTCACTTACATAGACGACAGCAAGGGGACAAACGTGGACGCAACGGTAAAAGCGGCGCAGGCAATGAAGTCGCCGACGGTCATTCTTTTAGGCGGCAAAGACAAGGGGTACGACTATGCTCCGCTGTTTGAAAATCTCAATTCCACTCCTGTAATTCATGCAATAATTTACGGTGAAAACAGATTCAAAATGCTCAACGCCGCAATAAAGTCGGGGTTTGTAAGCGTTTCGCTGTGCTCGGAATTTTCAACTGCGGTAAAACTTGCAGGATTTATCGCCAAGCCCGGACAGAATGTGCTGTTGAGTCCCGCAAGTTCGTCGTTTGACAGCTTCTCCAACTATGAAGAACGGGGAGAAGTTTTCAGGCAGATGGTGGAAAGTATAGATGAAACCATTTAAAAAGAGTAAAAAAGCGGGAGATATCCCGCTTTTAATTTGTGTGTTTTTGATGGCGTGCTTCGGTTGCCTTATGATATATTCGGCAAGCTCGTATACCGCAGAGGTGCAGTACGGCGACAGTTTGTATTTTGTAAAAAAACAGATAATAGGTCTTGTAATCGGAACGGCGGCAATGCTTGGCACTGCGTTTTTGCCGTACTCTAAATTGATTAAGCTCAAATATCCGGCAATAATTATTTCCGCAGTGCTACTTATCCTTGTATTTATTCCGGGGGTGGGCGTTACCAACTACGGCGCAACCCGCTGGATAGGCTTCGGCGGACTCACTCTGCAACCTTCGGAAATAGCCAAATATTCATTTGCGCTGTTTGCCGCCGCATACTTTGCCAAAAATTATAAAAAAGTTAAAACGGTTAAAGGCGTTCTGCCCGTGCTCGGGGTGGGGTTGGCGTTTTGTCTGCTGATAATAATCGAGCCGAATATGTCAATTACAATGTGCGTCGGTCTTTTGATGCTCGGTATTATATTTTTGAGCGGCACAAACTTAAAAACTTTTCTCATTATAATAATACCGTGCGCAATCGCCGTGCCGCTTTTAATCATTCTCGAACCCTACCGATTACAGAGGCTTTCGGCGTTTATCGACCCTTGGGCTTCGCCCAAAGACGAGGGATATCAGCTCATTCAATCGCTCTACGCCCTTGGCAACGGCGGACTTTTCGGTACTGGGCTGTTTAACTCTACTCAAAAATACCGCTTTCTTCCCTTTGCCGAAAGCGACTTTATTCTTGCGATAATGGGAGAGGAGCTTGGGTTTTTCGGGCTTTTAATTTTCTTTTTGGTCTGCGGATTTATAATTTTCAGAGGTATGCGGATTGCCAAAAACTGCAATGAGCGGTTCGGCTATTTACTTGCGTCGGGCTTTACTCTCGTATACGGAATACAGGTAATTATAAACGCCCTCGTAGTGAGCGGCGCAATTCCCCCCACGGGACTACCTTTACCTTTGATTTCAAGCGGAAATACTTCGTTAATCATAACAATGGCTTCGATGGGTGTACTTTATAATATTTCGCGGAATTAACAAGGCTTAAGCTGTCCGCCATATAATAAAGTATATTTTACTACTCGGAGTCAAATAATGGAAAAATACGTTATTAATGGAGGAAACAAGCTATACGGAAGCGTCAAAATTCAATCTGCTAAAAATTCGGTGCTTCCCATACTTGCTGCTGCTGTTCTGACAGACGGAAAGGTAACGATTACAAACGTGCCGCATATCTCCGACGTCAGGAACATGGTAAAAATTTTAACCCGTCTCGGATGCAGTGCCGTATTCGACGGCGAAAATATAATAATCGACAGCTCATCGGCGGACTGTTTTGAAATACCGAGCGGACTCGCTCACGAGCTCAGATCTTCGGTATTCTTGCTCGGTTCGCTGATTTCACGCTTCAAAATGGCAAAAATCGCCTTCCCGGGAGGGTGCGACATAGGTCTACGACCGGTTGATTTACACCTTACGGGATTGAAGCGGTTAGGTGTTGAAATCACCGAAAAAAACGGATACATACTTTGCAAATGCGAAAAACTTACGGGCAACGAGATAATGCTCGACTGTCCCAGCGTGGGCGCTACCGAAAATATAATGCTCGCCGCAGTCAAAGCGGAGGGAACTACGGTAATAAAAAACGCCGCACGTGAGCCGGAAATCGAGGATTTGCAAAAATTTTTAAACGCAATAGGCGCAAAAGTGCTGGGTGCGGGCAGCGGAACGATTGTAATCGAAGGCGTAAAAACACTTGGCGGAACGGAGTTCCAACCAATAAGCGACAGGATAGAGGCAGGCACTTTTCTTGTAGCGGCGGCAATGTGCGGCGGAGAAGTTCAGCTTGAATGTGCAGGAGCGGAAAATATCAGCTCGCTTTTACATAAACTTCGGGAAAACGGTTGCAATATTCATATAAAAAATGATAAAATAATGTTGGAAAGTTCCAGAAGGCTTACTTCCGTAAAGAGCATAGAAACGCAGCCCTATCCCGGATTCCCCACGGACTTGCAGGCACAGATAACTGCGCTCTGCTGTATATGCAAGGGGCAGTCCATAATTACCGAAAATCTGTTTGAAACCCGCTTCAAATATGTGCCCGAACTCCGCAAAATGGGGGCGGATATCACGGTGATAGACCGTAGTGCATTCGTTCGGGGGGTAGACAGATTCAAGGGGGCTACCGTAGTTGCGCACGACTTGCGAGGCGGCGCTGCGCTCGTACTTGCCGCACTTGCGGCGGAGGGCAGAAGCGAGGTTCTGGATATTTCCCATATCGACAGGGGGTACGGCTCTTTCGAACATAAGCTGCGTGCAATCGGCGGCGATATCGTGAGGGTCGTTGTTTGACTAAAATATGAAATACTTAAGAAAAATTATCTGGCTTGTAATAGCGGTTGTATTTCTTGCGTCCGTAATTATCGGTTTCGGAATAATTTTTTCTGTAAAAAACGTAAACGTTACGCTTAGAAGTTATAGCTACGGCGCAGAAATGACGGAGGATGAGGAGCAAAGAGCCAACGCCGAAATAAAGGCTATAAAGGATACGCTTTTCGATAAGTGCGGCGGTAAGCTCATGGGGTTAGTCGACGAGAAGGATATCGCAGAATGTTTTAACGATTCGGGCTACGTACTTTCAAGCTATGAAAAGGTGTATCCCTGCACGCTTAATATTACCGTTGCCGAACGTGTAGAAACGTTTTTCATCTCGGATGACGACGGTACTTTTTCCGCTTATGACGGCTCCGGCACGCTTATGCGCAGTGGGGTGAAAGCGGGAGAGGTTGTTGAACCCGCTATTGTGGTCAGTGGAACAACTACCGCAAAGCATATTAAAGACGTTGCCGAGGTTTCAAAAATATTTGCCGAAAAGTTCTCTGCCCTTCGCTCGGTAGTCAAAGAAATTAAAGTCCGCACTTCAAATGCTTATGCGGGATATATGGAGTTTGTTTTCCGTAGCGGAATAACCCTTCATATAGCCGACTATTCAAACCTTACGGCAGCGAAGATGCAGGCAGCCCATAATCTATTTATAATGCTGACCGGGGAACAAAAGCTTTCGGGTACAATAGTTGTGAATTTGCGCTCCGACGGCACTGCGGCGGCTTATTATAGCTATTAAATTATACTGATTCCAAATTTTGGTAATTGACGTATATTACGGTACGAATTTCAAAAAAGCGGCACTATTTGGCCGCTTTTTTATTTTTATTCAGTTGACTTTTTATACAGCGTATTATATAATTTTATTATATAATAAATTTAAAGGGCACGTTAAAGGTTATGCGTAAAAATTATGTAGCCGTGCTTGATATCCGTTCTTCCGAAATCACGTCGGTTGTGGGAGAAAGAGGAGTCAACAATACTTTCATAATAAAGAGCAAATATACCTGCGCTTACGACGGTTATGCGGAGGGCGAACTTTTGGACGTTAACGGCTTTATTTCAGCTGTGTCCGAAATCGTGCGCAACACTTTAACGTCTGCAAGCGGTATAAAAACTTTCTATGTCGGCGTTCCCGGCGAATTTTTAAAACTTGTTAATACTGATAAGGTGCTTACCTTTCAGTCGGCAAAAAAAATACATAAATCCGATTTACAAACCCTCGGCCGCATGTCCGCACCTCCCGTCGAGGAGGGGTGGAGAACTATCCGTCACAGTTGCCTCTACTACGTTCTGTCGGACAAACGTAAGGTGATAGACCCCGTCGGCTCTGTAAGCGACAGCGTTCAGGGCAGGTTCTGCTTTTTCAAGTGCGCAAACGTATTTATCGACTGCCTTATGGAGGCATTCAAAAAGTTCAGGGAGATTCAGAATATAAATCTTATTCCCATGAATTTTGCCGAGGCAATGTATCTTATCGAGCCAGAAAACCGCGACGAGTGCGCCGTGTTATTCGATCTCGGATATATCTCGTCAACGTACAGCATAGTTTGCGGAAACGGACTTTTATTCAGCGAGTCTTTTTCGGTGGGAATAGGGCACGTTGCGTTCTATCTTATGAGCGAGCTTGACATTCCCTACGAAGTTGCCACAACCTTCCTTTCTACTGTAAATCTGAACGCCAAAGAAAAGTTGTCAAGTCAGGAAGAATGTATTTTCGAGGGCAAGACGTACAGCTTTTCAACCGTCACGTTGCGGGATAGGATACGCGAGGGGCTTGACGGAATATGCGAAACAATCGAGGAATGCAAGCAGAATTTTTCGGGCAGAAATATAGACGGTAAGCCGTTGCTCATAACGGGCGAGGGTGTAAATACAATAAGAGGCACCGTTGACCATATTTCCGGAAGACTTGTAAAAAACGTTGAAGTCACCGCTCCCAAAGTGCCTTATTACGATAAGCCGCAGTTTGCGTCGCTTTTCAGTCTCTTGGATACGGCGCTCGGCGATGCGGCAAAATAAATAAAAAAATATACAAATTCAAATATAGTTCAGTTTAACGGAGGTTAAATATGTTTAACGATTACGGCGGTTACAATAATAATCCGATTCCTGCACCCGCTGAACCGAGAAATCCTATACTCGGCAAAGCCAAAATAAAAGTTATAGGAGTAGGCGGAGCAGGTAATAACGCAGTAAACAGAATGTTAGAGGCAGGTATAACCAGTGCTGAATACTACGTGGTAAATACCGACAGTCAGATTCTTGCACTTTCTCCTTGCAAAAATAAAATTCAGATAGGACCTGCTCTCACCAAGGGGCTCGGTGCCGGTGCAGACCCCGACATAGGCAGACAAGCCGCCGAGCAAAGCAAAGACGAGCTGACCGAAGCTATAAAAGATACCGACCTTCTGTTTATAACCGCCGGTATGGGCGGCGGTACGGGTACGGGTGCTGCTCCCGTAATCGCTAAGATTGCGAGAGACTTGAAAATTCTCACCGTTGCGGTTGTAACCGAGCCGTTTGCTTTTGAAGGCAGAAAGCGCCTTGAAAATACTGCCAAGGGTCTTGACAATCTTAAAAAATACGTTGATACGCTCATAGTTATCCCCAACGACAAAATCAAGACGGTCGTTGCAAAAAATACCCCTATGACCGAGGCGCTCCGTGTTGCCGACGAAATTTTAAAACAGGGAATTAGGGGGCTTGCCGAGCTCATAGTAAATCCTTCGCTTATAAATCTTGACTTTGCCGACGTGAGGACGATTCTTAAAGACAAGGGCATAGCTCATCTCGGCGTGGGGGTAGCCAAGGGCGATAACAGAATTTTAGAGGCGGTGCGCGTTGCGGTCAACTGTCCTCTGCTTGAAACTACAATCGAGGGAGCGCGCGGCGTAATCCTTAACGTTTGCGGCGGTTCTGATTTGACTATCGACGAAGTTGAAGACGCCGGCGACCTTGTAAAGAGCGTTGTCGACGCTTCGGCAAATATAATTTTCGGCGCAAGGATTGACCCTAACGTCCACGACGAGGTTGAAATAACCATTATTGCAACCGATTTCCCCGGCTACGAAAATAAGCATACTGAGGATTCTCAGGGAACGTTTAGGGGCGGAAATTCGTATGAAGGGGTTGGCTATAATAACTCAGGTAACAGACTGTCTGTGAGGGAACCCATTTATCCGACCCGCCAGACAAATGCGCCCGTTCAGCCTCAGCAGACGCTTGATGCGCAACAATCTGCATATCAAGGCTATCAGTCGCCGTATTATCAGCAGAATTACCCTCAGTCCACTCAGTATCAGCAGCCTACACAGGCTTACCCCATGCCTCAGCAGCAGGTTCAGCCTCAGCAGTCTCCCGTACAACCCGCTCCTCAACAGCCGCCTATGCAGGTAAAACAGGACGGAACTATCGAGCGCCAGAGCGAAAAGAAAATACCCAAATTCATTCAAAGGCTGAGATTCGGCAATAACAATAACGAAGATTAAAATTGAATACGGCGACTTACAGTCGCCGTATTTTTTATAAAGAAAAGTGCGTTCGTAACCGAACGCACTTTTCTTTACAAATTCAGCATAATTAACTGACGGAAAATCTAAAATGACTTATTTGTTAAGTTCATCATAGTAAGCTGAAAGGATTGCTTTCTTTAATATTTCTCGGGTCTCGGTGTTCAGTGGATGTGCAATATCCTTATATTCGCCATCATTAGTTTTTCTGCTGGGCATCGCAATAAACGCACCTTCGGCAGATTCTATCACTTTAATGTCGTGAATAACGAAGCATTCGTCAATAGTGATAGACGCCACAGCTTTAAGTTTATTGTCCTCCTTGTTAACTAACCTGATTCGTACATCTGAGATTTTCATAAAGCCACCTTCCAGATTATACTTTCATTAATTATATTGTACAATAAAAGCTAAATAATTTCAATAGGTTGAGCAAAATTTTTTGCATTTTCATTAAAAAACTTTATTTTTCGTGATATTTTCCCAACAATTTTAATAAAATTAAATATGTTAAAGGGAATTTTTGCTAATTATTTAAGTTTTTATTTTATCGGAATAGGCGGCGTAAGCATGAGTTCGCTTGCCAAATTTCTTTTTAGTCAGGGCAAAAAGGTAGAGGGTAGCGACATTATAGACAGCGTTTTCACCGATGAACTGCGAAATCTCGGGATACGTGTTAGCATAGGTGAATTCAGGGAAAGCATTAAAGATTTTGACGTTATAGTATATACAGACGCCGTTCGGGAAAACGACGTTCAGCTTTGCGAAGCAAAAAAACTCGGCAAACCTATGCTCTCACGGGGGCAGTTGCTGTATGAAATCAGTAATAATTTCAAAGCAGTAATAGCAGTTTCGGGCTGTCACGGTAAAACCACATGTACGTCTATGCTCGCTCACGTTTTAAAGGCGGCAAATAAAAAATTCGGTGCGCATATAGGCGGCAGGGATTTGGCTTTCGGAAATTATTTCTGCAACGGATTCGATTATTTTATCACTGAAGCGTGTGAATTCAAAAAGAACTTTTTGAAATTAAGGCCCGATATCGCCGTAATTTTGAGTAGTCGTGCCGACCATCTTGAATGTTACGGCAGCGAGGAGGAATTGAAAAAGTGTTACGCTGATTTTGCCGAATCCGCAAGCGTAAAAGTTAGTCTTTACGGTGATATAAACGTAGGTGGACTCACTTTCGGCTTCGATAAAAACGCCGATTATTCCGCAAGGCATATCTGTGAGGAGAACGGTAGATACTCGTTTACCGTGTACGAAGGGGATTGCGAGCTTGGAAAAATTTGCTTGAACGTTTACGGCAAACACAATATTTTGAACGCTCTTGCCGCAACTGCCGTAGCCCGCAGTGCGCAGATTGCGTTCAAGCATATTCAAAAAGGATTATCCGACTTTAAAGGAGTGGAGAGGCGTTTTGAAAATATCGGCAATATAAACGGAGCAGTCTGTATTGCTGATTACGCTCACCATCCGGACGAAATCAGAGCTTCGCTTCGTGCGGCAAAAAAAATAACTACGGGCAAACTGTTTGTAGTGTTTCAGCCGCATACCTATTCGCGGACAAAAAATCTTTTCGGAAAGTTTGTTGCCGTGCTGTCGTCGCTAAATAATCTGTTGATTTACCGCACTTATGCCGCACGGGAGTATTACGACGATGCGGGGAGTGCGCTGACCCTTTCACAGAGCGTAAAAAAGTCAAGCTACGGCGACAGCGAGCAGGATATAAAAGATTTCATTTTAAAGGCTTCGGCGCAAGATACGGTTTTATTCCTCGGAGCGGGAGATATTTACGATATAGCCAAAGCGGCAATAAAAAGCTTATCATAGAGCAAAACGTCATTAAACTACGGGTGCGCCGGATGGAGTGCCCGTATTTTATATATAATATTTATATATAAAAATTCTATTAATGCGCTCCATTTTGTTGTTATTTTTTTCATTAAATGATATAATTGATAATGAAATATAGTTTAAATTAATTTAATTTTCGGAGTAACAAGGTGGCAGACAAAAAACAGAAAAAATCAGGCAGAAATTCATATATTTTTACGAGAGAAACGTTGGGCATGACGATATTGCTTTTCAGCGTAGTCGTTCTGTTTACGCTGTTTACCCGCAAATCCGTAATGGGTGGTTTCGGTGCGGCAATCTGTACTTTTATGTACGGAGTTTTCGGCTACGGTTCATATTTTGTATTGGCATTATTGGCATACTTCGGATTTTGGCTTGTCTTTGAAAAACGTATTAAGATTAAAAAAAGTGTTGTTATCACTATATCTGTATGCGCCGTTATATTCTTTCTTCTGTTTCATGCGGTAACTACAAGAAACATGTCGCTTGCAGGCTACGGAACGTATCTTAAAGCAAACTATATGAGTGCGGCAAACGGCTGGTCGGGCTACACGTTCGGCGGCGCAGTATGCGGACTTATCGTTTATCCCGTGGCTAAGCTTGCAACTTTTATCGGTGCATACGTAATTTTTTCTTTGTTGCTTCTTGCAAGCGGATATCTCGTATTCCGATACGTAATCAAAGGCAAAATAGGCAGCGCCGCAAAAGAAGAGGTTGTCAAAGTAACCCCGGCTAAGTACGACGACTCGCGTTCGGCAGAGCCTGTGTCTGCGCATGTGGCCGACCATCTTTACGGAGTGAACGAAAATCAGGAGATAGTGGATAACCGCATCGTTCCGCAATATACTGCGCAACCTGCACCCCAACAGGCTCAACCCGAGCAGGATGACGATAAATTTTCCGAGAGAAACCTCGGCAGAAAAATTCTGTTTGAAAACGGCGAGTTTGCCGCCGAAAGCTACAGAAGAAATATGATATTCAACGAGGATTCATATTTCAATCATCCCGTGAACAGCGCAAGCGATTATCTTAGCGGTTTTTCAAGCAATCCCTCGGCATATAAGGCGTCGTCTGAATCGCAGAGTTATACGCAGAACTATCAGGAAGAGGTTGTAAATCAGCCTGAGCAGGAAGTTCCTTCAAACTACGTCTACGGCGAAAACCCCGTAAAGAGTATCGATAGCGACTATCAGCCTCAAAGCACATACCACCAACCCGAACAGCAGAGCTATCCAGCATATGATGAGGCTGCTGCGGAAAACTATGCGGAGAGTATCCATAATATTCAACCGACTGAGGACAAGCCTGTTCAAAGTGAGCAACCCGTAGCGGCAGAGTACGACGAGGATAACTCTGAAACGGATAGCAAGCCGACAAATACAATATCTTCGCTGTTTACAGCCGATTCAATCCGAGGCAACGATTCCATTCGCGTCTCCCGCAGCAGAGATGAAATCATTTCTCCGAGAGAGGAAGTCAGCAAGCAGGATATTTTTGATGACGATGAAGTCGATTTAGGCGATGACGTATTCGGAGTGGCTTCGCGTGATATCGGCAGTCGTAATGAAAGAACGGAAATAAGCGAAAGAACTATACGCAACGATTCTTCCGCAACTCCCCCGCCCGAAAGGGAAGTGGGATTTTCCGTGCCCGCATCCGAAAGGAGGGGCGCACCTGTCGAGCCTCCGAAGCCGGAGCCTCCCAAAGAGGAAAAGCCTGTTGAAAAGCCTAAACACGTATGGAAGAAATACGTGCGTCCTACGCTTGACCTTTTGGAGGATTATCCCGAAAATAATAGCGTAAACACGGGAGAAATTGAGGACAACAAGCGCATAATCGTTGATATACTCGGCAACTTCAAGATAGCTTGCGAAGTTACAAACGTAACGATTGCCCCCGCAATCACCCGCTACGACGTAACCATTTTCGATAAAACCAAAACAAAAACTGCGCTCAGCTACAAAGACGATATCGCCCTTGCGCTCATGAGAAAGAACGTTAATACCTACTTAAACTACGTAAAGGGCGTGATTTCGATTGAAGTTCCCAACACCAAGCGCACTACGGTTGGCTTGAAGTCTATGCTTGCAAGCTCGCAGTTTATTAATTGTAAACAAAATTCACTTACTTTCGGTCTCGGTAAAAATATCGACGGCGAGGTCGTCTGTCCGGATATTACAAAGATGCCTCACCTGCTCGTTGCAGGCACAACCGGCAGCGGTAAGAGTATCTGCCTCAGCACCCTTTTAATAAGTCTTTTGTATAAATACGGACCTGAAGAGCTCCGCCTTATTCTTGTTGACCCCAAGCAGGCAGAATTTATTCCTTACAGCAGATTACCCCACCTTATGATTAACGAAATTCTGTACGACGTTGATAAGGTAATTAAGGCGCTGAACTGGGCAATAAAAGAGATGGAGCGCAGATACACTCTGTTCAAGGAAATGACCGAGAACGGTGCTGTAACAAAAACTCTCGACGAGTACAATGCGCATCTTCCCGAAGGCGAGGAAAAGCTTCCGAAAATTTTAATTGTTCTCGACGAATTTTCCGACCTAATGATGCAGGCAAAAAAGGATATAGAAACCAAAATAATCCGCCTTGCGCAAAAGTCGCGCGCCTGCGGCATACACCTTATTCTTGCAACGCAAAGACCTTCCGTAGACTGCATAACCGGTCTTATAAAGTCAAACCTGCCTACAAGAATAGGTTTCAGAGTAAACTCTTTTGCCGACTCAAGCACGATATTCGACGTGGGCGGCGCAGAAAAACTTCTCGGTATGGGCGATCTTTATTACCGCTCTGCCGATAACCCCGAGCTCGCACGTATTCAGGGCTGTTTTATCTCTTCGCAAGAAGTGCAGAACGTTACCGATTATGTTAAATCGCACAACGAAACCTATTTCGACGAGGACGCAACCGACTTCATTAACAAGGTTGAAGAGCCTGAAGCGCCCGCAGGAATGGGTGGCGGCGACATGGGCGAGGATAGCGGAGACGCCAAGATAGACGATACCTTTATAAAGGCGCTGAAATTCTGCGTAATGTCAAATCAGGCATCGGTTTCCATGATTCAACGCCGCTTCCCGGTCGGCTATATAAAGGCTTGCAAAATTATAGACTGGATGGAAAATATGAACTATATCACCCAGTCCGAGGGTTCCAAGCCGAGAAAGGTTTTAATGACCAAAGATGAATTTACAAACACCTACGGAGAAGTAGATGATTGATTTTACTGAAAAAAAATTCGGTATCATCTCTCTCGGTTGCGACAAAAACAGGGTTGATACCGAAAAGCTTCTGTCAATAATCCGTGGCAGAGGCTGTGAAATAACCGATGATATCTCTGCCGCCAACGTAATAATCGTAAACACTTGCGCCTTTTTAAACGAATCCCGCAAGGAAGCTATTGAAACGGTGTTGGAGTGCTCCGCTTATAAGAGCGGTAATCTTGAAAAGCTTGTCGTATGCGGCTGTCTGCCGCAAAAGTATGCCGCAGAGACTTTCCCGGAGCTCGTTGAAGCAGACGTATTCCTCGGCGTGAACGATTACGGCAATTTCTTTTCCGCTCTCGAAAAATCTTATAATGGCGAAAGGGTTAATTTCGTTGGCTCGGGGAATGGCGGATACCTTCCCGAAAGAGTTGTAACCACCCCTGCGCATTACGCATACTTGAAGATTGCAGACGGATGTAACAATCATTGTACTTATTGCCTTATCCCCAAGATACGAGGCGCATATAAAAGCTATCCTATGGAAGAGCTTATAAGCGAGGCGGAGGGGCTTGGCGAAGTTTCCGAACTGGTTTTGGTGGCGCAGGATATAACCCGCTACGGAATTGATTTGTACGGTCAGAAAAAATTAAAAGAAATTTTACAAAAGCTGACAGCTCTTGTCAACATTAATAGTGTAAGATTACTGTACTGTTATCCCGATATGCTTGACGACGAGCTGATTGCCGAAATACGTGACAATCCTAAAATAGTCAAGTATCTCGATATTCCTCTGCAACACAGCGAGGACAGGATTTTAAAATTAATGAATCGCCCCAAAGGCAGAGCGGAATATCTTTCGTTGATAAAAAAATTGCGTAAGAACATCCCGGATATAGCAATCCGTTCAACCTTTATCGCCGGTTTTCCTTCGGAAACGGAAGAAGAATTTGAAGGGCTCTGTAACTTTTTGAGAGAGGCTGAGCTCGACAACTGCGGATTTTTCGCTTATTCCCGAGAGCCCGACACTGCGGCGTACAAGCTGAAAGGGCAGATAAATTATCCAGTGAAAAAGTCGAGAGTTAAAAAGCTTTATGAAGTGCAGAAAGAAATAAGCCGCAAAAAAATGAACGGCTTGATAGGCAAAAAGTTGCGTGTGCTTTGCGACGGTATCGACTACGATAATAATTGTTTTGTCGGCAGAGCATATTTTCAAGCTCCCGATATAGACGGAAAGGTATATTTTAATGCGCACTCTGCCGCACAGGGCGAATATTTGGATATTTTAGTTGAGAGGACGGACGGATACGACCTTTTCGGACGAACAGAGGATTACAACTTATGAGTGAAGAAAAAGAGAGCAGAGCGTATAAATTTGCAAAAGGCAAGGGTGTAATGAATCTGCCAAACAAACTGACGATTAGCAGAATGGTGATGATACCTATATTTATCGCTCTATTTTACGTTCAGTTTACAGGGCACTATTTTGTGGCGCTTGCTGTATTTGCAATTGCATGCCTTACCGACCTTTTAGACGGCAAGATTGCAAGAAAATACAATCTTGTAACCAATCTAGGAAAATTTCTCGATCCTATTGCCGATAAAGTGCTCGTGCTTTCGGCTCTCGTCGTGATGCTCACAAAACCCGAAATATTTACCGAGAATGCGAATTTTGGCAACTGGGCGATAATAATTGCAGGCTGCGGCGTTGCGCTCATTCTCGCAAGAGAAATTATAGTAAGCGGCTTCAGAATGGTTGCGGCAAGCACGGGAATGGTAATCGCCGCAGATATCTTCGGCAAATACAAAACAACTGCGCAGGATATCGCAATCGTAATTTTGCTTATAGGTGCAGGCGTATGCGAGATTTGCGACCATATTGCCGGCACGATTATAAATTATATAGGGCTCGGGTTCTTTGCAATATCAGTTATTCTGACCGTAATTTCGGGAATAAATTACCTCGTTAAAAACAGAGAAGTTTTAAAAGCATGAGTAAGAAAAATTGCCTGCTTATATTCAGAAATAAAAAATTGAATAATTTCGACCGTGCGGAGTCAACAGCCGCAGAGTTTGCCTCAAACGGCATATATTTTGACAGGGTAGAATACTGCTCTTACGACGATTCGGAAGAAATTTCACGCAGCATAGCCGAGTGTAAGGGCAATTATTTGAATTTGGTTTTGCTCTGTCCGCAGGTAATGTGCGACACTCTCAAAAACTACTGTGAAAAAATATTCGAAGGTCAGTTTGACAATTTCAACATTCTTTCCGCTCCCGAGTGCAATCTTTACGTTTTGTCATATGACGGGGAAAGCAGACTCAAAGATAGCGATGTAGCACAAATTCTCTCAAAAAAGAGCGGAATAAGCTGCGGACATTCCTATGTAAAGACAGTCGGAGTATCGCTTGACGAAATCAACAAAGTGATAGCTATGGCAAAGGAAGTCTGTTCTGAATGCGATTTTAACGTCAGCGACAGCTTTTCAGACTGCACTATTGAAATCGTTTATCCCGAAAGTCTATCAAAATCGTCCTACGACAATGTTATAAGGATGGTAATAGGCGGACTCAACGGGCATGTGTATGCGCTTGAAAATATCACGCTTGCTCAGAGGCTTTTTCAGCTATTAAAGTTGCGCCGAATGAAAATTTCGGTTGCCGAATCCTTTACGGGCGGCGGAATTGCAAAGCGGCTTGTTGAAGTTCCGGGGATAAGCGAAGTCTATTTAGAGGGGCTGAACACATATTCCAACGAATCGAAAATCAAGCGCCTCGGAGTAGACGAACTCATACTCAAGCAGTACGGCGCCGTGTCGGAGCAAACTGCATATCAGATGGCGGAAGGACTTCTGAAAACGGGCGACTGTGATATCGCAATTTCCACCACCGGCATAGCCGGACCTAAGTCCGATTCAACTTCAAAACCCGTAGGGCTATTGTATATAGCCGTGGGCACACGTGAGTCGATATCCGTTTTTAAGTACGAATTAAACGGCGGCAGACAGAAAATTACCGAAACGGCGATAAATCTTGCGCTGTTTCACGCATTCAGAAAGATAAAATAATTTAGGAGAATATATAATGAACGAAGAAAAACTCAAGGCTCTGAATTCCACGATTGCCATGATTGAAAAGCAGTACGGCAAAGGCTCGATAATGAAGCTCGGCGACACAAAAATAAATTCCGAGCTTGAGGTTATTCCCACGGGTTGTCTTTCGCTTGACTTAGCGTTGGGCGTCGGCGGTGTGCCCCGTGGAAGAATAGTTGAAATTTTCGGACCGGAATCCTCTGGTAAAACAACGGTTGCACTGCATATCATAGCCGAAACGCAGAAGATGGGCGGAGTTGCGGCGTTCATTGACGCCGAACATGCGCTCGACGCTCAATACGCACATGCGCTCGGTGTTGATACCAATGAACTCTATCTTTCACAACCCGATACCGGTGAGCAGGCGCTCGATATCTGCGAATCGCTCGTCCGTTCGAGCGCAGTCGACGTTATAGTCGTTGACTCTGTTGCCGCATTGACACCTAAAGCCGAGATAGAGGGCGATATGGGCGATACGCACGTAGGACTTCTTGCAAGACTTATGTCGCAGGCGCTCAGAAAGCTTACGGCAATCACAAACCGTTCAAAAACGTGCGTAATATTCATTAACCAGTTGCGTGAAAAGGTGGGTATTATGTTCGGTAACCCCGAAACCACCCCCGGCGGCAAGGCGCTCAAATATTTTGCGTCTCTCCGCCTTGATATAAGAAAGGCTGATGCGCTCAAAGCGGAAGGCGAAATTGTGGGCAACCGTGCAAAGTGCAAGGTCGTTAAAAACAAGGTTGCGCCGCCCTTCAAGGTTGCCGAGTTCGATATTATCTACGGCGAAGGCATCTCTCAGGAAGGCTGCCTTATAGACCTTGCGGTTGAGTACGGAATTTTCACCAAGAGCGGTTCATGGTTCAACTATAACGATGAAAAGATTGCTCAGGGCAGGGAGAAGCTTAGAGATCACTTAAAAGCCAACCCCGAGCTCAAAGCCGAAATCGATGCAAAGATAAGAGAGGCGCATAAGGCGACTCTCACGAAAAAGGACTGATTTTGTATAATAAGTTACTTAACTCAATTTTTTAAGGCGGCTATGCCGCCTTTTTTTTATAATATGGAAAGTATATGTTGTATTAAATTGACTTTTATATTAATTGGTTGTACAATATATACGGATATAAACTGCTCTAAGAAGAGTTACGTATATATTTAATTTTATTTATCAGGAGGCTAAAATGAACTTATTAGCATTTGGCAGCCTGTTTCTTGCTGCTGACGGCTTAGTTATCGGCTTATCCGTAGGTCTTGCGGTTTTAGCCATTATCTTAGCTGTTGCAGGTTATTTTGTCGGTGGTATCTTAAAAAAGAAAGAAATCGACAAAAGATTAGGCGAAGTTGAAAACAGAGCTTCAAAAATGATTGAAGACGCTTCGCTTGAATGTAAGGCTTTGAAAAAAGAGGCATTGTTAGAGGCAAAGGAACAGGGACTGCAACTCAAAAACGAAATTGAGAGAGAGAACAGAGAAAAGAGAGTAGAACTTCAGAAGCAGGAACAGAGGCTTGTTCAGAAAGAGGACATACTCGACAAAAAGGAAGAATCACTTTTAAAACAGAACAACGCAATCGAACAGCAGAAGCGTGAACTTGCAAACCGCGAAGCTGAAATCAGCAAAACCCAGGAAAAGGTCAATCGTCAGCATCAACTCATGATTGAGGAGCTTGAAAAGGTTTCGCAGCTTACAAAGGATGAAGCTAAAAAACTTTTAACCGCAGAAATTCTCGATGAAACCCGCCACGACGTGGCGCTTCAGGTAAGGAATATCGAGCAGACTGCAAAAGACGAGGCAACGAACGAAGCTAAGAAGATAATATCGCTTGCAATTCAACGTTGCGCTGCCGACCATGCGTCTGAAATTACCGTGTCGGTTGTGCCTCTGCCCAGCGACGACATGAAAGCAAGGCTTATCGGCAGAGAGGGCAGAAATATACGTGCGATTGAAAATGCCACGGGCATCGAGCTTATAATCGACGATACTCCCGAAGTTGTTATTCTTTCGGGCTTCGACCCGGTTAGGCGTGAAATTGCAAGACTTTCGCTTGAAAAACTCATCTCCGACGGCAGAATCCATCCCGCAAGGATTGAGGAAACGGTTGAAAAGGTTAAAAAGGAGATGGAAACCGAAATCAAACAGGCGGGCGAAAGCGCAATGTTTGAAGTAGGAATTTTCGGACTTCACCCCGAAATTATCAAGCTTATCGGCAGACTTAAATACAGGACAAGTTACGGTCAAAACGTATACAAGCACTCAATTGAAGTTGCACAGCTTGCAGGGCTCATGGCCCAGGAATTAGGTCTTGACGTAAACCTTGCAAAGCGTGCGGGACTTCTGCACGATATCGGCAAGGCTGTTGACCACGAGCAGGAGGGAACGCACATTCAGCTCGGTGCAGACCTCGCAAAAAAATTCCGTGAGAGCAACAACGTTATAAATGCAATTGCCGCTCACCACGGCGACGTGGAGCCCAAAACGGTTGAAGCTGTGCTTGTAGCTGCGGCTGACGCAATATCCGGTGCAAGGCCCGGCGCCAGAAGGGAGACCGGTACAAACTACGTTAAGAGGCTTGAAAAGCTTGAATCGCTTGCAAGCAGCTTTAACGGAGTTGACAAGAGCTACGCAATTCAGGCGGGCAGAGAGGTCCGTGTAATCGTCAAGCCCGAGCAGATTGACGACGCACAGGCAACATTCCTTGCAAAGGATATTGCAAAGAAAATCGAGAGCGAGCTTGAATATCCCGGACAGATTAAGGTCAACGTTATAAGGGAATTCCGTGCAAGCGAATTTGCAAAATAATTAATCATAATAAAAGCGCCCGAGGCTTTTGCCTCGGGCGCAAATTTTAAAATTAAAATTAATTTTTTGTTGAGTTGTACTTTTCAATCACACGCTCAATAAACGCCTTCGCCGCTTCTAAGTCAGCGGTATCGGGGTGTCCTTTGGCAATTCCGCCTACAAGCGCAAATATGAACCACTTGCATAATCCCTTACAAGCAAACGAACCTAAAACGTGTTTGCAGTTCTCGTTCAGATAGGCAACAAGTTTTTCGTTGTATTTTTCATTACCGGTGCCGCTCGTAGAGAATATAAAGACGTTCTTTAAATCTTTAAGATTGTTTTCGATATGCTTTACAAGCTTTTTGCCGAACTTGCCCGCATAAATGCCGCTGCCGTAGCCGACGATATCGTAGTCGCCGACGTTAATGTGCTCCGCTTCGGCAACGTCAACAATAGTGAGATTAGCCGTTTCAGCCATAGCTTCGGCAATCTTCTTTGTGTTTTGGCGGTGCGTAGAATTTAAAATAACAAGAATTTTCATAATTATTTACTGAACAGATAAAAAAGTAATGCAAATAGAGGAATATTAAGTGCGACCAAGCAGGGGATTACAATGTTTGCCAGTATGCTTCCTGCTGACGTCCAAATGGTATCTATAATAACAGAAGTTACGATAACTATTAAAATTAAAATAATTGTAATAATTAAACAAGCGGAAAGGTAAATTTTTGTAGAAGGCCTGCGTGAACTCTTGCCGATATCGGTATAGCGCAGCACGCCGAAAATCAGAACCTCTGCAACTGCTAAAATAAATATAACAAAGGGATAAGCAAGAGAAACGCCTAGACTTTTTTGGAATATCAGGCACATTGCAAACTCAAAAAGCATTATTATGCCGATAATGAGTGCGCACTTGAACAATGTGCTTCCCCGGTTATACTTCTTTCTGCGTGTGCCTACCGTGTATTCGGAAGTTTCTACGTTGAGCCCGTCGCTTTTCGCTTTTGCCGTGGCGTCGTCGATTCTTATAGTTTCAACCACAACGGGGCGAGTTGCATGTGCAGACTCTTGCACGGGTGCGGGAGTTTCACGCACGGTATTAACAAAAAGATTATTAATGAGATTTCTGTAATCCCGCTCTGCCTCGGGACGGTTTACATAGAGCATTTTCTCTGCGTCTATGCTGTCGGCATAGGGCGTTACGGGAACTTCTTTTTTTTGCTCAACAGGTTCGGATATAAGGCGCAGATAATTTTCATGCAGAATTTTGCGTTCTTCCTCGCTCATAGAGGGAGCTTCAGCCGATTTTTGCTCAACAGCATGTTGTTCGGAAGTTCCTTCTGCCTCATTAGCAGACTGTTCAGCAACAGCCGTCTCAATCGGCTCGGAAGGTTTCTCAGTCGTATCTTCGGTGCTCCGCTCAACAGGCTCGGTTATTACAATCGGAGTAGCATCCCTGTGCTCAATTTCAACAACCTGCTCATCAGACGGTTCGTCATAATTTACGATGCGCCCTTCGTCGCTGTATTCACTGTCTTTAACGGTGCGTACACGGGAAGTTGAGCTTTTAAGAATTTTAAAATCAACGGGAGCGGGAGGGGGCTGGGTAAAATCGAAATTTCTGTCTGAAATGAGATTGTCGATTACCGTTCTCGAGTATTCCCATTCAGCCTGATTTCGCTCTGTTACTTCCCTGCCGCTGTCTGTCAGGGTGTAATATTTGCGCCTGCCGCCCTGCGAAACTTCGTCGGTTTTCCAGTAAGCGTTTATGTAGCCCTGATTTTCCAAACGCTTGAGTGCGCTGTATAACGTGGGTTGTTTTAACGAATACTGACCGTGGCTTTTAGATTCTATTTCTTCTATTATCTCGTAGCCGTATTTGTCGCGCTCGTAGAGGGTACGAAGAATTATGGTGTTTATATGCCCTCTTATAAGGTCGGCGCTGATACCGCTTTTCGATTCGGCGTCTGAAGACGAATCGTCGTCTTCACGCTCGGGATCTAATATTTCGTCTTCCAAGAGTTTTTCCTCCGTAATTTGTTTTATTATACCATAAACGTTGCATATATGTCAATGTTTTGAAAAAATAAAAAGTACTATGTCACACATAATTTGCCGTTTTTTCTTAAGTTTAATGGACATTTTAGTTGAAAAGTGCTAAAATATTAAAAAAATAAATACAGGCAATTACTATGTACAGACACATAAAAGAGTACGAAATTAAATTCACCGACTGCGACCCTTACGATAGTCTTAAACCGTCGTCGCTGCTGTCATTTTTAGAGGAGTCTGCTTGCCTTTCTGCGGACGAGCTCGGGTTCGGCTACGGTGCGGTTGCACCCAAAAATCTTGGGTTTATAATCGTCAATTCCTATATTGAACTTGCCCGCCCCGTAAAACTCGGCGAGGTGCTTGAGCTTCATACCTGGCCGCTCCGCCCTAAAAATATCATTTTTTTCAGAGATTTCGAACTGTACGTTAAGGGCGAAAAGGTGGGTGTGGCTACTACCCGCTGGTGCATGATTGACACGCAAACGTTTAGAATGATGCCTACTTCGGCATTCTTTACCGATTTGGATTTCAGCAGCTATAACACGGAAAGGAGCGTCGAATTCAACATGTGGAAAATTCCCGCACTTGCAGAAGGCGAGCTTGCGTACTCAAAAAAGGTAAGCTATTCCGACTACGACCATTATTTTCACGTAAATAATACAAAGTACGCCGACTTTTTATTAGATACTTTTTCCGTCGACGAGTTTGAAAACAAGTTTATTAAAAAGCTTCAGATAACCTATGCAAAGCAGTGCAAACTCGGCGAAGTTATAGACTTATACAAAAAGATTGACGGCAATACTTATTTCATTGAGGGAAGAGTGGGCGGAGAAGTCCGTGTTCAGTTTAAGGTTGAGTTAGATGGAATATAAATACGACATTATCCGTTCTCCCCGCAAAAGTATTTCCATAACGATTTCAAACCGCAACCAAATAACGGTGCGTTGTCCGTGGGGTATGTCCGAAAATAAAATCAAGGAGTATCTTAACAGCAAATCGGAGTGGATTAATAAAGTTATCAATAAAAACGCTCTGCGCCTTGCGGTAAACGATGATATAATGGAAAAGCGGTGTGTGTACTTCAACGGAGTAAAATTGCCGCTTATTCTTTCAGATAAAAACGTTATAACGCCCGAAGCAGTTTACGTAAAAAAGTACGAGGATATCGGAAATTTATATAAAAAACACTGTTCGGATGAATTTTTTAATGCAGTTGACGTGCTGTCAAAGCTCACCCGCCTCACTCCAAACAGCATAGGAATAAGGAAATACAGAGGCAGATGGGGCTGCTGCGACTCAAAAAATAATCTTGTTTTCAATTATATATTGTTTATGCTGCCGCCAAAAGTGCAGAGATACGTAATTATTCACGAGCTCTGCCACATTCTATGCCATAACCATTCGCCAGCATTTTGGAAGCTGGTGTCCGATTTCGAGCCAAACTACAAAAGGCTGAAAAAGCAGCTTGCGGATTTCGGATTTTTAATAGATTTGTATTGACCAAAAAGCTCAAATCGCTTGACTTAGGAATACGGTTGATATATAATTAATAAGGTTAAAACGTATGAATACAATACCTTAT
Organism: Clostridiales bacterium; assembly: GCA_022508285.1. Classification (GTDB taxonomy): domain Bacteria; phylum Bacillota; class Clostridia; order Christensenellales; family Borkfalkiaceae; genus Coproplasma. Next base: position 80,839 of record JAFLVN010000004.1, read on the forward strand.
ATTCAAGAACATTTTAATAAGGAAATGATTTTCAATTTACTCGGTAACGGGGATAATTTTTTAGTTGACTGATTTATTTATTAAATCAGTCTTTCTTTTTAATATAAGGGATTTTGAAGAAGGATTATCAGATGAAAAAAGTTAAAGCCTATTTAACGCTTAAAAACGGCAAACAATTCGTTGGCTACCGCTTCGGAGCCGACGATGAAATGGTCGGCGAACTCGTTTTCACTACGGGCATGACAGGGTATATCGAAACGCTGACCGACCCGAGCTACTTCGGGCAGATCGTCACGCAAACCTTCCCTCTCATAGGCAACTACGGTATGATTTCTCCCGACAGGGAAAGTAAAAAATCGTGGGTTTCGGCTTATATCGTGCGGGAGAAGTGCGACGACCCCTCTAATTTCAGGTGCGAGGAAACGCTCGATAAATATTTAAAAGAAAATAATATAATCGGACTTTACGGCATTGATACCCGTGAGCTCACCAAAATTGTGAGAGAGGCGGGCGTTATGAACGCCGCAATCACCTCAAAGCCGCTTGCGGATTTTTCCGAAGTCAATAAATTTATAATTAAAGACGCCGTAAAGAGCGTTACCTGCAACGAAGTAGAGTATTACGGCAATCCTGAAGGTTATAAAGTGGCAGTATGGGACTTCGGCGCAAAGGAGAATATCTTGCGCGAGCTTGTTAAGCGAGGCTGCTATTGCATAAAGGTGCCTTCGTGCTACACGGCTGAGCAAATTTTATCTCTCAATCCTGACGGGCTCATGCTCACGAATGGTCCGGGTGACCCCGCCGAGAACGTGGAAATTATAGAAAATATCAAAAAAATCGCAGGTAAACTTCCGATTTTCGGCATATGCCTCGGTCATCAGCTCTTTGCGCTTGCAATGGGCGGCAAGACAAAAAAGATGAAGTACGGTCACAGAGGCGCAAACCAACCCGTAAAAAATCTTGAAACGGGCAGGGTGTATATCTCAAGCCAAAACCACGGTTACGAGGTCATTTCGTCCAGCGTACCCAACGGAAAGCTCACTTATGTAAACGCAAACGACAATACCTGCGAGGGCTTTGAATATCCCGAGCTCAACGCCTATACTGTGCAGTTCCATCCCGAAGCTTGCGGAGGACCGCAGGATGCGTCCTTCCTTTTCGATAAATTTATACAAAATATAGAGGAGAGCAAGCGCAATGCCTAAGAGAGAAGATATTAAAAAAGTACTTGTTATAGGTTCTGGTCCTATAGTAATAGGACAGGCTGCCGAGTTCGACTATGCGGGTGCGCAAGCTTGCCGTGTCCTTAAAGACGCCGGTCTTAACGTAGTTCTGTGCAACTCAAACCCCGCAACGATAATGACTGACAGTGCGCTTGCAGACGAAATATATCTTGAACCGCTCACCGTCGATACGTTAAAGAGAATTATTATTAAAGAACGCCCCGACAGCCTTTTGGCTTCGCTCGGCGGTCAAACAGGTCTGACCCTCGGCTGTCAGCTTGCAAAATCTGGCTTTTTAGACGAGTACGGCGTAAAGCTCATCGGCGTAAACCTTGAATCAATCGACAGAGCGGAGGACAGAGAGCTCTTTAAAGAGACGATGCAAAAGATTAATCAGCCCGTCGTTCCCTCGGATATTGCCTACTCAGTTGACGAGTGCGTGGCGATCGCTGAAAAAATCGGATATCCCGTAATCGTGCGCCCCGCATATACGCTCGGCGGCGCAGGTGGCGGTGTGGCAAAGGACGAGGAGGAACTCCGTCTCATTTCCCACAACGGCTTAATGCTTTCGCCTATCACACAGGTGCTCATAGAAAAGTACATAGGCGGCTGGAAAGAGATTGAGTTCGAGGTTCTGCGCGACAGTGCGGGCAACGTCCTTACCGTCTGCTCGATGGAGAACTTCGACCCCGTCGGTATACATACGGGCGACTCAATAGTCATTGCGCCCGCCGTTACCCTTTCAGACAAGGAGTATCAAATGCTCCGTACGGCTTCGCTCAATATTATCAGCGAGCTGAAGATAGAGGGCGGATGCAACTGTCAGTTTGCGCTCAATCCCGATTCTTTTGAATATTCGGTTATCGAAGTTAATCCAAGAGTTTCCCGCTCGTCGGCTCTCGCTTCAAAAGCTACGGGCTATCCCATTGCCAAGGTCGCAACTAAAATTGCCCTCGGCTACACCCTTGACGAAATCAAAAACGACGTTACGGGTAAAACTTTTGCATGCTTTGAGCCTACGCTTGATTACGTCGTTGTAAAGCTTCCCAAATGGCCGTTCGATAAATTCCTGTATGCGAAGCGTGACCTCGGCACACGCATGAAAGCGACGGGCGAGGTAATGGCAATCGGCACGAGCTTTGAAATGGCAATTATGAAGGCTGTGCGCGGTGCGGAAATTTCCATAGGCACGCTCAATATGCCCAAAATGGCAGAGCTTTCCGACGAAGAAATATACGAAAGACTGTACGATTTAACTGACGAGAGGCTGTTTGTCGTATATCAGGCAATCAAGCGTGGAGTTTCGGTTGATGAAATTTATAAAATTACAAAAATTGACGAGTGGTTCTTAAATAAACTCAAAAATCTTGCCGATTTCGAAAAAGAGATTGCGGGCAAAATGCTCACCCGTGAACAGTATCTCCGTGGCAAAAAACTCGGTTATCCCGATAATGAACTTGTTAAACTTTCTGGCAACAAACTGCCTATGCACCGCAACGCCGTATTCAAGATGGTTGATACGTGCGGAGCGGAGTTTGCGGCGCAGACGCCGTACTTCTATTCGACTTACGACGAAAAAGAGCACGACGAGGCAAAGCCTTTCGTTGCAAAGAGCAGCAAAAAGAGGATTATAGTTATAGGCTCTGGACCCATAAGAATAGGTCAGGGCATTGAGTTCGACTATTCGTCCGTTCACTGCGTGTGGGCGTTAAAGAGGCTCGGCTACGAGGTTATAATAATAAACAACAACCCCGAAACCGTTTCAACCGACTTCGACACGGCGGACAGGCTGTACTTTGAGGCGCTTACACCCGAGGACGTACAGAACGTAATCGACATTGAAAAGCCCTACGGCGTAGTAATCACCTTCGGCGGACAGACGGCAATTAAGCTGTGCGGCTACCTTGATAAGAAGGGAGTGCGCATACTCGGCACTCCCGCCGACAGTGTTGACCTCGCCGAGGACAGAGAGCGCTTTGACGCACTGTTGGAGCAGTTCGGTATTGCCCGCCCCAAGGGACTCACAGTAATGAGCAAGGAAGAAGCGGTACACGCCGCTGAAACTTTGGGCTATCCCGTGCTTTTGCGTCCTTCGTACGTTATCGGCGGACAGAATATGACCATTGCCTTCACTCAGAACGATATCGAAAGGTATATGGACGTAATTTTAGCGCAGAAGATAGAAAATCCCGTACTCTGCGACAAGTATCTCATGGGTACGGAGCTTGAAGTTGACGCCATTTCAGACGGCGTTGACGTGCTTATCCCCGGAATAATGCAGCATATCGAGCGTGCAGGCGTTCACAGCGGCGACTCCATAGCCGTATATCCCCCTTACAATTTAAGCGACGCAATGCTTAAAAAAGTAGTGGATATCTCAGAGAAGCTTGCAATCGCTTTAAAGACCAAGGGTTTAATCAATATTCAGTATCTAATTTATCAGAATCAGCTGTACGTAATCGAAGTAAACCCCAGAGCTTCACGTACGATTCCCTATATTTCAAAGGTTACGGGCGTGCCGATGGTGGACCTCGCAACCAAAATTTTGATGGGCGCTAAGCTCAAAAAGCTGGGCTACGGCACGGGATTATATCATTCGTCGCCGTACGTTGCGGTGAAAGTTCCCGTGTTCTCGTTTGAGAAATTGAATAACGTAAACTCCCAGCTCGGTCCCGAAATGAAGTCTACAGGCGAAGTTCTCGGCATCGGTAAAACCATAGAAGAGGCACTGTTCAAAGGGCTTGTCTCGGCGGGATTCAATATGAAGCACCCCGACAAAACCCATCCGTCGGGCATATACTTCACAATCAACGATCAGGACAAATTTGAAATTGTAAACATCGTTAAAAAGTTTGCAGATCTCGGTTTGACGCTGTATGCAACTAAGGGTACGGCAAACGTTATAAGAAGTGTAGGGTTGGAGTGCACGGACGTTGCAAGGCTCTCTTCCAACGATGAAATATTCAAGTTGATGGACGAAGGCAAGATTGATTATATAGTTTATACGGGTAAAACGGATATCGAGTCGATAACCAACTACATGAGCTTACATCACCATGCAATTCTGCTCGGTATAACCCTTTTGACTTCGCTCGACACGACAAACGCTCTTGCCGACGTCATAGCCGGAAGATATAATCAATTCAATACCGAGCTTGTTGATATAAACAATCTGCGCAAGGAAAAGCTGAAGTTGAACTTCTGCAAGATGCACAGTTGCGGCAACGACTATATATTCTTTAACAACATGAATAACACTATCACATGCCCCGAGTCGCTTGCAATAAACTTCTCGGATAGGCACTATGCAATCGGCGGCGACGGCATAGTTATGATTGAAAAGTCGGGCATTGCCGACGCAAAAATGCGGGTATTCAACCGTGACGGCAGTGACGGCGGCATGGCGGCTAACCCTTTAAGATGCGTTGCAAAATATTTGTACGACAACAGAATTGTCAAGTCGGATACAATTTCGGTTGAAACGTGCAGTGGCGTTAAAAATCTTACAATAAATTCGTTTAACGGCAAAGCAAGCTCCGTTTCTGTAAACTTGGGTAAGCCAGAAGAAATTATATTGGACGGCAACCGTGCCCAATCCGCCGAGCTGTGGATCAAAACACGTGAAAAAGGCTATAAAGTGAACTTTGTCAACGTGGGAAATCCCCATTGCGTTGTGTTCTGCGACAAGGTTGACGATATAGATATCGAGGAACTCGGGCAGGTGATCAATGAATTAGGTAAGTTCCCGAATGGAATTTACGTTGAATGTGTAAGAGTAGTAAATAATTTAACTTTAAAAGCCCGCGTTTGGGAAAAGCGCAACGGCGAAACGTTATCCTGCGGAACTGCGGCGGCTGCGGCAACTGTTGCGGCTGTTGCAAACGGCTACTGCACACGTGATGCAATTATTACGGTTAAGCTCAAGGGCGGCGATCTGTTCGTGAGAAACCGTGAAAACGGCGACGTCGAACTTGACGGAACTGTAAAATTATCATTTGAAGGTCTTATAGAAATTTAATGATATATTTTGATAATGCGGCAACTTCAAAGCCAGACGAGGAGTGTCTGAAGCGAGCCGAAAAATATCTATATAACCATTATTATAATCCTTCCGCATTGTATGCGGAAGGTTATAGTATACAGCTTGAACTCCGTGAGGCAAGGAAAAACATTTTGTCTTTGGTTTCAGCAAGCGGTAATTTTGATTTGATATTCACTTCCTGCGGCACCGAAGCCGATAATCAGGCTATATTTGGCGGCGGCAAAAGGGGCAACGTGGTTACAACCTTGGGCGAGCATTCCGCAGTGTATTCGGCAGTGGGCGAGCTAAAACAGCGTGGCATAGACGTCCGTTTCGCAAAACTCAACAGTGACGGCAGCGTGAATACCCACGATTTGCTCAATCTTATAGACGAAAAAACTTCGCTTGTTTCGGTTATCCACGTAAGCAACGAAACTGGCGCAGTAAACGATATTTCCGCAATTTCCGCCAAAGTCAAGGCAAAGAATGTGCATACGCTGTTCCATTCGGACGGAGTGCAGGCATTCGGAAAAATCGACTTTAAACTTACAAACAATATCGATTTATACTCAATAAGCGCCCATAAGATAGGCGGGTTAAAGGGCTGCGGAGCTCTTATTAAACGCAAAAACCTTGTAATTAAACCTTATATTTTTGGCGGCGGGCAGGAGCAAGGACTCAGAAGCGGCACTGAAAACGTGTTCGGAATAAAAAATTTTGAGTTTGCCGCAGTCAAGCGATATTCGCAGATATCCCAAAATTATTATCACGTGCGCAAACTCAACGACTTGCTTTGGGAAAAGCTCGATAAAACGCTGTTCACAAGAATTTCCCCCGAAAACAATTCGCCCTACATTTTAACGGTCGGCGTGGAAGAACTTCGTGGCGAAACAATTTTGCATGAAGTAAACGATAAAGGGCTGATTATAGGTACGGGCTCGGCGTGTGCTTCAAACGAAAAAAAGAGATATTCCCGTGTGATACTTGCGTGCGGAATTTCAGAAAGTCTTGCCGACGGAATTTTGAGATTCAGCTTTTCACCCGAAAACACCGTGGAAGAAATCAAAAAGGCGGCTGAAATTCTTAACGGAACAGTAAAAAACAGAAAACAAATAATGTCATAAAATGGATAAAGTTATAATTGTAAGGTATTCCGAAATCCACTTAAAGGGCAAAAACCGCGGATATTTCGAGCGGGTTTTCGGGATCAATATGGAAAAATCGTTAAAAGGCATAAAGCACGAAATCCGCCGCCGCAGCGGCAGATATCTTGTGGAGTGCTTTGACGAAAATCAAACCGATTTAATTTTGGAAAAATTAAATAAAGTTTTCGGCATACACTCGATGAGCGTTGCTTTAAAAGTTCCCACGCAGATGAATGGAATTTTCGAAGCGGCTAAAGCCGTATGTTCGGAGAGCGGTTCATTCAAGGTTGACACGCATCGAGCTGATAAATCTTTCCGTCTCAACTCAATGGAAATCAGTGCGGAAATAGGCGGAAGACTTTTATCGGTAAATAAAAATATAAAGGTTGACGTTCACAATCCGCAGTTTATTATAAATATCGATGTGCGGGAGGACGGAACATCTCTTGTATTCAACAAATTTTTCAAGGGTGCTGGCGGTATGCCCGTCGGCACATCGGGCAAAGGATTATTGCTGTTATCCGGCGGAATAGACAGCCCCGTGGCAGGACATATGATTGCAAAGCGGGGCATGAATATTGAGTGTATTCATTTTCACAGCTATCCGTATACCAATCTTCAGGCTCGGGATAAAGTAATAGAGCTTGCTAAAGTTTTATCAGGGTATACCTGCGGCACAAAGCTCCATATTGTTTCTGTAACGCACATACAGGAAGAAATTCATAAAAACTGCAACGGCGAGTACATGGTGACGCTTTTAAGGCGGTTTATGATGCGAATTGCCGAAAAAATTGCAGCAAAGTGCGGTGCACAGTGTATAATTACGGGTGAAAGCCTCGGACAGGTTGCAAGTCAAACAATAGAGGGTATGACGTCATCAAACAGCGTTATAAAGAACCTGCCTGTTTTAAGACCGTTGTGCGGTTTCGATAAGGACGAAATAATAGAGCGTAGCCGCAGTATTGGAGCGTTTGAAATTTCAATACAGCCGTACGAGGATTGCTGTACGGTTTTCCTTCCCAAGCACCCCGTAATAAAGCCGGCGATAGAGGCGGTGCTTGCCGAGGAAGCAAAGCTGAACGTAGACGGCTTGGTAGAGGAAGCAATAAAAACGCTTGAAATTTTAAATATATAAAAAAATCGCACTTAATATTAAGTGCGATTTTTTTATCAATAATTGAACCAATCCTTATTTATTATTTCCGGAATTTTGACCTGTGGAGTTTTACCGCCCTTTGAAATATTTACAGTAGGAAGGGTGATTTTTTGCCCAAAGTGCTTTTTATTTCCGTCAAAATAGTACGGCGTAACGGTGTAAGTGTACACACCCTCGCTTGGATTGTCTGTAATTTTATTTTCCCATTTATCATCAAAAATCACTTCATTTTTGCCGTTTTTAGTGCGTTCTATCAAATATGAATAGTACTTTGTCTGACATAATTCGATATTTACGGTATTATTTTCAATCTTAATCTTGGGTTGATTGATGGTAGGATTTGAAAATCTTGAAGAAGTATTTAAAGAAATATTTCCCGCAAGCGTTTTAACCGTTAATACGTTAAGCTTTGGAGAGAGTTTGTCCGCAAGCTCGATTTTATTGTTTTCGTAGTAGAGCTCGGCATCGATATCTATGCTTTTTGTGCCCTTGTCAACTTCAATTTTTTGCGGAGAATGGGACGAGTACAATTTTTCGATAATTTGTTTTGAAAGCTCGCAACATTGATTTCCGCCTGTAACGTTCAACTGCTTATATTCTTTGTCGCCGAGCCACACAGCAAAGCTGTGTTCACTTGTATAGCCTACCGAGTAGGCGTCGGTATTGCCTCTGTCATTTCCGCATGTTCCCGTTTTGCTGGCAATATCGAAGCTGAAATTCCTTAATTTTTTTGCCGTACCGCTTTTTGAAGTTTCCAAAAGCATTTGATTTATTAGTGAGGCGCAACCTTCGGAAAATGTGCGGGTTGCCGCTTTTTTGTATTCGTAAACTGTTTTTCCGCCCTTGGTTGTAATTTTATTTATAAAGTGCGAGGATGAGTATACTCCCGAATTTGCAAATTGAGTATAACAGTCGGCAATTTGCTTTATGGTAAGTCCGTGCTCCATGCCCCCCAACGCAAGCGAAAGATTTTTTTCGCCGTCCTCAAGTTGGATATTCATTCGGTTGAGGTACTTTTCGGCTTTTTCAATAGTAAGTGAATTCAGCGTTTTAACCGCAGGAACATTGTAGCTTTTGCTTAAACTGTCGGCAACGGTGACGTATCCGTGATATTTTCCGTCGTAATTTTCCGGTGAATAACCATTATAATTGATTTTTTCATCTAAAATTCTTGTGTACGGACTAACAATTCTTTCTTCGATTGCGGGTGCGTAGACGGCAAGTGGTTTTATTGTTGAACCGGGCTGTCTTTTTACGCCGCCGATCGTACTTTTGTAGGCTTTAACCTCGCCGCTGTTCTGAGTTATAATTACCGAATTATCGCAGGGATACTCCAAATTTTCTATAAAATTCTGCAATTCAGGCTGCAAAGAAGTATAAATTTTACACCCTTTGTTCAAATCATACAGGTTTAAATCAACGTTTTCCAGCTCGTCAAATACTGCCGTTATATAGTCTGAATTTGCCGAAGTATCAATCTTTTTTACTGCGGTCAAGGGAAGTGCACACGCTTCTTTATACTGTTTTTCGTTGATAAATCCGCAGGTTAGCATGGATTTAAGCACGATATTTCGGCGAGCAATACTTTTTTCGGCGTTTTTAAAGGGGGAATAGTTGTTCGGTGAAACAAGTAATCCTACCAAAACAGCGCTTTCATCGAGGGTAAGATTTTCGGCTTTTTTATCAAAGTAAAACTCTGCCGCACTCTGAAGTCCGTAGCAGTTATGTCCGAAATAGATTGTATTCAGATACATTTCAAGTATCTGGTCTTTATTGTAATTTTTCTCTAATTTTCTTGTCAGGCGAATCTCTTTAAGTTTTCTTTTAATCGTCTTGTCGCCCGTAAGGTGCGTATTTTTAATAAGCTGCTGACTTATTGTCGATGCGCCCTCTTTGAAAGAGTGCGAAATAATATTTCTGTAAGCCGCCTTCAACATTCTTTTATAGTTCAACCCTTTATGGCTATAAAAAGTTCTGTCTTCGGAAGCAATAAATGCGTTAACGGTGTGCGGCTGTAAATCCTCAAGCTTTACGCTCTTGCGCTTTGTTGAGAGAGAAGTGTTGGCGATTTCTTCACCGTTTTCGTCGTAAATAACAATATTCTGTTCGACGGAGAGCAGTTTGTTTTCATCTAAAACCGCATCCCGTGTTATGCTCAAAAAAGTAAAAAACAGCGCTGTAAAAATAATTATGATGCTTAATAAAACTATTCCGGTGATTTTAAGAAATTTAGTCATTATAAATAGTATTTATAAAATTTAATAATTCTTGCTAATTTGTTTGAAAAAATGTTGAAAATTAAGTATAATTAAAATCGGATTATTATTATGGAAAGATTTTATCATATTACAACATACGGCTGCCAGATGAACGTACACGAATCGGAAAAAATTGCCGGTATACTTGCCGAGCTCGGCTATAAGGCGTGTGAAAATATCGAGGACGCCGATATAGCGGTTTTCAATACGTGCTGTATACGCGAAAACGCCGAAAATCATGCGTTCGGAAATATCGGCATGCTTAAAAAACTCAAGTCAAAAAAGAGGGATATGATTGTAGCAGTCGGCGGCTGCCTCACCCAGCAGATAGGTAAAGCCGATATTCTTCATGAAAAATTTCCCTATGTCGATATAATTTTCGGCACGCACAATCTTAATAAGCTCAAAGAGTACATTTTAAAGAAACAAAAACAGAAAAAAGCCATAATTGAGATCGAGGATAGCGAGGGAATTATTTGCGAGGAGGACAAGCCGCTCCGCACAAGCTATCCAAACGCCTGGATTAATATTACATACGGCTGCAACAATTTTTGCAGTTACTGTATCGTTCCGTATGTTAGAGGAAGGGAGCGCAGCCGCCGTTCGGAAAACATAATTGCCGAGGCAAAAGCCTTGATTGAAGACGGCTATAAGGAGATAACTCTGCTCGGTCAGAACGTAAATTCCTACAATAATGGCACAGACGATATTTCGTTCCCCGAGCTTTTGCAAAAAATTGCCGCTCTCGACGGTAAATTCCGCTTGCGTTTTATGACAAGCCATCCCAAGGATTTTTCGGAGGAGCTTGCTAAGGTTATAGCCGCAAACGATAAAATATGCAATAACGTGCATTTGCCCGTGCAGAGCGGTTCAAACGCCGTACTTGCGGCAATGAACAGAAAGTATACGGCGGAAAACTACTTACAAAAGGTTGAAATCCTTAAAAAATACGTACCCGACTGCGCAATTACAACAGACCTTATAGTCGGCTTTCCGAATGAGACGGACGAAGACTTTGAGGCAACGCTTAAACTTGTAAAAGAGGTAGGATTTTCGTCCGCATTCACGTTCGTCTATTCCAGGCGCAACGGCACCGTGGCGGCAAAAATGGACGGACAGATTCCCGAAGAGGTTTCAAAGCAAAGAATTATGCGCCTTGTCGAGCTTGTCAATTCGCAGACTCGGGAACAGTCGGCAAAATATGTAGGAAGAACCGTTGAAATTCTCTGCGAAGATTTCGATAAAAAGAAAGGACTGTACCTCGGCAGGGACGAGCACGGAAGAATGGCGTATTTTGAGAGTCAAAACAGCGTTATCGGCGAGTTTGTAAACGTAAAAATTACTGCGGCAAACGGCGTATCGCTGACTGGAGAAATAGTTAAGGAATAATATTATGGCGCTTTCACAAATGATGCAACACTATTTGTCCGTAAAGGACAGATATAAAGATTGTCTTATATTTTACCGTCTCGGCGACTTTTACGAGATGTTTTTCGATGACGCAGTCAAAGCTTCTAAAATATTGGATTTAACATTGACCGGCAGAGATTGCGGGCTTGAGGAGAGGGCGCCTATGTGCGGCGTACCCTATCATGCGGTGGACTCGTACATAGCAAAACTCGTTTCCTGCGGTGAAAAGGTTGCAATATGCGAGCAACTTGAAGACCCTGCAACGGCAAAGGGAATGGTAGCCCGAGACGTTATCCGAGTAGTTACTGCGGGTACGGTAATTTCCGATACGGGACTTGACGAAAAGACCAACAATTTTATATGCTGCGCATATAAGCAGGATGACGCAGCTTCGCTCGTTTGGGCGGATATCACTACGGGCGAACTCACGGCAACCGAATTTATTGTTGACGGCGTACAAAAATGTGTTGCACAAATGGTAAAACTCGGAGTTAAAGAGATAATCTGCAACGATGAAATGCTGTTTGCCGCAAGGAACTTTAAAGAAGTATCAAGCGGTTTGCTTCCGCACTTTTCAAGTTATCCTGCGTGGGCTTTCGGATATTCGGCGGCGGAGCGCACTCTATGCGAGCAGTTCGGCGTAAAATCGCTGTCCGCTTTCCCGATTTTCGATAAAAAAATGGCAATTTCAGCGGCGGGTGCATTGATTGAATATCTGAAAGAAACTCAGATGCATGCCCTTAAAAATATTGACAACGTCAAATACCTGGTTACTGAAAAGTTTTTGCAGCTTGACGTAGCCGCCGTTAAAAATCTTGAAATTGTAAAAACATTGGGCAACGGAGGGAAGTACGGTTCACTTTTATGGCTTCTTGATAAAACAAAGACAGCCATGGGAGCACGCCTTCTCAATTCTTCGATTTTAAATCCTTTCTGTAGCGCAGACGAAATCAATTACCGCCTTGACGGCGTTTCAGAGCTCTGCGAAGGTACGGTAATAAGGCTTGCTTTGCAAGATTTGTTAAAAGAGATAAAGGATATTGAAAGAATTGCCGGCAAAATAAGCAACGGCAACGTAATGCCTAAAGACTGTATTGCACTTGCATCCTCGCTGTCGGTAATTCCGAATGTTAAATTTCAGCTATCGGGATTTTCTTCAAGCATTTTAAGGGATATTTCTGAGCAGCTCTTCGATATGTCGTCGCTTGCCGAACTTCTGACAAACGCAATATCTCCCGAACCGCCCGCAAACATGAAAGACGGCGGATATATAAGAGAAGGATTTAATGCCCAACTCGATGAGCTCCGCAATATAAAAAAATCAGGTAAAGACATTCTCATAGCGATGGAATCCCGAGAGCGCGACGCTACGGGCATACGCAATTTAAAGATAGGTTATAACAGGATTTTCGGATATTATATTGAAGTAACGAAGTCCTTTAAGGACAAAGTTCCGCTTAATTATCAGCGCAGACAGACCCTTGCAAACGCCGAGCGGTACACCACGGACGAGCTCAAAGAGCTCGAGAAAAAAATAATTTCAAGCGAAGACCGTGCTTTAAAGCTCGAGGCGGAGATATACGAGAAAATTAAAGGTATTTTATCTGAAAATATAGATAAATTCAAAAGTATTGCCGCTTCGGTTGCGCTTTTGGACCTCACGGTTGCCTTTGCCGACGTTTCAAAAACAAACCGCTACGTCCGCCCCGAAATTGTCGAAAGCGACAAACCTCTAATTATAAAAGACGGCCGTCATCCCGTTTTGGAAGTGCTTATAAAGGATAAGTTTATCCCCAACGATACGCTTTTAGACGAGGGCGAAAACCGCACAATGATAATAACCGGACCGAACATGGCTGGTAAAAGCACCTATATGCGCCAGACCGCTATAATTGCGATTATGGCGCACCTCGGCTGTTTTGTGCCGGCGAAATCGGCTCAGATTCCTTTAATTGACAGGGTGTTTACAAGGGTAGGAGCAAGTGATAATCTAATTTCCGACCAAAGCACTTTCATGGTTGAAATGGTGGAAGTTGCAACAATCATAAACAATGCAACAAAAAACAGCCTTTTAATTCTTGACGAAGTGGGCAGAGGCACGAGCACATACGACGGCTTGAGTATCGCATGGGCGGTTATCGAGCATCTTACGCAAAAAATCGGCGCAAAGACCATGTTTGCAACCCATTATCATGAACTTACGGAGCTTGAAAGCACCTTTGAAGGGATCAAGAATTATAAAATTGCCGTCAAAGAGATAAACGGCGGCATAATCTTTTTGAGAAAGATTATGCGAGGCGGTGCGAACCGAAGCTTCGGTATAGAGGTTGCCTCGCTTGCGGGTGTACCTTCCTCAGTCACCGACAGGGCAAAAGAGATTTTAAAGCAGGTTGAAAGCGGCGATAAATCTCATGTCGAGGTCAGCGAGGAAAATCAAGAAAATCATCCTAGCGAAGTAGAGCGGATCTTAAAGGACGTCGATTTGAATAATCTTTCGCCCATGCAGGCATTTTTACTCGTGAGTGATTTAGTAGAGAAGGTAAAAAATGAAGAGAATTAATGTACTTTCTAAAACGGTTTATAATAGAATTGCGGCGGGTGAAGTGGTTGACAGACCGTATTCCGCCGTTAAGGAGCTTGTGGAAAACAGCCTTGACGCAGGCGCAACCGATATCGAAATCTACATAGAAAGGGGCGGGAAAGAGCTTATAAAAGTGGTTGATAACGGCGGAGGAATACACAAGGACGATTTACACGCCGCATTTTTGCCCCACGCAACGAGCAAAATTTCCGAAGCCTCCGATTTAGACTGTATTCAAACGCTCGGTTTCAGAGGAGAAGCGTTGGCAAGCATTTCTGCAATTTCAAAGGTTGAATTGATTTCGGTAACCGAGGGCAATCAGGCTTATAAAATTACCTGCGAGGGCGGAATTTGCGGTAAAGTCGAGCCTGCCGCTCTTGAAAAGGGCACGGTTATAACTGTACGCAATCTCTTTTATAATACTCCCGTTCGTGCGAAATTTTTAAAGCCCGATAACAAGGAAGAAGCGGATATAACGAGTTTTATCTCCCGCTACATTTTAAGCCATCCGCAAGTAAGTTTTAAATATTATGTAGACGGAAAAGTCTCACTGCAATCCTTCGGCGGCGGACTCGAGGAAGCTGTTGCACAGGTTTACGGCGCAAAAGTCATACCGCAGTGCATACGGATAGACGCCAATAAAGACGGCGTGCATATTTACGGTTTTATCGGCAATCAGAATTTCTTTAAGCCCAATAAAAGCTATCAGAGTGTATTTCTTAACGGCAGATACATAGTAAACAATACGATTGCAACGGCAATTTCCAATGCCTACGCAAGCTATGCCATGAAGAGGCAATTTCCTTTTTACGTGATCAACGTAGACGTTCCGCTTGATATTGTCGACGTGAACGTTCATCCTAACAAAGCCGATGTTCGGTTTATTGATAACCGTTTTGTCTTCGGAGCTGTTTACAAGGTTATTTCCGCAGTGCTCGACGGAACTTCCGCAGCGGCGGAATTTGTTGCGGGCGGCGGCAGAGTGCCCGAAATTAAGTCTACGATAGGCGGCAAAGAGGGCGAAAATAAGGTATATTCGGAAGTACAGCAGTCAATATCCTTAGAACTTCTTGAAAAGTATAAACCTGCAAAATTAAAGGATTTTCCCGAAAACACCTTTAATAACCGACAAAATTTTGAAGAAAAGGCGGCTGAGAAGCCCAAAAAGCCTTTTAACTCCGAAAAGGAATTGCCTTTGAATATCTTTTATGAGGCAGAGAAGGAACTGAAAAATATCAGTCCTTATCAGCTTGGAGAGCAGTTTGCAGGTGTTTCGGACAATTCGCTGTCTAAAATTTCAAAGACAAATCATTATGCAGAGAAAAAGCAGGAACGTATAGAGCTTGACGAATGTAAGTTCTGCGGCTCGGTGTTCAATACCTATTTAATATATGAATACCATGACAGCTTATATTTAATCGACCAGCATGCGGCGCACGAAAGGCTTATTTATGACAGACTAAAGGCTCAGATGGCCGAACGCAATATAATAAGACAGCCGCTCTTAATTCCGTTTATTTTTGACGTGAATCCTGCGGAAGCTCAATTTGTATCAAGCAATCTTGAAACATTGAACGAGCTTGGGTTTAGCGTTTCTCATTTCGGCGGTAATTCATACCGTGTGGACGAAGTTCCCGCAGATCTTCACGAGATAGATTTACAAAGCTTTTTTAACGATATATTGTCCGATTTAGGCAACTATAAAGAAATAAAACTTACAGAAGTTTTCAAGGATAAGCTTGCAACAACAGCATGTAAGCATGCGGTTAAGGGAGGCATGCAGCTTACCGAGCAGGAAGTTGACTCATTATTTAAAATGATGGACGGCGATATGGGCTTGAAATGCCCGCACGGCAGACCTGTCTGCGTAGTGCTGACAAAGCGTGAAATCGAAAAAATGTTTAAAAGGATAGTATAATTTGCGCAAAGTGTTGGTAATTTGCGGACCTACGGCCTCCGGAAAAACGGGACTTGCCGTAGCCTGCGCAAAAAAACTGAATACCGAAATTATTTCTGCCGACTCACAGCTTGTATATAGAGGGTTGAATATCGGCACGGCAAAGCCGACCGAAGAGGAAAGATGCGGAATTGTTCACTATATGATTGACGTCGCCGATCCAAAGGATAATTTCAGCGTTTTCGATTATGCCGAGCGGGCAATTCCGATTGTAAACCGACTTATTGATAACGGCAAAACGCCGATAATTTGCGGCGGTACGGGCTTTTATATCAATTCGATACTGTTTGACTTTGCGTACGGACATACGGGTGCGTATTGCGCAATAAGGGATAAATATAATGCTCTATTAATTGAGAGGGGCAAGGAGTATATTTATGGACTATTGCAAAACGTTGACCCCGAAACCGCAGAAAAATTACACGTAAACGACACAAAACGGGTTGTTCGTGCGCTTGAAATTTATGAGGCAAGCGGAAAAAAGAAATCCGAACAGAATGACGAGTTAATTCCAAAATATGATTACCTTGCCGTTGCTGTAAACTACCCGAGGGAAGAGTTGTATAAGCGCATAGATATGCGTGTAGACCAAATGTTTGAGTGCGGTTTGGTTGATGAAATTGAAAGTCTGCGTGCAAACGGAGTAGACGAAAATTGTCAGAGTATGCAGGCAATAGGGTACAAAGAAGTGCTAAAATGCTTAAAAAACGGCGATAACCATAGTACTATGTGTGACATAATTAAGCAAAATACACGCCATTACGCTAAAAGACAGATTACTTTTTTTAAGAAATTGCCTAATATTTTATGGCTTGAGCCGGAGGCTGCAACGCCCGAAAGAATTGCGGAGCTTTTAAATGAGAGACAATAAATTATTTATTGAAAGTTGCGAAGAAAAGTTAAAAGATAAATTTAAAGCGATGGACGATACTGCCTATTTTAATCAAGTTAAAGTTTTAAAAGCGTTCGAAGAGTGCCGCATTGCGCTCCGTCATTTTAACGGTTCAACCGGTTACGGCTATGATGACGAGGGCAGAGATACCCTCGGTAAACTGTACGCCTTGTCTTTCGGGGCAGAAGCGGGAATAGTTTCGCCGCATTTGCTTTCGGGAACTCACGCTTTGACGGTTGCGCTTTTCGGACTTCTGCGCCCCAATGACACGCTTTTATGTATCAGCGGTATGCCATACGATACTATAAGGGGAGTTATTTTCGGTGAGAATAACGGTTCGCTTAAGGATTTTGGAGTAAAATTTGACTACTGCGAGCTCAAAAGCGGTGAATTTGACTATAAACTGATTAAAGAAAAGCTTGATAAATCCGTTAAAGTCGTATATATTCAACGCTCGCGAGGATACGAACTACGTGACGCTCTTTCGTGTGAGCAGATAAAAAAAGCCTGCGAATTTGTTCGTAAACTTGGCTTTAACGGTTGCATTTTCGTTGATAATTGCTACGGCGAATTTGTAGAAACAAAAGAGCCGACTGAAGTCGGAGCTGATATTATCGTCGGTTCGCTTATTAAAAACGCCGGGGGAGGACTTGCTCCCACGGGCGGCTATATCTGCGGAAAGCAAAATTATATTGATTTAATTGGTAAGAGGTTAACTGCACCGTCAATAGGGCTTGAAGTAGGCTCTTACGCAAGCGGTTATCAATATTTTTATCAAGGGCTGTTCATGGCTCCGCATACGGTTGCCCAAGCGCTTAAAAGTACGCTTTTAATCGGTCAGGCAATGAGTGAACTCGGATATATCAATTATCCTGAAATGAGCAAAACGCCTTACGACATAACCCGAGCTATTCAGTTTGACAGTGCGGAAAAAATGATAAATTTTATAAGGGAAGTACAGTATGCCTCGCCCGTCGATAGCTACGTTTGCTGTGAGCCGTGGGATATGCCCGGCTATAACGAAAAAATTATTATGGCGGCGGGCACTTTTGTTGCGGGATCTTCAATAGAGCTTTCGGCTGACGGACCGGTAAAACCGCCCTATATCGTGTATTTCCAAGGCGGATTGACCTACGAGCACGGCAAATACGCACTTCAACGCATTTTAGAGAAATTATAAAGATAAGGTATGGACGTAATAAGAGAAAAATTAAAATTACTCCCCGATAATCCGGGAGTGTATATAATGCTCGACAGCAACTCAAACGTCATTTACGTCGGCAAAGCTCGGGTGCTTAAAAACAGGGTCCGCCAGTATTT
This sequence comes from Clostridiales bacterium, assembly GCA_022508285.1. Taxonomy (GTDB): domain Bacteria; phylum Bacillota; class Clostridia; order Christensenellales; family Borkfalkiaceae; genus Coproplasma. The sequence goes on from JAFLVN010000004.1 coordinate 98,802, forward strand.
TCATAATTCGCCTAAACCCGAAAAAGTCTCAAAAATGGTAGAAAATATAGCGGATTTTAACTATATTATTACCTCTTCTGAAATAGATGCGCTTGCGCTTGAAAACAATCTTATAAAGAAGTACAAGCCCAAATACAACATACTTTTAAAGGACGACAAGACCTATCCGTATATCAAAGCGGATATGCGTGAGGAGTTCCCTACGTTTTATATAACCCGCAAAATCAAAAAGGACGGCTGCAAGTACTTCGGTCCGTTTATGGGCGGGATAAATTGCAGAGATATCCTCGATACCCTGCAACTCACGTTCTGCGTTCGGCTGTGCCATACTTCAATAACTTCAAAACCCAAGCGTGAATGTCTTAATTATCATATAGGCAGATGTAGCGCACCGTGTGCAGGGAAAGTTTCGGCGGAAGAGTATGCCGCACAGGTAAAAAAGGCGCTGAATTTTCTTGACGGAAACCTGCGTGAAGCGGAAGAGCTTCTAAAAACCAAAATGATTTCCGCCGCCGAAAGCGAGAATTTTGAGCTGGCGCTCGATTATAAAAATAAGCTTTCAATGCTCTCGAAGTTGGAGGCTAAGCGGATAACTTCATTAAATAAGGCAATAGACGCCGACATAATAGCATACGCTACCAACAATCTGTATTCCGCCGTCAACGTGCTGGTAACCAGAAAGGGAATTATGCAGGGCGGCAGCAGTTTTGCACTGGACGAAGCTCATATGTCGGACAGTGAAGCCCTCACAAGTTTTATAGCTCAGTATTATCTGCACCATGAAGTGCCTTCCGAGCTAATCGTTGAAGATTTTTGCGAAAAAGAGCTTCTACAGAGCTATTTTAAAGAGAAATTTGATAAAAACGTTGAAATCACACTTGCCAAACAGGGCGATAAATTCAAACTTTTAAAAATGGCAAAAGAAAACGCCGCAGAGTATCTTGAAAAATCTGTCGACAAAATCCGCCATAAAGACGATATGACGGTGAACGCCTGCAAGCGTTTACAACAGCTTTTAGGGCTGAAAGCCTATCCCCGCAGAATGGAGTGTTACGATATTTCCAACATAAGCGGTGTTGACAAAGTCGGTTCAATGGTCGTATTTATCGACGGTGAGGCAGATCGTAACAGTTACAGAAGGTTCAAAATAAAGACTGTTGAGGGTGCAAACGACTTCGCTTCACTTCAGGAAGTGCTCACAAGGCGACTTGACAAACTCGGCACCGACGAGGAAGAGAAATTCCCCAAGCCCGACCTTATAATTATAGACGGCGGCAAGGGACAGCTTTCGGCAGTCAAAGAAATTTTCGATAAAAAGCGAATAGACGGAATAGAGCTCGTATCCCTTGCGAAGCGTGAAGAAGAAGTATTTACGCTCAATTCAGACGAAAGCGTAAAAATTTCTCACCGTGACTATTCACTTAAAATGTTGCAGAGAATCCGTGACGAGGCTCACAGGTTCGCAATAACCTATTTCAGAAATATCCATAATAAGCGCAATTTAAGCTCTGTTTTATCTGAAATTGAGGGGATAGGCAAAGTAAGGCGAATGGCGCTTTTGGAAAAATTCGGCAATCTCGATAAAATTATTGCGGCAAGCGAGGAAGAGCTTACTTCATGTGACGGAATAAGCCCTGCGATTGCAAAAAAAATAAAAGAATATCTTGATAATAATTTATGAAAATTAATTACCGACTTATCGTTTCGGACTTTGACGGAACGCTTATTAACGACAATCAGCAAGTCTTGCCACAAGTTAAGGCGGCAATAGACGAATACGTTGCCGCTGGCGGCATTTTTGCAATATGCACGGGTAGGATGTTGAGCTCAATTCTTCCGCAAGCACGTGCGCTCGGTCTGAAAGGTCTTGTAATCGCCTATCAGGGCACGGTAATTGCCGATATCGAGACCGGTAAAATAATTAAACAAGGCGGAATGAACTACAACGACGTTGCCGAAATCTGCAACAGTATCGAAGAATTGGGCTACGGACTAAACGTCTATTGCGACGAAAAAATATACACCGATTATCCCGACGATAATATCTATCTTAAACGGTATGAAGAGATAATTGGCGTAAAAGCTGTACATATTGACGGAAAAATGTCCGAATACGTAGCAAAAAATAAAATGTTCTGCCAAAAAGTATTGACCATAATTTCCGAAAGTGAGCGCAACAAATTATATTCTGAGCTTTGTAAAATATACAGTGAAAGATTTGACGTAACTTGTAGTGCAAAAGTTCTTGTTGAAGTTTCACCCATAGGCGATAACAAGGGAGAGGCGCTTAAATTCCTTGCGCAGCATTATAACGTACCTATTGAAAAAACGGTTGCAGTAGGGGATAATTTAAACGATTTATCCATGATTAAAGTTGCGGGCATGGGATGTGCCGTGGGAAATGCGGAAAAGCAACTAAAAGAAGCCGCAGACTTCATTTCGGTTTCAAATAATGATGGAGCTCTGGCTCAAATTATTAAAAAATTCGGGTTTGCATAGTACTATGTGTGAAATATTAGCCCCTGCCGGCAGCAAAAACAGTGCGTTAGCGGCAATAAATTCGGGCGCTGACGCTATTTATTTGGGACTTCCACAATTTTCTGCAAGGAGCGCTGCGGAAAATTTTGATTTGCAAAATTTCAAAGAAATTTCCCGCTTAGCCCGTGCTTTCGGCGTAAAGATATACGTGGCTATGAATACCCTTGTAAAAGATAGCGAGCTTGAAACCTTTTTAAATACCTTAATCGAGGTGTGGAACGAAGGAGCGGACGCTATTATTTTGTCTGACTTATTTCTTGGCAGGTTTATAAAGCGTAATTATCCGCAAATAAAACTTCATCTTTCAACTCAGGCGGGCGTATGCAACGTATACGGGGCAAAGCTTGCAAAAGATTACGGGTTTGAGCGGGTGATTCTTGCCCGTGAAACTTCATATGAAGATATTAAAGAAATAGCAAAAGTTATCGAAACCGAAGTTTTTGTACAGGGTGCGCTGTGCACGTGTTTTTCGGGGCAGTGCTACATGTCCTCTTTTGCTGGTGGCAACAGCGGTAATAGAGGCAAGTGCAAGCAGCCTTGCCGAAAATTGTATTCAATTGACCGCACGGGACTCACAGATCAGGCTTACAGGCTTTCGCTTTCCGATCTCAGCGTAGGGAATGATATTTTTAAACTGATTGAAGCTGGAGTTGTTTCATTTAAAATAGAGGGCAGAATGCGCCGCCCGGAATACGTTGCCGCAGCCGTCCGATATTATAGAAATTTATTAAACAATACTGCGAACGAGCATGATTTCAGCAACTTGAAACGAACCTACAACCGTGGTAATTATACGATCGGTCTTGCTTTCGGTCAGGATAAAAGCTTTATATCTTCGGCTGTGCAGGGCCATATCGGCGAGTTTATCGGTATTTTAAAGGTTGAAAACGGAAAATATTTATGCTGTTCAGCCGAAAAATTCCAAAAGGGCGATAGTTTTAAGATTTTGCGTGACGGAAGGGAAGTCAGCGGCGCTGATTTTTGCGAAAACGTTAAGAGCGGATTTGTTATAAATTCAAAAGTCAAGTTGCGTAGCGGCGATAAAGTATTTGTTACAACCGATACTGCTGTCAACGCCGAACTTCTGAAGCATGAAAGGAAAATTGATTTAAGCATTTCTGCACGGTTTTTGGCTGGTACAAAAGCCGAAATTTCCGTCAATGGCATTAAATTTTACGGAGAAAACGCTTTAGAAAGTGCAAAAAATAATCCTTTGACTTGCGGGGATATTAAAAACTGCTTTGATAAAGTTGATAAATATCCTTTTGAAATTTCTTACGAGAGCGTTGAAACGGACGGAGTTTTTATTCCCAAAAGCGAACTCAACGGTTTGCGCCGCACAATATACGATAAAGTTTTTGCTGATTTATCCAAAAACAGAAACGAGCAAGTAATAATAAATCATGCGCTTCCGACTCTGAAAACTGCTGAAAATAATAAAATTGCCGCAATTTGTACGCAAAATTGCGATAATGTTGATATCTTCATATATAAACCGTCAACCTATGACGCCGATAAACTCAATAAGCCGAACGGGAAAACTTTTTTATATCTGCCGCCTTTTATGACTGGTTTGGAAATTGAAAAGTTGAAGCCGTTTATCAAGAATTTTGACGGCGTCTACTGCGACGGCAGTTGGGCGATTGGACTTTCCGAGGAATTAAAATTACCCCTGTTTGCGGGTACGGGAATGAATATTTCTAACTGCGTTGACGTTGCGGAGTGCTCTTCGGAGTATGTTGCGCTGTCAAAGGAATTGACTGTAAGTGAACAAAGAGCTCTTTCAACCGAAAACACTTTTGCGCTTGCGTCGGGAAATATTAAGGTAATGGATTTAATTTACTGTCCGTTCGGCAGGAAATGCAGGGAGTGCGATAAGCGCAATATTTATACGCTTACCGACGAAAACGGCAGAAAATTCCCCATGAGAAGATATAAAACAAGCGAATGTCGCTTTGAAGTGTTCAACTGTGCATCTCTTTTGGGAGTTTCACATGTCGGAACTCTGATAGACTGCACACTTGAAAGCAACCCGAATTACGTAATTAATATTCGTAGCGACGAGCAAAAGCAAAAGGAATATTTTAAAAACTATACCCGAGGGCACGGCAATTCACCCGTTCTTTAAAATAATGGATACAAAAAGCTTTGAAAAACTGGAACTGAATAAAATCCTTTCGGCGGCCTCAAATTATGCCGTTTTGGACGGCGGTAAAAAATTAATTTTGGACTGCAAGCCGTCCACCGACTTAGAGGAAGTCCGTCGTCGCCTCACGTTAACAAGGGAGTGCGACAAGCTTTTGTATACTTACGGAATAGGCAAAATAGAGCAGTTCGGCGAATTGTCGGATATTCTTGTTCGGGCAAAAAAAGGTTCTGCGCTGTCGTGTGGAGAACTTCTAAACGCCGCCTCGTTACTCCGCTCCGTCAGAATAGCGTATACATCAATTAGTAAAATCAACAATGACGGGATCGTGCTTGTGAGGTCAATTGCCGACAATTTGTACTTTGATAAAGGACTCGAAGACGATATAACGGATAAAATTGTCAACTCTGAAGCTGTAAGCGACTATGCGAGCGACAGACTGTTTTCTATAAGAAGTAAAATTAAAAATCTCAATGAGAGGATAAGAGCCAAGCTTTCGGAGTACGTGAGCGGCAAAAATGCCGAGTATTTGCAGGACGCAATCGTTACAATCCGAAACGACAGATTCGTTATACCCGTCAAAGCTGAGCATAAGAGCCACGTTAAGGGATTTGTACACGACCGCTCAAAAACGGGAGCAACGTTCTTCATTGAGCCTGAATACGTTCTTGAGTTGAATAACGAGCTTATTGCGCTTACGTTGGACGAACGTGAAGAAGTAGAAGCGATATTGAAGTCGCTGTCAGCTCGGGTCGGCAAGCTTTCGGACGAGTTACAGAGAGACACGGAAATTCTTGCCGAGCTTGACAGCCGTTTTGCCTTTGCAGAGTATGGATATTCCTTAAAGTGCATTGAACCTAAAGTAAACGACAGAGGCTACGTAAATATTATCAAGGGCAGACATCCGCTGATAGATAGAAATAAAGTTGTGCCTGTTTCGGTTGAACTTGGCGCAACCTACAACTTTTTACTGCTGAGCGGTGCAAATACGGGCGGAAAGACCGTAACTTTAAAAATGAGCGGACTTTTCTGCCTTATGGCTGCGTGCGGACTTTTTATTCCTGCAGCGGACGGCAGTTCGGTTGCGGTTTTTGACAGCGTGTATTGTGATATAGGTGACAGCCAGAGTATAGAAGAGAGCCTTTCAACTTTCTCGTCGCACCTGGAAAATATAATTAAAATCTGCGAAAAAGTACAGAAAAACAGCCTTGTCTTAATTGACGAGCTCGGCGGCGGTACAAACCCTGACGAGGGGCAAGCCATTGCCAAGGCAGTGGTAAAGAGGCTATTGGAAAGCGGTTGTAAAGGAATTGTAACAACTCACTTTACGCCTCTTAAGGAGTTTGCATATACCGTTGACAATATCGAAAATGCGAGTATGGAGTTTGACTCCGCAACGCTGAAACCGCTGTACAGCATAAAAATAGGTTTGCCGGGGGCGAGTAATGCGCTTGCTATAGCAAGGCGGCTCGGAATGGATGAAAGTATTTTACAGGACGCAACAAGTTTCCTTTCCGAGGGCGCGAGAAATTTTGAAAACGTAGTGCGTCAAGCTGAGGAAAGCCGTGTTGAAGCGGAATCCAAACTTGCCGAGGTCGAGAGTATGAAGCGGGAGTGGAGCAAAAAAATTGACGAGGCAAACAGACTCACGGAAGAACTAAACAAGGAAAAGGAAAAAATTTCAAGGTCTGCCCGCAGTGAGAGCCGCAGAATCATATCAGAACGCACTGAGCGTGCCGAGCAAATTCTTGCGGAGATTGAGGAGATTTTTAAGAATAAAGAGCTTAACGAAAGCCAACTTATAAGGGCAAGAACTCTTAAAAATAAGCTTAAAAATTCGGCTTTTGACGAGGAAAGTGAAAAGAGTAAAGTAACGGCGTATCAGCCCGCCACAGCGGAAAACATAAAAGCCGGAGTTAAGGTTTTTATTAAACCTATGGATACGCAAGGTCAGATTTTAAGTTTTAATAAAGGCAAGAATGAGGCGGAAGTTCTCTGCGGCAGTATAAAAATGCACTTAAAACTCAAAGATTTGCAGGTTGTCGGCGAGGAACAATCAAAGCCTCAACAAGTAAAAATTGTCAAAAATATTCCACGAGAACAGCCTGTGATGGAAATAAATATTTTAGGACTCACGGTGGGCGAGGCTCTGTACGAAGTGGATAATTTTATTGACAGAGCTGTAACAGATAATCTTGCCGAAGTTAAAATTATTCACGGCGTGGGTACGGGGAAGCTGAAATCTGCAATCTGGGAGCACCTTAAACGCCATAAAAACGTTGAAAGTTACCGTCTCGGCAAGTATGGCGAGGGCGAAACGGGAGTTACTTTTGTAAAGTTAAAATAGTCAAGAATTGCTCCTTAAATTAATATTATATAAATAGTAATTTATTTTAGGGGCAAACTATTGAAAAGCAAAATTTTATCTGTAACTATTAACGTAGCGCTTGCGGCAATCGTGCTTGCAGTGGGCTTTATCGGCTTTTGGGGCGGAAGTGCGGCGGCAGTTTCTTACAAAAGCGACAACCTTTATTACGGTGGCGACGAGAACGGAAATTGCGTAACTCTGACCTTCAACGTTTACGAGGGAACGGAGATAGTGGAGCAGATTCTCAATATTTTAGACGAACACGGGGCAAAGGCAACCTTTTTTATAGGTGGCGCATGGGCGGATGATAATATCGACTGTGTGCGTGAAATATATCGGCGGGGACATGAGCTCGGAAGTCACGGCTATTTCCATAAGGATCATTCAAAAATGTCTTATGAAGCCAATCTTGAGGAAATAAGACCAAGCGTCAAACTGCTTGAAATGATCTGCGGACAGAAAATCACGCTGTTTGCGCCGCCATCGGGAGCGTTTGCCGAGAATACAATCAATGCTTGTGTCGAACTCGGTCTTAAAGTTATAATGTGGAGCCGAGACACAATAGATTGGCGGGATAAAGACGTCAGTCTTATTGTAAACAGAGCAACTTTGAACTTAAATGCGGGAGAGATAATACTTATGCACCCCAAGGAGCAGACGGTAAAAGCTCTGCCGACAATATTAAATTACATAAGAGAACAGGGCTTGACTGCCGATACGGTTTCTCGGAATTTAGGAGAAAAATGATACATTTTAAGCAATTTGAAAACGGATTAAGACTTGTAGTAAACAGAATGGACGCTCTCATGTCAGTAACGATGGGCATTATCGTCCACACGGGCGCTTCGCAGGAGAACGACAAGGAAGACGGTATTTCGCACTTCATCGAGCACATGATGTTCAAGGGAACGAAAAAGCGCACTGCTTTTCAGATTTCCGACGAAATGGACAGAATAGGTGCGCAGGTGAACGCCTTTACTGCCAAGGATATAACCTGCTACTATGCAAAATCAACCACCGGTCATGCCGCAGAGGCTTTTGAAGTCCTTGCCGATTTGTTTTTGGATAGCACTTTCCCCGAAGACGAGCTTGAGCGTGAGAAGGGAGTGGTAATCGAAGAAATAAATATGAACGAGGACACTCCCGACGATTTGTGTCTTGATTTGCTTTCGTCGGCATACTTCGGTAGCAGAGGATACGGCAGAAACATATTAGGACCGAGGGAAAACGTTGCCGGATTCACCGCAACCGATATCAAAAATTATATTGATAAACACTACGCACCGCAGAACATTGTAATTTCAATGGCGGGAAACATTGATATTAAAGCGGCAGAAAGCATGGTTGCGAAGTACTTTGCATCACTTAATAACCGCTCTTACAACCGTCAACCTGTAAAAATTGAGCTTAAAGCGCAGTCGCTGCTCAGAAAAAAGGATATCGAGCAGGTTCATATAGGAATTGCTTATCCTTCGGTAAAGAGGTACGACAGACTGTTTGACGCAACGCAGATTATGAATGCTGTGCTCGGCGGAAGCATGTCGTCAAGACTGTTTCAGACAGTGCGTGAAAAGCTCGGACTTGCATATACAGTTTATTCCTATGTTACCGCATACGAGGAGGCGGGAGCTCTTGCCGTCTATGCGGGCGTAAATTCCGAAAAATACCTTCAGTCTGTTGAAGCCATTTACGACTGCATCGAAAATATAAAGAAAAAGGACATTTCTAAGGACGAATTCGAGAGAGGCAAGGAACAGCTTATTTCATCTTCTATATTCGCTCAGGAGAGCACGAGCTCGCAGATGCTGCTGTTCGGCAAAGAATTAACTTACAGAGATAATATTTACAATTTTGAAGAGCGGGTTAAAAGGATTTCTTCCGTAACGCTTGACGACGTAATGGAAGCCATTGATATCAACTTCGATTCGGGCAATAAGGCGATATCGCTTGTTGGTGCGGCGGACAAGCCCCTTTAATATGAGCGAAATCAAAAAAGGGTTTGAGCCGTTTATCGGAAATAATCCTGAAATTTTAATTCTCGGCAGTTTTCCATCGGTCAAGAGCCGAAAAATCGAGTTCTATTACGGCAATCCGCAGAATAGATTCTGGAAAGTTCTTGCCGAATTTTTCGGACAACCTCTGCCGCAGAGTGTGGAAGAAAAAAAGGAATTTTTGTACCTTAATAAAATTGCGCTGTGGGACGTAGTAACAGAGTGCGAGATTGTAGGCTCTTCGGATTCGGCAATAAAAAATTTTAAGGTCGCCGATATCCAAAAATTGTTGCAAAAAATCGACGTAAAGCTTATAATTTTGAACGGCGGTAAAGCGTACGAAATTTTCACAAGGCATTGCCGGGTAGGTGTGCCGTACATACAGCTCCCTTCAACCAGCCCCGCCAACACGCATTTTGCCAAGGAGAAATGGTTTGACGCCCTATCAACAGTTTTTGGACGAAATTAAGTCTTTTGCCGAGCCGGATTACCGTGATTTTCACAAAAAATTACTTAAAAACGATAAGATTAACGTGCTCGGCGTAAGAGTTCCTACCTTGCGCAAGCTTGCAAAAAAGTATAAGGGAGAGGTCGATAATATTCTTACCTTCCCCGATGAGTATTACGAAGTAACTTTTATTAAGCTCACCGCCGTTGCTCTATTAGACTATGACAATTTTCTTGAGCGGCTCGATACCTGCGTAAATCTGATCGATAACTGGGCTACTTGCGACTGTTTTGTGCCAAAGTGCATAGCAAAGCATAAAGATGAATTTTTGCCGGTAATAACAAAATATGCGGCAATGAAAGGCGAATTCGAGCAGAGGTTTGCGCTCACCACTCTGTTGCATTTCTATGTAGATGAAAAATATCTCGAAACTATATTTTCACTCGTAGAGAGGTGCGACACATCGAAATATTACGTGCATATGGCGGCTGCGTGGCTTATCGCAGAAACGCTTGCAAAATATTTCCCTCGGGCGAGGGACTTTTTAAATAAAAATTCGCTCGATAAAAAGACACACAACAAGGCAATTCAGAAAGCGTGCGAAAGTTTCAGGCTTTCAAACGACGATAAAAACTATTTAAAAGGTATTAAAAGATAATGGAAATCAAACAACAGCTTACAGAGGAATTTCACCTCAGACCCGACCATGCAGAGAACATTTTAAAATTACTTGACGAGGGAAATACTATTCCCTTTATTGCCCGCTACAGAAAGGAGATGACGGGCGCAATCGACGATCAGGTGCTTCGTGAGTTCAACGATAGGTACGAATATCTGAAAAATCTGAACAAGCGCAAGCAGGAAGTTGAAAACGCCATCACCGAACAGGGCAAAATGACCGAAGAAATTCAGGCGGCTATCGACGCTGCACAAACTATGACCGAGGTCGAGGATATATACCGCCCCTATAAACAGAAGAAAAAGACGAGGGCGTCCGTTGCTATCGAAAAGGGGTTACAGCCTCTTGCCGAGTTTATTTTGGAGCAGGAGAGCGACCCTTATAAGGAAGCCGAAAAGTACATAGATGAAGAAAAGGGCGTTTCAACCGTCGAAGAAGCCATAAACGGAGCAAAGGATATAATTGCCGAAATCATTTCCGACAACGCCGAACTCCGCAAAAAACTGCGTTCAATGCTTGAAAATCACGGCGAAATGCAGGTAAAAATGGTTAAGGACGACGAAAAGGGTACGTACGCAATGTATGCCGACTACGCCGAAATTATCCCCGAAATCAAAAATCACCGCGTGCTTGCAATCAACCGAGGCGAAAAAGAGGAGTGCCTTAAGGCTAAAATTTACTTCAATCCCGACATTGCAAAACGCATTTGCATGGCAAAATATATAAAAGCCAAGGGTCAGGCTGATTGCATAAAACTCATCGAGGAAGCAGCAGACGACGGCTACGACAGACTTATAGAACCTTCTGTTGAGCGCGAAGTGCGTGCAATTCTCACCGATAAGGCGAGCGAACAGGCAATTAAAATGTTTGAAGTCAATCTCCGTCCGCTCCTGTTGCAGCCGCCCGTAAAGGGAAAAATCACCCTTGGGCTCGACCCCGGTTACAGAACGGGTTGCAAGGTTGCAGTAGTTGACGAAACGGGTAAAGTTCTGGATACTTCCGTAATTTATCCCGTTCCCCCCAAAAACGATATCGAGGGCGCAAAGAAAATTATTAAAAATCTCATAGCAAAGCATAAGGTCGATATTATTTCCATAGGTAACGGCACGGCAAGCAAAGAGACGGAAATTTTCGTTGCAGATCTTTTAAAAGAGCTTGGCGACGACAGCGTAAGCTATGCCGTAGTAAGTGAGGCGGGCGCTTCCGTTTATTCGGCAAGTAAGCTTGCCGTAGAGGAGTTCCCCGACTTCGACGTCACTCAGCGTTCGGCTGTTTCCATTGCAAGGAGATTGCAAGACCCTCTTGCAGAGCTTATAAAGATTGACCCGAAGTCTATAGGCGTAGGTCAGTACCAGCACGATATGGACGCAAAGCGGCTTGACAGCGTTTTGGGCGGAGTTTTGGAGGATTGCGTAAACAGCGTAGGCGTAGATCTGAACACCGCAAGTGTTTCCCTTTTGAAATACGTTGCGGGACTTAATGCCGGAATTGCAAAAAATATCGTCACTTTCCGTGAAGAAAACGGCAAATTTACTTCCCGTGCCCAGCTTTTAAAGGTTTCAAAGCTCGGTCCCAAGGCGTACGAGCAGTGCGCAGGATTTTTGCGTATTCCCGACGGTAAAAATATTCTCGACAACACCGCCGTTCACCCCGAATCCTACAAAAAGGCGGAAAAACTTTTAGAGCTTTTCGGATATTCCGAAGAGGATGTAAAGGCAAGAAAGCTTTCAGACCTGCCTCAAAAGGTTAAGGATTTCGGCGAAGCAAAAGCAGCCGAGCACTGCGAGCTCGACAAAGCCACGATGAACGATATAATCGCCGAGCTCGTTAAACCGGGCAGGGATATCCGTGACAGCCTGCCGCAGAGAAAGCTTCGCAAGGATATTTTGGGTATAGAGGACTTGGCAGTCGGAATGGAAGTTGAGGGAACGGTAAGAAACGTTATCGACTTCGGCGCCTTTGTGGATATAGGCGTTCACGAGGACGGACTCGTTCATATTTCCGAAATTACCGATAGATTTATTAAGCACCCGTCCGACGTATTGAAAGTCGGTCAGCAGGTTAAAGCCGTAATTATAAGCCTTGATAAAGCAAAGCACAGAATAGGCTTGTCTTTGAAGCAAGTCAAAAAACAGGCAAATTAACTTGACAAATAATCAACAATATTGTAAAATTTGACTGTAAAAATTTGGAGGATCTAAACAATGTTTGAACAAGTTGCAAAAATTCTTGCAGAACAGTTGGGAATTGCCCAGTCTAAAATTACTGCTGAAAGCGATATAGTAAAGGATCTCGGCGCAGACTCGCTTGACGTTGTTGAGCTTTTAATGACGCTTGAAGACAACACCGGCAAAACCATTCCCGAAGACAAGGTAACAAGTCTCAAAACAGTTGGCGACGTGGTTGCAATGCTTGAAAGTCTTTAATAAGAATAAAAAAGCGGCTCAAACGAGCCGCTTTTTTTCAATTTCAACTAAAAAGAGAGAAATTCAACTAACAGTTGAGAAAAATTTATTGAAGTTTTACCCGATTTTGAGTAAAATAAAAGTAGATTTTTTAGAGAGGTATACAGCAAGATGACTTGCGGTGAAAAAATTGCAAATTTAAGAAAAGCAAACGGAATGACTCAGGAAGATTTGGGAAGAGTTCTTAATATTACATATCAAGCGGTTTCCAAATGGGAGCGCGGAGAATCATTGCCAGATTTTAATACTATGTCGCAGATTGCTAAGCTTTTTAAAGTTCCTTTGAGCTATTTTGAAGAAGACGGAGAAATAGAACAAAGCAAAGAGCAACAGGAGCAAGCGCAAAATCAAGCGGAGCCGCAACCGGCAGTAAATTCTATAAATATAAACTACATAGGCACTTGTGTTTCATGCGGAAAATTGCTTAAAGAGGGAGAAGAATATACGACTAATCCCAAAGTTGTATGCAAGAGCTGTGCTACTAAATTTATAGAAAAAAAGAAAAAAGAAAAAGAAGAGCTGGAAAGAAAGCAGGCTTACCAAAGAGAGAGAGCACGCCGAGAGCAGCTCGGTTCGGGATTTGATTTTAAGCTGGGTATCAGTCTTGGTTTGGCTGCAGTATGTTACATATTTTTTGGCTTTATGTCATTTTCCGACTTTGGTGATTTGTATGCATTTTTAATGCTGTTTTGCCCTCTTGCAGTATTCGGTATCGTTCATTCCATTGCTGACTTTTTTAATGATTTAAGAGACTTTGACGACGGAACGGAAGGTTATACACGTAATCTTTCATTGATTGTTGGCGGTGCGTTTGCTGTTATAAACATTGTTTTGTACCTTGTAATGTATTTAACAATCGGCGATAAGAATGGCTTTTACCTTGTTATGCTCTTTGCGGGCGCAATAATTTCGTTCACTTTTATAAGCCAATATATGTGGGGAAGTGTGGTAAGAGATATCTTCACCGCCGGCGGAATTTCCTTTAAGTTGCCCGGTTTTATCTTTTCATTGACGGTTGATTCCATCTTATGGATGATTGTAACAAAAATCTTTTTGGGAATCGTAGCCGCTCTTGTTTTTATAGTTACAACGGTTGTGGTTGCAATTGTAGCAATGGTAGGTTCGGTGATTACATTTATTCCTTGTATCATTACCAAAACGGTAAAAGACAGAAATGCATAATTTATAAATAATTTCGCCCCGTGGCTTATTGCCACGGGGCGTGTTTAATTATTCGGTTTCAGTTTTATTTTTTCGTTTGCTTTCAAAGAATTTACATAATAACATTAAACCTATCGGAATAATTGCCGAAACTGCCGCAACTATGAAGCTGTAGGTGTATGCACCGCTCGATTCATAGAGGGCGTTTGAAATAGAAGTAAAGCAGATTGCCGAAAAGCCGAGCCCGAGCATGGCGATTCCATAGTTTGTGCCTGCGTATTTCGGTCCGCATAAATCTGTTGTCATGGGAGGGAATATTGCCGAAGGTCCGCCGTATGCAAATGCGGTGAAAACAATAACTACAAAATAGAAATATCCACCCGCCCAAATCAGCGCAATAGAGCAGAGAGCTGTGAGTACGGCAAGTCCGATTACGGTGTTTGCCCTGCCCAATTTATCCGAAAGGCTTGCCATTGAAAATCTGCCGAGTGCGCTACCAACGCCAACAGTTGCAACAAGAATTCCTGCAACAGTCGAATCTAATCCTTGTTTTATTCCTAAATCTTTAATAATAGGTTGAGCGATATTCCATGCGGCGTTTATGAAGAATAATGATAGGAAAATACACCAAAAACTCGGAAGCTTTATCGCCTGTTTAGGGCTTAACGAGCTACCGTCAAGCTGTTTGCCACTTTCTTCGGCAGAAAAAATAAAGAGTGAAGCAAGTACGCCGACACCTATAAATATCATTGAAAGATATCTGAACGTTTCAACAACTGTAAAGACTTTTAAAAAGGCTTCAATGACCGGTGTAAATATCACCGTCGATATTCCGAACGAGGCTACGGCAATTCCCGAAGCAAATCCGCGCCTTGTGGGAAACCATTTTTGCAGGCAAACGAGCACGGCGGCATATGCAAAACCGCACCCCAAACCGCTGATTGCGCTGTAGGTTATATAAATAACCCACACCGAAGATTTAGTAAGGAAGGAAGAAAAGAAAATTCCCAATGCAAACAGTATTGCGCCGATAAGTGCGGTAATTCTCGAACCTATTTTATCTCGGATTATTCCCCCGAACAGATTTCCCGCAGTAAAGCCGAAAATCATTATTGACGAAACGTATTTTGCCGAGCTCAAATTCCAGCTGAAATAATCAACTGTCGGTTTTAAAAATAGACTCCAAAGATATAAAATACCTACGCACATCTGCAACAGAATACACGCACAGACCGTTATAATACGCTTTGTTCCCGAACTCATTTTAACCTCTTAAACTATAATATTGATTAGCCGTTTGGGTACAAGAATAAATTTCTTTATCGGTTTGCCTTCGATGAGGGGAGCGATATCAGCATGAGCTAAAACAGCCTTTTCAATCTCCTTTGCGGGCATATCGGCAGGCACAGTAATTTTCGCCTTGATTTTACTGTTAATCTGCACGGCGTACTCAAAGTCGTCCTCGCCGCACTTCGACGCATCGAAAGTCGGCCATTTTTCGTAGGCTATCGTGCCGCTGTGACCTAAAACGGTAGTCCAGATTTCCTCGGTAATAAAGGGAATAATGGGGTTGAGTAGCTTAATAAGCCCTTCGGCATACTCTGTGGGCAGCTTTCTGCCATCGGATATTTCTTTGCCGACTGCATTGAAGAAAATCATCATCTGCGAGATTGCAGTGTTTATTTTCATTGACTCGTAATCTTCCGTAACCTTTTTAACTGTCTGGTGATATATTTTCTCAAGATTTTTGTTGGTTGCGGGAGAGATTGAGTCTGTTTCGCAGTAAATTCTGTAAATTTTGTCTACAAATTTTTTCACGCCTTCTATATTTGACGTGTTCCAAGGTTTTGTGTCGGCAACGGGACCCATGAACATTTCATACATTCTCATTACGTCTGCGCCAAAGTCGCGCACTATGTCGTTGGGATTTATTACGTTGCCAAGGCTCTTTGACATTTTGTTTCCGTCTTCGCCTAAAATCATGCCCTGATGGAATAACTTTTTGAACGGTTCTTTGTATGGAACTAACCCCTTGTCAAATAAGAAGTTGTTCCAGAAGCGTGAATACAAGAGGTGTCCTACAAGGTGTTCCTTGCCACCGATATAGAAGTCGACGGGAAGCCAATGCTTTAAAAGCTCGTAATTGGCAAATTCCTTGTCGTTGTGCGGGTCGCAGTATCTGAGGAAGTACCAGCTCGAACCGGCGGAACCGGGCATGGTGGTAGTTTCCCGCTTGCCCTTTTTGCCGTTTACCGTCACGTTGACCCAATCCGTAGCATTCTCAAGCGGTGCATTTCCGCCGTGAGCCTTGTAGTCGGTCATAGGGGGAAGTACAAGGGGAAGCTGACTGTCGTCAAGGAGCGCAACTTCGCCGTCTTCGAGGTGTATTACAGGCAAAGGCTCGCCCCAATATCTCTGGCGTGCGAATATCCACTCACGGAGCTTATAGGTAACTGTCTTTTTGCCGCATTTATGCTCCTCAAGCCATCTTGCCATTTTATCGATAGCGTCCTGCTTGTTGAGCCCGTTTAAAAAGTCGGAATTTATATGAGGTCCGTCCTGTGTCCATGCCTCTTTTGAAATATCGCCGCCTTCGAGAACCTGAATAATGGGAATATTGAATTTTTTTGCAAACTCGTAGTCGCGGGTATCGTGTGCGGGAACAGCCATAATTGCGCCCGTGCCGTAGGAGGTGAGTACGTAGTCTGAAATGTAAATAGGGATCTTTTTGCCGTTTACGGGATTTATCGCATATGCACCTATAAATGCGCCCGTCTTATCCTTGTTGAGCTCCGTGCGCTCGAGATCGGACTTGCTTGCGCATAATTTTTTATACGCCTCGACCTCATTGCGCTTGTCGGGTGTGGTAATTTCATCAACCAATTTGTGCTCGGGGGCGAGTACGCAATAGGTTGCGCCGAAAAGCGTGTCGCAGCGGGTGGTGAATACGGTGAACTGCTTGTCCGTGCCGTCAACCTTAAAGTCGACGTTTGCGCCGATTGACTTGCCTATCCAGTTGCGCTGAGAAATTTTTGAGGACTCCGGCCAGTCGAGCTCGTCAAGTCCTTCCAAAAGTCTTTCGGCGTACTTGTTTATATCAATGACCCACTGTTTCATATTCTTGCGGACAACGGGATAACCGCCACGCTCGCTCTTGCCGTCTATAATTTCGTCGTTTGCAAGTACAGTGCCGAGCTCCTCGCACCAGTTTACGGGAGTTTCAACGTAGCGGGCAAGCCCTGCCTTACAGAGCTGCTTGAAAATCCATTGGGTCCACTTGTAGTAGGAGGGGTCGCAGGTGGAGACGGTTTGGTCCCAGTCGTAGGAAAGCCCGAGCATTTTTAGCTGAGCGGTGAAAGTTTTGATATTTTCCTGCGTAAATCCGTCGGGATTGCGCCCCGTCCTTATTGCAAACTGCTCGGCAGGCAGACCGAAGCTGTCGAACCCAATGGGGTGCAGTACGTTGTAGCCCTGCATTCTCTTCATTCTCGCAAGGATATCGGTGGCAGTGTAGCCCTCGGGATGACCGACGTGCAACCCTGCGCCGGAAGGATAGGGAAACATATCCAAAACGTAGTATTTAGGTTTGGAAAAGTCGTGCAAGTCGGTGTGAAAAGTTTTATTTTCATCCCAGTACTTAATCCACTTTTTTTCAACGGCGTTAAAATCGGTGTAAGCCATAATCTCATTCCTTAATAAATATAAATTCAATTCAATTATACATTTTAAACGATTAAATAGCAAATAATTTTTAAGTAAAAAGCAATTTAAACTTGTTGACAAAAATTAATTATTGTATTATTATCACGATATGGAAATTTTACTTAAAAACGGCGATAAAATCACTGTTGAAGATGGTGCAACCTGTGCGGTTGCGGCGGCTAAAATAAGCGAGGGCCTTGCCCGCAATGCCGTTGCCGCAAAGATTAACGGCAAACTCTGCGATTTGTCGTGCACACTTTCGGATGGCGATACGCTTGAAATTGTAACCTTAAAGGATAAAGAGGGGTTGGAAGTATACCGCCACACCTGCGCACACGTGCTTGCTCAGGCGGTTAAAAATATTTATCCGACTTGTAAGCTTGCCATAGGACCCGTAATCGAAAACGGATTCTACTATGATATTGACTTCAAAACTCCCATTTCGCAGGACGATTTTGCAAAAATCGAAACCGAAATGGACAAGATTATAAAGGCAAAAACGCCCATAGAGCGCTTTGAACTTCCCCGGGAAGAGGCTCTTGCCCTCATGCATGAGTACGACGAGAAGTACAAAGTAGAGTTAATTAAGGATTTGCCCGAGGATGCTGTAATTTCATTCTATAAGCAGGGCTCGTTTACCGACCTTTGCAGAGGACCTCACCTTCCCAATACGGGCAAAATTAAGGCGTTTAAGCTTACTTCGCTCACGGGTGCATACTGGCGTGGAAATGAAAAGAATAAGATGCTTACAAGAATTTACGGCACGGCTTTCGAAAAGAAGGCTCAGCTCGAGGAGTATCTTATTGCCGCCGAGGAAGCCAAAAAGCGCGACCACAATAAGATAGGTCGCGACCTCGGAATATTCATGACCTCCGAAGTAATCGGTCAGGGTCTGCCCATTCTGATGCCCAAGGGCGCAAAAATGATACAGATTCTTTCAAGATTTGTAGAGGACGAGGAGGAGAAGCGTGGTTTTCAGATTACCAAAACTCCGCTTATGGCAAAGTCTGACCTCTTCAAAATTTCCGGACACTGGGACCATTACCGTGACAAAATGTTTATTTTGGGCGAGATTAACGAGAAAGGTGAGAGCAAGAACGGCGAGGAGGTTTTGGCTCTCCGTCCTATGACTTGCCCGTTCCAGTATCAGATTTTCAAAAACGGTTTAAAGAGCTACCGTGATCTGCCCTGCCGCTATTCGGAGACTGCAACAGAGTTCAGAAAAGAGGCCTCGGGCGAGATGCACGGTCTTATAAGGGTAAGGCAGTTTACGCTTTCCGACGGTCACATAATCTGCACTAAAGAGCAGGTTGAAGACGAATTTAAGCGTTGCCTTGACCTCAGCTATTATCTTTTGGACGCATTAGGTATGCGTGACGACGTTACCTACCGTTTCTCAAAGCGTGGAGCTTCAAAGTCGGATAAGTATATCGACAACGACGAGGCGTGGATTAATACCGAAGCGATGATGAAGAAAATTCTCGACGACCTCAAGATTAACTACGTTGAGGCGGACGACGAGGCGGCATTCTACGGACCTAAGCTTGACGTGCAAATTAAAAACGTTCACGGCAAGGAAGATACGCTTATAACCATTCAGATTGACTTTGCCGCAGGTCAGAGCTTTGAAATGCAGTACGTAGACGTAGACGGCACAAAGCAGACTCCCTACGTAATCCACCGTAGCTCCATAGGCTGCTACGAAAGAACGCTTGCTTTCCTCATTGAAAAGTATGCCGGCGCATTCCCCCTGTGGATGTGCCCCACGCAGGTCAAAGTGCTCCCTATAACCGACAGAACGCTCAAGTACGCAGAGGAAATCGCCGAAAAATTGATGAAATCGGGCGTGCGTGTTGAAGTTGACAAGCGCAACGAAAAGATAGGCTATAAAATCCGCGAGGCTAAAATGGATAAAATACCTTACGTGTTGGTTGTCGGTGATAAAGAAGCGGAGGACGGCACCGTCAACGTGAACAAGCGTGGCGTTGAGGATAAGGAAACGGTAAAATTCGACGAATTTGCCGCAAAAGTTGCGTCGGAGATTGCAAATAAAACTATTTTTTAATTAAAAACGTTTGACAAAATAAAAATTAAAGCGTAATATATTATCGTCAAGTAAAGGCAAACCCTTTCGCCGTACGGAATTTTTGTCCGGCAGATAACGTGAAATTAAGGCATAATTGTGCCATACGGTTATCGGGTTGCTTTTGCAGCCCGATTTTTTTGCGGGAAAATTTTTAAAGAGGTATATGATTATAAAAGATTTGTATTCCGTAAACGAGGCTATACGCGACAGGGAAGTAAGAGTTATCGGTAGCGACGGTGAGATGATAGGCATTATGAGCAGTATGCAGGCACAGCGCCTTGCGGACGAAGCCGAGCTCGACCTTGTTAAAATCTCCCCCAATGCAGTTCCCCCCGTATGCAAAATTATGGATTATTCCAAATTCAAGTACGAGCAGGCAAAGCGCGACAAGGAGAACCGCAAAAATCAGACTATCGTTGAAATTAAGGAAATAAGACTTTCCATGACAATCGACGTTGGCGATATTGCGGTAAAAACAAAGCAGTGTCTCAAATTTTTGGAAGCCGGCAACAAAGTTAAAGTTTCGATAAGAATGAAGGGGCGTGAAAACGCCAGAGCATACCAAGGCGTAAAGGTTATGGAAGATTTCTTTGAGGGACTTGGCGGTAAAGCGGTTCAGGACAAAAAACCTGCAACCGAGGGCAGAAACATTATAATGATGCTTTCTCCCGCAAAAAATTAATTTGTAAAATATCATTTGGAGGATAAATAAATGCCTAAGCAGAAGTCACACAGCGGCAGCAAAAAGCGTTTTTGGCTGACTGCCACCGGCAAGGTTAAAAGACCTCACGGCGGTAAAAACCACAAAGCTGAAACCAAGAACAGAAAGAGAAAGAGAAACCTGCGTAAAAATACGCTTGTTTCCAGTGCTACGGAATCCAACGTAAAAGCGATGATTCCCTATAAAGGTTAATGGAGGACTTGAATAATGCGTATTAAGAGAACAGTTAACGCTTTAAAGAAGCGTAGAAAGATATTACGTCTTGCTAAGGGATATCGCGGCTACAAGTCAAAGAACTACAGAATCGCCCGTCAGGCAGTTATGAAGTCCTTGAACTATGCTTTCATAGGCAGAAGGCTCAGAAAGCGCGATATGCGCAGCCTTTGGATTGCACGTATCAATGCGGCAGCAAGAATCAACGGACTTTCTTATTCCAAGTTTATGCACGGTCTTAAAACCGCAGGCATCAACCTCAACAGAAAGGTGCTTGCCGACCTTGCAGTAAACGATGCGCAGGCTTTTGCGGCTCTTGCAGAGAAGGCAAAGCAGGCATTATAAGTTAAATTTTAAGCCTTTTTTAACGAAAGGCTTAATTTTTTGTTATGATTATAACGTCAAAATCAAACCCGACAATTAAAGAAATTATAAAGCTCAACGACAAAAAATTCAGGCGCGAGGCGGGATTGTATCTCGTTGAGGGCACAAAACCCGTAAACGAGTGTATTGCCGCAGGCGGAGAGGTTGAAAGGGTTGTATGTACTGAAAAATTGTCCGAAAATTACGATAATCCGATTGTGGTCAGCGAAGAGGTTTTCGGTGCAATATCTTCCGAAAAGACGCCTCAGGGCGTAATTGCAGTGGTAAAAATCCCGCAAAACAATCTCAAATCGCCTGAGAATAGCTGTATTCTTTTGGACAGGCTTCAAGATCCCGGCAATCTCGGTACGATAATCCGAACGGCTAACGCCGCAGGGTACAGGGAAATTTATTTAATTAACTGTACCGACCCGTATTCACCCAAAGCCGTGCGTGCAAGTATGAGCGGAATATTCTTTACAGAAATTTTTCAGGGCAGTGAAGAGGAAATTCTGAAAGCCTTGGGCGGTATGCCGCTGATTTCAGCCGATATGTACGGCGAAAATATTTTCGGATTTGATCCGCCTTCTAAATTTTGCCTCTGTATAGGCAACGAGGGCTCGGGCATAAGCGACGTTATAAAAAACAACTCTGATTATAAGGTAAAAATTCCCATGTCGGAAACTTGCGAAAGTTTAAATGCGGCGGTTTCTGCGGGGATTGCCATGTATGTTTTAAAAGAGCGTAATTTTAAGTGAGGTAGATATATGTCAGGACATTCCAAATGGCACAATATACAAGCTAAAAAGGGTAAAACGGACGCTGCTCGCGGCGCAATGTTCACGAAATTGGGCAGAGAGATTGCCGTTGCGGCTAAAAATAACCCCAACCCCGATACAAACTCCAAGCTTGCCGATGTTATAGCAAAGGCAAAGGCTGCAAACATGCCCAACGATACAATCAAGCGTTCCATTGCCAAGGCGGCGGGCGAGCTCGGCGACAAGGATTACAAAGAGTTGACTTATGAGGGTTACGGCGTTGGAGGCTCGGCTGTTATAATAAAGACGCTTACCGACAACGTAAACAGAACGGCGGGCGACGTGCGTTCGGCTATGACAAAGTGCGGCGGACAGATGGGTAATACGGGTTGCGTATCCTATATGTTCGATAATAAAGGCGTTTTTGTAATCGAAAGAACGGTTGCTCTCGACGAGGATACGATGATGGAATACTGCCTCGAAGCAGAAGCAGACGACTACGTAACAGGCGACGACGTATATGAAGTATATACGACTCCCGAAAAATGGTCGGCGGCAAGGCAGTATTTTGAGGGCAAGGGCGTAACCTTCCTTGAAGCCGAAATCAAAATGATTCCGCAGAATTATATCACCCTCGATAACGAGAAGCTTGCGCAGTTTACAAAGATGCTCGATAAGCTAAATGAGCTTGACGACGTGCAGGACGTTTACCACAACGTAGAGCTTCCCGAAGAGGACGAAGAATAAATTTAATTATCAGTAACATTTTCGTACAATTGAAAATAAGATATTATTGCGCATAATTGATTAATTATTGCGCAATATATTTTTACAAGCGGCAACGCTTTAATATATATGCTTATTTGTTAAAGCGTTGTACGTTTTAATAGATGAGCGGGGGAGTATTCATTTTTGAATACTCCCTATGTATTTTTACGGGATTTGCAAAATAAAATAGCATATGCCCAAAAAAATAAAACTAATAGTATCTAGAATAATTATATTTGCACTCTGCATATCCGTAATTATAACGGCGCCAATACTTATGGCGGTTAGCGGCACAGGTAATAAAGACGGCGACAAAAGCTCAATGGCAGTATTGACTATATGGCAAATTGACAGCTTTGAGGGCGGTAAGGGCTCTCGTGCAAGTTATTTGCAGACAGTCGGCAACCAGTGTTTCAAGGATAGCAGAACGTATGTAAACGTCGTTTCACTCACGTCATACGCCGCAAGGCAGAACATTAAAGATGGAATTGTGCCCGACCTTATTTCATACGGTGCGGGAACGTACGGAATCGAGAGCGTCACCAGAGGTAAAACTCCGTATTGCACGTGGGCACATGGCGGGTATTGCTTTTTGACACTCGACGAAAACGCAGATTTCAGCGATATAGATGATAAAAATACGATAATAAACTGTGGTGTTGACAATTTATCGGGTGCGGCGGCGCTCATATGCGGATTACAAAATGCAGAAGTAGGAAAGCCGACCGGTGCATACGTAAGTCTTATATCAGGCGAATATAAATATCTTTTGGGGACACAGCGCGATATATACAGGTTAATAACAAGGGAAGTAAATTTTAAAATAAAACCGATTACCGAATTCAATGATTTATATCAGAATATATCGGTAACGACTTCAAACTCAAAACAAGCGGAATGTGCAAATAAATTTATCGAATATCTGTTAAAGCACGATGAAGATATTGTAAAACTCGGGCTTATGGGCAAAGGCAAATATTATACCGACCAAATGAGTCAAATGGAAAGTATTAATTACCAATATAAGTTGACGTCGCCTGTCAGTGAAAACGCTCATACGGAATTATTGAGCGCAATCGAGAAATCAGATATAAATTTGCTGAAAAAATTACTCAAATAATTGAAAAAGAAATAAAAAAATGGTAATATAGATAGGTAAAGAATTGAATTTATTTGATTATGAACACCAGCCGATAGGAATTGACAGAAAGTTTAATTTTAATTTTTCAAAAAATACGAGCTACGGATTGGGGGGCTTAAGTAAAGTTGCATACTTTCCCGAAACGGAAGAAGAGGCAATAAGTGTTTTTGAAACGCTCAAAGAATATAATCAAAAATTTTTCGTGCTCGGTTGCGGCTCAAACGTGTTGGCTTCGGATAAATACTTTGACGGAGCCGTTATAAGTACGTCAAAGCTCAAAGGTATTTACAGAACAGAGGATGGAATATCCTGTTTAAGCGGTACTACTGTTGCGGAACTTTTAAATTATTGTCGTAACAACGGTTTAAGCGGACTTGAATTTATAGCTGGAATACCCGCAAGCGTTGGCGGTCTTACATATATGAACGCAGGAGCGGGCGGAAAATCTATTTCAGACGTTTTGAAAAATTGTGTCGCTTATAACGGAAAATTGTACAATTTATCTAATAAATTATGCAATTTTGGCTATAAACATAGTACTATGCGTGACATAGATTGTATAATTTTGAGCTGTTCATTTAAGTTGGAGCATGTAGAACCGCAAAAAGTAAGCGATAATATCAATAGATATATTTCGGCAAGGCTTTCCCAACCGAAGGGCAAAAGCTGTGGCTGCGTATTTAAAAATCCCCAAGGGTTGAGTGCAGGAAAGCTTATTGAATACTGCGGACTGAAGGGCTTTGCTTTTGGTGGAGCGAGAGTGAGCCGTGAGCATGCAAACTTTATAATTAACGAGGGAGCACAGGCTTCCGACGTATATAAATTAATTAAGTTTGTAAAAAAGACCGTATTTGAAATTACGGGAGTCGCTCTTGAAGAAGAGGTCGTATACATAGGAGATTTTAATGATTCTTTCGGCTGATTATCATACTCATACGCCGTATTCTCACGGCGATAATACCGTACTCGAGAATGCAAGAGCTGCAAAAAAACTCGGGTTAAAGCAAATTGCAATAACCGACCACGGCTTCAATCACCTCTTATTCGGACTTAAACGCAAAAAGCTTGTTGATTTGCGAGCTGAATGTACCGAGGCGGAAAAGCTTACGGGCGTTAAAGTTCTGCTGGGAATGGAGAGCAACCTCATATCTATTGACGGCGAAACGGATATGAAAGAGAGCGATTTGCAGTATTTCGATATTTACCTTTGCGGTATACACGAGGTTTTGAAGTACAAAAGGTTTTCCGATATGTACAGCATTATGATTAAAAACTATGCGGCGTATAAGTTCGGAAAAAAGCCTTCGGCAAGCGTAGTTGAAAATACCACCAAGGCATATATTAACGTAATAAAAAGTAACCCTATTGACATTCTCACTCACATAAATTACAAATGCTACTGCAATCTCGAAGAAGTAGCCAAAGTATGTGCGGATTACGGAACTTATATAGAAATCAACACTAAAAAAAGGCACGTTTCGGCAGAGGAGCTCAATTTGATGGCTTCAACAGGTGTTAAATTTGTTATTGACTCCGACGCACATTCCGCTGACAGGGTGGGAGATATGAAAATTGCCGAGGAATTGCTTAAAGAGGCTGAAATTCCTTTGGAAGCTATCCATAATATTGACGGCAGACTTCCCGAATTCAGGTTTGCCGAGTACAAGAAAAAGAATTTATAAAATATGCTGAACTTTACCGAAGAAATTAAAAACGAAATTATTTCAACGCCCGTTCAATCGAGAAAGGGCGCACTTTGCATGCTTTCGGCATTTATAAGGACAAGCGGCAGCGTAGTTTCCCGAGACGGCATATACGGATTTGAAATTATAACCGAAAACGAGAGAACTGCCGAGTTTATTACAGATATTGCCGAAAATACTTTCGGGCTTAACTTTACCGTGTCAGGCGCTAAATTTGACCTTATGAGCGGGCGCGATAAGCTTGCGTTCGAGTGCATAAGTACGGAGGCGCAAAAACTTTTGGTTCAGCTGGGCATTGTCGGTGAGGATGCAGAAGGGCGGTATCTCAAGTTCGGAGTAGACGAATCCCTTGCAGACGACGAATTTTCGATGATTTCATATCTTAAAGGTGCGTTTTTGGGCGGCGGCAGCTGCACTCTGCCCGATGAAAACACTTACAGCAGGACAGGCTATCACTTTGAGATTGTTTTTTCAAACAAGGCTACGGCGAGTGATTTCTGCGATATTTTAGCAGAATTCGAAGTGCTTTCCAAGCTTGTTGCAAGGAAGGATTCGGCTGTTGTCTACGTAAAGAGCAAAGAAGTTATTTCAGACCTTCTCAATATCATGGCTTGTTACGGCTGTTTGGAAAAACTGAGTAAAATAGTTGAATTAAAGGACAAGCAGAACAACGCCAACAGAGTTACAAATTGTTCGGTTTCTAATATAGACAAAACGCTCACAGCATCGGTAAAACAGGTTCGGGCAATCGAAATTATTTCACAAACGGTGGGGCTCAAGAGTCTTGATAAACCCGTTTTCGACGTGGCGACCTGTCGTCTTGCAGATAAAAACGCATCTATGCAGGAGCTCTCCGCAAGACTTAATATTTCCAAGAGCTGTTTAAACCACAGAATGAGAAAAATAATTGAAATAGCGCAGTCGCTAAGTCAGGATTGAGGAATACGTTATGACGGATTTTGTTCATTTACATCTGCACACCGAATATTCGCTATTAGACGGTGCTTGTAAAATAGACAATTTAATAGCGTACTGCAAGAGAAACGGTATTGACACCGTATGTATTACCGACCACGGCAACATGTATGGCACATTGCAGCTTGCCGAAAAGGCAGCCGTTGCAGGCATAAAATACATAATCGGCTGTGAATTTTATCTTACAAAAGACATGAACGACAAGAGCTCCAACACGGCGGAGCATCTTATTCTACTTGCAAAGAATAAGCAGGGATATAAAAATCTCGTTCAGCTCGACTCAATGGCGTTTGTGGACGGATTTTATTATAAGCCGAAGATAGATTACAAGGTATTAAAGGAGCATTCCGAGGGGGTAATCTGCCTTTCTGCATGTCTTGCGGGCGGTATTCCGAGGCGACTTTTAGGCGATGATTACGACGGTGCAAAAGAGCTTGCACTCTATCTTAAAGACGTTTTCGGCGAGGATTTTTACATAGAGATACAGAACCACGGCATCAATGACGAGCTCCGTGTTCTGCCTAAACTTGTTCAACTTGCAGATGAAATAGGCGTGGAGCTCGTTGCCACAAACGACGTGCACTATTTGGAGAAGTCCGATGCGGAGATGCAGGACGTTCTTATGTGTATACAGATGAAAAAGCAGCTCGACGACCCCAAGAGGATGAAGTTCGACACGCAGGAATTTTATTTTAAGACGGGCGATCAGATGGCGGAGCTTTTTCCCAATCTCCCCAAGGCTATTTCAAATACCAGAGTTATTGCCGATAAAGTCACAGAACCTGCGTTCAATCTCGATAAAAAGGGATATCCCATTAAAGACACAACGCTTATTCCCCAGTATAAACCGGCGGACGGGTCTACGGCAGAGCAATATTTGCGTAAGATAACCGATGAAGGACTTATTAAGAGGTACGGAACACCCACTCAGCGGGAGCTCGACCGAGCAAAGTACGAGCTTGACATAATCTGCGGAATGGGTTATGCCGACTATTACCTTGTAGTTTGGGACTTTATCAACTGGTCCAAGGAGCAGGGTATACCCGTAGGCCCCGGCAGAGGCTCCGGCGTAAGCTCTATCGTTGCGTATTCAATAGGAATAACGGACGTTGAACCGCTGCAATACGATTTGCTCTTTGAAAGATTTTTGAATCCCGACCGTGTATCGATGCCCGACTTCGATATCGACTTCTGCACAGACAGGCGTGAGGAAACGATAGAATACGTCCGTCAGAAGTACGGACGTGAAAACGTCTGCCAGATTGTAACTTTCGGCACAATGGCAGCAAAAAACTCCATAAAAGACGTCGGCAGAGTAATGCGTGTTCCCTATTCCGAAACGGACAGGCTTACAAAAATTATGGACGGCAAAACTTCCATAAGCGACCTTCTCGGCAGAAGAATAGAGGGAGCTCAAGCAAAGGCTGACGCCGAGAAGGATGAGGATAAAAAAGCAGAACTTGAGCAGAAGGTTGCCGATTTAAAAGCCGTAAAAAACAGAGAATTTTGCGAAATTTACGACACGGACGACGTTCTGCACCGTGTAATAGACATGGCTTTGAATATCGAAGGCATGCCAAGACAGACGGGAATGCACGCCGCAGGAGTGGTAATCTGCCAAAAGCGAATAGCCGACAACGTGCCTCTTTCCCGCAACGGTGAAGATATAACCACTCAATTCGTTGCCAAAGAAATCGAGTCGTTGGGAATGCTTAAAATGGACTTCCTTGCGCTTGTCACCCTCACCGATATAAAGAAGTGCGTTGACTACGTAAAAGAAAACCATAACAAAGACGTAAACTTCGATAAAATCGGCTATACGGACGCAGGTGCATACTCACTCATATCCGAAGGCGACACAGACGGCGTGTTCCAGCTTGAAGCGGGCGGAATGAAACGGTTCATGAAAACTCTTAAGCCCGACTGCCTTGAGGACCTGATTGCGGGAGTTTCGCTCTACCGCCCCGGTCCTATGAAGTTTATAGACTCTTTCTGTCGCAGAAAGCACGGTGAGGAAGAAATAAGTTACGACTGCCCGCAGGAAGAAAAAATTCTTAAAGTCACGTACGGTATACCAGTTTATCAGGAACAGGTAATGCAGATTTTTCAGGACCTTGCCGGATTTTCGCTCGGTGAGGCAGACCTTGTTCGCCGAGCCATGGGTAAAAAGGATAAAAAGACCCTTATGGCACAGAAAGAGAAGTTTATAAACGGCGGTATCAGTGATATAAACGGTTCTGAAATCAAGGGTTGCGTGCACAACGGAATTTCGGCTGAAGTCGCAAATAAAATATTCGGCGACATGGAGGGATTTGCTTCGTATGCGTTCAACAAGTCGCATGCGGCGGCGTACGGAACGCTTGCCTATCAAACGGCATGGCTTAAAAAGTATTATTGCAAAGAATTTATCTGCGCACTCTTAAATAACCGTCTCAACAAAATTGACGAAATCACAAAGTACGTTTTGTACCTCAAGGACAAGGGATATAAAGTTTTGCCGCCCGACATAAATAAAAGTAAAACGTTCTTTACCGTTGAAAACAACGGCGTAAGGTTCGGACTTTCGGCACTCAAAGGTATCGGACAGGGTGTAATCGAAGTTATTATTGAGGAGAGGACAAATAACGGACCGTTCACCGATTTTGCCGACTTCATTTTAAGGTGCACGAACGCTTTAAACGAAAAACAGCGTGACGGAATTTCTGTCGGCACTCTCAATTCCCGCCTCGTAGAAGGTTTGATTTATTCGGGCGCATTTGACGAAATGGGTGTAAAACGTTCGCAGCTCGCCCAAATTTACGAGCCGCTGTGCGCCCGGGCAAAGATTATAGGTAAACAGAAGTCAAGCGCCCAGATGAGCTTTTTCGGAGATATATTAGAGGAAGAAAAGCTTGAAGTAACATATCCGGATATTCCCGAGTACGAGCTCAACGAAAAGCTTGCGCTTGAAAAACAGGTTCTCGGCGTTTACGTAAGCGGTCATCCGTTTGAAAAGTATATGAACGCTTTCCCCGATTGTAATTTTAACTGTTCATTGCTCGACGATTATGCGGAAGATGAGGACGGAAACCGTAGTTATAATCAGATTCAAGACGGTATGCACATTACTATGTCTGGCATAATTGCCTCGTTTAGGCGTACAACCACCAAAAGAACGGGCGCATTTATGGCGTTTTTAAACGTAGAAGACGTTTACGGAAGCTTAGAGTGTGTGTTGTTCCCCGCCGTGTACGAAAAGGTGAAATCTTTTATTGCAAACGATAAAATTGTTAAATTAACCGGCAAACTGGACATTGATTACGAAAAGGGTATTTCCTGCATAATCGACGATTTGACGGAAATTGATACAAGCGGCAGCGATAACGGTGGAGCTGTTGCGGCTAAAACAGCGCAGCCCGAGGCAACACTGTGGATTAATGCAGGTGCGCTCGATGACGAAAGCTTTAACGAGCTTGTAACAGTTCTCGGAAACTATCCCGGCGATGTTTTATGTAAGATTGTCAGGGGTAATAACCGTTATAAATTGCCGGACGGCGTAAACTATTGCAGAGGACTGCTTGCCGAGCTGTATTCGTTTTTGGAACAGCGTGACGTAAAATATGTTGAAAGTAGCCACACGTGAATCGAACAGCACAAGGTTTTGGGGCGTTAAATGTCTTGAATACGGCAGAACCCTCACTTGAAGTACGTCCTGTACGTCTGCGTTCGGT
>JAFLVN010000040.1 GCA_022508285.1 Clostridiales bacterium
GTTTCCTTTTATTAATTTAACCTAATTAATAAGTAAAAATCTAAAACTTAGCTCTTACACAAACTTGCATCTATGGTGTACAATAAAAGCGGGCGGGACTTGCTTGTGATTTGCACGCAAGCCCCGCCGATTTTTACACAAACTGATAGAGAGGAGGAAAAAAGGAAATGAAAGTTAAAACAAATCTGCTAATGCAACACAGTGAAGGTCGGCGTGGAAGGGTGTGCAAATCCATGAAATACAAAGAATGGTTGCAGCGTTGGCTCTATACCTTAAAACCCACGCTGAAAAAGACAACTTATGCACGCTATGCTGATGCGGTCTACGTACACATTGTGCCAAAGCTCGGCGAAATCGAGCTAAACAAGCTCACAGACGCAGTTCTCGCCGGTTTCAGTGCAAATCTCACTGCAAGTCACGCCACAAGCACATATTTAGGGATATTCGGCGTAGTCAACCGCTCGCTGCAAAGCGCAAGTGCGCACGGTTTGCCTGTAGCTTGCAAACCCATTAAAAGACCCGCGAAAAGGAAAAAAGCCCGCAAAATCGCAATTTTGTCAAAACCGAATCAAAAACGGCTGGAAGATTATATCACTCATAGTAAGCTATATAAGTTATATGGAATAGTGATAAGCCTTTATACAGGATTGCGGATAGGCGAGCTGCTTGCGCTCGAGTGGGGGGACGTAGACTTTAAAGCGGCAACGCTGACCGTAAATAAAGGTTGTAGCGATAGCTACACAAAGGGCAAGTACAAAAAATGGATAGACACTCCCAAAACCGAGTCGTCAAAGCGAGAGATACCGCTACCGAAACAGCTCCTGCCATACTTAAGAGAGCTGAAAGCCCAAAGCAAAAGCAAATACGTTATAGAAGGTAAAAACGGTAAAGAACTCTCTATACGCTCATATCAGAACACTTTCCGGATAGTGTTAAAGCGACTTAACTTGCCGGAAGCGGGGTTTCACAGTTTAAGGCACACTTTTGCAACGAGGGCATTGGAGTGCGGTATGGATATAAAGACCTTATCCGAGCTGCTCGGTCACAGTAACCCTTCGGTAACACTAAAATATTACTCCCATTGTTTGCCCGAACACAAACGGGAAATGATGAATAAATTTGGCAGATATTTACAGCAAAGAGTATAAAAAAAGAGCCGTTTTAGGCCCCCGAAAAATACACAAATTAACCTAATTTATGAATCTTTACTATTTCATAATATTACTTTAATACCCAAAAGTCAAATATTTTCGAAAAAAATTAACACAAATAATTTACTTTACTGAATAAAATTACCAACCAATCTCCAATAGCCCCCTGAAAAATACATAAATTAGGTTAATTTATGTATTTTTAATGTTAAAAGAAGGAGAAAAAAATGAAAAAACTACACAAAAAACTGTTTGTAGCAATTGCTGCTGTGATGTGCGCTATGTGTATGACAGTGCAGTTTGCGGCATGTCAGCCTAAGAGCAGCCACACCCACAAGTGGTCGGACGAATGGTCAACCAACCAAACTCACCACTGGAAG
>JAFLVN010000041.1 GCA_022508285.1 Clostridiales bacterium
GCAGATTGAGGAAATTTTCAACGTGCTTTTTATGCACAAATTCTCCGCTGTCGTTTACACGGAAGAACTCTTTGAAATTGAAAGCAATGTCCTCGTCGATATATTCGTTCATCAAACGTCCGAGGTCGTAAGTGTAAATATTTAGACGAGGCAGACCGGCGTAGGGATTATGGTCGCCCGGATGGTCTATATCCCATTGGGCTTTGGCGCGTTGCTCCATAACATAATCCCAAGTGTAGAAGATTGAACGGGGTGCCGGAGAGCTTCAATACCTTTGTATTCTCCTTTTTAAGTTCTTTCAGCACGTTTTGTCCCAGTTCAGTCTGCGTTCCCTCGTGAGCTTCATCGACAATAATTAAATCCCAAGGATTAGAAAAAATTTCATCGTTCTTGTCGAAGTTTCCCCCGACAAGCTCGGAGCCTCGGAGGTCTTGCATAGAGGCGAAGTAAACGTAACGGCACTCGCCACGTTTACAACGGCTTTCGAGCGACTGGTATGTGTCGCCGTTGGTCTTCGACCCATATTGAAATTCGGGCGTGTCGTAAAATATTTTTCCGAAATCCTCAAACCAACCGGCATCGACCACGGGGCGGTGAGTGAGGATTAAGACACGACGCAAAGGCTTATATTTGTCTCCGTCCGCAATATTCTTATTCCATCTTTTGACGGTTTCGAGAGCGGAAAGGGTCTTACCGAAACGCATTTTTGCGTTCCACAACATCTGTGAGCCTTTCTTAAACCGTTTGAGGGTTTTATCAATAGCTTCTTCCTGTTCGGGTCTGAATTGTATAGGCGACTGACCTTGTGTAATCTGCGAAGCGTGTAGGGCTTTCTTGCCCTCCTTTGCGGCGGCGATAGCTTTCTTTGCGGTTTCGAGGTCGCAAACGAACCATTCATTAGCACCGCTTACGTGCTGAAACTCTTTGCGCTTAATGCCGGAGCGAAGAAGAACATCGTGTACTTCTTTGTCGTTTATGCTTTGCAGTCTTCCACCACGCGAGAAAATGGCAATCTCGGTGTGGAGAAGGTCATAAGCAATCCCGGCAGTTTTTGTGTATTGGTCGATACGTTCTTTAGCCGCTTTATTCAGGGCAGAGCTGTTAGGCGGTAATGTAATATCGCCGTCCTCAAAAGTGGCTTCGCCAATTTTGACACAATCACGGTGCGCCGCATCGGGTATGCGGAACACATAGATTAGCTTTGCCTTTAGGTCGGAAAAATATTGCATATACTATTATTAGGAATTCTGGTTGAAAAATGTTTTATAAACGAGAAACAAATATATGGCCACAAATATAATAAAGAAAACGGCACAAACACCGGCACATCCTCTTAAAATCAGTATGGTCTTGACTGAAAAAGAGTCAATACCGAGGATTGTAACAAGCATCAGTGCAATCCCGGCAAAGATCCACGCTAAGGCAATATACTTATATTTCCGATTGGCAGG
>JAFLVN010000042.1 GCA_022508285.1 Clostridiales bacterium
CAGTATTTGGGCAAGTTATCATAGCGACACTTATACAGAAGTGTACAACAGGAATTCGCCACCACAGTCTGTTAAGGAAATAGAAGAGTTGTCTGGTTCGGGCGTAACGGCTGTCACCCAGAACGCAACCTCAATTTTTATTCTCACGCGGAACGGGGCAATTTACAAGTTTGATGTAGCGGACGGGACAGATGGGAAGGTTTCAAAAGTTTTTGAAGATAAAAATTATGATATTTTCACCTTTTCCGTTGATGACGATGGCCTGATACAGTTCTCTGCGCTGAATAAGAACAACTCACATAAAATCTTTGCCACAGTCAGCATTGACAGTAGCGAAGTAACGATTTTAGGTGACGAGCTGAAAGATAATGTTAAAATCTTGCAGAGGATAAAATAAGGCACTGTGCACTCGGCGGGCGTGTTCAGCACGAGCGCACCGATTGCAGGCGGGGTGAGGCAGAAAACCTGCCTCGCCCGCGCGGACGAAATCCCTGCACCGCATTCGCGGCGCTCTCGTTTTTGCGGGCAAGCTCGTTCACTTCATGATAGGTGAAGCCGAGATTGCAACGCTAGCGACACTGCGTTTCGCGTCGTAGCGCACACGACGATTTCCTCGTTCATACTGGCGGTATAGTGCAATTCCTATAAACTATATCCGCATTTTCTATACCGACGCTTGCTTGCTCTGCACCTCGACGGTGGTATGCTATCGATAGCGCGAGAGTAAAAGATTAGGTTTTATATCACAACAATAAGGCTTGCTTCTAAATCCTCTTCCGCTATCAGCCGACAGCAAGTTTTGTTGCCGGCTTTTTGCGGCACTGCGAAAACTGCCTCGCACAGGACGGACCGCGCAAAAGCGGCGCTCGGCTACAGTCAGAAATTTATGCAAAAAAAACAAAAAACGTCACAATGCTCTTGCATACAGTGTACTGGGGGGGGGGTACAATGTATAAAGAATTTTTTATTTTGCAGGAGAAAGACAATGAAAAAGCGTATGAAAGCTGTCGCCATGTTTGCGGCACTGGTTATGGGGCTCTCGCTCATCGGCTGTAGTGACGAGGACGACGATGACGGTGCAACTGGGCCAGACGTTGAGGCAGCGCTTCCAGAGACGGTCGGCACGGACCCTTTTACGAGCGGCTTATACACGCCTTCTATGTGGAAAGAGAATAGATGGCGGATTGTGTTTACCGAGAATGATAGGTTTCGCAGAGGCTATAGCATTGCCATCGACACGTCGCAACGCACGATAACGTTGTTCAACAACAGTAATAGAAAAATCCATAATAG
>JAFLVN010000043.1 GCA_022508285.1 Clostridiales bacterium
CAGCTTCTACAATCAGTGGTGCTGGAAGGTGGATTTCCCCCTTGCCACCAAAACTTTGCAGGAGACCATATACGGAAAATCGAACGTTGTGCTTGCGGATTACAGACCGAGCTACAGCAATTTAAGCTCGTATTAAACGATCCCTCAGGCTGTTAACACAGAAGGCTCCCTTTATATCAGGGAGCCTTTTTTTGAGCGTTATTATAAAAACTAAATTGTATAAAGGGCGGCGCGAGCGTTTGTGATGCGGAGGGTTTGCCTGACGGCGGGGATCGCTCACAGCGTTTTGTTTGCGGTATAAATTGAATAGAAAGATAATACAATTTAACAGGTGATAATAAAATGCCCGCAATTTCAACGATCGCGGGTTTCTTTTTACGAATGCTGCTTGCCGCCGTTCTCGGTGCGCTGATCGGCACGGAAAGGGAGCTCACAAGGCATTATGCAGGAATTGTAACGAATATTATAGTTTGCGTCGGCGCATTTGCCTTTACCTCTTTTTCTTTTCTTACGGAAAACGACTGCGTGGACATTACGAGAATAGCCTCGCAGGTGGTTTCGGGTATAGGTTTTCTCGGCGCGGGCGTTATTTTGAGCGACGGAACAAAGGTGAAGGGCATCAACACCGCCGCCACTGTTTGGGCGTCCGCCGCCGTGGGAACGCTCTGCTGCCTTGATAAATTCTGGTATGCCGCAATAATAGCGGCGGCGGTCGTCGTTTCGCATTTGGTGATCCACCCCATCACCGAAGCAATAAAAAAGCGGCACAAATAAATTATTCCAATCATTTTTTATACTTATTTGCCGTTTGCACGGCAGGGATAAATATTTTTTATTATAATATTATTTTTTGCTACCGCAGGGGTGTCACTCTCTTTTGCCGTTTGCGGGGCAATCGGATATTTTAATTGTTTTTGTTTTCCGCTAACGCGGAGGCGAATTATATTTTATTATTTAGATTTGCCGCTGCCGCGGCGGGGCGTATCATTCTTTTGAGTCGCAAAAGAACGATACCAAGAAAACGATCAGGGGGGAATGCAAGCAAATCCCCCCTGAACCCCCCATATTCATGCGGCACGCGCCCTTGCGCGCACAGTGCCGCAGGCAGCAAAACTAAAATTTGTACTCTTGCGGTGCAGTGTGCAACGCGCACCGCAAAAAAGAAAAGGGGATTCTTAAGGGGACTTGAGCGTTTTGCGCTCACTCCCCTTAAGTTGCTTTCTCTGGTTAC
>JAFLVN010000044.1 GCA_022508285.1 Clostridiales bacterium
TCATCCATGATGTCCACCTCGGCAATCTCGTTGTAGCCTCTTTCGGCAATGGCACGCTTGTGCGCCTCGGTAGTGTTCCGGCTACCCCAATATGCCGTGTTGCATTCCACGAGCGTACCGTTTACGGACTGCACCAAGTCCTTGATTAGCGCAGGGCGCAAGTGGTTGGACTGGCTTGATTCCCCTGTCGAGATTTTCACCGCCACCTTGCCCTTAGGCTCAACCCCTAATGCCTCGAATATCTTTACCAAAGACTCTTGCGTAATCTCCGACGTGAAATAAACGTCTGCCTGACCGTATGCTCTTACGGAGGAGAAAAGAATAAGAAGAAAAAGCAGTTTTTTCATATTCCACTAAAAAGGTATATATGGCTTTATTTCCTTTTCAAAGATGTGCCGCTCCACGATGCGGTAATGCGGATGGTAGGCATTGCGATAGTCGTCAGAGTGCCGCACGGCTCTGTCCTGTCTGCTTGCGTTGGTAAGTTCGTCAAGTTCTTCTTGAGAGAAATCAAGCCCCGCCTTACGAGCCGTCGGGACTATCTCGTCCAGCCATAGCCTATGCCATGCCTCCATGCGCTGTTGCGGCTGTGCGCTGCGCAGAAAAGCATCGGACAGCTGCTGCTCGGTGATGTGCCCCTCCGTTATACACCGCAGATATACACGCACGAAATGCCCGTTTGCCCCCGTAGGCTCGTAGTAAGGGTTTGCGACCGTATCGGTGGCAGCGACAGCAATTTCCTCCCGCAGATAGGCACGCACGGACACCGTGTCTGTTATCAGATGCTCCGCCCCGAAAAAACTTTGATAGAACGACTTGTAAATATCCTGCAACCGGGATTGCGGGAAATCCCGTAATTGCCGGTCAATGCCAGTCTTTATGCCCACTTCCTTTCCCGTGCTTCCGTATGCCATTACGCCAACGAGGGCTGCGAAAATAACTGCAATAGCCGATACACGCATTTGTCTCATACTGTAAATTGATTTAGTTATACTTAGTTGTATTTTTGCGTTGCCGCGTGGCAAAGGTATTGCTTATTTTTTGAATCGGCTCAAAAGTCCGTGATTTATTAAGATTTTATCACGTTTGTTAGCACTTGCGTTTTTGCCCCCGCATGGCATGGATCTGTGCATCTTACTGTCCTGCACCCACCACCCAGAACAGGGCAGCGGGTGCAGATGCAGAACCCCGATTACTGAAACACGGACAGCAAGCTCTCT
>JAFLVN010000045.1 GCA_022508285.1 Clostridiales bacterium
AACAAAATTTCAAAGGAAGTTATAAATGATTACTAGCAGAAGATTTTAAATATAGCAAAGGACACCAACGGTCAGATTGACTATTATCAGATTGAACGCAACGAGCTTTTGCGTAGCGTTGACAGAAACTGGATAGACCATATCGATGCAATGGACCAGTTGAGAAAGGGTATAGGACTTCGTGGATATGCACATCAGGACCCCGTAATATCGTACAAGCAGGAAGGCTACGAAATGTTCGAGGAAATGATAGACCGTATCCAGACCACCACTATTTCAAGATTGTTAAAGGGAAGAATAATCCGTATTCAGCAGGGAAGGCAAATTCCCATTCAGCGTATTCCCGCACCTTCCGCCAAGCCTGAAAACAAGGCAATAGGCGAAGGAGATAACGCACCTTCAGAGCCTGCCAAAACTGCGGAGCAACCAAACGATGCGTCTCAAACTGCGGAGCAACCCGCACCTGTGGACAATATGCCCGCACCTGCGTCTAAGGGAGGTGCACCCGTAATAGGTGATGCGCCCCAGTCGCCTGCACACCTGATGGCAAATATAGGCGGCAAGGCTCAGCCCAAAGTAAATTCCAAGTCAACGAAAGTCGGCAGAAACGACCCCTGCCCTTGCGGTTCGGGGAAGAAGTATAAGGATTGCTGTTACTGGAACGACCACAAATAAAAAACACATATATGCGTCGCAATACTGCGTTGCCCTGCGGCAACCCTCAGTCATTTACTTCTATGTAAACTCATTCGGGTTTTCCTCGTGCGCCTTGTCTTGCTCGCATCTCTGCGTTTTTTTGTGCGCCATTATTTAGAA
Source organism: Clostridiales bacterium (assembly GCA_022508285.1). Classification (GTDB taxonomy): domain Bacteria; phylum Bacillota; class Clostridia; order Christensenellales; family Borkfalkiaceae; genus Coproplasma. The sequence goes on from JAFLVN010000045.1 coordinate 817, forward strand.
AGTATTTTTAAGACGGTTATGTTTAAAGCGGATGATTATCGGTTAAGGCTTAAAAGCCTTTCCGACACTCTCTCCGAAGCCAAGTATGCGCTTGACATTGACAACCTCGGCACAAAGCTTTCTGCTCTTAAGGCAGAGCAGGAAGACCCCGCCGTATGGCAGGATTTGGAAAAGTCAAAGCGTGTCGGCAGAGAGATTGCCTCGGTAGAAAATAAAATGAACTCCTACAAAAAGGGCGAAACCGCCCT
>JAFLVN010000046.1 GCA_022508285.1 Clostridiales bacterium
ATAGCAATATGTTTTATGATTCCAAAAGCATCACTGCCACCAGGCTCTTATATGGCAGGGGTATAACGAAAAAGTGTAGAGCCAATTTCGTTTATTGTTAAGAGGTTGTGGTAGGACCTTGATAGAATAAACTACTGATAACTCCACACTCGGCATTATATGAAGTTATCAGCCATAGAACATGGCTTAACTGCATAGACAATGCACGAGCGCAAAGTATCTCGAAGTCCTCCTATCTTGAAATTACCACATTTCTTAACAAGGACACGAAAACACTTTCGCTAATATGTCTGCCGCCTATTATTGACAGCAATGCAAATATATGTTTTTATTTCCACATTCCAAGCGATGAAAGTGCAATGTTGTACAGATAGTCATTCCCTTTTTTGAAAAAGTAGGAAATCCCAGGCGGGTATCGCTGCGGCAATTTTTTTCTTGCGGCGATTTATAGGAGATACAAAAAAGTCGTTATTTAGCTACGGTAACTCGCTTTTTTTGATACTTACCGAACACGAATTCATTTATTCCGCTAAGCATATCCGCCTTTCAGACCACGGCACCTGAAAGACGGAGACGACAATCGGGGATTGGGTCAAACATCGCCTGGCAGGACTTAACACGTCGTTGTTTCAACAGTATATCGACGGGCACAAGAAACCGTCCACCGCGGCATTTTTCTTGCAGCGGCATATAGGTATTAAAAATAATACCTATATTTGCATCGTAAAAAAAGTAAACGAGTATGCCGATACACGTACACGTGTCATCGGGTGATGCAGAAGCTAAATTCCGCGTAGAGCCGACAATCGAACTTATCGAGAACTTTGGACTTAAACCGCGAGAGATACGGCAGGCACTTATGGCTATCGAGGAGAATAAAGAGGTTATCGCAGCACGCTGGAACGAGTATTTCGGTAAAAATATAGGAGACAATGATAATTACTAAAATTTGGTTTGACAACGACCGCATTTATGGTCTTACGGACGATGGACGCACATTGTGGCAGTCACTGCTATATTACAAGCGTT
>JAFLVN010000047.1 GCA_022508285.1 Clostridiales bacterium
TGATGTTCATAGCGCAACTCTCCTTTGTTTTCTGCACCCAAAGTTACACCCAATTTTTGAGATTACAAATAGTCGTATGTAAATATTTATAAAAAAGTAAGTTTTTAATATATTGTTAATCAACAGTATATTAACCAATATTTGATTACATATGACAGTTAGGGTTATAGAGCCCTTCTCTCCGCAATATCAAAATGAGAAATCCGTGTAAATCAAAAGTTTACACGGATTTATTTTTACTACACCGGATTTAGTAAAATTAGCCGTGTCGTCAAGCTACGTGAAAGAGATTGTAAATCGGAGTTGCAGATTATAGAGCTCGCCGAATAGTGTGCATCATGTTTTTTGAGTACGAGGAAAGGTTCATTATATGATAAGAAAAAAAGACCTGCTATAACAGGTCTTTTTTCTCTTCTCTTATCGTCCGGATTTATGCCTCGGGAGCGATAGCCTCGCTGGGGCAAACGCCTGCGCAAGTGCCGCAGTCGATGCAGGTGTTCGGGTCGATTACATAGATGTCGCCTGCCGAGATAGCCTCAACCGGACATTCGCCGATACATGTGCCGCATGCAACGCATGCGTCGCTGATTTTGTAAGCCATGGTAGTAAAAATTTTATTGTTTTAAGTGTATGTTCGTTGTTTGTTGTGTCGTGCTTGCATCGCGGCGCAAGCCGTTCTCTAATGCAAATATATAAATTTATTCTATAATCGCAAAACCTGTGTAAGGAATCAGCACCTCGGGGATGCGGATGCCCTCTGCCGTCTGATTGTTCTCAAGCAGCGCCGCAACGATGCGCGGCAGGGCCAGCGACGAACCGTTGAGCGTGTGAGCCAGACGGGTCTTCTTGTCGGCGCCCTTGTAGCGGAGTTTGAGGCGGTTGGCCTGGAACGACTCGAAATTCGATACGGACGACACCTCGAGCCAGCGTTTCTGGGCAGGTTAGAATGGAGGTTACGAGGCATGCATTTGCCAGAAATGCCAGAACTGAATAAACTACTGTATATGAAGTG
>JAFLVN010000048.1 GCA_022508285.1 Clostridiales bacterium
ATCAGTATCCTTTTGATGAATAGTTTTCACTTTCTTTCCATCCTGAAAGAACACTAATGTTATGCGGCTGCACAACTCAGTGATGTTCCTCGTAGCCCTCGTGCCCGTGTTTTCGTCGTCAAATGAAACCTGCTCGATGCTTGATACCTTAAATGTTATTTCCACACCATCACCTTCAAGCATTTCGCTGTTGTTAATATTCACAAATTCCACTTGTTCACAGGAGGTAACTCCAAATGTAAGCATAGCTACGATGCTAACACCATAAAATAACTTTTTCATGTTGTTTGTAGTCTTTTTGTTATTAATAATTAGTTTTTAGTGTGTTTTTGTTTAGTTGTTGCAAAAGTAATAATAATATCTTAAAATAGGATTTGTTTGTGTTAATGTTTGCATTTGTTTAACAATTCTAGCTCATTTGCTTAAAATATGTTATCTGGCATATTTTATAATTATTGCATATTATTCTCTCCGCAAGCCTTGCGAGGGTTTTATTTTTCAAAAAAGTTTTGCTACCTTTGCAGGCAAAACAAAAAAGATGCTTTATGAATGACGACAGACTGATAGATTTTGGAATAGTGGAAGACAAGTCGAAAAGCATCATTAAGGTCATTGGCGTGGGCGGTGGCGGTTGCAATGCCGTGCGCAATATGTACAATGCCGACATAACGGGCGTGACACTAGCCGCGTGCAATACGGATAGCAAGTCGCTGGCACCATCGCCTGTACCCGTGAAAATCTTGTTGGGCGAGGGACTCGGAGCGGGCGGCAAGCCCGAAATCGGGCGTTCGGAGGCAGAGAAAAATATCGATGACATCAAGAAACTGCTGAGCGACGGCACGAAGATGGTGTTCGTCACGGCGAGCCTAGGCGGCGGCACGGGTACGGGTGCGGCACCTGTGGTGGCTAGCG
>JAFLVN010000049.1 GCA_022508285.1 Clostridiales bacterium
CCTCATGCCGCTCTTCCTCCACGGCCTCCGCCGTCACCCGGATCCAACCGCCGTCCTTGCCCATGGCCGCCAGCTCGATCTTGGGAGCGGTCCTCAGCTGGACATAGACGGGCTTGTCCTTTGTAGTAGAGATGTACAGCTTGTCCTCATGCACATTCAACGATCCGAAGGGGCGCACCCGGGCCTGATCGGCGTCCTCCGTGGCGATGAAGTACGGCCGGCTCTCGCTGAGATATGTGTATGCTCTTTCCAGGTTCTTTTCCATGATAGCGGCTCCTTTCGTTTTTAAAATGATCCTGCATCCATTATATCGAACAATTCGGTGGAACGCAATCTGTTTCGTCCGCATATGCAAAAGCTCCCGGGATCATACGATCCCGGGAGCTTTGTGTTGGCGTCGACCTATCTTTCCAGCCCGTCTCCAGGCAAGTATTGTCGGCACAGGTGAGCTTAACTTCTGTGTTCGGAATGGGAACAGGTGGACCCTCACCGCTATTAACACCAACTGTAAATGGCTACTGCCAAATACTACCTTATTTAAATCCCTTTGTCAAGGGGAAATCTGCACCCTGAAAACCGAACAATGGAGGGAAGATGTAGGAGCTCGGCTCCTGCATAATGTAGGTCAAGCCCTCGGGTAATTAGTACCGGTCAGCTGAACACGTTACCGTGCTTACACCTCCGGCCTATCAACGTTGTAGTCTACAACGACCCTTACTCCATTAAAGGATGGGAGATCTTATCTTAGGGGGAGTTTCACGCTTAGATGCTTTCAGCGTTTATCTCGTCCAGACGTAGCTACCCAGCTGTGCCGTTGGCACGACAACTGGTGCACCAGAGGTCTGTCCATCCCGGTCC
>JAFLVN010000005.1 GCA_022508285.1 Clostridiales bacterium
AAGAAGAACGGAAAGCCAAAAACGCGACTTTCGGAACAAGTATACCGCGAAACGACCTGGCTAAGCTCAATACCTTTTTAAAGGCGAATAAGTTTACGAAGATTGAGTTGGTCTACGCAGGTTGGCGGACTCTAGAATCACAACTTAATAATCCCGAATAATTAAGGAGGAAAGTTTTGTGGTTCATATAGAACATAGCTTCCGCACAAATAACACAACAAGGAGAATTGACACAACAAACTAATACAACAAAGACGGACAATTCCATAGCGCTGTTGCTCGAATCGATGCAAAAGCAAAACGAACTATACGAGCAGGTGATAACGGGGTTGCTCCCTAAAACAAGCAAGAAGAAGGTTGGAAATCGTCGGAATGTGCTGAAATTCACAAAAAAGGAGATTTCACAGATGCCGGCAAAATATGCAGGTGCCTTTGCGGTGAACGAAATGGTTGTGTACTACCGCTTAAAAGATCGCGGTGTGTACGAAGCGAGATACCATAAAGGTGGAATACACATTGAAGTTTCATCCAAAGACGTCAAAGTTCTAAAAGAAAAATTTATCGAAAAACTAACTCACTACGAAGAAAGTCAAAAGCAAAAAGAGCGTGACCCCAACGTCAAACTGTTCAAGGAGTACGCCGACGAGTGGCTTAATATCAAGCGCGTGACGACCAAGGAATCAACATACAGGGAATACGTGCGAATGTTAGATAGAGACATACTGCCCGTGTTTGGCGAGATGCCCGTAACGGAAATCGACAGAAGCGCATTGCAGAACCATCTCTTAACCTACATTGACAGGGGCGTTCTGCGCATGGCACACAAGATTCACTTGATGCTCAAGTGTATCTTCGACATGATTGCGGATGACTACAACATTCCCTCGCCGATGAGAAAGGTGGTCGTGCCGAATTACGAAAGCAAGCACGGCACGGCGTTTACCTACGAGGAGGAAAACAGGCTTGTCAATCATTGCCTTGCAAACCTCAAAAAAGACGCCTCTCACGCCTATCTCGTGCTCTTATACGCAGGACTGCGAAGAAGCGAGCTTGCGAGCATAAACGTCATTGACGGCACGTGGCTCGAATGCGAGACGAGCAAGGAGCGCATGGGCAAGAACGTTGTAAAGCGCAAGATACCGTTTACACCGATGATGAAGAAGGTGCTGCCGTATATCGACTTTGAAAAGGCGAGGCGGGCGAACCTGAACACATTGCAGACAACCTTGCGGCGACTCTGCCCGGGACACCATCCCCACGAGTTGCGGCATACGTTTATCAGCCGTTGCAAAGAAGCGGGAGTTACGAGCGAGGTCGTAAGCATTTGGGCGGGACATTCCCTAAGCGGCACGATTACGACGACGGTTTATACGCACTATTCGGAGGAGTTTCAACTGCGCGAGGCTGAAAAAGTTGACTATCTGAAGTTGGACATCGGGGGAAAATAAGGGTTTGTTCCCAAGGTTGTTCCCAAAAAAGGAAGAAAAACGAGGTGGTTTGCTACCACAAACCACCTCATATACCCCCGAAAATAAGCCTCAAAAAGACTATCTGTTCCCAAATCTGCTCCCAAATTGCTCCCAAATCGGGAAAAAAAGTGGTTAAAATGACCTTATGGTGAGTCAAGCGTGTGGACAGAAATGAGTAAAGGTATCAAAATCAGCATAAAAAAATGAGAGATATTTACATTTTTTGTAAATATCTCTCAAAATGGCTGGGGCGAAGTGATTCGAACACCCGAATGACGGAGTCAGAGTCCGTTGCCTTACCGCTTGGCGACGCCCCAATATGCTGTTAACGAAGTGTATTATAGCACTGCTTGCGGAAAAAAACAAGCAATTTTAATACGCTTTGCAAAAATAGAAAAAGTTTTAGTACGCCAAAAGATAACCAAAAGGTTGCCGAATGTAAAACCGCGCAGACATTTGCCCGCGCGGCGCACTTTTTTAAAATTTTTCGATTTTTAGTGAGTAAAATCGACTCTTTATCCGTTATAATTATAGTAGGAGGCTTAAAATGAAAGATTGCGGTGTATCCGGACACCGTTTTCTGCAAGGAAATTCTACGGGACTTGAAGAACTCGTCAGCAACTACGGCGATTCTCTCGTAAGGTTCGCATACTGTTTTCTCGGGGATTCTTTTACAGCGGAGGACGTCATGGAAGATGCGTTCGTAGCGCTCATCGCCAAACGAAAGACGTTTGAAACAAGAGCGCAGTGCAAGGCGTATCTTTTTAAAATTGCACGGAACAGGTGCATAGACGTTTTGCGCGCCCGAAAGTATACGATGCCTCTCAAAGACGATATCCTAAACGTCCTTGATAGTTCCACCCCCGAGGATGATGTGTGCTTTTCGGACAGGAACAAAGTACTCTACCGCTGTATCCAGGCCCTCCCCGATGGGTACCGCGGAGTGCTCGACCTTGTCTATTTCGAGGGCTTTTCCGTGGCGGAGACGGCGAAAATCTTACATAAAAGCAAAAAGCAGGTCTACAATCTCCTCTCCCGTGCAAAATCGCAACTAAAACAAGTTTTAATAATGGAAGGTATTGACGATGAAAACTTCTGAAGAGCGCACACAGCACATTCTTGAAAAAACAAAAAAGCAGGAAGCTTTAAAACGCAGGAAAAGAGTAAAATGGATTTCCATCGCCTCGGGCGCTCTGGCACTGACTCTTGTGTTTGTATTTTCCTTCACTCTCTTCAACCCGTCTACGGAGACCGGCAACCCTAACGACTACGCCCTTTTGGCAGAAAAAATCGACGAAATCCGAAAGCGGTCCGACTCCGGCAACACCGATCAAGATCCCAACGGTGGTAGCGATAGTCCTTCTTCAGATTGGTCTGGTGGAACAGGTCCGGCGGGCGATCAGTACGTCGAGGTGACGAACAATCAGGTCAGCGGCATTGTCGAGGCAGACGTCTTCAAGCGTAGTAACAACTATATTTTCTACCTCTGCTATGACTTCGGTAAGGATAAGTATGAAAACGGAGGCTGGGTGGACATCATTGCTCCGTACTATTTTCTCAGAGTGTATTCCATTGCAGGGAAAAACAGTGCGCTCGTCACCGAATTTAATATTCCAGCAGCGGAGGGATTCCGTTACGGTAGTTATTTCTCGTTTATTATGTACCTGAGTCAGGACTGCAGCACCATCACAATCACTGCCCCCTGCCGTGACATTGAACAGGACGTTTATTATACCGAGGTCATCAGCATTGACGTCTCCAACCCGCGCGCGCCGAAAGAAATCGGGAGAACATACGTCTCTGGCATCTATAAATCCTCGCGCATGGTGGGCGAAACTCTGCTCCTTGCAACCAATTTCACTGTGAAATATAATTGCGACTTTAAAAATCCAGAAGACTACGTCCCAGCATACGGTGATTTAATGCAAAGGTCACTTTTAACGATGAAGGACATCTATCTGCCCGAGAATGCAAATACGGCGGAGTATACTGTGCTCGCCTCCATCAATGCAAAGACGCTCGCGATCAACGATGCATCGGCACTCTTCTCCTACACGAGCGATATTTACGTCTCCGAAAACTATCTGTTCGCAACCTATACGGCAGACGTTGACACCGAAATCGCATTTTTCGACTATGATGAGGACAGCCTCAACTTCTGCGGCACGATCGCCGCAAAGGGCACGATCGTCAATCAGTACAGCATGGACGAATCCGATAACATTCTCCGCGTGTTTACGACGAGCTTAAACGACAACAATGAATGTGAATGCAACCTGCAATGCTTCGACCTCGACACCTTTGAATTGATTGCAAGCGTGGAGAACTTCTCCGATCCGAACGAAGAGATCATGAGCGTGCGCTTCTACGGCGATACCGCCTACGTCTGTACGGCGATATTTATCCGTGAAGAACACATTGTTAACGATCCCGTGTTTGAGTTCGATCTCTCCGATTATGACAATATCACCTGGAAGGACACAGGCACCATCCCCGGCTATTCCCTCTCCCTCGTGGGATTCACGGACGGAACGCTCCTCGGCTTCGGCTATAACGACAGTGAGGACACCCTCAAGCTCGAACTTTACCGCACGGTTGCAGATTCGGTGGAGTCGGTCGCAGCGTATATTGCGCCCAATACTACCTTCCCGGACGATTTCAAAGCCTACTTTATCGATGCGGAGAACGGGCTCATCGGGCTGGGGATCAAGTACGAATATGAGCGCTTCCGCTACGTCGATCAGTATCTCCTGCTCCGCTATGACGCTGAAACGCAGTCGATTGAAGTTTTGTACACCTTCGAACTTTTCAGCGACGGTTATCCCAACGACAGCACGGTCGTCATATACGGCGGGCATACCTATACAACAACATTGCGCGGATGCTTTATCGACGGATATTTCTATCTTATCGGAAAACACGATTTCCAAATCCTTGAATTTTGATAAGACGGCATGAGAAAAGAAATACAGCATATCGTATGCGAATGAAAACGCTGTCGATATGCTGTTATTATTATAAGGTGGGAGGTCAGAGTCCGTTGCCTTACCGCTTGGCGACGCCCCAATATTGATTGATTACTCAACCATTATAATTGCAATCCACAAAAAAAACAAGCAATTTTTACTAAGTTTTTTAATTTTTTAGTTTATAAGTCAAAGCCCTCATTTTATTTGAGACACAAAGTATTTGACATATATCAGTCCATCATTTAAAATTAAGGTATGGACACCGAACAATTTAAAGAAAACGTTAAAAAGAACTCATACATAGTAGCTGGTTCGGAAATGCACATGCACATGCACGAAGCGGCGGAACGGGCAAGGCAAATTACGGCGGAAATAAACAATTGCCCCCGCACTATGCCCGAAATACGCAAAATATTTGCAAAATTAATCGGGCGGGAAGTTGACGAGAGTTTCGGGCTATTCCCCCCATTCTACACCGATTACGGAATGAATATAAAGCTCGGCAAGCATGTTTTTATCAATACGTGCTGCTGTTTTCAGGATCAGGGCGGCATAGAGATTGGCGACAACGTGCAGATAGGTCATCAGACGGTGATTGCAACGCTCAACCACGACCTTAACCCCGATAAGCGTTGGGACATGGTTCCCGCACCCGTAAAGATAGGAAACAATGTGTGGATAGGCGCTCACTCCACTATACTTTCGGGCGTATCAATCGGGGACAACTCCGTAATTGCCGCAGGTGCCGTTGTTACAAAGGACGTCCCCCCGAACGTTGTAGTGGGCGGCGTTCCCGCAAAAATAATTAAGACTATTCAAAAATGAAAAGATTTTTAATTATATTATTGACATTCATTATGTCTGTGTTTCTTCTGCTTACCGTCGGTTGCGGCGCATCATGCGCACCCGATAACTCTGGCACAGACCAGGGACAGAACACTCCAAACGATGTAACGGAGATCACGGAAATGTATATAACGGTAAACGGCAACAAGCTGAAAGTGACGCTTGAACAAAATTCTTCGGTGAACGCACTTGTTGAGCTTTTAAAGCAAGGGGATATCACCTATACTGCGCACGCAAACAGCTTTGAAATATACGGCGATATAGGACACAGCCTTCCCACTAACAATACGCATATAACCTCTAAAACGGGCGACGTATTGTTATGGGCGGGAAGCAATATCTATATATTCTTCGGAAACAATTCTTATTCGTATACAAGGATAGGCAAAATCAACGGATACTCCGCATCCGAGCTCCGCACACTTCTCGGCGCAGACCAAGGCAGCGTACAGGTTACAATCAGTCTGCAATAAATTTAAACGGATAAATAATTATGAATAATGACATCAACGCCGGACTAATATTTCTGAACGGCGACTATCTGATAAACGTTTCCATAATAGACCCTATTAAAAGAAATACCGCCGAAGTTCTTTACGCCTCGCACGAATGTGTGATGATAAAGGATAAAATTTCGGGCGTTATAATGCTACAAACGGAGAATATCAAGCTTGCCGACAGGCTTTTGGACAATTTGCCTGAGGGCACCGATTTGGTTGTGGCGCACAACCCCGCTTTAGCCGACCTCGTGGAGCGCAAACTCGGCTTTGATAAGCGCATACCATGCTATCAGGGAGTATACCGCAATTCTCCCTTCAACCTTCCCCAAACCGACCTTGAAATACGACTGTTGCAGGAGAACGAGGCGGAAGCCGCAAGTCAAATGTATCATTTTACTATAGACGACGCATTAAGGCACATACGACTAGGTCTTGTTTACGGCGGCTTCGATAACGGCGAAATGGTAACTATGATAGGTTTGCACTATCAAGGTAGCATGGGCTTGCTGGAAGTAAAGGAAAATTGCCGCCGCAGAGGTTACGGTCAAATAATGGAAAAGTTTTTAATAAACAGTCTGCTTGAACATGGGAGAATCCCATACTGCCAGATTATCGACGACAACGCCCCCTCCCTTGCCCTTCAGAGTAAGCTCGGGCTTGATATCAGCAAAAATAAACTGTTTTGGATGAGAAAGAAAAGACCGGACGAACAAGAAGAACATTCCTGCGCCTGCACTTCAAAGTAAACTCATACATATAAAAATCCCTTTGCCGAATGGCAAAGGGATTTTTGATATCTGAATTTTAATTATGCTTTGATTATGTCTACCCAGCCGTACTTATCCTTGTACTTGCCGCTCTGAATACCGGTGAGCTCATCGTAGAGCATTTTGCTGATTTCGCCCATCTCTCCGCCGTTGACGGTGTAGTCCTTGCCCTGATAGCCGAACTGACCTACGGGGGAAATTACGGCTGCCGTGCCCGTGCCGAATACTTCGGTAAGTGCACCGCTCTCTGCCGCTTCGGCAACCTTGCGGATATCGACTTTGCACTCGCGCACTCTGATGTGGTGAGCTTTTAAAAGCTGAATTGCGCTCCTCCTTGTGATGCCGGGCAGAATACTGCCGTCAAGCTCGGGGGTGTATACAACGCCGTTGATAACGAAGAAGATGTTCATTGCGCCCACTTCTTCAACATAGCGGTGATACTTAGCGTCCAGCCACATTGCCTGGTCGTAGCCCTCGGCTCTTGCAAGCTCGCCCGCCTTCATGCTGGCGGCGTAGTTACCTATAACCTTGTTGCCGCCCGTGCCGCCCTTTGCCGCACGCACGTAGTGCTCTTCAACGAGGAGCTTAACGGGTGCAAGTCCGTTTGCATAATATGCGCCGGCAGGTCCGACTATTACGAAGAAAGTATAAGTCTTTGAAGCGTGAACGCCGAGAGCCGCCTCGGTTGCAATCATAGCCGGTCTTATGTACAGAGCCGTGCCCTCGTCTGAAGGAATCCAATCCTCCTCCAAAAGTACAAGCTGTTTGATTGCCTCGTAAACGAATTTTTTGTCGAACACGGGCATACACAGTCTTTCAGCCGAGTCGCACATTCTGTCGAGGTTGTCGCTTAAGCGGAACATACGGATTGTGCCATTCTTATTTTTATAAGCCTTAGCGCCCTCGAATATACCCTGCGCATAGTGTAAAACGGACGCCGAAGGGTCGAGCGAAAGAGGCTGATAGGGCTGAATGCGGGGGTTCTTCCACTCGCCGTTCTCGTACTCCATTATGAACATGTGGTCGGTGAAGTATTTGCCGAAACCGAGCGCACCCGTGGGCTTCTGCTTTTTATTTTCAGTCTTTATAATTTTAAGTTCCATAATATCCCTCCGATTTATTTCTTTAATTTGGCGATTTCCTTTTTGAACATATCGCCCAGTCTGTGGATACCCAAGTCAATGCGTTCAACGCTTGAGTTGGAGAAGTTAAGGCGCATAGTGTTGAGTCCCGAACCGTCGGCATAGAATACCTGACCCTGGATATACGCAACGTCGTGCTTGATTGCCTCGGGCGCAAGCTCAACCGTGTTGATGGGTGCATTGAATTCACCCCAAATGAACAAGCCGCCCTCCGCCTTTACGTACTTATATTCTTCGGGCATATATTTGTCGATAGCCGCAATCATGGCGTCTCTGCGCTCTCTGTATATAGGCAGAGCGTTTCTTATATTTGCGGACAGTAGATTTCTCTTTAAATAAGTAGCAACTATAAGAAGAGAGAGATTTGAAGTAGTTACGTCTACGCCCTGCTTTGCGATTGCTATTTTGCGGATAACTTCGGCGTTACCTACCGCAACTCCCACTCTTAAACCGGGAGAGAGCACCTTTGAAAAGCTGGTGACGTAAACTACGTTGCCTGCCTTGTCGAAGCTCTTCATGCTGGGCACGGGAGTGCCGTCTAAACGGAGCTTGCTGTAGGGGTCGTCTTCAAGTACCATTACACCGTACTTTGCCGTGATTTCGGCAATCTTTTTGCGGTTTTCAACGGTGTAGGTCTTGCCCGTGGGGTTGGAGAAGGTGGGTACGCAGTACAGCATTTTGGGCTTATACTTTTTGATTTTTGCTTCCAAATCTTCGAGTATAAGTCCGTTGTCGTCGGCGTCAACGCCTATGATTTTAGCCTGATAGGAGTCGAAAATCTGAATTGCCGTAAGGTAGGTAGGATTTTCAACGAGGACGCAATCGCCGGGGTTTACGAACACCTTTGTCATAAGGTCGATGCCCTGCTGTCCGCCGCTGATAACCTGTACATTTTCGGGTCCCATACCCTCGATATTAACCGACCTGACGTAATCGATAAGCTGTTCGGTAAGCTCGGGGAAACCTTCTGTTTTGCCGTACTGCAAAACCTTTGTTGCATTGTCCCTGGAGAGCAATTCATACGCTATCTGCTGAACGTCCTTTTGAGGAAGCGTTTGGGTTGCGGGGAAGCCGCCTGCAAAAGAGATGATTTCCGGCCTTGTTAAAAGTTTTAAAATTTCTCTTGTAGCCGAGCCGTTCATCTTGCTCATTCTGTCGCTATAAATATAGTTCATTATTTCACCTATACCTAAAATTTATTATTTATCAGTCCTTGATAAGACCGAGTTCTTTTGCTTTTTGAGTGAGCTCGTCGCGGAACTTGGGATGAGCTATGGAGATTATAGCCTTTGCTCTGTCTGCAACCGAGAGTCCGCGAAGATTTACCACGCCGTATTCGGTTACGAGATAGTGCAAATCGTTGCGGGAGAGAGATACCGTTGCGCCCGGCTTGAGTTGTGGAACTATGCGGCTTATCTCCACTCTTTCGTCGCCGTTGCCCGTGCGGACGTTAGCTGTGGAGTAGAGAGCGATAAACGCCCTGCCGCCCTTTGACATCTGAGCGCCGATTGCCGTATCCATCTGACCGCCCGTGCCGCTGTACTGCTTTGAGCCTAAGCTTTCGCTGCAGCACTGACCGGTGAGGTCGACTTCCAAAGTGGTGTTGATTGATACCTGGTTGTCGTTCTTAGCCAAAGTTTCGTATGCGTTGCAGTAGCTGCAATCCATTACGAGCACGTCGGGGTTGTTGTTTACGTATTCATAAACCTTATCCGTACCGAGCACGATGCTGGTGACAATTTTGCCCTTGTGCAGGGTCTTTTTGCTGCCGTTTACAACTCCCTTCTTTGCAAGCTCGGCTATGCCGTCGCCAAGAAGCTCGGTGTGTATGCCCAAGTCCTTCTTTGTTTCAAGGAACTGAACGACCGAGTTGGGAATAGAGCCTATGCCGATTTGCAGACAGTCGCCGTCGTTTATGAACTTGGATATGTAGCCGCCTATCGTCTTGTCCTTTTCGTTGATGGGCGCGGTTTTATCCTGTACCATGGGGAAATCGACGGGAACGAAATAGTCAACCTCGGACTCGTCTATAACTGCGTCACCGTAGGTAAAAGGCATGTTGGGGTTGACTTCCATTATGACCGTCTTTGCACGGCGCATAACTTCTCTGTCGTAAATGTTGCTTAAGCCTAACGAAATTTTTCCGTCCTTGTTGGGAGGCGTGCAGGTACCTACGAAAAGGTCGGGATCGCCGCCGGCGCAGATTGTTATTGCAGTCTTGCGAAGGTGCGTGGGCGTGTATGATACCGTTTTAAGGGTATTGTACGCATTGCGGGTGGGTCCCGAGAAGAATACGCTGTTAATCTTTATGTTGTTGCCGTATTCGGGGTTCTCGAGGAAGGGATACGACCTCATGGTAAGGCACATCCAAATGCTGAGGCCTCTGGGTTTATCGAGGATCTTGTGCAGATTGCTCATAAAGCCCTGGGGCTCTACCGTGGCGTCGCCCACCGCTATTTTATAGTTGTCTTTAACCAGCGCAAGCGCCTGGTCTATTGTGATTGTTTTTGCCATTTATATCTCCTGATTAAATTGTTCTATTTCAGTAATTCTAAACCCTATTATTCTTTGTAATTCTAAACCGCAGAGATGCGAGCCAGACAAGGCGAACGAGTACCGACGCAGGGAGCGTACTATGCCGTACGTGACCAAGGCGGCACGGAGTTCAACACAGTATGGCGAAGCATATATGCGGTTTAATTTTTATAGCATTAGGGCGAAGAGCGCATAAATCCAATGTGCGCAGAAGCCCGCTATAAGTCCGCCAAGCATATGGAACAGAATAGAGCTTACTGTGAGTTTGCGGATACCCATGCTGTCCATCATTGAAACCCGTGTGGATAAGAATCCGCTCCAAAACATGCACATGGAGGTGAACACGGCAATTTCCGTTGCGGTGTACATGTTGTCACCGACAAGCTCTACCGCCGCTCCTGCGCTTCCGAGAGCGGTTATGGGTACGCTGATTGCCGAGGGATTATCAAAGCCGAACAGCCAGTTGAACACAACCGAAAGCTTTTCGCCTATCCACGGAAGCAGAGCAACGCCCTCCTCCGCACCGCCGGTATAGCCGCCCGTCGGCATTCCGTTCGTCAAAAGCATTACGGTGTTTGCGATAATCAGTACGCCCGGAATTATAGCAAGTCCTATTTTAACGCCGCTTGCACCGCCCTCCAAAAGGCTGTCGAAGAACCTTTGAAGGAATCCGCCCGAACGCACCTCACGCTGCTTTAAGACGTCGTAATCGTGATCGGTGTGCGGGGTCGCCTCCTCGTCGCCGTATATCTTTTTCGCCCTGTAAAGCATTATTCTGGTGGAGAATATACTCCCTATAACCGCACCTAAAACGCCTGCTACTATTGCAAGCCCCGTGGAGCCGTTGCCGACAATCGAAGTGCTTGCCAGCTTTATTATTACTATCAGTCCCATACCGAACGCCGTGCCTATGCTTGCAAGTCCGGCAAGCTGATATTTTTTGAAATATCTTCTGTATTTGGGGTCGTCCGTGAGCGTGAGCACGGCGGGGTTATCGGAAAGAAAAACCGAGAAAATTGCCATGGAAGTTGCGCCCGGCATACCGTAAATAGGTTTCATCAGAGGTGATAAAGCCTTGTTTGCGAGCGCAATTACACCGAATTCCGTTAAAACTGAGCCAAGCGCACCGACAATTACCGAAACACTTAAAAGATAAAAGCAAGTTTCCGTCAATAATTTCATGGCGTTCGCAAATATGGTGTTCAGCATATTGCCGAAACCCATAATGCAGGCAATCGGCACGAATATAGCCAAAACCACACCAAGAGTAACGAAACCCTCTATGCTGACAACCTTTTTAAGCACGAAATTCGGGTCGTTGTTTTCGATTTTTACCGTTTTATGCTCGACAACCTCTTTTTTTTGAGGAAGCGTTCCGGCTGCGTCTGTAATTCCGATTTCGGAATCGGCGCTCTCTTTATTTACTTTCGGGTCGGTCGGTTTTTTCTTCCTCATTAAAGTTCTCCAAATTATCCGAGTATTAAAACGAAATAAAATGTCTTCGCCAAATAAATGAGAAGACATTTTACTTTACGCTTTAATTAATCAGATGAGCTTGCTCATGTACTCGTAGCCTGCTTTGAGACACTCGATATTTGCGGGAATAACCTTGGGTTTGCTCTCGAACACGTGTTCAACAGCTTGGGTTGCAGACTCCAAAGATATATCCTTAAATATAGGAAGCAGTGCGCCGAGCATATACACGTTAGCGCCCCTCTTGTTGATTGCCGCAGCTAACGTATCTACGGGGATTTCGTAGACCTTGCAATCCTTGCGGGTAGTCTTAATTTTAACTATGTCGGAGTTGGTTATTATTATTCCGCCCTTTTTAACGGTGCCTTCGAACTTAGTGAGCGAGGGCTCGTTGAAAGCTATTAAAATGTCGGGGGTGTCGATAACGGGTGCGGCAATCTCTTCTGCCGAGTAGATAACCGAGCAGTTAGCCGTACCACCGCGCATTTCGGGACCGTAGGAAGGAAGCCAGGATGTGTTCAGATTCTGCTCGATAGCCGAATAAGAAATAAACTTGCCGAGTGACAGAACGCCCTGTCCGCCGAATCCGCTTATTGTAAGTTTCATATTAATTTCCCTCCTTCGTTGTGTCTTTATATACGCCGAGCGGGTAGAACTCACAGCCCTTGGTCTTTACGAATTCCATTGAATCGAGCGGGGTCATATGATAGTTCGTAGGGCAGTTTGCAAGTACTTCGATGAAGGATAAGCCCTTCTTTGCCATCTGGGTTTCGAATGCCTTTTTGATGGCTTTCTTTGCAGCGCGTACGTGGGGTACGTCGAACACCGCAACACGTTCGATGTATGCGGGACCGGTTAAGGTTGCAAGCATTTCGCTCATATGTACGGGGTTGCCGTAGATTTTGGGGTCACGGCCGTTGGGGCAGGTCGTAGCCTTTTCGCCGGGCATCGTGGTGGGTGCCATCTGACCGCCGGTCATGCCGTAAATTCCGTTGTTGATGAAGATTACGGTGATGTTTTCTCCTCTCATGCAGGCGTGTACGGTCTCTGCCATACCGATGGAAGCAAGGTCGCCGTCGCCCTGATACGAGAAGATAATGTTATCGGGGTTTACTACCCTTCTTACGGCGCTGGCAACAGCGGGTGCTCTGCCGTGAGCCGCCTGATACATATCGCATTTGAAATAATTATATCCGAATACCGCACAACCTACGGGAACTACGCCGATTGCGTTATCCGTTTTGCCGAGCTCTTCCAAAACTTCGGCAATAAGTCTGTGAACGATACCGTGTGCGCAACCCGGGCAATAATGCAGGTGCACGTCTGTGAGCATCTTAGGCTTTTCTGCTACTAACTTCATAATTATTTGCCCTCCTTAACGTATTTTACCAAATCTGCGGGCATCATAATGTTGCCGCCGCAACGACCGTAGAACTCAACGGGCTTTTTGCCGTCTACCGCAAGACGAACGTCCTCTACCATCTGACCCATGCTCATTTCAACGGTTATAAACTTCTTAACGCCCTTCTTGCCTGCCGTCTTTGCGATTACGTCGGTGGGGAAAGGATAGAGCGTGATGGGTCGGATAAGACCTGCTTTAACGCCCTGTGCGCGGAGCTCTAAAACTGCCGATTTGCAGATACGAGCAACCGAGCCGTAAGCTACGAATACGATTTCCGCGTCCTCGTTATGATATTCTTCGAACTTAGTCTCGTTCTTTGCAATAACCGCATACTTTTCGAAGAGGCGGTGATTGAAAGCTTCGAGATCGTCGGGCTCGATACGAATGGAATTGATGAGCCTCTGCTTGCCGTCGGAATGTCCGCAAGCCGCCCAGCTGTCTTTATCGGGAAGTTTGCTTAAATCCTTCATGGGAGGGATTTCGGCAGTTTCCATCATCTGACCGAGCATACCGTCGCCGATAATCATAACGGGGTTGCGGTATTTATCTGCAACGTCGAATGCGTTGTAGGTGATGTCAACAAATTCCTGAACGGTGCTGGGAGCGTAAACTATGCAGTGATAGTCGCCGTGACCGCCGCCCTTGGTTGCCTGGAAGTAGTCGCCCTGAGCGGGTGAAATGCCGCCGAGTCCGGGACCGGAACGCATCATGTTTACGATAACGCAGGGAAGTTCCGCGCCTGCGATATAGCTGATGCCTTCCTGCTTTAAGCTGACGCCGGGGCTTGAGGAGCTGGTCATAGCTCTTGCGCCTGCGCCTGCTGCGCCGTAGACCATGTTGATAGCCGAAACTTCGCTTTCAGCCTGAATGAAAGCGCCGCCGACTTCAAAAAGTCTCCACGACATATATTCGGGTATTTCGTTCTGAGGCGTGATGGGATATCCGAAGAAATATCTGCAACCTGCCGCAACCGCAGCTTCGGCAATCGCCTCGTTGCCTTTCCAAAGTTTTTTCATCTTTTCTAATTCCTCCTATCTTTATAATCAATCGCGATAAACGGTGATTACACTGTCGGGACACATAATTGCGCAGCTTGCGCAACCGATGCATTCGTCCATATTGTTACATTCCGCTACGTTATATCCTTTTGCATTTGTGCGCTTGGATAAAGCTAAAATTTGTTTCGGACAAGCGTTGACGCATAAGCTGCAGCCTTTGCAATACTCTTCGCGGAACTCAACCTTTCCTTTTGCCATAAACAAGACCCCCTGAAATTTTTGGTGTTGCGACAAATTCATACAAGAATCGTCTCGTTAATTTGTTCACACTTAAATAATAAGTTATAAAATTAATAAAGTCAATCAATTCTTGAAAAATTTTATTTATAAAAATATTTTCATATTTTTCCAAAGGCGCGTCACGCTAAAAATATTATATTATAACAAAAACCGCTTGATGAGTGGTAAGCTCGTCAAGCGGTAAAGTTATAAAAATATTGGGGTTAAGCGTCACGCTTACGGAACGCTTGTTAAAATTCGTTGCGTTCGCTTTTGGAGAGATAGCCGAGTGCAAACGCACCGGGACCCACGTGCGAGCCGATGACCGGCCCCATTATGGAAACGTGCGGCTCAATGCCGAACTCCGAGCGCACGAATTCTTCGAGCTCCTTTGCAGGTCCTTCGTTGTCGGTATGAACAATGAACAGGTAATTGTAATCGGGGTCGGGACCCTCCGTGCGCAGCTTATCCTTTATAAACGATATAGCCTTTTTAGACCCCTTGACCTTGGCAAGAGGGTAAAGCTTGCCCTCTTTATCGAAAGTGAGTATCGGCTTTATGTTGAGCATCGTACCGAATGCGGCAGCCGCCGCGGACACCCTGCCCCCCTTTTTGAGGTACGTAAGGTCGTCCGCAACTATGTAGTGCTGAATATGCAGGCGGAGCGAGGTGCACAACTCGTGCGTTTCCTTGGCGGTTTTGCCCTCGTTGCGGCATTTGAGCGCAATTTGCACGAGCGCACCCTGACCCACCGTTGCCGTAAGCGGGTCAACCACGTAAACGTTGAACTTGGGATAGTCGGCTTTGACGTCAGCTGCAGCCTTTGCCGCCACGTCCTTCGTGGGTGATAGCCCCGAAGAAATCGTGAAGTGGACGACATCCTCCGCCCCCTCTTTTGCAAGCTTTAAAAAGTGATTGTAGTGCGCCTCGTAATTGAGCATTGACGTGCGTGAAAAAGCGCCGCCCCGCAGTTCGTTATAAAAATCCACGTATTGCTGATAGCAAGTGAAGTTATCCAACCTGTCCTGCATTGTGCCGTCTTTCCCCTCCACGGTGAAGGTGAGCGACACGTGCTTTATATCGTTTTCGACAATAAAGTCGTGGTAGAGATCACAAGTGGAATCGGACGATAAAGTAAATTTATAATCCATAATTACTCTCCATTTTAATTGAACTGAGTATAACACATATTTTTAAAAAGTGCAACTTTGTGATAAAAAATACAAAAAATTAATTTTTGTTGTCTAATCTATTCACGGTCGACAGTGATTACAAGCTCGTAATTTTCTGAAAATTGTAGCCTTTCACTTATTTTTTTCTTAATTTCCCCATCTGAAAGCTTGCACGAAAAGGGCACGCAGGCATCGAAAATAATCTTTGTTTTCAAGCCCCGCACAAGTCGCAGGTCGTGTATTTCCAACCCATCTTCAAGCCCTGCAAGATTTTCCTTTACCTCTGCTTCTATCCGGCGAGCCTCGGTATCCTGCAAATCGACAGGGTCGAGGTGTGCGGTGAGATTTACGCCGAACTCCGTTAAAACACCGCTTTCGAGCCCGTCTAAAACGGCGTGCGCTTCGAGTGCGGGAAGCCCCGCATCCATCTCCACGTGCGCCGTGGCAAAATACATGTCCCTGCCGTAGCCGAGAACCCGCAAATCGTGCACGCCTAAAACGTTACAACCCGAAAGCAGATACTCTTTGATATTTTTAACGAGTTGTTCATCGGGCGCCTGTCCCAACAGCTTCGAGCCCATTTCAACGAGCAGCCGTATCCCCTGCACTGCAACAAACAGCGCAACGACGATGCCCATCCAGCCGTCCACCGACACCCCCGCATAAAGCGAAACGAGAGCGCCGATTATTACGGCGGCGGTGGCTATACAGTCGCACAAGCTATCCGTTGCGGCGGCACGAAGAGCATCGGATTGTAACTTTTTTGCCGATATGCGGTAGAATACGAACATTCCCGCCTTAACGGCTATTGAAAGCCCGAGCACTAAAAATACCACCCACGTGCCCGAAAACTCTGCGCCATCTATAATTTTAATTATCGACTCACGGAAAAGCTCCGCCGCCAAAAACAGCACAATAAAGCCGATTATCATGGAAGCGACGTATTCCGCACGGCGGTGACCGTAGGGATGCTCCTTGTCGGCGGGCTTTTCGGATATTTTAAAGGACACGAGAGCCACTGCACTGCTGCCGCAGTCGCTCAGGTTGTTGAAGCCGTCCGCCGCAACCGAAACAAGCCCGAATATAAGCCCCACGGCAATTTTGGAAGCGGCAAGCAGAATATTGCAGACGATGCCTATACCGCTTACCGCCGCACCCGTGCGGGTGCGGTTTTTTGAATCGAGTGCCATACAGCCATTATACGCAGGTCGCCCGAAAAAGTCAATGTGCGCAAGGTGGTTAAAAAGTTGTAAATTTAAATCTTTTGTAGTACAATATAAATCAATTCTGTTTAACGTCAAACAGGCGGTGCGTAGATGCGAGCAACAAAGTATTGCGAAGTATAAACGCAGCGCTACGGGAGTAACAATGGTTGAAGTCGTAGCTGCCCTTATTCGGGACAACGGCAAGTTTCTTATATGTCAGCGACCGGCGCACAAGGCACGTGGACTATTATGGGAATTTGCAGGCGGAAAGATTGAAGAGGGCGAAAGAGGCGAAGATGCGCTTAAAAGAGAGTGCCGGGAAGAGCTCGGCATAGAGGTGAGCACAGGGGAAATTTTTATTGAAGTCACCCACAAGTACCCCGATATATGCGTGCATTTAACGGTATACAATGCCCGAATTACAGAGGGTACGCCCCAGCTTTTGGAACACGCCGCACTCAAATGGATTACTCCGGAGGAGATTAAGTTTTATAACTTCTGCCCCGCCGACGACAAGATATTGAAAAAAATTTTAAAGGAACGCTTTGACGGCAGAGCCAAGAAAATTTTGGGCGGCAAGGGAGAACGCCTTGCGGGGAAACATCTTAAAAGGCACGGTTACAAAGTTTTGGAAACAAACTACCGTACCCCCTTCTGCGAGGTGGATATAATTGCAAGGTGCGGAGATACGCTGTGCTTTTGCGAGGTGAAAACCAGACTTTCGGACAGCTTCGGTGCGCCGCACGAAGCCGTAAACGTCGCAAAACAAAACCTGTATATCCGTGCGGCGCACTACTACTTTAAAAATAAAGAGCCCGACTGCAACGTGCGGTTTGATATAATAGAGGTGTCGGGCGGCAAAATAAACCATATAGAAAACGCATTTTACGAAGGCATGCTTAAATGAAGAGAACTATCAACATGACCGAGAAGAAAGGACTGTTTTTAAGTCTGTGCATTTTTATTGCACCCTTGATGTTATCGGGCATACTACAACTTTTATATACGGCGAGCGACCTCATAATTTGCGGCTCGTTCGGGCCCGAACACTCTACGGGAGCAATTTCGGTTACAAGTCCGCTTATTAACATGATTGTCACATCCACTTTGGGACTGGCGACGGGCGCAAACGTGCTTATGGCAAAGTGCTTCGGCGCAAAGGATAAAGAAAAGGGTCAGCGTGTCGTTTATACTTCAATGGCGCTATCCCTCGTTTTGGGTATTGCAATCGGCGTGTTCGGCGCAGTGTGCTCACGCTACTTCCTTAAATGGATGGGCACTCACGGCGACATTATAGACTTGTCCACCGAATATCTCACAATATACTTTATAGGCGTGCCCTTTACCATGATTTACAACTTCGGTGCGGCGATAATGCGTGCGGTCGGCGACACTAAGCGCCCCTTCTACTTCCTCGCCCTTTCGGGAGTCGTAAACGTTTTACTTAACCTGCTGTTTGTTATAGTATTCAGAATGGGCGTTGCCGGAGTTGCAATATGCACGGCAATTTCACAGTTCTGTGCGGCGACCATGGTAATTATATCCATGCTGAAAAACAAAAGGGACTTTTACCGCTTCAAGCTGCGCAAACTGCGCTTTTATAAAAAGGAAACGGGCGAAATTATACGCATAGGTCTGCCTGCGGGATTGCAATCCTTTATATTCTCCTTTGCAAACCTTATGATTATGTCTAGCATAAACGAGCTCGGAGAAAAATACGGAGCTGCGGTTATCGACGGCAACGGAGCATCCTCTTCGCTTGAGGGATTTGTGTACACGGCTATGAACAGCTGCGCACAGGGAGCGATGACCTTCGTATCGGCAAACTTCGGCGCACGCAAAAAATCAAACATCTCACGGGTCGTATTGTACACTTTAGCGCTCGTTATGATTGTGTGGGGAGTGCTTACGGCAGTAATTCTGCCGCTCGGGAAGCCCCTTTTAAAATTATACGTGAGCGACCCTCAGGCTATTGAAGAGGGAATGAAGCGGCTCGTCGCAATATCTATTACGTATTTTTTGTGCGGATTTATGGATACGTTCGCCTATTCGCTGCGGGCGATAGGTCACTCCACCCTGCCTGCCGTAGTGAGTGCGATAGGCGGATGCGGATTGCGCCTTTTATGGATATTCTTCTTTTTCCCCATCCCCTATTTCAACAATCTCTTATGGCTGGCAATCTCATACCCCATAACGTGGGTAATTACGACAGCCGTGCACTTTATCTGTTTTATCGTCCTGTTCAAAAAAATCGACTTCGACAATAAAGAGGTTACAATTTTCGAATATCCTCAAACGGAGCTCTGAAATTTAAAGTATAATATTGCATTGCCGCAATATCTTATGATATAATATTATTCAAAGTAATTCTCGGTTGCAGAGATGCGAGCAAGACAAGGCGCGCAAGCATTTTTGACGGGGAGTTTACTTATTGTAAATGACCCTAAAAAAGCGCAATCGCAACACAGTATTGCGAAGTATATATGTGACCGAACATAAAGGAGTGACTGAGAAATGTTAGATTTGGTTTTGAATAAGCGGAAACTATCCGTTAAGCTTTCGGTAAAGGCTACTATATCCGTACTGCTTGTAGTTATGGCTGTGGGTCTGCCGCAGATTGCGCATGCGGTCGGCGGAGTTAAGGCGGGCTCGGTGTGGATGCCCATGTATATGCCCGCTCTGCTTGCGGGAATACTACTCGGCTGGCAGTGGGGACTCGGCGTGGGAATTTTATCGCCCGTTATAAGCTACGGCTTCACCACCCTTGCGCTCGGCTCGGCTATGCCCAACCTTCAAAGACTCCCCTATATGATTTTGGAAATCGGCGCATACGGACTTATTTCGGGACTTTTCTCCAAACAGGTACAAAAGACGCCCGCTCTCGCCTTCCCCGTAGTTATAGGCGCACAGCTTTCGGGCAGAGCAATTTATCTTATTTACAACCTTATCGCAGGCAAGAGCTTTGCATATCTTTGGTCGTCCATTCAGACCAGCCTTGTAGGACTGTACGCTCAGGCAATACTCGTGCCCGCAATCGCAATAGTATTGTGCATGGTGTTGAAGCATGAACAAAAATCTGAATAGAGCAAAACAGCTTTTAGACGGGGGAGCGTCGCTTGCGATAGTGGGCGGCGGCGGTGAGCTCACGTTCAACGAACACGGCGTAAAGACACTCCTGTCCCTGCAATCAGCGCTTGCGGGAGCGTCCGTTGCCGACAAGGTTGTGGGAAAGGCGGCTGCCATGCTATTGGTTCGGGGCGGAGCGATTGAGGTGTACGCCGAAGTTGTATCCGAGCCCGCACTCGAAGTATTCAAAAGGCACGGCGTGCCCTGCGTTTTCGGCGAACTCGTGCCCAATATTATAAACCGCAATAAAACGGGTATATGTCCAATGGAACAGGCTGTACTCGATGAGAACGATATTGAAAAAGCCTACGGAATTTTAGTTGAAAAGACGGGCGGTGCAAGATGAAAAAATTAGGATTCGGCTGTATGCGTCTGCCTGTTATAGACGGCGACCAGAGCAGGATTAATATTGAAGAATTCAAAAAGATGGTAGACCTCTTCCAGAGCCGTGGGTTCAGCTATTACGACACGGCGTACGTGTACCACAACGGAAAGAGCGAGGAGGCAGTGCGCGAGGCGGTTGTAAAGAGATATCCCCGCAACGCTTTCACCGTGACTACCAAGATGCCCATGATGAAGGTCGAAACGGAGCAAGATTTAGTCCGCATCTTCGACGAACAGCTTGAGCGGCTTGGCGTGGATTATATAGACTACTACTGGCTGCATGCGCTAAACGTAAAGCAGTACGAAAAGGTGCAAAGGCTGAAGGCGTTCGAGTTTATCTTAAAAAAGAAAGCCGAGGGCAAGATAAAGCACATAGGCTTTTCATTCCACGATACTCCCGAGCTTTTGGAAAAAATCCTTTCAGAGCACCCCGAAACGGAGTACGTGCAGTTGCAGATAAACTACATCGACTGGGATTCTCCCTCCATCTGCGGCAGGGAGTGCTACGAGATTGCAACCCGCCACAATAAGCCCGTAATCGTAATGGAACCCGTAAAGGGCGGCGCTCTTGCAAAAGTACCCGAAGCCGTTACAACAATGTTTAAAAATCACCGCCCCGATATGTCGGTTGCGAGCTGGGCGGTGAGATTTGCGGCAAGTCCCGAAAATATATTAACGGTGCTTTCGGGAATGTCGGATATGGAGCAGGTTGACGATAACACGGCATATATGCAGGATTTTAAGCCGCTCGATAGTGAGGAACAGGCGCTCGTTGCGCTTGCTACAAATGTTATAAACGACAGCACGGTTATCCCCTGCACGGCGTGCCGCTACTGCGTGGACGGCTGTCCCAAAAAAATTGCTATACCCGACTTCTTCACCCTTTTCAACGAGCATAAACGTGTAAACGGCATGTCGGACGCTCCATACTACTACAACAACGTATACGGCGCACGGGGCGGAAAGCCGAGCGAGTGCGTGCAGTGCGGCAAGTGCGAAAAGATATGCCCTCAGCACCTGCAGATACGTAATCATTTAAAGGAAGTTACCGCAGCGTTTGAAACCAAGTGATTCCGCTTAAAAACAAAACCGCTTGACACATGAACACCATTTCGCCATACATAATAGTCCAAAAAAATTGGACTGTCAAGTAATATACCAAAAAAATTGGTAAAAACAAATATGTGAAAGAGATAAAATTTGCAGAAAATTTAAAACAGCTACGAACGTCGAAAGGACTGTACCAGCATGATCTCGCGCAAATGGTAGGCGTGGATAAACGCACAATTAGCGCATGGGAAAAAGGAGTAAGTCAACCGAGTTTGGAAATGATTGCTAAGCTATGCGAAATTTTTGACGAGAGCTTTGACAATATGCTGACATAAAATAAGGGAGACGCTTGAACGGCGTCTCCTTTTTATATTTCTATTAAAAATCCTTTCTCTCTCAATTTGTTTTCAATTTCGTTTAACGCCTCTTCGCTGTCGGCGGAGACGGTGTGGTAGTGATAGCCGTCCGTAACGCTCATAAGCGGTTTGCTTGCGCCCGACACGAGCGAGCGGTACAGCTCCTCCACGTGGGTGCGGCTGTATAAGCCGAGCCTTGCCGAAATTTTGCCGTACAGGCGGTGGTTGACGGAGATATCCTCCACCCTGCCGCCCGCCTCGATTATAAGCACGCCCTCGTCCACAATCTCGGCAAAAGTATGGCGGCACTTGAATACACGGGTTGCACGGACTTTGGTCGTGAGCACGTAGCCCCTATTCGTTGCCGTTACGTCGTAGCCGTTAGCCCGCAAAATGGCTATATCCTGCACTATAACCTGTCTTGAAACGTTAAACCGTTCGGCAAGAACGCCCGCCGGCAGCGGATTTTCGGTGTTGCCCATAAGGCTTAAAATTTCTTCCCTGCGCTTTTCGGCTTTCATTATTTCACCGTAACGGGGTGCAGATTTTTAAGTGATAAATCGAGTATAGGCGCAGAATGGGTGAGCGCTCCGCTCGACACAAAATCCACACCCGTATCTATAATTTGCGCAATATTTTCCCGTGTGACGTTGCCGCTGCACTCGGTTAAGGCTCTGCCCCCTATCATTTTAACCGCCGCCTTCATATCCTCTTTAGACATGTTGTCGAGCATGATTATATCTGCGCCGGCTTCCAATGCCTCGGCAACCTGTTCGAGCGTTTCCGTTTCGACTTCTATTTTGCGAACGAACGATGCGTATTGCTTTGCTTTGAGCACAGCATTTTTAACGCCGCCCGCCGCACCTATGTGGTTGTCCTTTAAAAGTATTCCGTCCGAAAGGTTATAGCGGTGATTGCAGCCTCCGCCCACCTTTACGGCGTATTTCTCGAATATGCGCATGTTGGGGGTGGTTTTGCGGGTATCCAAAAGGCGGGTTTTACTGCCCTTTAAAAGGGATACCATCTGATGCGTATAGGTTGCAATGCCGCTCATACGTTGCAGATAATTCAATGCCACCCGCTCACCCGAAAGGAGCACACGGATATCGCCGACTATTTCGGCTACGAGCTGACCTTTCTTGACTTCGTCACCGTCCTTTGCGTAAGCCTTAACCTGCGTGTTTGCGTCCAAAAGCTTAAATGTGCGCTCAAACACCCAAAGACCGCAGATTATGCCGTCTTGCTTGCATATGAGCTGAACTGTGCCGAGTTCATAGTCGGGCATGACCGAATTAGTGCTGACGTCCTCGTTGGAGATATCCTCTCTTAAAGCCATTTTTATAAGTTCGTCTGCGTTAAGAACGCCCGAAACGTGGTTTAACATTTTCCGCCTCCTTGATAGCTTTTCTTATTATTTCCTTGTAGCTCTCCAAAAGTATTTCGGGAGCTTGGTATTCCTCAAAATTTATGTTATTTACGGCATATTCCGCAGTCAAGCTGTCTGCAGGTGAGTATTCAGCCGCAATGCTTAAAGCCGCACGCTTGGCAAAAAGTAGGCTCTCCAAAAGTGAATTTGAAGCAAGTCTGTTTGCGCCGTGCACGCCGTTGCAACACGTTTCGCCAACAGCGTAAAGCCGCCGCATGGTCGTTTTGCCGTCTAAATCGCTACGTATTCCGCCCATAAAGTAGTGCTGTGCGGGGACTACGGGAATACACTCGGAAAAGACGTCGTAGCCTTCTTCTTTGCACTTTTCTACGATTGAAGGGAAGTGCTCCCGCACTTCGTTTTCGGGGATTGTGCGCATGTCCAGCCACACGTAGTCCGTGCCGTCCTTTTCCATTTGCTTGTAGATTGCCGCCGTAACCACGTCACGGGGCTGAAGCTCGTCGGTGAAGCGCTTGTAGTTTTTATCAAGCAGCACCGCACCCTCGCCTCGCACAGACTCGGAGATTAAAAAGCTCCTGCCGCCGCTACTTTTTGTGTACAGCGTTGTGGGGTGGATCTGAATATAATTTATGTTGTCTACGGCAACGCCGTGCTTTAAACAGATTGCAATTCCGTCACCCGTCAAAAGACGGAAGTTGGTGGAATGTGTGAATACTCCCCCTATGCCGCCCGTCGCCATTACAACGTAGTCGGAAAATACAGGCATAACCTTGCGGGTTTTGTTGTCCATTACGATTATCCCAAAACATTCGCCCTTTTCGGAAATTATATCGAGCATGGTCGTTTCGGGAATAATAGTCACGTTTTTAAGGCTTTGCGCCTTGCCAAGAAGCGTTGAAGTTATCTCCTCGCCCGTGCTGTCCTTGTGGAATAGAATACGGTTTTTGGAGTGACCGCCCTCCCGGGTGAATGCAAGCGAACCGTCTTGATTTTTTGCAAAGTTCACGCCGAGAGCAATGAGCTCGTCGCAGATCTCCTCTGAAGAGTTTATCATGCACTCGACGGCGGCGGGGTCGTTCTCGCCGTGCCCCGCACGCATGGTGTCGGAAAAGTAGCTTTCAAAGTCCTCCTCGCCCTGTCTGCGGCAAATGCCGCCCTGAGCAAGATAGCTGTCCGAGCGGTCGGGCGAGCCCTTGCAGATGACGGCAACCCTTTTATTTTCAGGCAGGTGCAGTGCGCAGTTTAGCCCCGCCACGCCCGTGCCTACAATTATTACGTCGTAAAAAGTTTTCAAACGTGTAGCTCCATAATCAAAGTCCGATGAAACGCTAAAACCGCAGAGATACGAGCAAGACAAGGCGCACGTGCGAGCTTGCGACGCTTTGTAGAAAATTTTTTAGGGTTAGTAAAAAATTTTCACAATGCATTTTGGAAGGAAGCGTACTTAGCGTACGTAACCTGAACAAAAGCGGAGTGCAACACAGTATTGCGAAGTATATATGCGGTTTTAATAAGTTTACACAAAAACTTGACAGGTGTCAAGTCATATGTAAAGTTTTTTATAAATTTACAAAAATAAGAGCGCTCATGGATTCCAAAGCGTCCTTTGCCCCTTGGGGTATGGTAATGGAAACTCCGCCGTAGGTTATTGTGTCTTCTATTCGGGTGGTTATACCCTCTCTAACATAGTTTCTGACAGACTTGTAAATTTTTCCGTTTTTAAAAGAAATTTTTATAGATATTTCAAAATCTGCGGCTGCGCTTAAAGTTGCGGAATACACGTTGGTTTTGCTGTTATAGCTGAACAGACTGTAAAGTTCGCCAAGAGTGCCGCTTACTTCCTGTTTGTCGCCCGTTCCATTATATTTCGTCCTTATGATAGAACCCAATAAGCCGCTTACGTATTGTTCGAAGTTTTCCTTTGCCTCGTCTTGGGTGTCATATTCATCGACGGCGGCATACCAGCCGTCGTCTTCATTATATTGGTAATTAATTAAAGTGCTATCCGAAACTTCAAAATAACTTATACCGCTATCTAATGTGGGGTCGACGTTTCCGATTTGCTCGCTTTTTTCGGATTTGGAGTATGCTTTTAAACCTGCGCCGTCATAGCCGACTTCGACGATACTCGTCCTGGCGTAGTCCGCCGACTTATCGTAAATTTTTCCGGTAGACATTGTTTTCTGTACAAATTTATAATTTGTCGCTGCCACAGAGTCCTCGAAAGCTTTAATCCAGCTCTCCTCGCTTTTTACACTGCCGTCGCCGCTAATATTTTCCCTTCCGCCGCAACTGTTGCATGCCGAAAGCGCAAAGCACATTGTCAACGCCGTTGCTACTGCCGCTATTCCTGCAAAAATCCGTTTTTTGTTCATCTGTTAGCTCCTCTGTATCTAAAATGCACATTATATCAACTGCCTTATACGTTTGTCAAGGGCAGGGGTCGGCAAAAAGCATTTCGACAAAAACTCATAAAATAACAAGGCAATAAGTCCCCTTACACGCCATATAGTAGAGTGTAGCCACGTTTTAATTTGTTACAATGTGGCTAAGGAGATCATTATGAAAATTTCTCAAATTTTCGGCAAAAGGATTAAAAGCGCAGGGGGCAGAGAGGGCTACGTCGTGTCGGTGAACGCCGTGGGACTGTCCCTCTTTTTTGTGTGCGCAGACGAAGGCGAGCGGGAGTTTACGGTGGATATGCAGAGCGTTATAAGCCTCGGCGACAGCATATTGTACGACGGCAAAGTGTGCGGCAAAAAAGCCGCCGCGCCCGTGCGGCTGGGGCGGGCGGGCTTTGATATGCGGGGAAATTATTTAGGAAACCTCGAGGACTTCACCGTATTGGGTGGCAAGCTGAAAACAGCTAAAATCGGCAAAAAAAATTACCCCGCGGAGGGGCTGATTTTGGGGGACGTGATAATAGTAAAGGATTTGCGCCGATTAAAGAGCGACGTTGTAAAGGGCGGCACAACCCTCTTTAAAAAGGGTGCGTACGTTACCGACGACGTTCTATCAGAAGCCGCCACCGCAGGCGAATACGTGCAGACAACGCTGAAAACAATATAGATTTTAAATATTGTATTTTGCCATTAGTTTTAACAACGCATTGAAATTCTCGTTCAAAATTTCGCCTTCGGCGGGGGTAAGCGAGCCCTTGACTTTCATTACGGTGAAAGTGTTTTTCAGTTTTTCGAGCTCCTGCCTGTCCGTTTTGCCGATATTTTTTTCAAGTAGCTTGCCTGTTACGGCTAAGGCGTGGTCAAGCCGCACGTTGTTGCGGGCAGTTGCGGTGCCCGGTGCGGGACGAGAAGGTTTTTGAGCCGCAGGAGCGGACTTGGCGGGCGAAAGGGTCTGAGCGGGCAGAGCGGGTGCGGCACATGCCGCAACCTGTGCGGGCAGGGCTGGCGACTTACGCTTTTTTTTACGTGAGGCAGCACAGAGCAATCCGTAGCCGAAATATCCGCATATCCAGAATATACACGCTATAAACGCCGCCTGCTCCACCTCGTTTACAGTTAAAAACAGGGCGAAAGTTACCGCCGTATACGCATATAAAAGGCAAAGGTACGGTCTTTTAGAGGATGAACGCACGGCTGGCAGACAGAGGCACAGCGTCAATGCAAGTATAAAAATTGCAATAAACGAGCCCCAGACGAGCCAAACAAGCGAGTCGAAGGATGCTTTTGCCGCCAAAGCGGTGATGTTGCGGGCGAGAGTTTCAAACATATGCCTTAATTATATCCCGATTACAAAAAAATAAAGCGGAGATTCTGTCGAATTTCCGCAGATTATAAAATATTCGCTCAAGTCGTGCAGTAGCGCGACTTGTAGCGAGGTTGTTTCGGTCGTAATTTTCTTAACGGGCGAAATAAATCCGCCCTTGAAAATTTCGGCATAAATTATTTATTAATTTTTTGTAGCTAATTCATTACAAAGAAGTTCAGTATAAGAAGTACTATGCCGAGGACGGTTAAAATTGCGCCCGTAACAATGCCAACCACCTTGCCGTTTACCTTATTTGCAAACAGCGACGAAACTACCGCACCCAAAGTGGCTACAGGTGCGCAGATTGCAAGAACGTCCCACCGTTCAAGCAGGATATCCACTTCCGCCACGGCGTGCGCACCGAAGGCAACCAGTGCGGCTAAAGCCATTATAAAGGTGCTGGTTCCCACCGCTGTTCTTCGCTCCATGCCGAAGAATAAAGTAAAAACGAGCAGCATCATAAGTCCGCCGCCTGTGCCGACGTAACCTACTATAAGCCCTATGGCGAGCCCGAACAGCACAGAAAAAATTATTCCCTTTTTATCGAGTTTAGTGCCCTTGGGCACAAGGCGTTTACCTTGGGGGTCGGGCTGAATTAAAAAGCGTACGCCGATAAACACGCACAGCGCAAGCGAGAATGCGCTATTTATATGGTTGGGAATATAAAAAGCTATTATCGTGCCGACAATGCACATGGTCAGCACGCAGACTATCATTATCCAACTGCGCTTTAAATCTATATTTTTATGCCGTATATATATCGCCGTGGAAACGATAGACGCCAAAACGTCGGACGCGAGCGCTATCGCCACAGCCTGAAATTGCCCGCCGTCCACAGCGAACGTGGGGCAGAGCACTATTAATATTGGCACCATAACTGCCGCTGCCGAGAGCCCTACGAGTCCCGTAGTTACTCCGGCACCCAATGCGGCTATTACATACCAGAAATATTCCATAAAATCCTTTTCGCTCAAATTGCAAGCAATTTGCAGCGAGGTTGCTGTTGTCGTAATTTTCTTAACGGGCGAAATAAATCCGCCCTTGAAAATTTCGGCATGATTCTTTTTAATTTAAATTAATTTGCGAGCGGGTGCGGATATTTATTATTGCCGCACCTATTTCCTTTTCGGGCACGTGCCAGATAATTGACACTGCCTTTTTGTAGAGTTCGAGCTGCTTTGAGTACGTTTCAAGGAGCTGCCCGTCCGTCTTTTTGGAGTACTTGTAGTCTATTATACGCACCCCGAAGTCCCCATGCGCTAAGAGGTCGATTGCGCCCTGCACAAGGATATGGTCCTCAGCCACCGATTTGAGCACGTCGCACGCTTTAAGTCTGCATAAAAACTCCTGCTCACGGTAAAGCTCTGCGCCGTGAAGGTCGGCAAACACCGGCATATTGACTATTTCGCACAGCTCTTCGACATTCAAAAGCTGAGCTTGGGCTTGAGTTATTTTACCGCATTGCAAGAAGTTTGACAATTCTTTTTGGATACCGTCAAGCGATTTTACCGAAAAATCACAGAGTTCCAAAAATCTGTGGTACGCCGTGCCACGCTCCGCATCCGTTTCGCCATCTCCGACAAACAGAGTGTGTTCGGCAAAATAGGGCTCGTCCTCGCGCATGCTCTTTAAAATAGCGGATGCAGAACTCTTTACGGGCAGCTCAACGCTGTCTGCGCGGGAATAGGGCTGCATGAAGCGTGCGGATATGGCTTTATACAGATTTTCGTCACGCTCGGCAAGATAGGTCACTTCTTCAGACTGTCTTTCTATTTCACCCCTCTCGCACATGTCCTCGCAGGGGAACTTTTGCATGTCGAAGAGCTGAGAATACCGCTTTGCCGCAAGCGCACCCGCACGGCTGTATTCCTCTCTTTCCTCGGCTAAGATATGCAGTTTGCACATCGCTCGGGTGCACGCCACGTAAAAGAGATTGAGCTCGTTTTTAAGCTCCTCCCTGTCCGCACGCATTTTTACAAGCTTGCGCAAAATTGTGGGATATACGAGCATATTTTCGGGGTCGTAACACTTAGGCGCAAAGCCGTACTTTTCGTCGAAGGGCAGCTCGGAATAGTCCATGCCCTTGAAAGTGCGGCAGATATCGGCAATTATGACCACGGGAAACTCCAACCCCTTTGCTGCGTGCATGGTCATAATTTTAATACTGTCGGAGGGCGCAGCCGTCGGCGCTTTTATATCGTATCCGCCCGATTTTATCTTTTCGAGAAAAGCCGAAAGGGTTAGCGCAGGTCCTTCGGCGGCAAGCTTTAACACGTTTTTAAGCTTTTCACCGCCGCCTGCGGAGTACGCTGCCTCCAGTCCGCTCTCCGCAAGGATATAATCTATGAGCTCGCCCGCAGACATAATTTCAGACAAATCCCGCAACGTTTGCACCTTTTGCGAGAATGCGTTGAGCTTTTCGGCTATAAAACCTCTGCCCGCTTCCATATAAAGTTTAAAACACTGTCTGAAAGATATGCGCCCTTCTTTTTTAAAGGCTATGCGGATTGCCGCAAGCTCGTCTTCTGTAAATCCGCCCAAGGGGGAAAGCATTGCCGAAACGAGCGGAATATCCTGCTCGGCGTTGTCTATGAGAGAGAGAATATCGAGCATCTGCCTTACCTCGGGCAGAGCGCAGATATTGCCCTCCTGCGCTCCCGAAACGGAGTAGCCCGCATCTTTGAGCGCACGGATTATGCCCTCGGCAGAGCCGCCCTTGTTTTTGCGGGTAAGTATGCAGATATCGCCGGGCTGGGTGTCGACGTATTCGCCCTTTTTGAGGTCGAAGTGCTTTGAATTTAACTCCCTCTCCACAAGCTGAAGTACGGCAAGTCCCTCCCGGGTGTGCGGGGCGTTGCGTCCGTCTTCCATTACGGAATACACTCCCCGCTCCTCGGCTATCTTTTCATCTTTGCCGAATATATGTATTTCCGCCAAGCCGCAATCCTTAGGATACTTAGCTTCCGCAGTCATTTTATGTCCTGCCGCATAGTCAAAGCCGCAGGCACGCTCCGTCATCACTTCGGAGAACATGGCGTTTACAAACATCAACACTTCTGCACAGCTTCTGAAATTCCCCGAAAGCTTTAAAGCGGTTTGCGCTCCGCTCTCGAAATTTTTGAATTTATCGGAGAAGAATACCGACTTGCTGCCCCTGAAGCCGTAGATTGCCTGCTTGACGTCGCCGACGAGGAACACCTCCCGTCCGATTGCCGAAATAATCTCTTCCTGCACGGGGTTTACGTCCTGATATTCGTCAACGAATACGTAGCTGTATTTGGAATTTATCTCTTTTTTTAAATTTTCGTCCTGCAAAAGTTGCAGTGTCATGTGCTCCAAATCGTTGTAGTCAAGCTTATTCTCATCACGTTTGATTGCGGTATATTCCGTATCGAATTCCAAAAGCAGAGCCGAAAACGCAACGGCGGTTTTGCCGCTTTCCAAAAACAGTCTGCGCTCGGTTTGCTCGTCTGAAATACCGTCACGCACTGCGCCGAATCTCTTGGAAATATCGGCTTTGAATTCCTTGAATATCTCGCCCGCCTCTTTATCCTCATCGGGGTCTCGGGGCTTTGCCGTGACGGTAAAGGGAATTGCGGGTGCAAACACCCCGCCCGCCTTTGCCTCTTTAAGGGCTGCACGCATTTCGGCGAAAATCTTAGCGTACTTTTCGGCATTCTTCGTCCGGGGGAAGGCGGCTTCGAACTCGTCTACTTCCTCCTCCATAGCCGCATATTTTCCGGCAAAGAACTCAGAAAGCTCCGCACATATTGCCGAAAACCCCTCGTCGGTGTAGAGGTTTGCGCAAGTTTCAAGCATATTGCGGTAGTGCGCTACGTTACGCACGGAAGAGTAGCTTTCAAGCACAAGCCGCCGTAAGGCGTTGTCGCTCCGCTTCTTTGAAAAACGCTTTAAAAGGTGGATAAAATCGCTATCCTCTTGCTCGTACCGCCGCTCAAAAACATTGTCAAGGGCACGGGATTTTAAGTCTTTTGCAAGGGCGTCCTCGTCCGACATAATGTCGAACCCGCCGTCTATATTAAGTTGAAAAAAGTATGTACGCAAAAGGCGTGAACAGAATGAGTGTATTGTGGAGATATTTGCCGAAGGAATTTTGGAAATCTGCGCCTTTATGTGCGCAATTTTACTGCCGTCGGCGTTTTCCACCTTTTTTATGAGGGCGGTGCGCAATTTCTCCTTCATCTGCGCCGCCGCTTTTTTGGTAAAGGTTACGGCGAGTACTTCGTCGATATCCGCCCCTGCCTCTATCGCACGGGTGAGCTTTTCTATCATTACGAAGGTCTTGCCGCTGCCCGCCGAGGCGGACACTATAACTTTACCGACGCTTTTGACAGCTTGGGACTGTTCTTTGGTTAAATCAGCCATTTCCGCCCTCCCCGCTATCCTTTACTATTTTTGCAATATCGGTACACTTTACGGACGGAGCCTTTCTCTCGCCGCCGTCAAGCCCTGCGGCAAAATTGCAACTGCCGCCCATTTTGCAGTATTTGCAGGTCTCCTCTGCGGGAGAAGGCGAAATATTGCCCGAAAGCATCTCCGCAGCGCCACGCTTCGCCACAAGCTTTGAATAACTTAAAAATGCGGCAAATTCCTCTCTTTCCATTGCCCCGTCAAGCTTTCTGCCGTTTAAATAGGCGTCGAAATATGCCGACTTCTGCTTGGGTTGCAGGGTGGTATCCGAGGCGGAAACGACGTCCTCGCTGCCGTCCATAAAGCCTTGAAGACGGAACACGCCGTCCTCTTTATCACGGTATTCCACCGCCGCAGGAAAGTAGTATGCGCCCGCCGCTCTGCGCCCCTCGGACACCGCTAAAAGGTAAAGGGGCAGCTGCAATTTAGCGCCTGTGTAGTATTTGGGGGCGGAGCACTCTATCGTACCTGTTTTATAGTCTATTATTCTGACCATATCCCCGCATTCGTCCACTCTGTCAATTCTGCCGAAAAGCTTTAAGTCGGGCGCAAGGCGAATTTCGCACTTGCTCTCTGCCGTGGACACCGAGAAGCGGGAATTTTTGAGCTGCTCGAACATGCCTGCCGAAACCTTAACGGCTTCCGCTTTAAGCTCGCCCGCAGTATATCTGCCGCTCTTAATATCGAGTAGCGACGAGTAGGGCGGCTTTTGAAGTTTTAAATCGGCAATTTCTTCCGCACGTGCCTTTAGCGCAGGCATATCCGAAATCCCGTTGATTTCCCGTGCGAGCTCCTCTAAAACCGAGTGAATGAAGTTGCCCGTATCGACGGGGCGGACTACGCCCTCTTCCCGCTCCTGAACTTTAAGTCCCTGCCGCATAAATCCGAGATATGGGCAAGAAAAATACGTTTCGAGCGCTGTGGGCGTTACGCTGTCGTAGCTGACGTAAAGCTGTCTGCCGCAGGATATGCGGGGGCGTACGGGGGATTTTAAAGCCGCATCCGCTTCCCTTTTGAATCCGCCGTCCGCAAGTGCCGAATACACCGCCGACATTGCTTCGGGGCGGTTTTTGAGTTTTAAAAGCTGTTTGATTGCGGGAAGCTTTTCGCTGGAATAATAGGGTATAGCCCTGCCCGTGCGCTCTATGCGCTTTAAGTCGGACACGGCGAGCTTTGCGCCCGAGGGCGACAAAAACGCCGCTGCGGCATAGGATATAATTTCGCTTGCGCCGCTCTCCTCGCCGTTCAGTCTGACGGGGTAGGAAAGATACAGATTTTCCCTGAAAGCGCAGATATTGAGCGCAACCGTCTCACGGCTTCTCAGATTCACCTGTCTTATTTTGGGTGACACGTTTAAGTTTACCTGCTCCAAAAGGGAGATTTCCCTGTCCGTTAAAAGGGCGGTATCTGCGCTTGCGCCGGGCACGTCGCCAGTAAGCGACGCCGCAAAAACGACGTTTGAGCCGGTGTTTGCCGTGGCGGCAATATCCCCCACGAACACTGCGTCCGCCTTGGGGGGAATTAGCGATATTTCCATAGCGGTAAAGCCGCTTTTGAGAATTTTGACGATATCCTTTAACGACAGCCCCTCGGCAAGGCTCTCCGCCTCGGCAAGTACGCTTAAAACTCCGTCGAGGGCACGTGCGCCGAAAGCGGCGTGCACGGGAAATCCGTCCTTGAACTTTTCTGAAAGGGTTTTAAGCTTTTCTGCCACCCCATACGCCTCTAAAAGGGTGCGTAAACCCCCGAATATGCCGCCGATATTGCTTTTCGAAGTTAAAATTGCATAGCCCTTTAAAAATGTCTGCCGCACTCTTTCAACGGCAGATATGTCGAAATTAAAGTTGTCGAGTATTTCCTTTTTGGGCTCTCTGCGCACCCCTCCACGGAAATTTGCAAGCCGCAGTGCATAGTTGCGGAACATATCTTTATCCGCCCGCTCTGCGGGGAAAAAGGGAGATGATACAACCGCGTCCGTATCCTGCGGACGGCAGCCCGAAAGTGCGCAGTTGAGCCAAGCGAATATAAACGCACATAAGGGGTGCTCGGAAAGGGGAATGCGCCTGTCGGCATAGTAGGGTATGCGGTAGCGGGAGAACACCCGGGAAAGTCTCTTTTCACTTTCGGCTAAATTGGGCAGCATCACGGAAATTTTTGCGTAGCGCTCTGCCTCGTCGATGACGTGCCGCTTTATACTTGCGGCTATGAACTCTATCTCTTCTTCTCCGTCGCACGCCTCGAACACGTGTACACGGGAAGTCTTTTCCGCTGTCCTGTAAAAGCTTTCGGGGTTGAAAAGGGAGCGGCGCAGAATTTCCGCCTCCTTTAAAAGTTCGCCCCCCTCGTAAATATCCTCCGCCCCGCCGAACTCCGCCGCAGCGGCAAGAAAGGCGTGACGTGCCTCGTTTACGTATATATCCTCCCTTCCGCCTATGAACAGACCTATTACGCTGTCCGCCGAAAGAAAGGCGGCCTTGGCGCACTCCGTTGTGGTGCGGGTGAACGCCTGAAAGCCTAAAAATATTACCGTTGCGCCACGGATTGCAGGGCTTGCCTCTATTACGGGCGCAAGGCGGCGCAGGTAGCCGTTCCTGTCCTGCAATCCGCTCTCTTTGAGATAATTCATATATTCGCCGTATATGATGGCAATATCCTTGAGCTTTCCGCCGAAAATTCCGCCCCGCTCGGCGGCTACGGAGATATCCTCAGCCGAAATGCCCGACGAATATAAAAGTGCGATAGTGTCGTACACGGTCTGTGCGGCGGACGGCGAAGAAAGCTGCTTAAATAGAGTCAGCTTGCCCCTGTTTCCCTCTATAATCCTTCTTACCGCCATTGCCGAGCCCTGCGCCGAGAGCACGTTCTGCGGCTTGCCGCACTCGGACGATAAAAAGCGCGCAAAGGTGAACACTGAGGTCAAAAAAGTACCTTCCACCGCTGCGCACACAGTGCGTTCGGCGGCAAGCGACAGCCTGTCCTCGCAGAAAACTACCGTGCGGAAACCTTTATCCTCGTTTTTCTTTACGATAATTTTAAGTTGTTCAAGCGCAACCGACAGAGCGGCGCAACTCACGGATTTTATCATACATACCGATTATATCATAAACCGCACAGAAAATTAAATATTTTGGGGCATAAAAGTTTTTACAAAAAATTTTTTATATGGTATAATGACGCTGTAATATCTTATAATAGGTAATTTTATGAAAAAGAAACTTGCAATTATCGGAGCGGTTGCCCTTGCGGGCGTGCTTGGCGTTATGGCGTCGGGTTGCTCAAATAATACGAGAAATTTGGCTTCGCTTGCCTCAAACTGGTATCAGAACCCGGACTTCGACAAGATTCAGCCCACGTTTATCGGCGAGAGCAATGCCGAAAAGCTTACTTATAAGGTTACGCAGACCGAAGAGTCTACAAATACCGACTATTCGGTGGAGTATTCCGACGGCACTTACACGACGATATTTTACGCCAAGGAGCTGACGGCGGACACGCTTGCCGAAATAACCCGCACGGAGTGGCTTGAAGGCTATACCAAAAAGCACAGCTCACAGGGCAATATGAATCTCTATTACTACCGCACCGAGCTCACCATAGACTCCGTGACCTATACGTATGGAGATAAAACCGAGGATTTCGGCGAACAGAAAGTTATAACCGAGAGCTATTTTCTGCCCGTAGAGAACTACTTAAGACCTGTTTACAGCTATAGAGAAGTTAAAAGAGCCATTCCCGCAAGCCTCAAGGCAAGCTCGCTTAAAGAGTGTTACGTTGACGTAGATATGACGTATAAAAGCTTTTACAACGTTTCGGGCAACAAGGTTTACACAGAAATTAGCGGAAATTCAACGACAGACGGCAAAGAAAAAGACGAAAGCGGCACTTTTTCTGTCAGCGGACTCAACGGTTACGACAACTCTGTGTTCGACATGGCATATCTCGATATAGTCGTGCGTGCGATGAAAAACGTCTCCCGCTCGTTCAGCCAGGCGGTCACAGTATACACCCCCGGTCTGCAGCCGCGCGACTACACCCTTACAGGCGGCAGCACCGCACTCCTTTCCGACAAGGAAAAGTCTGATTCACAGCTTGAAGAAATTCAGGCGGTGCTCGAAGGAAAAGGGCTTTTCACCCCCAAGCCCGTAGACGAAAACGACCCCGAGAAAGGTATGACGACCTTAAAAACGGCTTCCGTGAGCGTAAACTACAACGCCGAAAGATATTCGGGAGTTTCGCAAAGGTATTGGTTTGCAATCGGCGATAACAACCAAACGAGAACGCTCATGGTCAAATACTCCGAGCCCCTTGCATATAACTGCGGCACGCTCGAATACGTGCTGACGGGCATAGGCGAATAATTCAATACTGCATAATAAAAGCGCCCCTTTTCGGGGGCGCTTTTTGTTATAATTATTAACTTACAACGTTCTGCGGTTTGCCGTCAATATACGCCTTTAAATTTTCTGCCGAGACCTGCAAAAGGCGTATGCGGGCTTCCTGCGGAACCCAGGCAATGTGCGGGGTTATAATGCAGTTCTTTGCGCCGTATAAGGGATTATTTGCGCTCATGGGCTCGGCGGAGAGAACGTCTACGCCCGCGCCCGCAAGCTTGCCGCTATCGAGCGCCTTGCGCACGGCATACTCGTCTATAACGCCGCCTCGGGCGGTATTAATTAAGATTGCGCCGTCCTTCATAAGCGATATGGTCTTTTTATTGATTAACTTTTCGGTTGCCGGCGTCTGAGGGCAATGGAGAGTAACTATATCGCTTACCCTTAGCATATCTTCGAGCGAAACCACCTTATAAGGGCAGTTCTGCGGCTTCGTGCGGGTGGAAATCACCACGTTCATGCCGAACGCCGAGGCAATTTTTGCCACCGTCTTTCCTATGTTGCCGTAGCCTAAAATACCAAGCGTTTTGCCGTAAACTTCGTACGTACCCCAGGGGAAATAGGTGAAGGTCTTACTCTTTATCCAGTCGCCCGCCGCAACAGAGGCGGCGTACTCGGGAATTTTGCCGTACAGCGAAAGTATTAACGCGAACACGTGCTGTGCCACCGAATTTGTGGAATAGTTCGGCACATTGCACACGGTAACTCCCCTTTTGCGGCATGCCTCGATATCTATAACGTTGTAGCCGGTTGCAAACACGCCCACGTATCTGATTTTGGGACATGCGTCGAGGAAAGCCCCGTCTACGGGCACTTTATTAACTATAATTGCGTCGCAGTCCGCCGCAAGCGCAAGCAGCTCGTCTCTGGGGATTACGCCGAAATAGACGCACTCGCCAAGCTTTTCAAACTCTTCAAAACCCAGATCTCCGTTAGTTACGGAAGAATAATCAATAGCAATTTTCATAGCAATATAATACCTCATCCGCCCCAAAAAAGCAATAAATTTTTACGGTATAAAATTTAAGCCCGCACTGAAAAGTGCGGGCTGTTTACTTTTTAATATACCCAAGCAGGTGATAAAACTACTTCATTATCTCCTACTAATCGATATTCTAAATCAGTTCCGTCTATAATCACATATTCACCCCATGCATAATTCATCCCGCCAATCGTTATTGTAAATATTCCCTCGCTTTGAGTGAATATTTCTTTGGGAATTGTTATTTCTTCGGAGTGATTGAATTCGTAATAATATAAATTGTTAGGCACGTCGTAAATAATATTTATACCGAATTCTTCAGACGTAAAGTCCTCTTGAACATTTCTTACAGTATAAAGATTATTCCTTGATTTATCTGCATAATAAATTTTGAACTCGGGAATATCAAAGTCATCAAATCCAACGTCTTTTCCAGACCGCAACGAGCCGAAAGATAAAGTTAATTTTACTTCGTCAATATTGAAAGTCCTTTTATCGCTTTTATATGCTATGCTTGTAAGCCAACGCTGCTCACGACCTGAAACACCATTCAGCTGAAACTTGTATCCCCACTCCAGCTCCGGCTCGCTTGCGGGAGTTTCTGTATCTGCATCTGCAGTTGAATCCGCCGCTGAACCAGCGACGTGTACGGAAGCCAATAAGCCGAGGGTTAGCGCAATTACAAAAATACAGCAAGCCATAACGCAAATTAACCCGATTACAGGCTTTTTATCCGACTTCATATGCAATCCTCCTTTGGTTTTTTCATTATATACTATATATTATGATTTTGCAATACCGTTTAGTAAATTTGTTTGCTCTGCCAACAAATTAAATCGTATTCCTTTGTGTCAAGCACTAAACACTCAAACGGTTTATCCACAGGCACGCAGGACTCTCTGTGATACTGTTCACCGTAATATTGATATAGATCGGTATATTCGTTAATTTGATAATTTAACGTTACGTGATAATCAAAGTATGTAAATGCGCTAATTATATTTATCTTTAAATATATAACCTCTTTATACTTTAAATTACAGGAGATTTTATAGTTTTTGTTTGTGCCCGAGTTATCGTCAGAAGCCAAAAAGTAGTTTTCATACTGATATAATTGGCTGTAGAGTTCAACTGCAGTATCCGTATATCCCTCAGAATAAAATGTGTAATTCCCGGCAGTGGGAGCTATAAATCTAAACCATATGTATTTCTGTCCGTTTAGCATTACTCTTAAAGGCTTATCTTTCCCGATTTGCCATACTTCAACTGGCTTATATACTTGCTGTTTTTGAGTGATATACGGCCCGGTAATAATACCATTATAATCGTTTAACGCCTCAAGTGACCAATAAAAATATTGCCCCTCCGTGTCCAAAATCTGATTCCATTGGCTTTCGTTTAAAGTATAACTTTTATATATATAACGACTATTCTCAAAAATATCAACTGTGAAAATCAAATTATCGCTCGAATCATAAATTTTTAGTGCAATTTTATTATTAATATATCTAATTGCGCCACCACGTGTCCAAGAAAATTTTGGCAATGTGCCAAGAGTATTATCTGTAATACTTAACTCCCTTTCAGCCATACCGTAGCAGGATAAATTTGCGCCTATTTCATCAATTAACTCGGGATGTTCATAATAGAATACGTCTATAAATGCTGAAAAGGTTTCAAAATATTTTGCAGTTGCGTCCCAAAAACCTTGGTATCCCAAAGCAATCGTGTCGTTTTCTTCAATATCGTCATCGAACAAATCCCAGAGTATCGCCATAATAGATTCTTCACACGCTTCCCCTAATCTGTTCGTACTTGTATTAATATCAATATTAAATTTATTGTAAGCAGTATATCTCGTATCTCCGACCGTTTTTATATTGGTATCCAGCAGTTTTTCTTCTTCTACATAATACTTTTGTGCAAGCATACCAAAAACAGTAGGCCAGGATTCAGCCCATGCAAGAATGGCGCCGTATTCTTTCCCGTAATCAA
Organism: Clostridiales bacterium; assembly: GCA_022508285.1. Lineage (GTDB taxonomy): Bacteria > Bacillota > Clostridia > Christensenellales > Borkfalkiaceae > Coproplasma. Next base: position 38,628 of record JAFLVN010000005.1, read on the forward strand.
AACTTAAATCGTCCCTAATATCATGTTCGCCATTCACTATCCGGTTATAAGGCCCGACAGTCGAGATATGATGCCCGTACTCGTGCATTAACATATCCCATGAAGCATAAGAATTGGGAAGATTATAACCTTCCTTTTCATTATCTGCTATTCGAATCACCCTCTCATCCACATAATAATAAGCATGGTCACCGGATGGGAAATAAACAGTTACGGCATGAGGCATTTTTTTATCCATTTTGTTTGCAAAATTGCGAGCGGTAAACATAGCTTGCGATATCTGAAATGCTTTACCCGCCGTTGTACTCATGTCTATTTCATCATCCAACGTATAAGTTTGACCTGGAGTCGCATTAAATCCGCTCGTTATAATATGACTATAACATTTTTGGGTTTTCTCATTTTTAATCTCTATATTATTATATCTGTCTACAGTATAAACAACAACAGATACAGATACTACACTACTACCCAAATATGTAATTGAACAAACATAGTCTCCTGAGTTATCTGTGTAAGTTGTTGATTGAGCATTTTCATCAATTTGTACCCTTACTCCAATAAGCGGATGTGATTTCCCGTAGTCATCTTTCCACTTCAAATTACCTTTAATTGTTATTGGGGATCCTCCAACTATCATTGGTCTTATTTCTCTGTTACTGCTTAATCCTATAGATACAGCTTTCGACTCGTTTTCAACAGGTTGAGGTCTTTCAATTTCATCTGAAGATATATTTACTTCTGCCGCTGAAGCGGTTGCAACTGAGTACATACTTGTATCAGCACTTGCAACAATGCTTTTTTTACTTGATTTGCCTATAGCAAATGCTACGCAACACAGGCAAAATGCCAAAATAAATAAACAGATAATCAGTTTTTTGTTTTTAATCATAAAACGTTCCTCACCTCATTTGTAATATAGACGGCTATGCTTTGCAAACTGTTACATATTTAATGCAAAAAGATTCTGCGGCGCAATTTTGCGCCGCAGAATCTTTTAAATTTGGTTATTTATTTTTATTTATGTAATGAGACATGGCGGCGAAGGTGGCGTCGGAGAGGACGTGCTCCATTTCGCAGGCGTCGGAATCGGCGTCTGCTTTGTTTACGCCCAAAAGCTCTAAAAAGCGACGGATAGTGCAGTGCCTATCGTAAATTTTCTGCGCGTATTCCTCGCCTTTTTTGGTGAGGTATATGTGCATACCGTCGCACTCCACAAAGCCCGAGGCGGTGAGAATTTTAACCGCCTTTTGCACAGCGGGCTGGCTTACGCCCACACGCCGAGCCACGTCCACACGGTGGACGTACTCGCTTTCGTGAGATAGTAGCAATATATTTTCAAGGTAATCTTCGGTAGACTGATTACGTTTCATAGTTTTTCCCCACTGCCCATTAAATGCAATTGGCGGGAGCTCAATTGACGTCGTCGTCCGCTTCCTCGTCCTCTACCTCTTGCTGATAGAAGTCAAAGACCTCCTGCAAAAGGTTGTCGTCCTCTATGGGCTCCAAAGTTTCTTCCTTTTCGTTGAGGCGGAATATAACCACCTCGTCCTCGGCGATTTCGTCGTTGGGCTCGGCGGCGAGAAGCAGAGTGTACTTCTCCCCCTTATACTCGGTGACGTCTAAAAGTTTGAATTTTATAACGTTTCCGTCGTCGTCGATAAGCTCTACTATCTCTTCCTCTAATAACTCTTCTTCTTCGCTCATACTATACTCCTTTTTTGTTTATTTTCGCAAGATATCCGTCCAAAATGTTTGCTGCGGCGAGGGCGTCCACAAAATTTTTGCGCTTTTCTCGGCGCATGCCCTCTGAAATCAAAACCTCGTGTGCCATTTGAGTTGTAAACCGCTCGTCCTCGCACACCACGGGCACGGGCGAAGCTTCGGAAAGCGCCTCGATAAACCGCCTTGTTTTAACCGTTTGCTCGGCTTCGCTACCGTCGAAATTGACGGGGAGTCCGCACACGACGGTCGTTGCGCCCTTGTCCTTAACAATTTTTAAAAGCGCATCTATATCGCTTTTAAAACCTTTGCGGAAGTACGTTTCCGAGGGCAGGGCGTATGTGTTGAACGGGTCGGAAATTGCAACGCCTATGCGCTTATCGCCTATGTCGAACGCCACGTATCTGTCCATGCGGACATTATAACACAAAACCAGCCCTATTTCAAGTGTTTCAGTCAATTAGTACGCAGATTAAAACTTTGCAGATACATATACAAAGTTTAATAAATAAAGCGAGGGCGCAAGCGCTCTCGCTTTACTCGGAAGTTACTCGCCGGATTTAGCGGAGGACTTTTTCTCCTTGCCCGACTTTTCAAGCTGTTCGAGCTTGGCGTCGATATAATTTTCCGCTTTTTCCATGAGGTCTTCCTGATTCTTTTTAACAAGGTTCCTCAACTTGCAGTTGTTGGCGACAAGTATTGCGCCTGCCGCCATGCCGACTACCGCGCCTAAAATAAACTTTTCCATATAACTCCTTACAAGGGGCAGCGCCCCTTTATAAGTAGTTTGAGTAGCCGCAACCCGATATATACTGTAAATATTTGCCGAGAACCTCGGCAGGCGGGTATCTTAAATGCCGTTGCTTTTGACGAGCTTCAACGCAAATCAAACTAACGCATATTCTTTATCTGCAATTTAAGTAAAGCGTTTTCGTCAGTCAATCTTTTAATGAGTGCGGTCAGCTTTTTGTTTTCGTCCTTTAAAGACTCGGCAAGACGGTCATACAGGCCGTTTATCTCCTCCTCCAAACGGGCACGGGCCTCATCGTGACTGTCTAACCCGCACTCGCGCATGAGCTTTTCGATTTTTTCGGGCTGCTTGGTGAGTACGTTGCGGTACTTATTCTGATAGCGCAGCATGAGCTTGTCGTCCCCGCCCGAAAGGTTTAAAACGGCACGGCGGACGGAAAGTCCCTTTTGCTTCTGCATTATTATCTCACGCAGAATTTTATCCGTTTCATCCTCGGAAAAGGGGATAATCTTTTCTGCATGCAGATTTTTGCCACGCAGAATCTGCTTAACTCTGCTGTCGCCCGTGGCGCGCAAAAGCGCATAATAATAGTTCCTGACGCTGCCCTTGGCACGACCCGTCTTTTTTGCGTAGCCTTCAAAAAGTCCCGAAAGGGTCTGCCCACGCTTTCTGCCGTCGGCGATGTACTCTACAAGTCCCCTTGCTTCTTCTTCGGTGTAGCCGTTGATTTTATTCATATATGCCTCCTGATAGAGCATATATTGACATAATTTCGGAAAGCTATACATTAAATAATAGAAATGAGAATATATTTTCTGTCCTGCACTCCCGCCATATTGAAGCTGAACGGAACGTATGCGGGCGGCGTGGATTTGTTTGAGCGGCACATTGACGCCGATTTGAGCGACTATATCCTCTGTGAAATCGTGCCCGGGGAAAATCTGCAGCCCGTGAACTTTTTTTTAAGCGCCGATCTATTGTCCTCTCCGCCCGACTTTATGGACGTATATCTTTCGGAGGGCGACGCTCTAATCTATATCCGACGCTTCGAGAGCCGAGAAACACGGCTCAGCGTAATTTTTCAGACCCGCTTCGAGGGCAATCTTATAACGGTGTTTTCGCAGGGCGAGACGTACCTCTCTATCGAGGGCAAGGACTACTCCATAAACCCGATAGGCGGCAGATTTAAAAGTGTGCGGGCAGAGGAAAAGGCAATTGCCGGCTATCCCGTTTTAGCTCTGTACGGCGGCGACGGACTTATTATAATTTCGCACACGGGTGCGCAATTGTTTGCAAACGAGATAATTTTTGCCGAGTTCGGCACAACCTTTAAAGTCGGGGTGAAATTCGGGACGTGTACCGCCGCAGAGGCGCACTGCGAGTACTCCTATGACGGACAAAGGCTTACCCTCATAGCAAGTAAAACTGTGGAGAATCATCCGACGGACAGCCGCATTTTGCACTTTGCGTTCTTTGAAAGTTTGATGACTTTCGGCGATTTCACAAAATACCTCTCCCCCGAGCTTGCGCCTCGGGCGGGGGATTTAAAGGATTATCTGGGCAAGTTTACGGGCGTTACCGTGCCCACGGAAAAGTTTTATAAATCCCACCCCGACGAACAGGCGGCGGGGCTTGTATATCCCGAGCGGGAAAACTTATTTATAATAAAATATTTTGCCGTCAAAATTAATGACGGCAAAATAGACAATATTTATCCGGTTTAATGCAAATTTAATGCAACCGCAGAGAAGCGAGCAAGACAAGGCGAACGAGTACCGTCCGCAGGGAGTGTACTTAATGGTACACGACCAAGGCGGCACGGAGTTCAACGCAGTATTGTGACGCTTATATGCGGTTGGCGGGACCAAGCTGAAAGCGTATTAGAGATACGCTTTCAGCTTGGTTTCAAAGCTTTCCTCTACGGCAATCAGGTCGCAGAGGAGTTTTTTTACTTCGGCGTCCATTACGTGCTCGCTCTCCGAAAGGGATGTTTTAAGGCAGGTTATACCGTTTACAGTGCCCTTTATCATCATTTCTGCGATATGGTTTGCCGAATTGTCTTTTGCTGTATCCATTTTTATTGCCGTCCACATCATAGCCTTCTTCATGGGATTGGGCTCTTTAAGGTCCAAGTCGTACCTTTTTGCAAGGTTTGCAGCCTCGCCGCAAATTCTTTCGTACTCCTCGTGCTCGCGGATGATTTCACCCCTTATGCCGTCGTCCTCGACTTCGGGAAGTATGTCCGAAATAGAGGTTAAGGCAAGCTGTGCGTTGCGGTAAATTTCAGCGAGAATTTCGCTGTCTTTTTTTATATCTTTTCTGTTTTCTTCCATAATTAGCGGTCTCCTTAACCATTATTATGGATAATAAGCCGAAATCTATTCGGAAACTCAGACAAAAATGCTTGACTTATATTGCCTTAATGTGTTAAATTATAATCCGAGCCGCTCGGAACGGGCTTTTTTAAGTGCGCCATGCGCCGCCTAATCCTTTGGATATAACGTATCCGGCGAGACTGGTTAGAGGAGGTAAATTTAATGTACGCTATTTTTGAGAACGGTAGCAAGCAGTACAAGGCGAGCGTAGGCGACGTTGTTAAGGTTGAAAAGCTCAACGCCGAGGCAGGCGCTAAGGTGGAGTTCCCCGTTATTTTAACGGCTGACGAAAACGGAATTTGCGCAGGCGCCGATGTGGCAAGCTTAAAGGTTTGCGCCGAAGTGGTTTCTCACGGCAAGGAAAAGAAGATTATCGTCTTCAAGTACAAGGCTAAGAAAAACGAGAGAAAGAAGCAGGGTCACAGACAGCCCTACACCATGGTCAAAGTAACGGCTATAGGCGAAGCAAAAGCACCCGCTGCAAAGAAGTCCGCCAAAGCCAAAAAAGCTGAAGCTGCCGAAGCTGCGGCAGAGTAATTTTCAAGGAGGAATAAAATTATGTTATTTTTACGTTTATTCGCCCATAAGAAAGGTACCGGCTCGTCGCACAACGGCAGAGACAGTAACGCCAAGCGTTTGGGCATGAAGCGTGCCGACGGTCAGTTTGTGCTTGCGGGAAATATCCTTGTAAGACAGCGCGGCACCAAGTTCAAGCCCGGCAACAACGTTGGTTTAGGCAAGGACGACACGCTCTTTGCACTTATCGACGGCGTTGTAAGGTTTGAAAGAGTGGGCAAGGACGGCAAGCAGGTTTCCATTTATCCCGTTGCTGAAACCAAAGTTGCTGAATAATTAAGTAATAAAAGTGCGCTACGTTTAGCGCACTTTTTATCATTAAAGGAGTAAACAATGTTACACATCTCCCCCCTTCAGGATAATTGCCTTGAGCAATTTGAAAAACTTTTTTGCGACTACTATAAGGAGCTCGGGTGCGAGGACGACTGCGAACACCTTTTAAAGGAGTACATTATCCCCGACATGCTTGCGGGGCTTATTAAAATAGACGTTTTAAGAAGCGACGGAGTTCTGTCGGGATTCGTCATCTATCAGATTGACGATATCGATAACGACTGGAACTTTAAAGAGGGCTGGGCGGATATCAGAGAAATTTACGTTGTCCCCTCCCTCCGCCGTTCGGGCGCGGGCACACTCCTACTTTACACCGCCGAAATGAAGTTGAGAGAGGCTGGTGCAAAAAGAAGCTACGCCCTGCCAGCCGAGGGCTCCGTGCCTTTCTTTGAAGCCTGCCGCTACAAAGCGACGGACGAATATAACCCCGACCTCGACTGCAAGGTGTTTGTAAAAACCGACATTAATAATACTTGCGGCAAGCATTCTGCTTGACCATAGTTTCTTAATTGTTTTTCCGTGAATCTATAAGATCACAAATCAACATCAATTAAATATGTATTGAGAAAACCGCCGCAAATGCGGCGGTTTTTATGTTTGATTAGAGTTTTGTAAGTCAAGCTGTTTAGTAATTAAGATACCCGGCTGCGGAGTCACTCCGCTATGCGGCGACGGGGGCTTTTTTGCCCCTTCTATGCTCCTTTTTAATTTCCTTTTCGAGCTCGGCGCAAGCCTCTTTGAGCTCCTCGGGCGTTTCGGCAATCTCTATGCCGTCGAGAATGTTCTGAAGCTTGTATTCGTCGTTCATATACTTTATAGTCTGGAAGCCTATTACCGTCGTCAGCGTGCCGTTGGTAAGTCCCTGCACGGAGCTATCCACGAGCGCAGCTATAGCCGAGCCCAAAAGGGGTATTCCCCTTACCGCTTCGCCCATTGTTTTTACCACGCCGTTGCCTATCTGCATACTGCCCAGCCCGTAGGCTATCAGGGCGTTCTGGATTACCCGAATAAAAATTTTAACGAGCTTTGAATCCGACGGGCGGAAGCCGTACAAAAATACCAAATCTTTTATAAGCTGCATATTTACGAGCACTACAAGCGCCGAGTCCACCGTGGAGGTCTGCGACAGCGCCGAGTACATAGCGGACTTTAAAGAGCTCTTAAATATGAGCTGTTTAGCCGACCTTTTAACCGAACCCGTGTACAGCGAGGTGAGGTTCATTTTAACCCCCTCCTCGTCGCCCGAGTGCAGAGATATGGCAAGCTTTCCAACCGTTTCCGAATCGTACCAGCCCACTCCGTCCACCTTTGCCGTGAGATCGATAATCTTTTTAGCGATATTGTGGCGGAGCTTTTTATTGTGCCGCTTTGCCTTGCTTGCCGTATAGGCGTTTACGTTGGTCACGAAATACCCAGTCTTTAAAATTTTTATAAGGGGCACTATAAACACGAATATGTATATTAAAAGACTGACCGCGCCCACGCCGTAGCCGATATATTCGTTGATTTCGTACACTTTGAGGAATACCGACACCAATACGAACAGAAGGAATACACCGATTAACCCTGCCGCAAACCACAGAATAAATTTTGCACCCCGAACGTTTTCACGCTTTACGTAACGCTGTTCGTATTCGTATATTGTCATTTTGGAGGGGTCGACTTTCTTTTTGCCCTTTTTATCATCCTCGGCATTACGTGATGCGATTATGCGGGCGTTAATCTCCTGCTGAACCGCCGCCTGATGGGCAACCTGTTCAACAGTCTTGCCATTTTTACCTTTTACTTTTTCAGCCATAACTTTCTCCGTAAGTTCAAATGGATTAAATTATATTTCAATATATATTATACACCATAAATCACCGTTTGTAAAGCGCCGAAATTTTGGCAAAATATAACGTGCGGGCAATGATACATTGCCCGCACGTTAATCTTTTTTTACCTTTTTTTGTAGCTCTTTTAAAAACTCTTTATCGCCTTCGGTGTACACTGACTTTTTATCTCGCTCAATCGCTTCCAAAAACCGTTTTTTAAACGATTTTTTACGGCGGCGGGCGCATTTTTTTATACACACTCAACACTCCTCCGCTTTGAGTATAAATTTTTGTCCGTTGTAGAAATTAAACATTATAGAATGACTATCGGACGCGATTTCGCACTCAAAGTAATCGGGCAAAAGAATTTTAACTTCGTCAATCAAATCGCTTATAGCGATTTTTTCTTTTTCGGCAGTACCTTGCATATAGACCTCCTTTGTAAATTTCACTTTGGTGCGCATCCTTTGTGTAATTATATTATACCAGCGAAATCTGTATTTCGCAAGGAAAAAATACAGTTTTCGCTGATAATAATTTGTGGTAAAAGGTCTATTATTGTATGAATTTGTCGAATTTCTCAAAAAGGCTTGACGAACTGATAAAAGAGCATTATAAGACAATAACTCAATTCAGTTTGGAAATAAGTTGCAGTGAGGCAACTGTCAGCAGATATATTCAAGGCAAGTCTTACCCTACTGTTGATATAGCAGTCCGTATGGCTGATTATTTTAATTGTTCGGTAGATTTTCTGTTGGGTATTAAAGACGAAGAATTTGAAAAATTTGAATTTAAACCCTGTCCGCCCTTTGGTGAACGCTTTGTTGAGGTCTGCAAAGAAAAGCAAATTTCACGATATAAGTTACAACAATTAACAGAAATACCCGAATCTGTTATGCGGTATTGGGTAAGGGGTAAAACTAAGCCGTCCATTGTTAACATTGTAAAAATAGCAGAAAAACTGAAAGTTTCCGTTGACTATCTGTTAGGCAGAGAAAAATAAGATATACGTTAAACCCGCCGAGGCGAATGCCTCGGCGGGTTATTTTATAATTTTAACCTTATTATAAGCTCGGTCTATGCAACCGCAGAGAAGCAAGCAAGACAAGGCGAACGAGTACCACCGCAGGGAGCGTACTATGGCGTACGTGACCAAGGCGGCACGGAGTTCAACACAGTATTGCGCCGCTTATATGCGGTTGGCGTGAGCTTAATACTTGTCTCTCTGATTATAGTGCGTATGCAGAAACTCATGCGACTTATGAGATAAAGGCTGACCGAAGAACTCTTTATACAGCATTTCTACTGCGGGAGTTTCGTGCGAGCAACGGTTGTCTCTCTTCTTGTCGCAGTTGTAGAGCGCCTTTGCACGGACTGCCTTTAAGTCGGTAGTGTTGCGGATATCGTCTGCAACGTAGGGCTGACCGCCGCCGTTGATACAGCCGCCGGGGCAAGCCATAACTTCTACAAAGGTGTAGTTCTTTTTGCCGCTCTTAATCTGCTCGAGTACCGTGCGTGCGTTGCCGAGTCCGTGAGCTACGGCTACCTTTACGGTTTGACCGCCTACGGTGTACTCAGCTTCCTTAACGCCCTTGGTGCCGCGGACTTTTTTGAACTCTATGGGAGCGCCCTCGCCGCCGAGCATGTGTGCCGCCGTACGGAGAGCCGCTTCCATAACGCCGCCCGTTGCGCCGAAGATTGCGCCTGCGCCGCTGGCGTTACCGAAGGGAGCGTCGTATGCGGAGTCTGCAAGGTTAGCGAAGTCGATGCCGGCTTCCTTAATCATCTTGGCAAGCTCACGGGTGGTGAGAGCCGCATCCGTGTAGTGACCGAGCTCATCGCGAGCAATTTCAAACTTCTTTGCCGTGCAGGGGATAACCGAAACAACGTAAAGATTTTCGGGCTTGATGTTCTGCTTCTGGCAGTAATACGTTTTAAGCAGAGCTGAGAACATTTCCTGAGGGGACTTGCAGGTTGAGAGGTTGGGAAGGAATTCGGGATAGTAGTGCTCCGCAAATTTTACCCAGCCGGGGCAGCAGCTTGTGAACATAGGAGTTTTGCCGCCCTTCATAAGTCTTTGAAGGAGCTCGTTTGCCTCTTCCATAATGGTGAGGTCGGCGGTGATATCCATGTCGAAGCACTGAACGTTGCCGAGCTGCTTGATTGCCGAAATCATTTTGCCCTCTACGTTGGTACCTGCGGGCATACCGAACGCCTCGCCAAGGGTAGCCTTGATTGAGGGAGCGGTGAAGAATACAACCTGCTTTTCGGGGTTCTGGATTGCTTCCCAAACGTGTGCGGTTGCGCTCTTTTCATAGAGTGCGCCTACGGGGCAGGCAACTACGCACTGTCCGCAGTTGATGCAGGAAGTCTCTGCAAGCGACTTATCGAAAGGTGAACCGATTACTTTTGCGTAACCTCTGTTCTTGGGTCCTATTACGCCTACGGTCTGCTTAGCGCAAGCGGCTACGCAGCGGGTGCACATTACGCACTTTGAGTTATCGCGTACAACCGAGGGCGAAAGGTCGTCAATGCAGCCGTCGCCTTCGTCGGTGCCGAAATAATCCTCTTCTGCGTTGTATTCGAGTGCAAGCTTCTGAAGTTCGCAGTTTGTGGAGCGAACGCAGCTCAAGCACTTCTTTTTATGAGTGGAAAGAATAAGTTCGATAGTAGTCTTTCTGGACTTTCTTACCTTGGGGGTGTTGGTCTGCACTTCCATGCCCTCGGTTACGGGGTATACGCATGCGGCAACGAGACCTCTTGCGCCCGTAGCCTCTACAAGGCACATACGGCAAGAACCTACGCACTGTACGTCCTTAAGGTAGCACAGCGTGGGAATATTTATGTTGGCAAGACGTGCCGCATCAAGAATTGTGGAACCTTCGGGTACGCTTACCTGAATACCGTTTATTTTAAGATTTATCATTATTCGTTACCTCACTTCTTGGAAATTGCGCCGAACTTGCAGTTTTCGATACACTGTCCGCACTTGATGCACTTCGAAGTATCTATAACGTGCGCCTCTTTTACAGTGCCGGTGATTGCGCCTACGGGGCACTTTCTTGAGCACAGGGTGCAGCCCTTGCACTTTTCGGGGTCGATATAGTAGCTTAACAGCGACTTGCAGACGCCCGCAGGGCACTTTTTATCGTTGACGTGCGCCTCGTATTCGTTCATGAAGTGCTCGATCGTCGAAAGTACGGGGTTGGGTGCAGACTGTCCGAGCGCGCAGAGCGAAGAGCTCTTCATGTGCTGAGCGATCTCCTTGATTTTAACAAGGTCTTCGGGAGTGCCCTTGCCCTCGGTAATCTTTGTAAGGATTTCCAACATTCTCTTCGTGCCTATTCTGCAGGGAGTGCACTTGCCGCAGCTCTCGTCTGCCGTGAACTCAAGATAGAACTTGGCGATATCCACCATGCAGGTGTCTTCGTCCATAACGATAAGACCGCCCGAGCCCATCATCGAACCGATTGAAACGAGGTTATCGAAATCCATTTCGATATCGATATATTTAGCGGGGATGCAGCCGCCCGAAGGACCGCCCGTCTGAGCTGCCTTGAACTTTTTGCCGCCGGGGATGCCGCCGCCGATATCGTTGATAATTGTGCCGAGCTTGGTGCCCATGGGAACTTCCACGAGTCCGACGTTTGTAATCTTACCGCCGACTGCGAATACCTTTGTACCCTTGCTCTTTTCAGTACCGATAGACGAGAACCACTTGCTACCCTTCATAATTATAGGGTTGATATTTGCCCACGTTTCAACGTTGTTTAAAATAGTGGGTTTCTCGAAGAGACCCTTAACGGCAGGGAAAGGAGGACGGGGACGGGGCTCGCCGCGCTTGCCTTCGATGGAAGCCATAAGAGCGGTTTCCTCGCCGCAGACGAATGCGCCTGCGCCCAAACGAAGGTCAAGGTCGAAGTCGAATCCGCTTCCCAGAATATTTTTGCCGAGCAAGCCGTACTTGCGTGCCTGCTTTATAGCTATTTTAAGTCTTTCAACTGCGATAGGATACTCTGCACGAACGTATATGTAACCCTGGTGAGCGCCGATTGCATAACCTGCAATGGTCATTGCTTCGATTACGCAGTGAGGGTCGCCCTCGAGTACGGAACGGTCCATGAATGCGCCGGGGTCGCCCTCGTCGGCGTTGCAGCAAACATACTTGATATCGCCCTTGGAAGCTTTTGCAAACTGCCACTTTCTACCGGTGGGGAAGCCTGCGCCGCCACGACCACGGAGTCCCGAAGCGAGAACTTCGTTTATAACGTCGTCGGGAGTCATTTCGGTGAGGACTTTTGCAAGCGCCGAATAGTCGCCGGCAGCGATTGCCTCGTTGATATCCTCGGCAGCGATAACGCCGCAGTTGCGGAGAGCTATTCTGAGCTGGTGCTTATAGAAAGGAATTTCCGCAAAGGGGATAACCGAGCCGTCTGCATGTACGGTTTCGGCGTAAAGGAGTTCCTTTACGATTTCGCCGCCCTTTACAAGGTGCTTTTCGGCAACCGTTTTAGCGTGCTCGGGGGTCATCTGCGAATAGAACACACCCTCGGGATAAACTATCATTATGGGGCCGAGAGCGCAGAGGCCGAAGCAGCCCGTTTTAACGATGAGAACGTCGTCGATTCCGAGCTGTTTGAAGCTCTTTTCAAGCTGCTCGATTATTTCGAGCGAGTGCGAAGAAGTACAACCCGTACCGCCGCACACAAGCACCTGCTTTCTGTAGCCGGTGTTCCCCGCAAGTTTTTCTGCCTGTTCGCGCACGATGCGGCGAACGTTTATAAGGTCCGCTTTTTCAGCGGCAATTTTCTTTAACTGTTCACAAGTCATTTTTCTTTCCCCCTCAATCCTTCATGTACTTTTCGAGAATACCGGGGACGTCTTTTGCGGTAAGTTTACCGTAAACTTCGCCGTCGACAATCATGACGGGCGCAAGTCCGCAGGCGCCTACGCAACGGCAGCTCTCGATGGAGAATTTTCTGTCGGGCGTGCACTCGCCGCAGCGAATGCCAAGCTTACTTTCAACCGCCTCCAGAAGTTTATCCGAGCCCTTAACGTAGCATGCGGTGCCGAGGCAGATGCTTACGTTGTGCTTGCCCTTGGGGCTAAGCGAGAACTGGGAATAGAAAGTGGCCACTCCGAACACTTCGGCAAGAGAAACGTTAAGCCCTTCGGCTATAACAGTTTGAACTTCGATGGGCAGATATCCGTAGATGTTCTGCGCCTCGTGAAGAACGGGCATAAGTGCGCCCGCCTTGCCGCGGTGTTTGTCAATACAGCTTTTCAGGGCGGCAGCCTGTTCAGGCGTGCCCTCAAAGGTTATTTCTGACATTATTCACTCCTATAAAATAAATATTTTAGTCAACGTATATTATAACAGACCATTTATAAAAATACAATGGTTTTTCCGCAAAAAATAACAAAATATATACACAATTTTTTGGCAACGATTGATAATTCTTCCTGCCGACAGAAAACGGACTCCGCAGAGCGCATTTTGCGCTCTGCGGAGTTTAACGTATTAAAAAATCAGAGAGTGAATGAATGTGTAAGTTGTTTTATTTTCGGAGGAGCTACTCGTCTTTCTTGCATTTATCGCAGGCGGAGCACCCCTCGCAGCCGCATCCACAGCCCTTATGTTTTACCTTGCGCCATATTATAACGCCGACGGCGGCAACCACCGCAACGGACACCAAAACTATAACGGCTATATCTACCGCACCCATATTACTTCCTCTTTCTGCGGAAAATTGCGCATATATCGAATTTTCCGAGATTTCTTAAAATTATCAGCGTTGTCACTACTGCTGCAACAGCCAACCAGATGAACAGCGTCCACCACCAGCTGCCCACCGTATATATTATACTTGAAACGGTATACGAAGTTGCTACCCAGAACAAAACCGTCCACTTGAACTTGCCCTTGGGAAGCTCCGCCTTAGCCGTGGCGCACGCCGCAAAGCAGGGGATTGTGGTCATGTTGAAGGCGATAAAGGCTATCAGAGCTGGGATTGTTATGCCCGTGTTCTGTATCATTATCACGGCTTCCTCTATGCCTTCGTCGGTGCCTTCAAAACCCGCCACTATGCATGCTGCGAGAGTCGCAAAGGTGGCTATTACGTTTTCTTTGGCGATAAGACCGGTGATTGCGGCAACCGCAAACACCCAACCCCAAGAGCCGAGCTGCGAGCCGAAGCCCAATGGAGTGAACAGAGGTTGAATTAATTTGCCTACGGAAGCTAAAATCGAGTCCTCCATAGTCAACACTTCGCCAAATCTGCCGACCTTTTCGCCGTCGATAAACTTCCAGTCCCAGGTTATGCTGGAAAGTAGCCATATAATTACCGTTGAAGCAAATATAATCGTAAACGCTTTCTTTATAAAGTGTTTGGTTTTATCCCACAGGTGCAGCATCAGATTTTTGGAGCCGGGGAGATGATAGGCTGGCAACTCCATTATAAACGGAGGCGTTTCGCCCTTTAAGGTGGTATTGCGCATAAGCAACACTGCAATTATTGCCGTGCACACGCCCAAAACGTACATACCGAACGTTATAACGTCTGCGTTACCTACTCCGAATGCAGTTACTATGCCGCCCGCAATGGCAGTGAGTATGGGAAGTTTTGCCCCGCACGAGAAGAAAGGAATTACTCTTATGGTTGCAGTCCTCTCCTTATCGTCGGCAAGAGTTCTCGTATTGACCGTTGCGGGAAGGGAACAGCCGAAGCCCATAATCATGGGCATAAACGCCCTGCCCGAAAGCCCGAAGCGGCGGAAAATTCTATCGAGTACAAAGGCAATTCTTGCCATGTAGCCCGAGTCTTCGAGTATAGAGAAGAATAAGAACAACAAAAGTATCTGAGGCAGGAAGCCCAAAACTGCAAATATACCGCTCAAAATACCGTCGCCTACAAGCCCCGTCGCCCATGCCGCGGCTCCGCCGTTCTCCATAGCCCCAACAATAACGTCAAGAAGCGAGCCGGTTGCAGCGTCTAATGCGTTAAAAAGAATTACGCCCGGTGAGAACACCGCCCCGTCGTAGAACACGGCAAGCGTTTGGGCAGCCCCGCCGCTGAGCCCAAGCTCCTCCACCGTGGGGAGGGGCGTACCCGCCGCATTCGCTATTGCGCCTATGTAAAACAGGTCTTCCGAGAACGTAAGGTGGAAAATAGCAAAGAGTACAACGACAAATATGGGAATAGCCCATATGCGGTGGGTTAAAACTCTGTCGATTTTGTCGGATTTCGTGAGCGCCTCCCTGTTGGCTTTCACTTTTGCCGTGGCGAGGTTTGAAGATATGTATTTATATCTCTCGTCGGCGATTACCGCCTCCATGTCGGCACCCTTCGCCGCCTTTTCGAGCGCAGCTTTCGCTCCCTTCCTTTCAAGCTCTATTTCGTCGCTTTCAAGAAGTTTTATCGCATGGAACAGCGGTGACGACACGCCGTCCGCCTCGTAATACGCCCGAGCGACGGCTATTTCGCTTTTCAATGCGCTATCGAGAACAGTTGCGCCTTTGCGTGTTCCGGGCATTGCCGCAGCACGCTCCATGAGCTGTTTTATTCCCGAGCTCTTCAACGCCGAAATGGCAACCACAGGCACGCCGAGCGCCTCTTCAAGAGCCTTTGCGTCAACCTTGTCGCCCACCTTTTCCACCTCGTCCATCATGTTGAGGGCGATAATCACGGGTACGTCCATTTCAAGGAGCTGTGTCGTGAGGTACAGGTTTCTTTCGAGATTTGTAGCGTCAACTATGTTTATTATGCCGTAGGGCTTTTCGTCGAGAATATAGTTTCGGGATATGACTTCCTCGGGGGTGTAGGGTGAAAGGGAATATATTCCGGGCAAATCGACGATTGCCACATGTTCCTTGCCGCCCTTGTACACTCCCTCCTTTTTATCGACGGTTACACCCGGCCAGTTGCCGACGTGCGCCGTCGAACCCGTAAGGGCGTTGAATAGCGTTGTCTTTCCGCAGTTGGGATTTCCCGCAAGTGCAAAAGTTTTCATTTAAGTTCAACCTCCACGCACGCCGCCTCTCCTTTACGGAGCGTGAGCTCGTATCCGCGTATAGTAATTTCGATAGGGTCGCCCAAAGGCGCTTTTTTGCGCATCGTAAGCTCCGCACCGGGAGTCACCCCCATGTCGAAGAGCCTTCGGCGGATTCTGCCTTCGCCCGATACGCCCGTTATTTTACCGCTCTCTCCAACGGTAAAATCGCTCAGTAATTTTACTGCCATAAAAACTCCTTATTTGAAACTTAACCTTGGTTTATATTTTAGCCGTAAATTTACGGCGGTCTGAGCCGCCGTAAAAAACTTTTTTACGCAACCAGAATTTTGCCTGCAAGCGTTCTGTCTAAACAGAGCCTGCCTTCCTTCACAATGACAATCACGTTGCCGCCCGTGGAGGAAATAAGTGTAATTTTGCCTCCCTCGCATATGCCGAGTTCGTGCAGGTGCTTTTTAATTTTGTCTTCCGCCGCCACTTTTCTGACTAAAAGCTCACGTCCGGCGGGCGCTATAGCTATGGGCATTAGACACCTCTAAAAATTAATCAAGGTTTATTTTCATAACTCATTATATCACAATTTATCTGATTGTCAAGCAAAAAATAACCAAAGTTAAGTTTTTCTGAAAAAATTTTTTACAATACAAAAAGGCAGGTCGGATGCCTGCCTTTTTAGTAATACGGTTTTATAAAAATTTTAATTTTATAAAATTTCGAGGGTGGCTTTATAGATTTCGTCCGCTTGCTTTTGAGCGGCTTTTACCATCTCTTCGCCTTTTGTGCGGAATTCATTTGCTTTTGCTTCGTCCTTAACTCCACCCAAATTTATAAGCACGTTGAGCCAAGCACCCTTCATGCAGGTAATCAGATTGAGGGCGGAAACGCCTAAATCGCTTGCCGCATTGGTGTTGGAATGTCCTATCAGGGCTTTTGAATATTGCAAAGCTTCAAGGCAAAGCTTCATCGTTTCGAACGGAACCTGGGTTGCGACCAAGGTTGCGTCTGCAATTGCCTTTGAGCGAGCCGCCTTTTCTTCGTCCGTTTCCTTGGGAAGCTTAAAAGCCGCCGAAACAAGATTAAACGCTTCGGTGTCTTTATCTACCTGTTGTAAGAGTGCATCTTTGAGCTTTGAAGCTTTTACGGCGACCTCCGCACACAGTTCCTGGTCGTCGGGATATTTCTTTTTGCCTATGGTAAGACCTGCCACCATGGAGACAAGCGCCGCTCCCTGCGCTCCGCAGAGTGCGCTGGCGCTGCCGCCGCCGGGTGCGGGTGCGTCCGAATTCAACAAGTCTAAATATGAAGTGACGGTCATGTCTACTAATTTCATGCTATTATTTCTCCTTTTTTGATTACTGTTTTAACCTGGTTACTGCCGAAGCGGTAGCATATCATCTCAAAATTGGGCGCATCCCATAATACAAGGTCTGCTTGCTTGCCCACCTCGATACTGCCTATCGAATCTCCCCTGTTTATTGCACAAGCCGCATTGAGCGTGACGGCAGAAAGTATTTCTTCGGGAAGCATACGGTATTTGAGATATCCGAGGTTGATTGCAAACTGCAAATTGAGCGAAGGACAGGAGCCCGGATTGAAGTCTGAAGCTATCGCCACGGGAATACCCTTTTCGATCATTTGCCTTGCGGGGGCATAGGTTTTGTTCAGATAGAAGGAAGTTGCGGGAAGGAGCGCCGCCGTAACGCCCCCCTTTGCCATACTGTCTATTCCCTGCCCGTCGGTTGCGATAAGGTGCTCGGCTGAAATCGCTTTGAGCTCTCCCGCAAGCACCGCTCCACCTATCGCCTCGATTTCGTCGGCGTGGATTTTGCTTTTAAAACCGAGTTTTTGCGCCGAGAGCAACATTTTTCTGCTCTGCTCTACGTCGAACACCGAGTCCTCGCAAAAGACGTCGCAAAACTCTGCAAGATTTTGTTTTTTTACTTCGGGCAAAACGACGTCGCAAAGATAATTTATGTATTCGTCGGGCTTGCCTTTGTACTCGGGCGGAATTGCGTGCGCCCCCAAAAAGGTAGAAACCACGTCCATCGGGGTTTCTTCGTTCAGCCTTTTGTTTACACGGAGCTGTTTGAGTTCGTCGTTTAGGTTGAGCCCGTATCCGCTCTTGGATTCTACGGTGGTAACTCCGTTCAAGAGCATTTCTTTGATAAATCCTTTGCTCTTTTCAAAGAGTTCGTCCTCGCTCATCTCACGGGTATGGCGTACGGTATCCAAAATTCCGCCGCCCGCTTTGAGAATATCCAAATACGTTGCGCCGCGGAGTTTTAAAGGTATCTCGTTGTGCCTCCACCCCCCGAAAACAAGGTGCGTGTGGCAATCGACAAGCCCGGGAGTTACCAAGCAGTTCTGAGCGTCGATAACTTTGCAGTCACTTGACAATTTTTCGGGGAGCTCGCCGTCCCTGTAGATTGCGGCAATTTTTCCGTTTTCTATAAGGACAGCCGCATTATTGAGTTTGGCATTTTGCGCCTGCCCGCTTCCCTTAAGACTGCTTTTGCCTATCGGCGTTTGAAGCACGCCGATATTTTTTATCAAAATATTCTTCATCTTAAATTATAAAATGTGGTTTTCTAATACTTGCTTGTCGAAATCAAATTGTTCTATCTGCAAATAGTATTCTGCCGAATCGATAAGCGCCTGCATGGGCGTGAGTCCTATTATTTCCGTTCCTATTACGTGCACTCCCCAACGTGCTGCCTCGGCTTTTGTGAGTTCGAGAACACGGTATAAGGGAGTTTTGTGGAAGTTGGTCATATTGATGGAAACCTGCGCCACGTTTCTTTCTTCAAGCATAACTCCGAGCGCTTTAACGCAATCGAAGCCACCGCTGCTGCGACGAAGTATTTTTGCTATTTTGCTTGCAATTTCTACGTCTGAAGTGGAGAGGTTTATGTTGAAAGCAACGAGGGGCATACGCGCGCCCACTGCAACAACGCCCGCAGTAGGGTTGATTGTTCTGCCGCCAAAGTCGGGCTCCCATTCGGGTTCCTTTACCTTTTGAGCCATTCCCTCGAACTGGCCCTTTCTGATTGCCGCAAGATTTACTCTGTGGGGAGCGCTTGCCGAATCCTCGTATAAGAATACGGGGATTTTTGCCTCTTCCCAAACCCTCTTTGCAACCTTTTTGGAGAGCTCGACAGCTTCGGCAACTTCCATTTCCTTAATGGGGATAAAGGGAATTACGTCGACGGCGCCCATTCTGGGGTGCTCGCCCTGGTGTTTATTGAGGTCGATGAGCTCAGCCGCCTTTTTTGCCACGCCTACCGCCGCCTCGGCTACGCCTTCGGGATTGCCCAAAAAGGTTATTACGGTGCGGTTGTGGGAGGCGTCGCTGCTGTAATCGAGCAGGGTTACGCCCTTTACCGCTCTTACCTGGTCTATTACAGCCTCTATTATCTTAGTGTTTCTACCCTCGCTTATGTTGGGTACGCATTCAACTATTTTTGCCATTTTAATATTCTCCTTTTCTAAAAAATTTCGTTCTTGAGGCGACCGATATTTTTTCGATTTTGGGAGGCTCTGCCTCCCTGCCCGCAATCTTAGTCGCCCTAATATTATATAATTGCGGGCATTCCCTCCGCTGAGGCGCATGTGTGCGCAAATTGGGTTGTGCTGCGCAAAAGCGTGGTTTTGCTTGCACCGTTAATTATTTACAAAATTACTTTATGTAATTAAATAAATCGTATTATTTTAAATTTTTTGTTAAACGTTCGATGAGCTCGTCCGAAACAAGATAGGGTATAGTGACGTGCGCTTCTTTTCCATACTTTTTATTGTAATCAATGACCGTTTCAATCGAGTGCTCGTTTCTTGCCCAGTTGCGGCGGGCAACGCCACCCATAACGTCCCACATCATTGCGCTCTTTATAATTTCGTCCACTCTCTCGCTTCCGTCAAGAATAAGTCCGAAACCGCCGTTAATCGACTTACCTATTCCCACGCCGCCTCCGTTGTGGAGAGCGCAGAGGCTCATTCCCCTTGCGGCGTTTCCGGCAAAGCACTGCGTTGCCATATCCGCCATAACGTTGCTGCCGTCCTTTATGTTGGAGGTCTCCCTGAAAGGAGAGTCCGTGCCCGATACGTCGTGGTGGTCGCGCCCTAACATAACTGGACCGATTTCGCCCTTTCTTACAAGCTCGTTGAATTTAAGGGCTATGCGTGTTCTGCCCTCCGCATCCTGATATAAAATTCTTGCCTGCGTTCCCACGACGAGCTTATTTTTCTCGGCGTCCTTTATCCAGATGTAGTTATCCCTGTCTTGGAAGCGTCTGTTGGGGTCGATGCAATCCATTGCCGCTTTATCGGTCTTGCGCAAATCCTCCGCTTTGCCCGAAAGACATACCCAGCGGAAAGGACCGTAGCCGTAGTCAAACAGCATAGGACCCATAATATCCTCGACGTAAGAGGGGAATATAAATCCGTCCTTTTCGTCTATACCGTTTTTGGAAATCTCTTTAACGCCGCTGTCGTATATGGCTTTCATAAAGGAATTGCCGTAGTCGAAGAAATAAGTTCCTTTCTTTGTAAGGCGGCAAATTACTTCAAAGTGCTTTCTTAGAGACTCGTTTACCTTTTTGATAAAGCCCTGTCTGTCGTCGTGCAGCATCTGCGTACGCTGCTCGAATGTGAGACCCTGCGGGCAATAGCCGCCGTTGTATGCGTTGTGGCAGGAGGTCTGATCGGATAAGAGATCTATTTTGAAGTTGATTTTGTCGGCGTACTCTAGTAAATCGACTATATTGCCGTGGTAAGCTATCGAAATGGTAGTTTTATCTTTAATATTTTTCTTGGCAATCTCAAAGACTTCGGCAAGGTTATCGCTTATTACGTTTACCCAGCCCTGATTGTATCTTGTCTGTATTCTCGAAAGGTCGACTTCGGCAAAAATACCGACGGCGTTTGCAATATTTGCGGCTTTGGGCTGAGCTCCGCTCATTCCGCCCAAGCCCGAAGAAACGAATGTCCGCCCCTGCAAATCCCCTTTTTCGGAAATTCCCAAAAATTTTCTTCCCGCACCGAGAATGGTGTTGAAAGTTCCGTGAACTATTCCCTGAGGTCCTATGTACATCCAGCCGCCGGCAGTCATCTGTCCGTAGTTTGCAACGCCCATCTGTTCGGCTATTTCCCAATCGTCCATATTGTCGAACATGCCGACCATCAGTGCGTTGGTTATTATTACCCTAGGAGCGGAGGGTTTAGAAGGGAATAGTCCCAAAGGATGACCCGATTCTATTACCAAGGTCTGATTTTCGGTCAGCTCTTCGAGATATTTTTTTATAAGGCGGTACTGCAACCAGTTCTGACAGGGCTGACCCGTTTCGCCGTAGGTTACGAGCTCGTAGGGATAGAGCGCAATCTCGAAATCGAGATTGTTGTCTATCATAACCTGAAAAGCCTTGCCCTCTATGCACTTGCCCTTGTATTCGTCGATGGGCTTGCCGTATATTCTGCCCTGCGGTCTATAGCGGTAAGCGTAAATCCTGCCCCTCGTTTTAAGCTCCTCCAAAAACTCGGGAGCGAGCTTTTCGTGAAGCTCCTCGGGAACATATCGGAGAGCGTTTCTCAAAGCCAACTCTGTCTGCGCCTTGGTTAAACGGTATCCCCTGTCGGGCGCACGGCGTTTATCTGCTTCGAACGTAGGATATTCAGGCAGTATGTTGTCCAGTTTTATTGTCATTGCCCCGCTTATATCTCTGTTGTTTATCATATTTTATACTCCTCAAAATAATTTTCCGCAGACTTTTTCGGCAACCTTTACTATTTCGTTTGCCTTTATCATCTTGTCGAATTTTACCAGCTCGTAATGCATAACGATATCCTCTTCCACCGGCTTAACGCTCTTTGCGATATAATCGTATACCGCTTTTGTCGTTGAAGATAAATTTTCCTTCCCCCTCAAATACAGCGACTGGTATGCCGTGAAGAGCTCTATTCCCAAAACTTTCTGGCTGTTGTCCAAAATCATTTTTGCAGTTCTCGCAGCCGTTGTTCCCATGCTCACATGATCTTCCTGATTTGCGGAAGAAGGTATGGAATCGACGCTTGCAGGGTGTGCGTAAATTTTGTTTTCGGAAACCATAGACGCCGCAGAATACTGCGCAATCATAAAGCCCGAGTTTACGCCGCTGTGCTTTGTCAAAAATGCGGGAAGTCCGTTTGAAAGCTGGGGATTTACCATGCGCTCTATGCGCCGCTCGGATACGTTTGCGTATTCGGAAAGGGCGATTTTCAAAAAGTCGAACGCAAGGGCCATAGGCTGTCCGTGGAAGTTGCCGCCCGAGATTACCTCGTCGTCATCTGGGAATATTATGGGGTTATCGGTGACGGCGTTGATTTCTCTTGTAACCGCCTCCCATACGTAATCTATGGCGTCTCTGCTTGCGCCGTGAATCTGCGGCATACAGCGGATAGTGTATGCGTCCTGCACTTTATTCGGATTGGTATCAAATGCAAGCTTGCTGTCTTTTAAAATGTTTAAAAGATTTTTTGCGACGTCCTTTTGTCCCTTATGTCCCCGCACGTCGTGAATTTTGTGGTCGAACGCCTTTTTGATTCCCAGCTGTGCCTCGCAAGTCATTGCGCCTATGATATCGGCAGTCTTTGCAAGATTTCTTGCGTCGTACGTAGCTAAACATCCTATCGCAGTCATAATCTGCGTGCCGTTGATTAAGGCAAGCCCCTCTTTTGCGGCAAGTTCTATCGTGGGAATTTTGGCCTTTTCCATGGCCTGTTTTCCGGTGAGAATCTCGCCCTTGTATTCGGCATGTCCCTCTCCCAACATGACCAAAACTATATGAGAGAGCGGCGCTAAATCTCCGCTTGCGCCCAAACTTCCCTTTTCGGGAATCTGCGGATGAACGCCTGCGTTTATCATATCTACCATAGTTTGAAGGGTTGAAAGCCTTATTCCGCTGTTTCCACGGCTTAAAGCATTGCATCTGAGCAGCATTGCCGCCCTTACCGCATCGGTCGGAAGAGGATTGCCCATTCCGCAGGAATGGCTTATAATTAGATTTTTCTGCAAGGGTTTTGTGTCTTCTTCCGAAATAAAAATATCCGAAAACTTACCAAAACCTGTGGTAAGGCCGTAAATTATGGCTTTTTCGGATAATTTTTTGTCAACGTAATCTCTTGCTTTTTTTACAGCGGATTTTGCTTCTTCCGAAAGGCAAACCTTCGCGCCTTCGCGGGCTACTGCAACAACCTGTTCGATAGTTAAATCTCTACCGTTTAATACAACTTCCATATTTTATCTCCATTATGAAAAAATACAATAATATTATAACACAAGCCGTTTTGCTTTTCAACAGTTTTTGGCATAATTATAAAAATGAAAAACAACCCCCTAAAATTGCGGAGATTGTTTTTAGAATGGTGCACCCGAATGGATTACCACTCGGGTTAACTGCGTCCGCCGCCCTTGCGGGCGGCGGCGTTTTGGTGCACCCGAATGGATTCGAACCATCGGCACCGAGCGTCGGAGGCTCGTGCTCTATCCAACTGAGCTACGGGTGCAAATAGATTAACTTGGTATTTTTGGTGCGGCGTAAGGCTGCGCCTTCGGTACGACGGAGGCTCGTGCTCTATCCATCTAAGCTACGGATACATACGCACATTATAACATATTGAAATTAGCTTTGCAATTATTTTTATTTTGTGTTATAATAATTAGCGAAATGCTTCCGCTGTCAAGTATCTTATATTCATTAATTCTTGGCTTGCAAGAGCACTCATCAACAAAAAGGAGTACGGAATGTCGAAAAAGACGGTTGTCGTGGGAATGAGCGGCGGAGTGGATTCGTCCGTCGCCGCATACCTATTAAAACAGCAGGGCTACAACGTAATAGGTCTTTTTATGATGAACTGGGAAGAGACCGACCCTTCGGGCGCATGCACTGCCGACAGCGACTATGCCGACGTTGCGAGAGTGTGCTCCACGCTCGGCATACCCTATTACAGCGTGAACTTTGCAAAGGAGTATCAAGACAGGGTATTTAAGTACTTCCTTGAAGAATACTCTGCGGGCAGAACGCCCAACCCCGACGTGCTGTGCAACAGAGAGATTAAATTCGGACCTTTCCGTGAGTACGCTCTCAATATGGGTGCGGACTATATTGCCACGGGACACTACTGCAAGGTTGAACACGCATCGGGAAAAACCCGACTTTTAAAGGCAAAGGATCAATCAAAGGATCAGACCTACTTTTTAAACCAGGTGCGGGAAGAACAGCTCAAAGAAACGCTCTTCCCCCTTGCCGATTTGGACAAGGCGGAAGTACGCAACATTGCCGTGCGCGAGCACCTCTCCACCGCAAAAAAGAAGGACAGTACTGGAATATGCTTTATTGGCGAGCGAAACTTCCGTAAATTTTTACAGGAATACCTGCCCGCTCAACCCGGGAAAATAGTCACCCTTGGCGGCGAAGTCGTGGGCGGGCACATAGGGCTTATGTACTACACCCTGGGGCAGCGCAAGGGGCTTGACCTCGGCGGACGGCACGGCGAGGACGGCAGATGGTTTGTGGTTAAAAAGGATTTGAAGAATAATATCCTTTACGTTTCCCACGGCGACGAAAGCCCCCTCTACTCCCTCTCTTGCAGGGTGAAAAACCTCAATTGGATAGGGTATATCCCCGAACGAACGTTTTTTTGCAATGCGAAATTCCGCTACCGCCAACCCGAGCAGGGCGTTAAAGTCACGCTTGAAGAAAACGGCTGCGCCCTTGTGGAATTTGACAAACCCCAACGGGCTGTAACCGAAGGACAGTACGCGGTTTTCTACGACGACGTCGCCTGCCTCGGAGGTGGGGTTATTGACGAGGTTATATTTTAAGTTTGATTAAACGGAACGTTTAAAACGAATAGCGGCGGCGCAAAAAAATTGCGCCGCCACCATTTTTTGGAGAAGAATTTAACCGTTTTGCGGTTAAATATAGTGTAGTCCGTCTATGTAAGTCCGTTTAAGTATATAAATTTTAATCTTCGACTATTTTAATTTTTACTTTAATATTTACAAGTTGCTGCATAGAGCCGTCTGACCACCCGTTTGTGATTATTGAAGCAGCATTAAAGCAAAGACCTGTTAGCCCTTCAGACAAAGTTACTTCTTTGACATAATAGCTCCCTTCCATCTCATCAAAAAATGAAAATGAATGTATCCATGTATGAGATTCCGTATTATCGTAAATAGCTGCTCCTGTGTTGCAAGTTATTCTTACTTTTTTGCCTGTAAGCGAAGGGTCAATAGATATTGCTATGTAATCATTAGCCAAATTGGGATTGCGCGTAGGCACTTCGATTTCCACACCGTCGGTTAATGTGGGTGCAACAAAGTCAATTAATTTTACAGATAAGGACATTGCCGAATCGGTTAAATTATTTAATTTCAGAGAGGAAACGCTGTCCTTAACAAGCACAACGCACGTGTAGCCCGCTTTGTCCGAATTAAGGGTGCTGTACATATCGTAATAAAAGTCTTCGTTACCGTCTTTGCCGGTTAATGCAAGAGTTTCCTGTGCAACTTCTTCGGAAGTTTTTGCCACGAGATAGTATGTGCCGTCTTCTACTCCGTCTAAAGAAAGATCAACGGACTTGCCTGCGGCAATTTTCATTCTACCGTAATTTTTAACTGCGGGTTCTTCCTCGCCGCCCTTTATGTTGAGGTCGCTCTTAACCCAACCGTCTTCTTCCTTTGTCCATACATCGCCGCTTTCAAGGTCGAGATACATGTCGCCTTTGTTTCCTTCATCTGCGAAGGGTTCGCCGTAGCCGTAGTGCCAGCCGTTGCCGTCTTTACCGTTTTCACCGTCCTTACCGTTTTCACCGTCTTTGCCGTCCGTGCCGTTTGTACCGTTTGTTCCGTCAACGCCGTTTTCACCGTCTTCACCGTCTTTACCGTCTTTACCGTCTTTACCATTCGTTCCGTTAGTACCGTTTGTACCCTTTAAGCTTTCGAGCCACTCCGCTTCCGTGCCCTCGAAGCCGTGCTCTACGGCAATTTCGTACGCCGACTTACCGTTCTTTCCGTTTTCACCCGAAGAGCAGGCGGCAAAACCTACCACGCCGAGCGCCATAACTGCGCTCATTACCAAAGTTAAAAATATCTTGCTTTTGCGTTTCATTACATAATCCTCCTATTATTTATTTTGCATATACGCATTTGCGATATAAAGTATATCGTATTTAAGTACTATCTGTCAACTTAAAAAAGCATTAATTTTATCGTAATTGCGTATTAAAATAATATTATGGATTATTCAATGGGTGTAATTGATAAAATTGAAAAAATGCGTGAAGAGCGAGGCTGGACGAAATATAAGCTTGCCGATGAGGCAAATTTAACTTACTCTTCTTTAATGTCTATGTACGCACGCAACACGCCGCCGAAGCTGGATATACTTGAAATGATCTGCACGGCGTTCGGGATTTCGCTGGCGCAGTTTTTTGCGGACGGGAGCGTGGCGGAAATTCTTTTGCCCGACGAAAAGGAGCTGATCAGAAAATACAGGCGGCTGACTGACGAAAAGAAAAGGGCGGTAAATATTTTAATAGACAAATAAGCGTTCCGCTTAACCAATGTATCTTAATTGCTTAATATATAGAAACAACTAATCACTAATCAAACGTAAAGGCGGCGCGATATAATCGCGCCGCCTTAAACATTCTTTAATAAATATTTTCAGAAAGATTTAATAACTTTTTCGTTGAGTTCTTTGCAGAGGGCTACGCCTAACTGCACGTTGGCCTCCACGTCGTCCATAGCCGCTATGCAATGGAAGGTGTGGATATAACGCACGGGAACGCCTGCTACTATTACGGGAGTGCCACCGTTCGCCGAAACTATATACGCACCGTTGTTGCCGCCGCCCGCACGGACTGCCATCTGCATTTTCACGTTGTATTTTTCGGCAGTCTTTTGAGAGAACGACACGAAGCGGGGCGTGCAGATTACGGTGCTGTCCATATGCCTCATCATAACGCCGCCGTGGAGT
This sequence comes from Clostridiales bacterium, assembly GCA_022508285.1. Taxonomy (GTDB): domain Bacteria; phylum Bacillota; class Clostridia; order Christensenellales; family Borkfalkiaceae; genus Coproplasma. The sequence goes on from JAFLVN010000005.1 coordinate 65,218, forward strand.
CTATCCTGAACGAGATATTCGGGGGTGAAGGTGTCGTCTGCGGGGCAACCCTCGAAGCAGATAGCCGCATCGGGCTTTATGTTGTGCATAACCGCAGTTATTCCACGTGAGCCTACCTCTTCCTGTGCAGAGATTACGCCGACCAAGTCCACTTCGAGCTTTTCACCCTGCAAACGTTTTAACGTTTCTAAGGTTATTGCAACGCCAAGCCTGTCGTCAAACGCCTTGCCGTACATAAGTCCCCGTGCGGCGTCGTACTCAAAATCAGTTAAGGGAACTACTACCGAGCCGATTTTAACGCCTAACTTGCGGGTTTCTTCGGCGCAGGTTGAACCGACGTCAATATATATGCTCTCGTAGGTTACGGGCGCATTGCGCTCTGCCTCCGACTGGAAGTGCGGGGGGATTGCCGCAATAACGCCGGGGATATAGCCGTTTTCGGTGTATACCTGAACTTTCGAAGAAGATAACGCCTGCTTATTCCACGTGCCGATGGGGATGATGCGGAGCGTGCCGTCCGGCTTGATTGCCTGAACCATAAATCCGACCTCGTCGGCATGTCCGTCAATCATTACGAGCGGGCGGTTACCCTTGTTGTACTTGGGGTACACGTACAGGTTGCGCATGCAATCCTCTTTAAAGGTTGCAAAATCCTTGCAGTACTCCCTTGCGACGGCGATAACTTCATCTTCGAATCCGCTTGCGCCCCTCGCATTGCTAAGTTGTTCAATGAGTTGTAAAAATTCCATATTTATGCCTCTTTATTATAAGTCTAATGAGAATTTATAAATTTCCGATTTGGTAATCCCACGGTCTTTGGCCGCTTGCTTGACCGCCTCTTTTTTATCGAGACCCTGCGCCATATAGTGCAGAATATGCTCTCGCTCGGAAAGGGAGTTTAAGGGGTTTTCCGTTTGCACCGCTCCGCCGACTATTATAACAAATTCCCCACGCTTTTCGCCGTTGAAGCCTTCGGAAAGGTTGAAGTTTACCGCTTCCTCGTGCAGCTTGGTAATTTCACGCACGGCGCAGGCGGGACGATCGCCCAAAACTTTGTACATTGCGGAAATATCCCTATCCAAATCCTGCGGCGCAACGTGGAAAATGAGCGTGCAGTCTACGTTTTTATACTTTTCAAGCAGGGATTTTTTCTCGCCCGGCTTTTCGGGCAGAAAGCCCAAAAACGCAAAGCGTTCGGCGGGAAAAGCCGATAATATGAGCGCCGAGAGTGCGGCGTTTGCGCCGGGGATTACGGTATACGCAACGCCCGCCTCTTTCAGAGAGCGGCACACGACGTTGCCCGGGTCGGAGACGACGGGCATGCCCGCATCCGAAATTACCGCAACTTCCTTGCCCTCGTTTGCAGCGTTTATGATTTTTTGCGCCGCCTCCCTTTCGTTGAATTTATGGCAGGACAGAAGCGGCTTTTTTATGTCGTAGGCGTTTAAAAGCTTTATCGAGTGACGAGTGTCCTCGCAGAAAATTACGTCCGCTCCCCTTAAAACCTCGAGCGCACGCAACGTTATATCTTTTAAATTGCCGATTGGTGTTGAAACGAAATAAACCATAAAAATTTTCGCTCAATTCTCGCTACGCTGCGAATTGCAGCGAGGTTGCTGTTGTCGTAAATCGCTTAACGGGCGAAATCAATCCGCCCTTGCGATTTTCGGCTTAATTATTTAAATAAATTCAAAACAGCGTTAGTTGATTAATTGCTGAAGAATATCAATACCTTCCTTGCCGCCTTTGACCGCCTCTACCATAACCAAATACGGCTTTGCATCGGGCGTGCCCGATACGAATTGCAGGCGCTTGGGCTCCAAATTTCTGTTTTTTAAAAGGTATAAAAGCTCGGCGGTGCGGTCTGCACGGTTTAAAATTGCAAGTCTGCCGCCGAATTTCAGCTTTCGGAAGGCAACTTCGACAATCTCGGGCAGGGTGAGAGTTATCTCCTTGCGGCAGATTGCCTTTTTATAGTCGTCGTTTTCAAAGCCCGAACGCTCGTACGGCGGATTGCAGAGAATCAGTGAAAATTTATCGTCGTATTCTTTTGATATGTCCTGCAATTTTGTGCATACGACCGAGCAGTCAAAGCCGTTTAAATCGGCAGTGCGGCGGGACATATCGGCAAGCTCCTCCTGCATTTCAAACAGGGTGAGTGACTTTATTTTGGGGTTTAAACAGAGGAAGTGAAACCCAACCACTCCGCTGCCCGAACAGAAATCGGCAACGACGTCGCCCGCCTTTGCCCTTGCGAAGCGTGATAAAAGTATACTATCCGAAGTGAAGCGGTACAGCGATACGTTTTGTATTATCTTTTTATCCCCGAAAAATTCTTCAAGGACTTCGTTTTCTTTCAACATAAAGATTCCTCGACTACGTTAAGGCTAACGCCTTCGGTACGACGGAATGACAAAAAAGTGTGAAACTTCCGCATGTTTGCGGTGCAGAGATACGAGCAAGACAAGGAGTTTGAGCATTTTTTGAAGGAGCGTACACAGAAGTACGTGACTGAAAAAAGCGGAACACGACACAGTATTGCGAAGTATATATGCGCCACTACGGGAGCTCAAAATAAAAAGGCGGAGAGTATATACTCCGCCTTTTCATTTTTGATTGATTATTCTGCTTTGATTGCGCCGGTGGGGCAAGCATCCTCGCAAGCGCCGCAATCGATACAGGTATCGGGATTGACGACGTACTTGTCTGCACCCTCCGATATAGCTTCTACGGGGCAGGTGCCAGCACATGCGCCGCAGCTTACGCACTCGTTGGTTATAACGTGAGCCATAATTTCCCTCCATTTAATACGTTTGTAGGGGTATTATATCACACAAATATTAAACTGTAAAGAAGAAACTATAAATATTTTAATAAAAATTTGAACGGTTTAATCCAAGATTTCTTTGAGATCGGCGGGAACTTCTTCGTCCTTTTCTTCCTTTTCGGACCTGTGCGGGGTTTTGAACTTGAGTGCGGAAACGGGGAAGTCGTGATAGGTGAATATATCCTTTTCTTTGTCGTCGATGCGCACACGCACTTCCATTTTGAGCATATTTACGTTTACCACCGTGCCTTTGCCGTCGGGCGTGGTAACTTCCGAACCGATCTTGGGCATCTTTTTGCAGGCTTCGGCGTAGTAGTCGTTTTCGTAGGAAAGACAGCACATAAGCCTTCCGCAGAGACCGGAAATTTTTCCGGGATTTAAAGAAAGCCCCTGATTTTTAGCCATTTTGATGGAAACTTTTTTAAATTCGGGCATACAGCTTGCGCAACAGCACTCCCTTCCGCAGGGCGCAAGTCCGCCTATCATCTTTATCTCGTCGCGTATGCCCACCTGTCTGAGCTCGATGCGCATTTTGAATACCTGCGATAATTCCTTTACAAGCTCCCTGAAGTCCACCCGCTGGGGTGCGGAATAATAGAACACCGCCTTTGCGCCGTCGAAGGTAAATTCGCAGTCGATGAGCTTCATATCGAGATTGTGCTTTTCAATCTTTTCGGCGACAATCTTTAACGCTTCATCCTTCTTTTCGAGATTTTTGCGGTGAATTTCCTTATCCTTGGCGCTCGCTATGCGCATTATGGGCTTTAACGGGGAAACAAGCTTACTGTCTTCAACCTCGGCAAAGGGAATTACGACTGTTGCGTATTCCACCCCTCGGGAGGTTTCGACTATTACCCCCATGCCCTCTTTATATCTGTCCTTGCCGGGGGCAAAGTAGTAGACCTTGCCGCCCTCTTTAAAAACTACCCCTGTAATTTTAGCCATTTGTCGTTCTCCCTGACGACTTTAAGCATAAAGTCGTGCAAAAGCCCCTGAAAATATGCGTTGAACTTTAAGTCGGCGTTAGCCTTAGTCAGCTCTTCAAGGGCGAATAGTATTGTGTGTTTTTGCAGGAATTTGTTGAGTTCCCCACCCTCTGTGAGTGCGGAAAAATATATATTCTGCATCTCGGAGAGAAGCTCCTGCTTATACTTTATCTCTCCGTATTTTTTAACGGCGTCGAAAATTGCCGATACTTTATTGACCGAGCAGATAGCATTTGCCGCCTCTCTCACTTCTTTGAACCAGCCGCCCGAAACCATGTTCTGAGCCGCACCCAAAATTCCGTTGCAGCTCTTTGCGGCGGCAAGATTATCGGGGTTTGCGCCCTGCCTTTCGAGCGCTTCATATACCTCGTTTACCGTAAATGGCGGAACTTCGAGCATTTTCACCCGGGATACAACCGTATCCAATACGGGTGCAAGGGTTGTGACGCCCAAAAGGAAATATATGCCGGAAAGCGGCTCTTCCAAAGTTTTTAAAAGCTTGTTTTGGACGAGCGCACTCGCACCCTCGAAGCCTACAATTATATACAGCTTTTTGTCGCCCTCGACGGGTCGCAGGGCGCTGTCTTCGATAATTTCGGAAATGCCGTCGACGGAAATTTTTTTGCCCTCGGCGGGATACACGATGAGGTCGGAATAGCTTTCGCTCTCTATGCGTGCGGCAAGTGCGCCGTCCGCCCCGAAGAATTCCTTGGCGAAAATTTTAAGCGCAGTGCGTAAGTTGAGCGTGTCGGCAAAGTGCAGCATATATGCGTGCGAAAGCCTGCCCGAAGCTCTGTCCGCCGAAAAAATTTTATATGCGGTTGTGCTCTTTAAAAGTTTTTCCACTCTTACTTTATAATATCTTTTGCTTTAAGCAATTCTTTTATGTTTTCCGCAGTTTCAAACTTCGTTCCGCTGCAATCTACGGCTACAAAGCGGGGATACTCTTTTTGCAATTTTTTATAACCTTCGTACACTCTTTGGTGAAATTCCAGACCCATTTTCTCCATTCTGTCAGAAAGATCTGCGCCGTGCTTTCTTGCAAAGGCGTCTTGGGGCGAGATATCCAAAAATACGGTTAAATCGGGCGGGTACTTTTCGAGTGCGAAGGAATTTATTTTTTTTATGAATTCCGCTCCGAGACCTCTGGCATAGCCCTGATAGGCGAACGAGGAGTCGACATATCTGTCGCAGATAACAAGTTTACCTGCCGAAAGTGCGGGCTCGACCACCTCTTTTAAGTGCTGCAACCGTGCGGCGGCGTAAAGGAGCGCTTCGCACTCGTCGCACATTTCGGTGTAGCTGCCGTTTAAAATTATTTTTCTTATGTCCTCGGCAATGGGACTTCCGCCCGGCTCTCGGGTCATTATAAAGTCAACGCCCGTCTCCATTAAATATTCGCCGAGGAAGCGTAGCTGTGTGCTCTTGCCCGAGCCCTCGCAGCCCTCGAAGGTTACAAACTTGCCCCTCATTTTTTAACCGCCTTTATCTTGCCTCCCGAAAGCCCGTAGGTTTTACCGCTTTGTAAGGTACGGACGGCGGCGTCGGTTATAACTTCGCCCGCGACGCACACGGGTATGCAGGGCGGGGTGAGACCTGCGTTCTGAGCGCACATTCTGCCGACCGCCTCTTCAAGAGGAACCCACTCGGAGGGCTTATTTAAAGCATACTGAAAGCTGTACGTACGGTTGGCGGGGGAGATAGCTATGCGTGGTCTATATGTGCCCGCCAGCTTTTTGTTTGATAAAACAGATTTAAGCGCCTTGATAAGACCCTTTATATCGCCCGCCGCAACCGACGGCGAAAGATAGAAAAGCACGTACCTGCCATCCGAAAGCTCGCAATATATGTTGCGTTTTTCCAGCTCTTTTGCGACTCTGTCGGCGGATATCTTATAGGGTGCGCAGTCTACCGCAACCTTGGTCCAGTCGGCGGAAGGGTACAGCGTTATTTTCTTTTCCTCTCTTATGATTTTTGCGGCGTCCTTTGCCTCGGCGCACAAGTTCGTTTTGTTGGCAAGTTGCTTTACGCCGTATTCAACCGATGCCATTACAGGATAGCTCGGCGAAGTCGTGCGGAAGAGGGAGAGCCCCTCCTCGGCATCGGCAATCAAGTCGGTGTCGCTGATATTCAGAATTGCGCCCTGAGTTAAAGTTGAAAGCGATTTATGTGCGCCGTCAACCCAAATATCGGCGTACACCCCAGCATATCCCTGCCTTTCGGGCTCGAATGCGAGGTGCGAGCCGTGCGCACCGTCTACCATTAAAATGCGGTTATTTCTCTTTAATATTTCGGCGTACTCCTTAAGCGGAGCAATATTTCCGTAGTAGTCGGGGCTGGTTACTATGAGTCCCGCCACGGTAGAATCGTTAACTATGAGGCGTGTGATAACTTCCGTTTCGGGCGGTTCTATTACGCCGTTCTCCGTTTTTCCCTGCACGACTACGGGCTCGAGCCCCAAAATTCTGCAAGCATTCCACACGCTCTGGTGGCAGTTGCGGGGAACAATTACTTTTGTGCCCCGCTTGGAGGCGGCGTACAGCATAGCGAACACCCCGAGCGACGAGCCGTCGGTTAAGATATACGAGCTTGCCGCACCCAGAATGGAAGCGATATCCCGCTGAGCCTCGGCTATTACTCCGTCGGGGCAGGCAAGGTTATCAGAATAGCTGAGCTCGGTGACATCCATACCGGCAACAGGGAACAGCTTTGCAAATTCACCCCGTGCCTTGTGTCCGGGCATATGGAACGCCCTTCCCGCTTTTGAGTACTTTTTGAGTTGATTGTAGATTAAATATTCATACATATTTTAAAACCGATAAATAAGAATTTTAAACTTCGGAAATATGATTACCCGTTGCTCCGTTCTTTGCAACTGCGGAGAAGCGAGCAAGACAAGGAGTGCGAGGAAAACCTGAGGGAGTTTACTAAAACGTAAATGACTGAAGGTTGCCACAGCGCGACGCCGTATTGCGACGCTTATACGCAGTTGGCGGCAGCTTACTTTTTGGGTTTCATTGTGGGGAATAATAAAACATCTCTAATAGTGGGGCTGTCGGTGAGCAGCATTACAAGCCTGTCCACACCGAAGCCGAGTCCGCCCGTGGGGGGCATGCCGTATTCGAGAGCCGTTATAAACTCCTCGTCTACCTGAGCGTTGCAGTTGGGCTCCTGACGTCTCTTTTCCTCAACCTGCTTTACAAAGCGCTGTTTTTGGTCGATGGGGTCGTTCAACTCCGAGAAAGCGTTGCCGAACTCGTGTCCGCAGATGAAATATTCGAAGCGTTGCGTGAATAAGGGGTCGTTCTCCTTGCGCTTTGCAAGGGGGGAGTTCTCCACGGGATAGTCGTAAATAAACGTGGGCTGAACGAGCTTGTCCTCCACGAATGCGTCGAACAGAGCTATAAGCACGTGACCTTTTGTGGCGGTCTCGCCCTCTTTGACCTCGGCATGCAGAGCCTTGGCGCACGCACGTGCCTCTTCGTCGCTTTTCCACGAATCGTAGTCTGCTCCGCAGTATTTCTTTACTGCCTCTTTCATAGTGAGACGGGCAAAGGGCGAACCGAAGTCGATTTCCGTGCCCTGATAATTTATTTTATCGGTGCCGCATACCTTGCGGGCAACCGTTCTGTACATGTCTTCGACAAGCTCCATCATGTCGAAGTAGTCGGCGTACGACTGATACACTTCGATAGTCGTGAACTCGGGGTTGTGGAAGGCGTCCATGCCCTCGTTGCGGAAAATTCTGCCCACCTCGTACACCCTTTCAAGTCCGCCGACTATGCACCTTTTTAAGTACAGCTCTGTTTCTATTCTCAAATACATGTCGATATCGAGGGCGTTGTGACGGGTTTTGAAGGGGCGAGCCGCCGCACCTATTTCAAGTGTGGTTAAAACGGGGGTATCCACTTCGAGAAAGCCCCTGCTATCGAGGAAAGAGCGAAGCTCCTTTAAAATCTGCGAACGCTTCACAAAGGCGTTTTTGACCTCGGGGTTCACAATGAGGTCGAGGTCTCGCTGGCGGTAGCGTATGTCGGGGTCTTTTAAGCCGTGCTGCTTTTCGGGCAGGGGGCGAAGGCACTTCGACAGCATTTCGATATGCGTGCAGTGCACGGAAATTTCACCCGTCTGAGTTTTGAAAACAAAACCTTTAAGTCCGACGATGTCGCCCAAATCGTAGTCCTTTTTAAAGGCGGCGTAATCTTCCTCGCCCACGTCGTCGCGCTTGACGTAAATCTGAATGAGCCCTGCGCCGTCCTGTATGTGCGAAAATGACGCCTTGCCCATAATTCTTCTGGACATGAGCCTGCCGGCAAGCGACACTTCCTTGCCCTCGAGCTTTTCGAAGTTTTCCTTGACGTCAGCCGAGCTGTGGGTAACGTTATATTTTACTTTGACAAAGGGGTTGTTGCCCTCGTCGGACAGTTTTTGCAGTTTTTCGCGGCGGATTACCGCCTGTTCTGCGAGGCGTTCAGCCTCTTCCGCTTCGGTGAGCGGCGTATTATTCTCTTGCATAAAAAATCCTTACTTGATAGCCGTAATTTTAAGGGTATACGTAGAGCCGTCGGGGCACTTTACTTCAGCCTTGTCGCCCACCTTCTTTCTCAAAAGAGCTGCGCCCATGGGGGATTCGACGGAAATTTTGCCCGTCATAACGTCCACTTCGGTGACGGAAGTGATGGTGTACACTTCCTCCTCGCCGAGGTCTTCGTCGTAGACGGTGACTACGCTGCCAAGGTGCACGTAGCTCGTATCGGTGACTTCCTCTCGGATGTCGGCGTTTTTGATTTTATACTCTATTTCGGCAATCTTGCCCTCGTTGGAACGCTGCTCCTCACGAGCGGCGTCGTACTCGGCGTTCTCCGAAAGGTCGCCGTGGCTCCTTGCCTCGGCAATGCGTTCGATGATTTCGGGACGCTTAACTTTTACGAGGTACTCGAGCTCCTTTTTTAAATCCTCGTAATTCTTTTTGGTCATGACTATGAGTTCCGCCATTTTTTACCTCTGATAAAAAGATATAAACAAAAGTGATTCCGAATATGCCGGAATCACGCTTTTGTTGCAACTTTATTATATAATTTAGCTTTTTATTTGTCAACGGATATAGCGCCGCAGACAAAAATTTTTACTTGCCGCCTCGGGAATTTACAAACGTTGTTATGCGATTTACTGCCTCTTTCAATTGACTCATAGAAGTTGCATAGCTGCACCTTATAAAGTTTTTACCCGCCGAACCGAATGCCCCGCCGGGAACTACGGCAACTTTATGCTCCTGCAAAAGACCGTTTGCAAACTCCTCGCCGTCCATGCCTGTGGACTCAACAGAGGCGAAAATGTAGAACGCACCCTTGGGCATAAAGCAGGATAATCCCAGCGCATTTAAAGAATTTGCAAGGAACCTGCCCCTCTTTTCATACTCGTCACGCATATCCGCAACGACGGAGAAGCCGTCTTCGAAGCCTTCCTTTAAGGCAACTATCGCCGCACGCTGGCTTATCTGGGGAGCACACATTATCACGTACTGGTGTATTTTAAGCATGGCGTTGTCGATATCTTCGGGAGCACACACGAAGCCCACACGCCATCCCGTCATCGCAAACGCCTTGGAAAATCCGCTTATATATACCGTTCTTTCAGCCATATTCGGGAGGGAAGCAAATGAAAAATGTTTGCCCTCGTAGGTGAGTTCGCCGTAGATTTCGTCGGAGATAACCAAAATGTCGTGCTTAACGATTACGGGCACGATAGCTTCAAGTTGCTCCTTGGTCATAATTGCGCCAGTGGGGTTGTTGGGATAGGGCAAAATTAGCGCCTTAGTGCGGGGGGTTATGCACTTTTCAAGCATTTCGGGAGTCAAGATGAAGTCGTTTTCCGCAGTACACTTTACGGGTACGGGGGTGCCGCCGGAAAGAATTACCGTAGGCGAATATGACACGTAAGAGGGCTCGGGCACGAGAATTTCATCGCCCGGTGTGCAGATTGCCCGAAGGGATAAATCTATCGCCTCGCTCGCCCCCACCGTGATTATGATGCGCTCGGGAGGGTAGTTTACGTTAAAACGCTCCATTAAATATTTGCTTATAAGCTCGCGAAGCTCGGGCAAACCTCTGTTGCCCGTATACTGCGTGATGCCGTGGTGCAGACTGCGGATTGCGCCCTCGCATACGTTCCACGGAGTGATAAAATCGGGCTCGCCCACGCCGAGGGAGATTGCACCCGGCATAGTCTGCACTATATCAAAAAATTTTCGTATTCCGCTGGGCGGTATTGCCGCCACTTGGGGATTGACAAAGTTCTTCATAAAAAATTCCTTTTGCGCAAATTGCGTTGCAAATTACTCATGCACGGACAGTCTTTCGCCGTTTGCCTTATCCGTCATATTGACGCCTTCAACCTTGTACTTCTTTAAAATGAAGTGCGTGGTGGTGGCGATAACGTTGTTATACGTGGATATCTTTTCTGCTATAAAGCGGGAGACCGTGCGCATAGACTTGCCGTGAACGATAACCATAAGGTCGATTGCGCCGCTCATGAGATATAAGTCCTTTACTTCGCTATGCACGGCTATCTCTTTTGCCAGAGCTTCGAAGCCGTGTCCGCGCATGGGAGTAACCTTTACCTCCACGAGCGCCTCTACTTCTTCCTCTTCCTCGTCGTCGGAGTTGATAATCGCCGTGTACCTTACGATTGTGCCGTTCTCTTCGAGGGCGTGCATGCGCTTTTTAACCTCGTCCTCGGGAAGTCCCGTGGCGGCGGCAATATTTTTGGGTGTGAGACGGGAGTCCTCTTTTAACAGTTCAAGTATACTTTTATCGGCTTTATTCATAGATATGCCTTCCTTTAATTTAATAATTCAATTATAACTTTTTTGGATATATTTGTCAATATGTTTAAAAAATCGATTGCCTTGCTCGGCAATGATTTTGTATAATTAGTGTACGGGTTGGGGGGTATAGACCGTTGTTTTGCCCGTAAAAATGTATCTGTTGAGGTTGGATACCCGTAATGTTCAGAATTTGGGCGAAAGTTATCAAGGGTGAAAAAATAATAAACCAGCTTACTTACGAGCGTGACGACAAGTTTACCTACTCGGAGTTTTTTACTTACCTCACGGATATATGCGAGGGATTGGATATTCCGACGCCCATACTTTTAAAGACGCACATATTCAACTATGCAAAATTCAGCACAGTGCGCTTTTTGCCGAGGGACTTTGCCGAAACGCCCGACTTTGACAAGCTGGTGCTTGATAACCTTATAAGATGAATTAATTTTTTTAAAAGCCTCATACTTTCGGGTATGAGGCTTTCTTGTAATTTATGTATATTAATACTCGTTATTTTAGGTATATGCGGGGGTGTATTTGCCTTTTCGGGCTTTAACCTCCTATTATTTTTATGCTTTTACAACACTGTAATTTACCGCAGCATTCTCGCCATAGGGCTTGTTTCCGCCCTGTTTACGGTGTACGCTTTGCTGGTATTTAAACCGTTCAGGGGGTTGAAATAGCCCCCTGCAATTATAAACTGCGGAGATAAGTTTCCCCCTGTTTTTATAGACCGCAGAGATGCAAGCAAGACGAGGCGAACGAGTATTTTGGAAGTGAGCGTACCAAAGCGTACGTGACCTGACAAAAGCGGAGTTCAACAAAGTATTGCGCCGCATATATGCGGTTGAAGCGGTTTAGCTCGATGAAACAGTAACGCTTGCGCCCGTTTCGGCGTCTTGGTACATCACCCAAAAGCCGGCACAGTAGGACGTTTTTACTCCCAAAAATGAGGCTAAACCCTGCATACTTGCCGGGGGATTACAATCATCTTTGGCGGGGATTCCGTAGCATATATATCGGGGTGAACCGTCGGAAAAGATTACGCCGAACACGTAAAAGCTGTCCTCTCCGTAGGAAATTTTAACCCACTTGGATTCGTCGACCGCAGCGCACAGCTCGTCTGCGGGCGGATACGTAGACAGTAGCCCTTCCACCTCCTCTCGCATCTTTTCGTAGAAGCCGCCACGGGCGAGGTCTATTGGAATTTGGTCTTTTTCGACATGGACAGAATGCGTTTCATCCTTACGAAATTTGCTCCTGTTCTCTTTTTTTTGCGTATCTTCGCATACAGGCTGACCGCCTTCATCAGATGATTGGAATTCATAATAATTTTCCTCGGCGAGCGCTTCGTCCTCGTAGCAAACCTGGGGTGCGGCGCTGTTCTGTTCCTTTTGCGGCAAAGGTTTTTTGATTTGCTCTGCCCGCTCCACCTCTCCCTTAAGACCGAATACGGCAGACTGGAAGTTGCCGCACACGGCGGTGGCTACAAGCTGCACACCGTTATTGACAAAGCAGACGGCGGCGGCAAAGCCCTTTGAGGTATCCACGTCCGAACGCCCTTCGAATAGTCCGTCCTCTATAAGCTGTGTGTGCGGTCCGTCTGAAATTGCCGCAACGTACCGCCCCTCCGAGAGTGGTGCGAAATTTATAAGGCTCACTTCCACCCTGAGCTCGGAAGAGTAGCGCTCCGCCTTTACAAGCCCCGAAAGCGCACCGCCGTCCGCAGAGAAGCCGCCCTGCATGCCTTTTATTACCGCAATATTTTTTGTGTAACTCATTTTTACTCCGTTTACAATCTTACACTTCTTCCTACATTATAATATAGTTTATAATAGTTAAATAATTTATAAAATAATGTAAAATAACAAAATTTTTTGGGGATTTCTTTTGAGGCATATTAATTGCATTTTTTTTGCATTTCGGATATAATGGTATTCGGAAGAAGTTGTTATTTTAAAGGAGTTACTATCTATGGCATTGACCGGAAATAAAAAGGTACTTAGCTTTGTTGAAGAGAGCGCCGAACTCGCTCAGCCCGACAAAATAATTTGGATTGACGGCAGCAAAGCGCAGATTGACGCACTCAAGGAGCAGGCGGTAAAGAGCGGAGAGCTAATAAAGCTCAACGAAAAGCTTTTGCCCGACTGCTATCTTCACCGCACCAAGGTAAACGACGTTGCACGGGTTGAAGACAGAACGTTTATCTGCACTAAAAAGAGAGAGGACGCAGGTCCCATAAACTACTGGATGGACCCCAAGCAAGCTTACGAGCTCACCCGTGAGATTGCCCGTGGCAGCATGAAGGGCAAAACCATGTACGTAATCCCCTACTCCATGGGCGTAGTCGGCAGCGACTTTGCCAAAATCGGCATAGAAGTAACCGACTCTATCTACGTGGTTTTAAACATGAACATAATGACGAGAATGGGCAAGAAGTGCCTCGACGCACTCGGCAAGGACGGAGATTTTATTAAAGGCTTCCACGCAAGCTGCGACATCGACCCCGAAAAGAGATATATTATGCACTTCCCCGAGGACAATACGATTATTTCGGTAAACTCGGCGTACGGCGGCAACGTGCTGCTCGGCAAAAAATGCTTTGCCCTGCGCATAGCTTCATGGCTGGGCAAGACGGAGGGCTGGATGGCGGAGCATATGCTTATTCTCGGCGTAACCTTCCCCGACGGACAGAAAAAATACGTTGCGGCGGCGTTCCCCTCGGCGTGCGGCAAAACAAACCTTGCAATGCTCATTCCCCCCAAACACTACCTTAAAAAGGGTTACAATGTTGAGTGCGTAGGCGACGATATCGCCTGGATAAGGGTCGGCGAGGACGGAAGATTATGGGCTGTCAACCCCGAAAACGGATTCTTCGGCGTTGCGCCCGGCACAAATGCGCACTCCAACTTCAATGCCTTGGAATCCACAAAGAAAGGTACGATTTTCACAAACGTAGCCCTTAATACGGACGATATGACCGTTTGGTGGGAAGGACTTACAAAAGAGCTACCCGAGCACGCTATCGACTGGACGGGCAAGCCTTGGGACAGAACAAAGTTCGACAAGAAGGATAAGTCTACATGCTCCGCCCACCCCAATTCACGTTTTACCGCACCTGCCGAGAACTGCCCCTGCATTTCGCCCGAATTTAACTCTTTAAAGGGCGTACCCTTATCTGCGATAATCTTCGGCGGCAGAAGAGCTTCGACTACTCCCCTCGTATATCAGTCCCGTGACTGGAACCACGGCGTTTTCGTAGGCTCGGCTATGTCTTCGGAAACGACGGCAGCGGCGGCGGGCGCAACGGGCGTACTCCGCCACGACCCCATGGCTATGAAGCCCTTTATCGGATATCACGTGGGCGACTACCTCGGACACTGGATCGAGATGGGCAAAAAGATTAAAAATCCCCCCAAGATATTCAACGTAAACTGGTTCCGTCAGGACGAGGACGGCAACTTTATGTGGCCGGGCTTCGGCGACAATATGAGAGTTCTCGAATGGATTTTGAAACGCTGCGACGGCACTGTCGGCGCAGAGGAGACGGCAATAGGCTTTGTTCCCCGTGCGGAGGATATCGACCTTTCGGAGCTTGACTACGAAATTGCCGATGGCAGACCCTTCACCCGTGACGACTTAAAGACCATACTTACGGTAGACAAAGAAAAGTGGGCAAAGGAAGCCGAGGAGCTTGAAGGCTACTACAAGGGCACTATTAAAGACAGAATACCCAAAGAGCTCTGGGCCTGCCTTGAGAAGTTAAAAGCAAACTGCAACAAATAAGCCGAGTGCATCGGCGGGCGGGTATCTTAACTACCCGACAGCTTGACATATGTAACAGTAATCAAACTTAAAAGCCCTGCGGGATATCCCGCAGGGCTTTTTATTTTTCACTAATATTACTCTTCCGTCTTGTCCTCTTCGGGGGTGGCTGTTGCGCCCGAATTACCGAGGAAAGTTCCGAAAATTATTTCTTTCTTGCCACGCTTTGCGCCGCCCGAGGGCTTACCTCTGCTTTGGCTACCGTCGTGCCTGTCGCCTCTGTTGCGGCCCTTTCCGTTCGAATGGCGAGAGTGTTTGTCGGAATGTTTGTCGCCTCTTTCGTGGCGGTGGTCTCTCTTTTCACCGTAACGGATTCCTCTGTCGCCCGGCTTAGCGTCGTTGGGGATTACGACTATATATCTTGAAGGCTCTCTGCCCTCGGATGCCGTTTTAACCTGCTCGCTATTCACGAGAGCGGCGTGGATTATGCGCCTTTCATAGGGGTTCATGGGCTCTAAAATAATTTTTCTGCCCGTCTCTATTGCCTTTTGCTCTATCTTTTTTGCAAGGGCTACAAGGGTTTCCTCTCTCTGGCTGCGGTAGTTTTCGCAGTCGACTACAACCTTTATATACTGCTCTCTGCCGATATTGGCAACGGCTCCCGCCAGGGTCTGGATTGCATCCAGCACGTCGCCCCGCTTGCCGATCACTCTCGAGCTCGACTCCGTTTTAATTTCGATTTTAATGCTCTCTTCTTCGGATACTACTATGCTTTCCGACGTTGCGCCGAAAATTTTTAAAAGCCCGTCGATAAACTGTGCGGCGCGGACGCCGTCGGATTTCTTTTCCGAGGCACGGATTTTCCACTTGGCTGAGCCGAACAGCTTCTTTTTTCCTTCCTCGAGCACGGTGATTTCAACGTCTTCACGGGGGAGAGCAAGCTCCAAAAGCGCATTGTTTACCGCCTCTTCTAAAGTTTTGCCAAAAAATACCTTTTCTTCTTCCATTTTACTTTAACCTCTTTCTTCCGGCGCGCCCCTGCATCTTCTTTTTGGCATTGGTTTCGATATTCTTGTCAAAGCGCACCGATACTATTTTATTTATTATAAGTGTGGATATTAGGCTGTAGCAGGTATTCGTTATCATGTAAATGGAGAACGCTGCGCTGTAGAAGAACGAGAATATGCCGAAGATTATTGGCATCATAATCATCATCATTTTGTTCGTTTTTGCACCCTGTCCGTCCACCGAGCCGAGCTCGCTCGCCGCTTTCTGCGAGCGCATGGTTATAAACTGCTGAAGGAACATAAAGCCTATTGCCAGCACTATTAACACGAAATATCCGTTGTAAGTATTCTTTTGTTTGGAGAGATTGTAAGTAACCTCGTTATAGCTCGCCTCGTAGTCTGAGTCGATAGAGCCCGCCGCACGGCTTATGGATGAGCTGAAGCTTGAAAAGTTGGGTATTTCCTTGTTGAGCATGGAGTCGGGATACCATATGTTGCCTATCCAAAGCAGCGAGGTCTTGGGTTTGTTGTCCAAATAATATTGGGCCGCACGCTTTCTTGCTATTTGGCGCACGAACGCTATAACCTCTTTGTTCTTACCGTCCTCGGACATGTCCGCCCAGCCGTCGGGTAGTTCCTTACCCTCGTCCACGTAGAATGCCGCAAACTTGTCATAGTCAACTATGTAGCCGTAAACGTTGATTTTTTTTCCTGCCTCGTCTACGAGCAAGCCGCTCTTATTTATACCGTAAGGAGTAACAAATTTATAGCCGGTTAACCCGTCCGTCTCGGCTACCGTGAGAAAATATTCGTTGCTGTCTTTATTCTCCGTTTGCTCGGTGAGTACGTAGGCGTTCACAGCCGAGCTGTATTCCTTTGCCATTTCGTTGTAGTTAGATAGATTTGCGTACTGCGAATACTGCGAGAACGCCGAGAACACTACCATGAATATTACGAGGGAAATTATTGTGGGAAGGCATGCGCCGAGGGGATTGTAGCCGTTGGCTTTTTGCAGCTCCATTACCTTTTGGTTGTACATCTGCTTATCGCTTGCGTACTGCTTTTGCAGTTTTTCCATCTCGGGGCGCATGCTCTCCATAAGGAGGGATTGCTTGCGCATCTTTACCCTCGAATATATGTCGAGGGGCAGAACGAGAGTCTTTAACATCAGCGTAAACAGAATTACTCCCACTGCGATTGCACCGGGAATATCCGAAACCAAATCGAATATCCAGGATATGGCATAGCCTATCCAGTTCAAATCGACCTTGCCGATTCCGGCAACGGAAAATTTGACGAATTCCTGTGAAGTTGTAAGTAAATTTGTTAAACCCATATTTTTATAAAACCCACTTTAATTTAAAAAGTCTTTCGGGCGGGGGGTTGTAGCCGCCCTTAGATAAAGGATTGCACCTAAGTATCCGCCAAAAGCCTGCAAGTATCCCCAAAATCAGTCCTCGGTTGTTGATTGCTTGCAAAGTATACTCCGAACAGGTGGGAGTGTACAGGCAGGTATGGTGCGAAAAATGCCTCTGATAGAATATAATCAGCCGCATTGCGCCCGCCCGCAAGAAGGGACGGAACACCTTTTTCCTGAGAAATTTCAGGATTTTTTTGAACTTTCGCATGAGTTTACCTTTTTAAAGCAGGACACTATACTCTTTTCAAAGGTAGCATAGCTGTAACTTTCCGCAACCTTCGGCAAAACAATCACCGAATAGCTTTTTTCGAGCAGGTGTGAGTTCTTTGCAAAAACTTCGCGAATCAGCCTCTTTATGCGGTTTCTTATAACCGCCTTGCCGTGCTTTTTGGATATGGCTATACCCATACTCATCTTTGCGGAAGGAAAATAAATTAACGTGAGAGAAGGGGAAAATACTCTCCTTCCCCTTTTGAACAGCTTTGTAAACTCGGAATTTTTCTTAATCCTTAAATAGTTCAACTTTTAAGCCGTGAGCTTCTTTCTGCCCTTGTTTCTTCTTCTCTTTAAAACCTTTCTTCCGGCGGTAGTTGCCATTCTCTTTCTGAAGCCGTGAACCTTGCTTCTCTGTCTCTTCTTGGGCTGGTAAGTCCTTTTCATAAAATTCTCCTTTATTTTCACGAATTTACCGTCCTGGCGACGGCGGTAAATTCCGTGATTTTTAGGGGTTCTACCCCTTTGCCCGTAATTTTTAGGGCTCTCTTTTTATTTAATTACGGGCATTCACCCCGCCGAGGCGCAGGTATGCGCAAATTGGGGTGTGCTACGCAAAAGCGTCGTTTTGCTTGCACCGTTAATTATTTTTTTAATTTTTATTTTTTCTATATTAATAAATTACAGTTAGTCCATTATAAGTGGAAAAGCTTTCAAAGTCAAGCGTTATTGCTTGTGCGGACGGGTAAAATGAGGTACAAAGTATCCTTATTTTCGGCGTTCTGACAAGTGAAGGGCTGAACCTGATTGTTGAAAGACAGCACTATTTTTTCTTCCGTCAGAGCGTTTACCGCATCTATTATGAACTTGGAGTTCATAGCAATCCTTACGTCCTTGCCGTCTATCTCCGCCTTTACGGGCTCCTGCACGTTGCCTATTTCGGATGCGGAGGATATTTCTACCGTGTCGCCCGAAATGTCGAATATTATGAGGCTGTTTTTGTCGCCCCTTACAAGTATTGCCGCACGCTCCATTGAAGCTTTGAGCTTGTCCCTGTCCACCGTAACGGTGGTTATAAACGAACGGGGAATTATGTTTTCTTTCTTTATAAAGTCGCCGCCGTAAAGCCTGGATGTCAGCACGGTATTTTCGGAGGAAACCAAAATCATTCCCCTCTGCACGAAAATTTCCGTCTCCCCCTCGCCTTCGGGAATCATTTTTTCAATCTCGTTGAGCGTTCTTGCGGGGCAGACTATTTCCATATTTCCAGTTGCGGATATTACCTTTCCCGAAACTGTCGCAAGGCGGAATCCGTCGAGAGATGTTACGCAGATATCTTCGCCGTTTATCACAAACTGACAACCCTTTAAAATGGGACGGCTGTCGTCGGAAGCGCAGCAGAAAGAGGTAGAAGTTATAAATCTCTTTAAATCGGAGGTTTTAAGTTTGAAGCTGTTTTCCCTGATATCGAGATCTATTGCGGGGAAATCGTCGGCAGGAAGCACCTGCATGCTCGTTTGGCTGTCGGCATACACGATATCCATCTTTCTGCCTTCGGCGGAGAGCACGAGCTGCACGTCTTCAAGCTTTTTTATAAAGTCGGAAAAATACTTTCCGGGAACGCAAACTTCACCTTCCTCGTTGATTTCGGCGGGGATACTCTTTATAATGGAAATTTCACCGTCGGTTGCCGACAGAGTGAGAGTATCGTTTTTAGCCGAAAGCTTTATACATTCCAATACGGGAACTGTGGTTTTGGAGGCACATGCCTTCACAACTTTTAATACGGCTTCCGATAAATTAATACCCTCACAAATACACTTCATAGTAGACCTCTTTTTTGCGTTAATTATTTTTTATTATTTTATTGTAAAATTTATTTAGTAGAAATTATTAGTATAAGCGGTGGAAATGTTGAAATCTCATTCCTCAATACAAAACTTACATATATAATAACAAAAAACCTGTAAAAAAGCAACCGATTAATTATAATTTATTATAATTGTATAAACAATTTAGTCAAAATTTCGGTGGATTGTTTTGTTTATATTTTGTGGACTTGTGTAAGGTTTTCTGACGGCAGGTCGCAAATCGAATGAGCAGTTGTTTAATTTATAGTAAGTAAAAATAAAAAACAGGGTTATTAACCGTTTTTTGTGGATTGTGGATATTTCAAAGGGTTGAAATTGTTTAAAAGTTTTGTTATAATACGGCTATGGATATAGCCCGTCTTCACTCTCTTTTAAATGATTATTCGGATAAGTTTACTCAGTTCGGAGAACTCTTAAAAGAACACAATAAAATGTACAATTTAACCTCGATTTGCGACGATGAGGGCATATATTTTAAACATTTTCTCGACAGCGTTGCGGGGGAAGAATACTTTTTTAAGGGCGCTTCTGTTGCCGAAATCGGTTCGGGAGGCGGCTTTCCTTCAATACCTTTGAAGATTGTGAGGGACGATCTTAAATTCACGCTTGTGGAAAGCACGGGAAAAAAGTGCAATTATCTGAATACCGTTGTGGATAAGCTCGGTTTGAGCGGTGTAAAAGTGCTCAATATCCGAGCCGAAGACGGCGCAAAAGATAAGACTTTGCGGGAAAAATTCGATATCTGCTGTGCCCGCGCCGTGGCGAGATTAAATACCCTTGCGGAATATTGTTTGCCTTACGTCAAGGTTGGCGGAAGGTTTATTGCGTATAAGGGTGACTGCGAGGACGAGCTTGAGGAAGCGGCTAACGCATTTAATATTCTCGGCGGTGAGATAGAAAAAGTTGTGCGCTACGAGCTTGAAAACTGCGGAAAACGCACGCTTATTATAGTAAAAAAAGTATGCGCCACCCCTAAATCATATCCTCGGGGTCAGGGCAAGGAAAGAAAACAACCGCTGTAAAGAATGAATTCGCTCAATTCTCACTACGTTGCGAATTGCAGCGAGGTTGTTTTTGTCGTAAAGCATTTACGCCCGAAATGAATCCGGGCTACGCTTTTCGGCATTAATTATTTTAGAAATTTTATGAATTGCTGTGCTTTTACCGGTCACAGAGTTTTGCAGGATCTTGATTTTGCGCTCCTAGACAGGGTGGTAAAAAATTTAATCAAAAACGGCTATAACCGCTTTTTATGCGGTATGGCAAGGGGATTCGATTTGGCGGCCGCTGAAAGTGTGATTGCGCTGAAATCCGAGTATCCCGACGTGAGCCTTGTCGCCTGCATACCATTTAAAGGGCAGGAACAAAATCTATCTTTATCTGACAGGTCGCGCTATAAAAGAATTTTGGAGAACTGCTCTGAAGTTATATATCTATCCGAATATTATTACTCGGGATGCATGCACTTAAGGGATAGATATATGGTTGACAACTGCGACACAGTGGTGTGTTATCTCAGAAAGAAAACGGGCGGCACCTACTACACCGTAAAATACGCCCAAAAAAAGGGCGTAAAGTGTATTGAAATTTAATGCGCCTCCCCTATTTAACCAAAAAAAGCCGTCTGAATTACGGACGGCTTTTATAGTATAATCCTACATAGGTACGTTAAATTATTTGTTAGTCATCTACATTTGCTCGGAAGTAATTATTTACAAGAGTTTTGAAAAAATTTGAGTTACTCAAACAGCCGATAAATTCGGCGACTTCACCGTCGGAAGAAAATTTGCCGATATAATCTTTGCCGTTGACAATCAAAAAATCACCGTTGGAATAAGAAAGTTTAAAACAAATCCCATTGGGAGAATCATAAGCATAATAATTACTAAAAATATCACATTCGCAAAGTGTATCTATGAATTGAGGAATTTTATCCACGGGCAATGTTTCCAGAACACTGAGCTTGCTATCGTCAAAAGGTTTTAAATCCGAAGAGTGGTCAGGTATCCAAGAGAAAAAACGCTTTTGTTTGGAATTATCATATTTTACAAGCTCGACGCTTACTATATCAGACAGTTCTTCTTGTTTTAAGTGAATGCGATTCGGGTCGCACGCCGTGAGCGTTAAACAGCCAATTATTAAAATAATAAACGCAGCAATAAGACTTATAGATTTCTTCATAAAAAAGCCTCTTAAAGTTTCCTTTAATATTGAAACGTTCAGCACTATCATTTTGTCCCGCAAGATTCTAAAATTATTGCTAATTACACACAATGTGTTTGGATATTATCTTTTGTTATGGCGCAAAGAAAAATTGCGCCCATAAAAAATATGGGCGCATGCCTGTTTGAAGCATGCAGTCCGCACCTGCGCCCCAAACTATTTAAATTGTTTGATGAGTGGAAAATAAGTCAAGCTGTAAAGTAATAAAGATACTCGAGTTAAGCGTCACGCTTATTCAGAGACTGAATTAAATAATTTGCTATTCCCTCGGATATTATTTCCGCCATCTTATATATAATATTCAGACGGGTAGCCGAAAACAGCGAATAGTTAAAAACCGAGCGTTCGGCAACTATTCCCATCACCGAAACGTCACCAACCTTTTGAAGTTTTTTGTTTGCCCCGCTCCCCGGCTTTATGGCTCTTTTGGCAATCTTGATAAGCCCGATATCCCCCGCAATCCCCACCGCCGCATCTACGGCAATTACGGGGCACTCGGGATGAGTCTGCTTTAAAAACTCGTTCATATACTTCACCTCGTGCGCGGTTATCGGCTTTGCCAAAGTGCCGTACACGTAGCAGTTGAGCCCGTAGAGCTTTTCTTTCAGTTTCGTGCCCGTCACGGGCCCCAGGCTGTCGCCGACAGACAAATCGCTGCCAATACACAGAATAACCGGTGAAAAGGGAGATTCGGGCAAAGTTTTTTTGAGCGACAGACAAACTCCGTCGGATGCCATAGAATTATACAAGTTAAACGAATAGTCCATAGGAATAGTAAACCTCTTTAAAAGGTTATTGCCCTTTGCTTTGTGTTTAAACCGTAAAATTTCCGTTAATTCATTTTACGCTGTAAAACCGTTCCGTGACAGTTTAAATTAATAGCGCACAGGCATAAGCATAAATAAATCCATTGCGCCCATCTTAAAATAGAGCGCAACGCACTAATAGCGCTAATAATTAACTTTTTATCCACAAAATTTCCACAATTAAACATGTACTCAGAGCAGCTATCAAAGCATAAAACGGTCTATTTGCGGAATTTTATCCACATAATTACACAAAATAATGGAGGTATGCCGCAGTTTTCAAGCTTTTTGCATTATTTCTTAATGCTTAGGCTTAAAAATTATCCACACACAGCCTTGGTTTTTATTAAAAATCACCCATTTTTTAATGCCAATGTATATAAAAGTTATCAACAATTTGCGGTTACTATCCAAAATCGGCGTATTCAGTTCCACGTGAAACATTAATAAACTCAAAAAATTTGGTTAAAAGAAAAGTTTCACGTTAAACATTTTAAAAAATTTGATATGCGCCTTGACGATTTTTGACCGATTTTGATAAAATTCGCACAAATTAAAAGGTGTTTGAAAGTAAAATAAAAATTGTGTGATAAATCAAAATTGGAGCGTCAATCGCTTGTAATACGCTTTAAGTTATGATAGAATTATAAAGTCCTAAAATATTTATTATAAGGAGTAGCAATTTGAGCAGAAAAGGCAAATTAATCATGTGGCTTATTATTCTTGCGCTTATCATTGCAGTCGTTGTTATTTTAATTGTCAACGCCATGAATGGGGGCGCAACGGAGATATCCCGCACAAAATTCAGAGAGTACGTTGACAACTCTCAGTACGTTACCAGAGAGGGTAAGCTAAAAAGTGGTTTTGGCGTTAACGAAGTCGGTATGATATGCGTTAAGATCACTGAAGACGACCCCGCTACTGATGAGGATGAAACGGAATTAGGCGATATAGTTAAAGAACTTGAAAACTACAGAGTGAACGGTGAAGGGGTTGTCGTATTAATTAAAGACGGCGAACTTACAAAAACCAGACTGACCGTAATTTGGCAGATAAGCACCGACGCTTACGAGTACACCGGCTATATTTTGAACAGCAGCGGCAATTACGTTAAGGCGTATTACTGCTACGGACCTTCGCCTTATGGCGCAGAGAGCTGGGACAGTATAACTTTCCGCACGTGGGAAGAAAGCGGCGTCGTCATCCTGCAGGAGAACCCCAATTCCGGCAGTTGGTGGTCGACGGTCCTCACAATAGGCTCGTTGGTTGTTGTGTGCGTTGTGTTCTTCTTAATTATCCGTTCGACTATGGGCGGTGCAGGCAAGATTACCAGCTTTGCAAGGTCTAAGGCAAGCGTATCTACTAATATCCGTGTGCGCTTTACAGACGTTGCGGGCGCAGAGGAAGAAAAGGTGGAGCTTGCCGAGATAGTAGAGTTCTTGCGCCAGCCTAAAAAGTTCTCTGATTTGGGAGCACGAATCCCTAAGGGCGTGTTGCTTGTAGGCCCTCCGGGAACGGGTAAAACGCTGTTTGCAAAGGCAGTTGCCGGCGAGGCGGGCGTTCCGTTTTTCTCGGTTTCTGGCTCGGATTTCGTTGAAATGTACGTCGGCGTGGGCGCTTCGCGTGTACGCGACCTATTTGATATGGCTAAAAAGAACCAGCCCTGCATCATCTTTATCGACGAAATCGACGCAGTCGGCCGTCACCGCGGAGCAGGTCTCGGCGGCGGCAACGACGAGAGGGAGCAGACCCTCAACCAGATACTCGTGCAGATGGACGGCTTTGAGTCTAACGAGGGCATAATAATCATGGCGGCGACCAACCGTGCGGACATTCTCGACCCCGCACTCATGCGTCCGGGCAGATTCGACAGACAGATTTACGTGCACCTTCCCGACGTAAAGGGCAGGGAGCAGATTTTGAAGGTTCACGCCCGCAACAAGCCGCTTGCCCCCGAAGTTAACTTCAAAACCATTGCAAGAATTACGGCAGGATTTTCGGGTGCAGACCTTGCAAACCTCTTAAATGAGGCGGCAATCCTTGCGGCACGTGCAAATAAAAAGTTTATAAGCAATGCCGAACTCTTTGAAGGCGTTGACAAAGTTGTAATGGGACCTGCAAAGAAGAGCAGGGTTGTTACCGAGTCGGATAAACGCCTGACCGCTTTCCACGAATCGGGTCACTGCATTTTGGCAAAGCTTTGTGAAAACTGCGATCCCGTTCACGAGGTCACTATTATTCCCAGAGGCAATGCGGGCGGCTACACAATGACCCTCCCCGAAACGGATAGGGCTTACCATTCCAGAAAATATTTACTCGACGATATCTGCATGACTCTCGGCGGCAGAGTAGCGGAAGAGCTGGTAATTAAAGATATTTCTTCCGGCGCTATGGGCGATATTAAGATGGCAACAAAGTACGCCCGTGCGATGGTCACCGAGTTCGGTATGAGTGACAAGCTCGGACTTGTCAGCTACAACGACGATTCGCAGCCTATGTTTATAGGCAGGGATATGGCTATGCACAGCACGTATTCCGACGAAACGGCCAAGATGATTGACGAGGAAGTACGCGGTATTATAAATACTCAGCTCGAACGCGCCCGTAAGCTTCTCACCGAACACAAGAGTGTTCTCGACAATATGGCGAGAGTGCTCATCGAGCGTGAGACCATCTACACCGAAGAAGTGGATATGCTTATGGACGGCAAATCGTATACGGAAGTAATCGAGTATATGGATGAGCAGGACAAAAAGAAAGAGGAAAATCCCTTTAAAAAGTTCGAGGTGAACGACAAAGGCTCTGAGGAAGCTTTGAATTCCGAGGACAACAAAAAGTCTGAAGGTACACAAGATTAAGGGTGTTTCCCGTGAAACACGTCAGGTGAGATATGAGTAAAATTATCGCTTTTACAAATAAAAAGGGTGGTGTAGGTAAAACCACCACTGCGGTGAATATGGCGGCGTATTGTGCCGAATTGGGCAAAAAAGTCCTGCTTGTCGATATCGACTCGCAGGGCAACGCCACCACAGGACTGGGCTTTTCAAAGTCTGCGTTAAAGAAATCGGTATACAACGTGCTCATGGACGACGAAGGGGTCGCACAGAACGTAATGCCGACGCAGGTAAAACTGTTAGACATTCTCCCTGCGAACGTTGACTTGACGGGCGCAGAGGTTGACCTCGTTTATAAACGCAACCGAGAAAGGCTTTTAAAGAATGCGCTGTCGAAAGTGCGCGACAGCTACGACTACATATTTATAGACTGCCCGCCGTCGCTCGGGCTCTTGACAATCAACGCCTGGGTCGCCGCCGACTCGGTAATAATCCCCCTTCAGGCTGAGTATTTCGCCCTCGAGGGAGTAAGCCAGCTAATGAACACGATATCCATGGTTAAACAGAATCTGAACCCCGCTCTGCAAATAGAGGGGGTCGTGATTACCATGTACGACGGCAGAGCGTTGATTTCAAAACAGATTACGGCGGAAATTAAGAAATTCTTCAAAAACAAGCTGTACGAAATTATTATCCCCCGCAACATAAGACTTGCCGAAGCTCCCTCGCACGGACTTCCCGTGATGCTGCACGATCCGAAGTGTGCCGGTGCGAGAGCGTACAGAGCGCTATCGGAAGAATTTTTATCAAAACAGAGGTGAAGAAATGGCTAAAGGTTTAGGTAAAGGATTTGACGACCTGTTACAGGACACGGGAGCGGCGTACGAGGAGATGTTCAAGCACCACAGGAACGCCTTCGAGTACACGGACGAGGAGAGACAGAACGCCGAGGAGATGAGCCTCGACAAAATTTTCGCCAATCCCAATCAGCCCCGTAAAAACTTCGACGAGCAGGCTTTAAAGGAGCTTGCCGAATCCATCAGGCGTCACGGAGTGATTATGCCCATCGTCGTAAACGACAACGGCGACGGCAGATATATGATAATTGCGGGCGAGCGGCGTTTCAGAGCTTGCAAGCTTGCCGACAGGGCGACAATCCCCGTAGTTATAAGAAAGTATACGGATAGGGAAATTAAGGAGATTTCCTTAATAGAAAACCTTCAGAGAGAGGACCTCAACCCCATAGAAGCGGCTACGGCGATGAAGCAGCTTATGGTGGACTACAAGCTCACGCAGGACGAGCTTGCCGAAAGAATAGGCAAATCCCGCCCCGCCGTGGCGAACACTTTAAGGCTTTTGAACCTCTGCCCCGAGGTAATGATGATGGTGGCGGAGGGGAGGCTTTCGGCAGGACACGCAAGAACGATTATACCCCTTCCTGCCGAGGAGCAGATATCCTTTGCAAACGAGGCGGTTAAAAATCAGTCGTCCGTGCGAGAACTCGAAAAGAAGGTGCGGGCATACAATATCCCTCCCGAAGTGCTTGAAGAGCGCAAAAAGAAAAAGCGTGCGCTTGCTTCAATCGAGCTCAAACAGCTTGTCGAGCGTATGCGCTTCACATTCCGCACCAAGGTCAGCCTTATAGGAACTGATAAAAAGGGTCGTATCTACATAGATTACTATTCCCGCGACGACCTTGACAGGATTTCGGAGATTCTTGACATAATCGACAAGCAATAGCTTGTCTTGCTCCCGCCAACTTTGTATATACTTCGCAATACGGCGTCAAACTCCGCTTTTCTTCGGGTCATTTACGCTTAAGTAAACTCCCCTTGAAAATGCTCGTTTTCCTTGTCTTGCTCGTATCTCCAAAGTTGCATAGACCGAACAGGGATAGGTAGTTTCTCCGAATTTTAAATCAATAAAAATAGCGGCGCAGAGCTTAAACGCTCTGCGCCGCTTGCATTATTAAAAATTATGTATCACAATTCAGTTCATCTAAAATCTGCCTGATTGCCTGTACGCTTTCAGACATTTCCAAAAGTTTGTTCAAAGCAACTTTTTTTGTTAAACGGATTCTGTAGAAACTGCCCGTGAAATGCTCGCAACAGCCGTGCTTGTCCTCTATCAGCTTATTGTCCTGCTTTCTGCATAAACCCAAAGTCAGTTTATTAAATTCAATAATCCCCTTAGTATACAGCGCCTTGTAATATCTGCAATTATAACATTTTTTAGAACTTTCTTTAATAGCCATAACTTTCCTCACTACTTCTAATGTTATAGCTGTTTTAGCTACACAACAAATATACTCGCTGTTTTAGCTATTGTCAAGCTATTTTAGCTATATTTTGTTAAAATTGTGCTAAGGTTGGCTATGGATAATCGTAAAAACATTGATAAATATAAAAACATTTTTAAAGAGAAGTTGAAAGAATTGCGGCAGGAAAGGCGTTTTTCTCAAAGAACGATTGCCGAGGCGTTGGATATTGCCGTAAGCACCTATGCGAATTGGGAGCAGGGTAGGACAGAGCCGAGTATTTATGATATTTACAGGCTGATTGAAATCTATGGCATAGAAGCTAACGAATTGTTTGATATAAGCGAGTTATAATTAAGCGGGCGGTGCATTTGCGCCGCCCGCTTATGACTGGATTAAAGAAGATTAAAACGTGTCATCTTGAGCGTGAGCGAAGCGGTAAGCGAAATGCTCCCCTCGTGGTTAGCCCGGGGCATTTTGAAACGGACTTCGTATGGGGGATTCTTCGCTAACGCTCAGAATGACAATATGGTGTATGCCGCTTAATAATCTGTCTTGTTGTCGGAGGAAATTCCTCGGGTGCGGGTGGTGACGATATGATAGCGGTTCTGCGTGCTTATTTCAAACAAACTCACGCCCTGCGTAGAGGTGGCTATTGCCCCCGAAACGTCGGCAAAGTACGCCGTTTTGCCTGCGCACATAATTACGGGCACGCCGTAAAGGTAGGAATAGGCTCTGATAATAAGAGGAGGGATTCCGTCCTTCAGTTCCTCAAGTATGGCAATCACGGCATTGCAGCCGCAGAGGGATAGAGCCTTGAAGGTGTCGGGGAACAGTAAATCGTTTTCTATGCATAGCCCGATTTTACAGCCGTTCACCTTGTAAAAGCCGAGCCCCACGCCGCTTTTGAACTGTTCGCCGTCTAAAACGTGGTTCATGTCCGAAATTCCCAAAAGTTTTCCCCTGTCGGCAACGGCAACCGACTTTCTTAAAAGTCCCCGGCTGACCGTTCTGCACCCGCATATAATTCCCCGCTCCGTCTTTTTGGAAAGTCTTGCCACGTCCTCGAACTTTTCGCTGTCGCCCATCAGCTCTTTTTCAAAATCCACTTCGCCGAGTCCGGCAAATCCGTATACCGCAATATCGCAGTCGGGCAACTCGCTTTTGCCCACTTCACCCTCGCTAACAACGCAAAACACCATATTGTACATTTTATTTTCGTCGCCGAAAATATGTTAAAAAAGTTTTAGACGCATACATAGCCGCATACAATACTTCTGTTAAGAGGTGTAAAGTGAAAAAGATATTATGCGTTTTACTTGTTATCTGCATGGCTGCTGCGGTGTGCGCCTTTGCGGCATGCGGTTCAAAAAAGGGGGAGGCGCACTCCTCATACGATATTTTCGTAATCTACGACGAAGGGGAACAAACGCTTTCGGGCACGGTTGACTTCAGTTTTTACAATTCGACCGACAACCAGCTCAGCGACTTGAAATTCAATCTGTACGGCAACGCCTTCAAGGAGGGTGCTGCGTATTCTCCCGTTTCCGAAACCTATAAAAACCGTGCCTACTATGCAGGCGCGAGCTACGGCGGAATGGAGATAACCAACGTGGAGAACTGCGCCGGCTGGGACGTTGCGGGAGAGGACCAGAATATTTTGATAGTCAATCTCGTCAAACCCGTGTACCCCGAGGAGACCGTGAAAATCAAAATCAGCTATACGCTCACGCTGGCTAAGGTCAACCACCGCACTGGTGTTACGGCGAGCACCGTAAATCTCGGCAATTTCTATCCGATACTCTGCGCCTACACCAAGGAGGGATTTATCGAGTGCCCCTACTATTCCTGCGGCGACCCCTTTATTTCCGAGTGCGCAAACTATTCTGTGACAATTGATATTCCCGAAAGCTATACGGCGGCTTCAAGCGGCGTATTGAAAAACGAAAGCGTGACGGACGGCCGCAAGAAATCGCAATATAAACTTCAAAACGCACGTGATTTTGCCCTTGTGCTCTCGGATAAATTCGAAGTAATTTCAGAGGATGCGGGCGGGGTTACGGTAAGCTATTACTTTATCAACGATAAGAATGCCGAACAAAGCCTTACCGCCGCAACGGAAAGTTTAAAATACTTTTCCCAAACGTTCGGCAATTACATATATCCATCGCTCTCCGTGGTGGAGACGGGATTCTGCTACGGCGGAATGGAGTATCCCGCTCTCACGATGATTGCTTCGGGGCAGTATTTAGCGGAAAATATCTACACGATAGTGCACGAAAACGCCCATCAGTGGTGGTACGCAATGGTGGGC
Source organism: Clostridiales bacterium (assembly GCA_022508285.1). Lineage (GTDB taxonomy): Bacteria > Bacillota > Clostridia > Christensenellales > Borkfalkiaceae > Coproplasma. The sequence goes on from JAFLVN010000005.1 coordinate 94,567, forward strand.
AACAATCAGCTTACCTGCGCCTGGCAGGACGAGGGTCTTGCCGAATACTCCACCCTTATGTTCTTTGAAAACCACCCCGACTACGGATATACGCGTTCGGGCATAGTGCTTTCGGCAACCCGTGCATACAGAGCCTTTTTCTCGGTATACAGCCAGTTAAAGGGAGAGACGGACACGAGCATGACGAGGAACCTCGGCACGTTCTCGAGCGAGCTCGAATACTCCAACATAGCCTATAACAAATCGCTTGTAATGTTCGATATGCTCCGTAGCTCAGTGGGCGACGACAGGTTTGTAAGCTGTCTTAAAAAATATTTCAAAAGCTGGTGCGGAAAGATTGCGCCCTCCGATGCGCTGATTGCGGCGTTCAAGTCGGGCGGCTCTTCCGCAGAAGAAATGTTTTCCGGCTTTATTGACGGCAAAATTATAATTTAAATTGCATAAATACACTAATTTGCTTATTTTTTTGCTTTCAATACTTGATTTTGTCGAAAATGTGTTATATAATGAGTAACATAATAAACAAGAGAGGTGTTTAGTTATGTGGGAATGGTTACAACAACCGCTTTTAGGTCTTTTTTATTGGGCGTGGATATTAATTGCACTTGTATTGGTAGTTTTGATTATTGTTATAATCGCAGTTGCCGTAAAGAGCAAAAAGAAGCGCACAAAGGCCGAGGAGACTGCCAAGCCTGCTCCCGTTGAAGAGAAGGCGCCCGCAGAGGAACAACCTGTTGCCGTAGAAGAGGCAAAGGCAGAAGAGCCCGTAAAAGAGGAAAAGGTTGAAGAAAAACCTGCCGAGCCCGTAGAAGAGGAGAAGGTGGAAGAGCCCGCTCCCGAAGAGAAGCCGGCTGAGCCCGTAAAAGAGGAGAAGAAAGCCGAGCCCGCAAAGGCACAGCCTGCCGCTAAGAAGACTACGACTGCGGCTAAACCCGTTGAAAAGAAAACGGCTACAACCACGGCTAAACCCGCTGAAAAGAAGACTACAACTGCGGCTAAGCCTGCCGAAAAGAAGACTACAACTGCGGCTAAACCCGCTGAAAAGAAAACTACAACTGCAGCTAAGCCTGCCGCTACCACTACAAAGAAAACGGATAACGCAGCCAAGAAAACTACTACTGCGGCTAAACCCGCCGTTGCCGAAGAAAAGGAAAGACCTAAGATTTATCATATTTCCCTCAGAAAGGCCGACGGCAAATGGCAGGTAAAGGCAGAGGGCGCAACCAAAGCGTTAAAGCTTTTCGACACTCAGCAGGAAGCAATCGACTACTGTAAGCCCCTTGCCCTGAATCAGGACGCAAACGTTATGATTCATAAGAAGGACGGTTCTTTCCGCAAACAGACATATTAAAACGCCTATATACGGCGCAATACGGCGTTGCCTTTACGTTTTCCCTCGGTCATTTACGGGTAGTAAACTCCCGTCGGGAAATCCGCAGGCGCCTTGTCTTGCTTGTATCTATGCATTTTAAATCCGGTTTAAATAGCAATAATTCGGTTCAAAGTAATTAAGTAAATTAACGCTCCGCGCGACAGCTGTCGCACGGAGCGTTTGACATTTGTTGTAAAAGGTTATAAAATAACTGTTGAAAAATTTTCAGAGGTGTAAAATGACCAAGATAGATATCTTTTCCGGCTTTTTGGGTGCGGGTAAAACTACTTTAATCAAAAAGCTGATAAGCGAGGCTTACACAGGCGAAAAGCTCGTTTTAATTGAAAACGAGTTCGGTGAAATAGGCATAGACGGCGGGTTTTTAGCCGAGGCGGGGATAAAGATTAACGAGCTCAACTCCGGCTGTATCTGCTGTTCGCTCGTGGGCGATTTTGCCGAAGCCTTAAAAAAGGTGCACACCGAGTACAACCCCGACCGCATACTCATCGAGCCCTCGGGTGTAGGCAAGCTTTCAGACGTACTCCGTGCGGTGGCAAACGCCGAACTTCCCGACTGCAAAATCAACACCTTCTCCGCCGTGGTCGATGCAAATAAATGCAAAATGTACATGAAAAACTTCGGCGAATTTTTCAACGACCAGATTGAAACGGCGGCTTGCATAATCTTTTCCCACGCCGACGTGGCTTCACCCGAAAAACTTTCAAAGGCGGTGGAGCTTGTGCGTGAGCACAATAAAACGGCGACAATCGTAACAACCCCTTGGCAGGAGCTTTCCGGCAAGGAGCTGCTTGCGGCAATGGAACACGCCGACACACTCGAAAGCGAGCTTGCTCACCTTATGGAAGATCATGAGCACGAACATCATCACCACCACGACCACGACGGCGAGTGTTGCTGCGGACATGACCATGAACACGAACGTCACCACCACGAGCACCACGACCATGACGGCGAATGCTGCTGCGGTCACGACCACGAACATGAACACCACCATCACGGTCATGAGCATCATCACCATGCCGACGAGGTCTTTACAAGCTGGGGTGTTGAAACGAGCAAAAAGTTTGAAAAGACAGAGCTTGAAAGTGCGCTCAGTGCGCTTTCTGACGCTGTTCGCTTCGGCACTGTTCTGCGTGCAAAGGGCATAGTGCCCGCCGTAAGTGGCAAATGGTTGCACTTTGACTACGTCCCCGGCGAAGTGGATATCCGTGAAGGCTCGGCAGCGTATACGGGAAGGCTGTGCGTTATAGGCAGTAAGATTGACGAGGACGAATTAAAGGAACTTTTCGAAGTTTAGCTCCCGCCAACCGCATATAAGCTTCGTTATGCGTTGTCAAGCTCCGCTTTTGTTCGGGTCACTTACGATTCAGTAAGCTCCCCTCCAAAATGCTCGCTTTTCTCGTCTAACTCGCTTCTCTGCGGTTGCAAATATACAGTAATAAGGTGATATTATGGACGAAATATCCGTATACCTCTTTCTCGGCTTTTTGGAGTCGGGCAAAACAAAATTCATACAGGAAACGCTCGAAGACCCGAGAATGGAGAACGGCGAGCGCACAATGCTGCTCGTATGCGAGGAGGGCGAAGAGGAGTACGACCCCAACCTTTTCGCAGTCAAAAACGTTGTCGTTGTCACACTCGAAAGTGCGAATGAACTCACCTTTGAAAATCTCGAGGCGCTCACGCAAAAGCACAAGCCGCAGAGGATTGTGGTGGAGTACAACGGCACATGGCTCTTGCAGCAGTTTTTCGACGCGATGCCCGAAAGCTGGGTAATAAACCAGATGATGACCTTTTTCGACGCCAACACCTTTTTAAACTACAATCAGAATATGCGTCAGCTCGTGTTCGATAAAATTCAGATGACGCAGATGGTCGTGTTCAACCGCTTCAAACCGCAGATGGATAAAATGGAGTTCCACAAGGTAGTGCGTGGAGTTTCCCGCCGCCCCGATATCGTATATGAGTTTTTGGGCGGCAAGGCTGAATTTGACGAAATCGAAGACCCGCTTCCCTTCGATAAAAACGCCCCGGTGGTCGAAATCGAGGACAGGGACTTTGCCTGGTTCTATAGGGACATGGCGGAAAACACCATGGAGTATATCGGAAAGACTGTCAAATTCAAGGGCATGGCGGCTCTCTCCAAAAAAGTTCCCAAGGGCTATATAGTTCTCGGCAGGCACATTATGACCTGTTGCGAGGCGGATATCGCCTACGACGGTTTTGCCGTTAAGCTGAACGGCAAAATAGAGGGAGTGCAGACGCGCGACTGGCTTACGGTAACGGCAAAGATAATTTACGAATATAACTCCGTATACCGAGCCAAGGGCCCCGTATTGATTGCCGAAAAAATCGAGCGTGCGGAAGCGCCCGACCCGCAAGTTGTAACCTATTATTAATCTCAAAATTATAAAGCCGCAGGCGAATTTTCGCCTGCGGCTTATCGTTTGATTAGTGTTTCGGTTAGTCAAGTATTTAGCAATCAAGATACTTGGCTGCGGCGACACGCCGCTTACATCAGTGCGCGACCCTGTGCGGTGCCTACAACCGTGAACATTTCTATTTCCTGTCCGGTTTTTGCGTCAACGTAAACATAGTAGTCGTTGCCGCCGAATTCGCCGTAGAACTCCCAGGCAAGTCTTTCGCCGCCGTCTACAGGTATAAGCGAGAGGCGTGAACCCTTAACGTCGAGCTCGGTGTGGATTTTTTCACGGGCTTCGCTCTTGGAGATACTTGCCGAGGGCATACTTCTTTCCGTATGGTTTAAAACGTAGCTTATAGCTTCCATGCCGGTAACTATTCCGCGCTCCTCGCATACCTTAACCTTAACCATATCGCTGTAGCATACAATGCCGTCGTCGATATAGGCAAAGTTTAAGTTGCAAGCCGTGCCGTTTTCGCTTGTCCAAACCGCCTTCATGCCATTGAATCCGAGGTCTGTGAGGAAGTCTTCGGCGATGTCGATACATCTTTCAACCGAGAAGTTCTTGTCCGAGCAGTCCTTGTAGCTGTTAAATTCAACTACCTTGCCGCCGAGCTTTGAAAGCTGTGCCCACATTTTTCCTTGTTCGGTGGAGATGGTAACGTTGTAGCACTGAAGCTGTTCGGCGTTCACTTCGCCCGTGCAGCTTACGCTCTTTACGCCGTAGTCTGCAAAGTACTTCTGAGCAAGCTCCTCGGCACGTGCCGCGGATATCTCCTCGAGTCCTTCAAGGTTCTTTGCGCTCACCTTGTCGGTGTTTTCGGCAAAGGGACCGTCGTGAATTTCCGAGGGTACTTCAACGGGAGTATTCTGGATATCGTCGAAGGCGGAGATCATAAGTCCGTCTTTCTTGCCTTTGAGCATGTCGAGCATGTCGTCTTTATCGGCGGTGGAGGTGAGCTCGTTCAAGGCCTCTTTAAGCTGTCCGTTTGTTTCGTACATATATTGCAGGGAAGCAATCTGGCTGTCCGTGAGACTCTTTCCGTTTGCCACCGAATACAGCATTTGCTGTGCGCTGTCGCCCATTTTGTTTACAAAAGCGGTCATATTCTGAGTAATCAGTGATTCCATAGGCAGACGCTCTAAAATGGTCTGCGCCATTTCGCTCTGTATCGCAATATCCGAAAGCAGTTTAACCTGCTCCGATCTCGTGTTTGCAACCCTCGCCTTGGAGAGGTTGGTGTCGAGATTATCCACTACCGAGTTGAGCTCGTACAGGCTCTCGGTATGAATGGCGGCAACGTCCTCGTGCATACCGTTCATATATATCCAGCCGTAGGTCAGCATTGAGCCGAGAGCAAGGGTGACTACGCCGAGGGATATTACCGCCGCAAGCCAGCCGCCGAAGCCGGGTGCATGTCTCTTTTCGTTTCTTTCCGCACGCTTGTCCGCACGGACTTTAAGACGGTGTTCCCGCCTTGCTTGACGCTCGGCTGCCGCAGCTTCACGCTTTGCAACTCTCGCCTCGAGGCGTGCCTGACGCTCCGAACGCTTGCGCTCTATTCTCGCTTCCTTGGTCTCGTGCTTCAACATATCCTTGCGCTCACGGCGCTTTTCTTTTCTTTCGGCACGCGCCTGCTTGAATGCGGCAAGTTTTTCAAGCCTCTTTTGCTTAGCTTCAAGTTTCTTTTCAAGGCGTTTCTGCTTTCTTTCGGCACGCAGTTTTGCTTGCTCCAATTTGCGCTGCTCGCGTGCTTCTTTTCTTAAAGCCTTTTTCTCGTTAACGGCTTTCACTTTATTTTTCTTTTTGGTCGTTTTTGCAGGCTTATGCTGTGTTTTAGCCTTTTTTTCCCTCGCAGTATCCTTTACGGGCTGCGCCTTTTTCGTTTGATTCGATTTAGTTGACGTTGACTTTTTGCGGGTCAGATTTTCAGCCTTTTCGGCTCCGCTTGAAACTTGTTTTTTACTCATCCTTTACCCCCTACTTTGCAAATACGTGTTTACCTATCGTGGTAACCGTAGGTCTACTGAAAATCCACGAGCTCGTCGCCACCGCAGGGTTGTAGTAATATATGCAACCGTAGGTGGGGTCCCAGCCGTTAATGGCGTCCTGTGCTGCGTTCATCGCCGTCTTGTCGGGCGCAAGGTTAATCTGTCCGTCTGAAACGGAAGTGAATGCGCCCTTCTGATAAACTACGCCCGAAATAGTGTTGGGGAAGCTGGTTGAACGCACACGGTTTAATATTACCGCACCTACCGCAACCTGTCCCACGTAGCTTTCACCGCGGGCTTCGGCGTAGATGCACTTTGCCAGAAGATAGGTGTCCGAGCTGGTGTAGCTTGAGCTTGTGCCCGAGGACGAGCTGCTTCCCGAAGAGCCTTCGAGAGCCTTTGCCGATTCCATCATGCCGAGGGCCTCATAGGTTGCTTTTCCCGCAATACCGTCGGCTACTAATCCGTTCTTGCGCTGAAAATATTTCACGGCTTCGGTTGTTTGCTTGCCGTAAATGCCGTCTACCGAGCCCGAGTAGTAGCCCCACTGCTTCAAACGCCTCTGTAATTCCTTAACTTCGCCGCCGCTTGCACCCTGCCTTAAAACAGCAGTCTGAACGTAAGGGGGCGCAGCGATTTCATCGCTTGTGTGTCCCAATTCGAATAGGGTCACGGCGCAGCCCACTGCGGCAACCGCAACGGCAGCCATGCCCATTCTAAGTGCTTTTTTCATTTTTCCTCCTTGCCCGCAAACGGCGAGCGTATACAAAAACTATGTTAGCGGTAATTTGAAATTTCCGCAATATGTCTGTTTCGTTGCAATATATATGCGGTTATTTGTTAAAAAATTTCCGCACTATGTCGTAAATTGCCGAACGGTATTTAACGTCTGCCGTGCCCGAGGTGAAGCAGAGGGGTGGATATATAACGCACCACCAGTTGTCACCCTTGCCCGAGCCGAGCTCGATGATCAAGGCGTCGTACACGCCCGCCTCAAGAGTGAGTTCGCCGTATACCCGTGTGGGAAACTCTTCTCTACGCACGCTCGCCTTGGAGGTGTAGGTAAAACCGTTCTGCCTTAAAACCCTGTCGCACACGTCCTCAATCTCATCGAGAATGGAAGAGATGAGCTCCATCGCCGTCTCCTTATCCACACACTGCGCAGCGTAGGGAGTTATGAATTTTACCACCTCGTCTTTAACCTTGTACTTCACGTCCTGGTCAATCTGGTCGTTGGAGTTGGCCCGTACGTGTATGCGCAGGTACTCGTTTTCCGCCTGCGCAGGCTGCATTGCGGTCGCACAAACTACCGTTGCAATTATTATGATTAATACAACAAAAACTATACAAAATTTTTTCATGGCTTAGGTATTGACAGGAAATGACGGAATTTATACACTCACATTGAAAAAATTTTGCGCCCGCAAACTTCGTATAAGCTTCGCAATACTGTGTTGAACTCCGTGCCGCCTTGGTTGTGTACTTCTGTGTACACGCCCTGCGGACGGTACTCGTTCGCCTTGTCTTGCTTGCTTCTCCGAAGTTTCTATCACCGAGCAAGGGAATATAATTGTAATTAATAAATTATGATGGTTGACGGCGGGGGCGGTATGCGGTAAAATGTTTACATGGCAAAACTCAACGCCTTCCGTCAGAACTCAATAAAATTCCTTAAAGACAATCTCTTTCCGCAACACTTCGCCTGCCTTTTATGCGATGTCGAAATTTTCAAGGGAGAGCTGTGCGCAGACTGCCTTAAAAGGCTTGTGCCGAACGTAGGCGCAACCTGCCCGAAGTGCGGCAGAAAAACTGCGAAAAGCGAAATCTGTATGGAATGTAAGGCGCATTTGCCCGCCTATGACCGTGCTCTGTCTCCCCTCGTATATGACGGGGGTTCGGCGGATCTGATATTCCGTTTCAAAAACGGGCGTCCGTATATCGCCCGCTATCTCTCCCGATTTATAGCAGAAAAAGTAAAGGAACTGCCCGCATCCGACGGTATAGTTTTCGTGCCCGCAACCGATAGTGCGCTGCGGGACAGGGGATACAACCAGTCCGAACTGCTTGCGGTGGAGGTATCAAAGAGTACGGGCATACCCGTGCAGTACGGCGCAGTAGAGCGGGCGAGAACTACTCCCGCACAGAAAAATCTTCCCCGTGCCGAGCGGCTTAAAAACCTCAATGCGGCATTCAAAGCGAATAAAAAGCTTGTAAAGGATAAAACGATAATCATCATCGACGACGTTATGACTACGGGAGCCACGTTCGAAAGTCTTGCGCAAGCCTTAAAAAATGCCGGTGCGCACAAAGTATTTGCACTTGCCGCCGCCTCGGTCGAATATAAAATCAGCCGCTGAGGCGGCTTTTTTACCTTTCCATAATAAGGAAGTGAAAAGTGAGTGAAAAAAATAATAATTTTGCGGGTATTTAGTTGCATAGTTGAAAAAGTTATGATATAATTCGTATAACTATAAGTTTATAAGGGAAAAGTGTCGGCGGACAATGTCCGATTTTGAATAAATGTATATTTTTTATTCGGTGGCGCAATTTTTCAATAAACGAGTAAAATATAGTAAATGCAACAGTTTTTAAAGCTGAAAGAGGATTTTTATGAAAAAATGGATTTTAATGCTACTTGTCGTAACCTGTGCCGTGTTCTGTGCACTCGGGCTTGCGGCGTGTGTGCCCGACGGCGTCGGTCAGCACATTTGGTCGGGCTGGAAGTACGACGCAAGTAGCGAACAGGGCTTGGCAAGGGGTCACTGGCGAGTATGTGAAGAATGCGGACTTAAAAAGGACATCGGCCCGCACGAGTTTGTGCCTATGGAGGATCACATAGAGGATGAGCCCACCTGCGGCGAGGTAGGTTACGGCTGGCTTCAATGCACGGTCTGCAGACTTATTATAGTAGGCGATATCCCCGCAACGGGCGATCACGATTGGGGCGAGCCCATTAGCGCATCCGAAGCAACCTGCGGCGTTGCCGGCAGCGCCACGTATCAGTGTTCGGTATGTAATGCAATGAAAACCGACGATATTCCCGCAACAGGCGAACATACCTACACCGGCGGGGCTGTCAGGCAGTTCGATGAAAACCACCAGTTACAATGCGTTGTCTGCAACCAGTGGAGCGACCTTTTACCTCACAACGAGGGGGAAGAGCCCACTAAAATCACTAAGCCCGTAGGAAAGAACGACGGTAGCGAAGAATGGACGTGCGCAGATTGCGGTCATGTGAGAAAGGAAGATATAGTAAACCCGAACGTTCCCAACAAGCTCGACGTCAAGCTTAGCTTCAATAATCAGACTCTGCCGATGACCGATCATTTAAGGGGCAAAAAAGTTCAGATGTATGCTGCCGGAGTCGGCGACAAATATATATACAATGTCGAATTAACCGCAACGTACCCCGACGGGAGCACCGAAAAGGCAGTGGCGCTGACGTTGGATGAAACCGGCGACGGCGGCGTAAGGGCGTACTATCAGTTGCCCACATTCCAGGAAGAGTGGATTACCCCCGGCAACAGCGAATATTTCACGTACGGCGGCGGCTCTGCACCGTTATTCAGAGCAATATTCCCCGGCAACTATACGGTAATATTCAGATACGAAACGGGCTATAGAACTGCGGATGAAAACAGAGTGAGAGCCGAGTTCTATTTGTATGTAGAGAGCGTAAACGCAACGGCGTCAACCTCCGCTATGAACTTAAGCGTCGTAGACGACGGACTTGCCTGCCTTGCAACGGGCGCTTACGAAAGCAAATCGTACTGATAAACAATAATATAATAATAGTGAAACTACTTTATCAATTACAATAATAAAATTACAATAAAAAACAAATTTGGCGAGGAGGATCAATGAGCGAAAGATTTAAAAAACTGAAAAGAAAGTATCTGTTCGGCGCAATTTTAAAAAGCGTCATATGCGGAGTGTCTTTCGGTTTGTTTGCCGTAGGCATAATTTTGCTTGCGTTAAAGCTTTCGGCAATCTCTTTGGGTGTAGTTTGGTACATTGTCATAGGCGTAGCTGCCGCAGTTATCGGCACGGGAGTCTCGTTTGTATTTTTCAAACCTACCAACAAAAAGGTTGCAACAAGGCTGGACAACGAATTCAGTCTTGAAGAAAGAGTGCAAACTTCGCTGGAATTCAGCGGGCAGGAAGGCGTTCTTCTTGGATTGCAGAGAGCAGATACCGAGCAAAAATTATCCAATCTGCCCAAAAGCAAGGTTCGTTTTTCAAGAATATGGCAGTTCGGCGTATCGGCTTTGATTGCCGTTGCAATGGCAACCACTGCGTTTGTTGTTCCGGCAAAGGCTGCGGTTCCCACCGGAGACGATGCGCCCGCAGTAGTCGGCACGTTGCCTATCGATCAGATAAAAAAAATGATCGACGACGTGCAAAAGTCCAAAATTACCGATACCGTTAAAACGAAGATAGAATACGAGCTCCGTAATCTCATAAGCGAGCTTTCCGTTGAAGATCTTACGCAGGGCGATTTAAAGAGTGCGGTAAACAGCGCAATCACAGAGGTCAACCTTGCAGTTAACAACTCGGTTTCGTATTTTGAAGTCAGCGATATTCTCGAAGCCGAGGAAACTGTTTTCGGTCAGATAATTTTAAGGGGCGGAAACGCGTACAGGGTTTACCAGCCTGCCGGCGCAACCACCATCAAGACGTACGACCACGTAGAACTTTTCGACAGCGAAAAGCAAAGTAGAACGCTGAACAGAATGGATGCCGGCAAAAACGCGATACTCAAGTCGCTGGATATAAAAATAGGAGAAGGCTGGTCGGAATGGTCGGATGCAATGACGCTCATAATCGACCCGTTGAATAGCGGTATTGAAGCTCTCAGCGAGGAATTTGCGGAAGACAGCCTGTACAGCTATCTCGTCATATTTAAAGATAAGTTCGCAGCTTTGCAGGAAAAAGTCGAACTGGGCGAGTTTACGAGCGACGATGATCTTCAAGCGGAAATAAAAAATATGTTCATCGGTGAAGATTGGGAGTCGCTTGCGCTTGAGCTTTCCGTGCAGTCGTATGCCGGTGCAGTGCGCAGATTTGTCGGCAACAGACTGAAAGATATCTTCGGTCTCGGCGGATTAGAGCTGCCCGACCGTGATGACGACGTCGGCGGCAACAATGGCGGCACCAATAATCCCGACAATCCTGATCCCGGGGAAGGCGACCCCGGTAACGGCGTTATTGGCGGCGACCCCGGATACGGCGACAAAGAAGTGTACGATCCTTTCACGGGCAAGTACGTAGAGTACGGCAAGCTTCTTAGCCAGTACCACGCTATGTATATCGAGCTCAGAGAGAAAGGCTTGCTTACCGACGAGCAGATAAAGATGGCTGAAGACTTCTTTGGCAAACTGTACGGCAGCGATAAAAACGAATAATTTAAAGCGGTAAAAGCTTTAACAAAATATTTTTAAACATAATAAGAGTGAGGAAATAAAAATGAAAGATTTAAACGGCGAGAACGAGAACATGCAAGAGTTAGAGCTTTCCGAAATTTTGGGTGAAGGCGAAATCTCTGAAACCGAGGAAGTCATCGACAAGAAGGCGCTCAAAAAAGCGGAAAAGGATAGACTCCGCGAAGAAAAGCTTCAGAAGAAGCTTGCAAAAAAGAACAAGGTAGCCGAGCCTGAAGCAGAAAAACCGGCAGAGGAATCCGCCGAGGCTTCCGAACCCAAGGAAGCGGCGGCGCAAGAAGCTGTTCCCACATATGAGCATAGAGACGAAGACCTGCCCAAAGTTGCAGTCAGTCCCGAGAACGCCGCAAAGGTAGAACGGTTCAGCAAAGCCGTTTCAACCATTAAAAAGGAGCTCTCCAAGGACGTCGTAGGCATGGCGGATATCGTTGATAACGTTCTTTGCGCAATTGTTGCCGGCGGCAACGTGCTTTTGGAAGGTGTTCCCGGAGTTGGTAAAACCCGTCTCGTCCGTGCACTCGGCAAAACGATGAGCCTTTCTTTCTCCCGTATTCAGTTCACGCCCGACCTTATGCCTTCGGACGTAACCGGTACGAATATTATCGAAAAAGACGATAGCGGCAAGATGAACACAGTGTTCCAGCGCGGTCCCATCTTTGCAAACCTCGTGCTTGCCGACGAAATCAACCGTGCGACACCCAAGACGCAGGCCGCCATGCTTGAGGTTATGCAGGAGCACAAAGTTACGGTTGCAAAGCAGACCTACAAGCTTGCAGAGCCCTTCTTCGTGCTCGCAACGCAGAACCCCATAGAGCAGGACGGTACCTATCCTCTGCCCGAAGCGCAGATGGACCGTTTCATGTTCAAGCTCATAGTTGAATTCCCTTCAACCAAGGACCTTGCCGACATAGTAAACATGACGCAGATAACCCTCGAGGAGACTGCGAATGCGGTTATCGACGGCGCAACAATTCTCGAAATGCGCGAGCTTGCAAAGAGCGTGCCCGTTATCGACGACGTGCTCGACTTTGCGGTTAATCTCGTTTCCAACACTCACCCCGAGCTCAATAATAGCCCGGCTACGGCTAAAAAATATGTCAGATACGGCGCTTCCCCCCGTGCGGCTCAGGCTCTTATCACCTGCGCTAAGGTGCGTGCACTCATGAACGGCAAATTCAACGTCGGATACTCCGATATCAAGGAACTTGCATATCCTGTAC
>JAFLVN010000050.1 GCA_022508285.1 Clostridiales bacterium
TAATGAGCAAACGCCTTGTTAGCCTCAGCCATCTTGTGGGTGTCTTCGCGCTTCTTAACAGAACCGCCTGTACCGTTGATAGCGTCGATAAGCTCGTTTGCAAGTCTCTCCTTCATTGTCTTCTCGTTACGCGTTCTTGCGTAAGCGGTAAGCCAACGAAGTCCGAGTGTCTGACGTCTCTCGGGGCGAACCTCCATAGGAACCTGATAGGTTGCACCGCCGACACGTCTTGCCTTAACCTCCAGCACCGGCATGATGTTGTCCATCGCCTCGCCGAAAGCCTCAAGCGGGTCCTTGCCTGTCTTTTCAGCAACTATCTGGAACGCGTCATAAACAATTTTCTGAGCAACGCCCTTTTTGCCGTCAAGCATGATGTTGTTGATAAGCTTTGTTACAACGATGCTGTTATAAACCGGATCCGGCAATACTTCTCTTTTTGCAATAAAACCTTTTCTTGGCACTTTACTTCCCTCCTTCATATTGTTATCGGATTGCTCGTCAATTTCATCTCAAATACTTGGTATAATTTAAAAATCTCTTCGTTGCAAAGCCTCGGAATACACAAAGTATTCCTGCGTTTTGCGCCTTGATATTTATTAAATTCTACCTGCGTCTTTGCAGATGCTCTTTTCCTCGCAAACCGATTGAGAAAAACAGTTCTAAAATTTCGTTTTTCAAATGAATATCACAGGTACTCTGAACTTATTATTTCAAAATTCCGTCAGCGCGTATCGATTTTAATCAAGTAATATATGAAATAACCCGATATGCACTTGTGATACGCGGTGAACAAATTAAAATTTGTTCATCACTTCTTCTTAGCTTCCTTCGGTCTCTTGGCACCG
>JAFLVN010000051.1 GCA_022508285.1 Clostridiales bacterium
TCCGTGAAAACATTGAAGATCACCTCCATTTCGGTGCTGGTCTGCGCTCTGTATTCCTTGACAGTCCGCACCGCGATCTCTGCCGCCCGGTCATTGGGGAAATGGAACTCCCCGGTGGAGACACAGCAGAACGCGATGCTCTTGATACCATTCTGTTCGGCCAGCTCCAGGCAGGAGCGGTAGCAAGAGGCCAGTAGCTTTTCATCCTCCTGTGTGACGCTGCCACGGATGATGGGTCCCACCGTGTGCAGAACATATTTGCAGGGGAGGTTGTATGCCGATGTGATTTTAGCCTGGCCTGTTGCTTCCTCATGGCCTTGCTCTGCCATCAGTTTGGCGCATTCCAGCCGGAGCTGTACCCCGGCGTAGGTGTGGATGCAGTTGTCAATGCAGTTGTGGCAGGGAGCGTAACAGCCGGTCATACCGCTGTTGGCGGCGTTGACAATAGCATCACAGCGCAGGGTGGTGATGTCCCCCTGCCACAGATAGATGCCCTCTGATATGGGCGATAAGTCCGCAAGGTCTGTGACACCCTTTGCAGAGGTTTCCTCCCAAAGATATGCGTCTTGGACAGACAGAAAGTCACTGCTGATCTTTCCCGGCCTGCGGACATTCATCAGAGAGCGGAGCAACTGTTTTTGCGCCGCCGCCTCCAAAGGTATCGCCAGATTTTTATATCGGGGCTGCTCGTCCAGTAGTTCGTGGATCAAAAAAATTCTTTTCTGATTCTGAGTCATACTCTCACCGTCACTCGATGATTTTGCTCCGTCCCAGCTTTCTTGGTTTTGACTCCGGGTATGGCCCATCGCAGGAGCCAAGGGTGACAAAGC
>JAFLVN010000052.1 GCA_022508285.1 Clostridiales bacterium
GGCGTATCGGGTATATTTTCCATTGCGGATAAAACTTTAACGCCGTTGTCTTTTAAAGTTTTCTTATGTATAGCGGTGGCGTATTTATCTCTTGAAAATCTGTCAAGTTTATAGACAAGCACATAATTCCATTGTCTTTTTGCGCTCTCTTTAATCATACGTTGAAAATCAGGGCGACAATCATTTGTGCCTGTCATCGCCCTGTCTATGTAGGTGTCAAGAATAAGAATATTATTTCTTTTTGCGTAATCTTCACAAACGCTTAATTGCCCCTCAATGGACTGTTCTGTTTGGTTATCGCAAGAGTACCTTGCATAGATAACTGCTGTTTTCATTTTCATAAACTCCTTTTGATTTTAGATTTGTCTTTCGACAGGAGCGAAACAAACGGAAGCGCATAGGCTTTTGCTTGTTGTCCGTCTGTTTCCTTTCCGTCAAGGGCAACGGAGTTGCTCTGTACACCCTTGACGAAAAGTGCGGTTTCGTTTACGCTCCGCCAGACGAAAGACAAAATACTTTCAGTTACTTTTCCGTAACTGCTGTATTGTTTCGGGACTGACTTCGCCTATTTTGCAACCCTCGTCCCAACAGGTAAAATCATCGAATAGTAATAGCTTTTTGTCCTCTTGCCCGATGGGGCAGACTATATCCTCTTCCATAATGTCCGATATGAAGTAAGTCGGCAGTCCTCTCGAATACACAAGTTTCTCGCCGGACTTCTCTATATATTTCATTAAGTAGGCTGTAGCATTACCTAAAAGCGTTCTGTCCGTAATC
>JAFLVN010000053.1 GCA_022508285.1 Clostridiales bacterium
CACAATCATCGGGGCATCGTCCTGCGCTTCGTGTGCGCGTTCGCCCGTGCGTTGCTCGTCTTCCTCCAAGAAGTAGTTGATGTTGTAGTCGGCAAGAAAAATCTTTTCCACTATTCCGCCGGCCTCTTCCGCACCACGTGCGAACTCATCGCACAGCAGGTCGCTGTTTCCGCCTTTGCGGGGGCTGCCCGAAAGAATAAGCACGCGCTTGTGCTCCTTGTCGATGGTGGACTCTTCGGAGAATCGAATACCGTATTTATCCGCCGTATCGTTTGTCTCTGTCGGTTTTGTCCCGCCTCCGCAGCACGAAACCATTGTCGCCGCAATCATCATTGCAGCCATTGATAAAATCGTTTTCATAAGCCTATGGTAGATATGGTTTTATTTCTGTTTCAAATATAGACCGTTCCACGATGCGGTAATGCGGGTGGTAGGCATTGCGATAGTCGTCCGAATGGCGCACGGCCCTGTTCCGACGACTGGCGTCGGTAAGTTCGGCGAGTTCTTCATCAGAGAAACTGAGACCGGCATTGCGGGCGGCGGGAACTATCTCTTCCTGCCACAACCGATGCCAATCCTCCATACGCTGCTGCGGTCGGGCACTGCGCAGAAAAGCGTCGAAAAGTTGCTGTTCGGTGATAAGATTCTCCGTGATGCACCGCAGATATACGCGCACATACGCCCCGTTCGCCCCCGTAGGCTCGTAATAGGGATTTGCAATCGAATCAGCCGCAGCTTCAACGACTTCCCTTTGCAAATAAGCACG
>JAFLVN010000054.1 GCA_022508285.1 Clostridiales bacterium
TTTTCTTTGTGGAATCTTAGAAAATCACTGTAATCCTGTTTGCATATCTGATCCCCTGACAGAATAATGACATACTTCGGGTCATAACGTTCAATAAATGAGATATTCTGATAAATCGCGTTTGCGGTGCCTTTATACCAGTCGGAGCCTGAAGCTTTCTGATAAGGAGGCAGAACATGTACACCGCCATAGAGACGGTCGAGATCCCAAGGCTGACCGTTACCGATATACTCATTAAGAACGAGTGGCTGATACTGGGTCAGGATACCGACAGTATCAATGCCTGAATTGACGCAGTTGGACAGCGGAAAGTCGATGATACGGTATTTCCCGCCAAAAGGAACTGCGGGTTTTGCAAGCTTCTCAGTCAGTGCGTATAGACGTGAGCCCTGTCCGCCGGCAAGAAGCATTGCAATCATTTCTTTTGCCATAAATAATTCCCTCCTATTTGAAATATATTGTTTTTTATAATAAAAGGTAAAAAGCTGCTTTTGTGTGCTTTTCATCCTTTCATTACCTTTTCTGACAGATAAATGCTGCTTTCCGTTTTAATTGGAAAAACTATTCTCTGTAATCCGCCGCCCTGACAGCTAAGCACCGTATGTAAGTCTGCCAATCTGGTATTTTCTGCTAAATGTTTTATATTTTCTATTATAACACTTATAAAGATAAAAACCAAAGATTATCTAAATAAAGTCGTAGTCCGGATTTTTCTATGTTACTGTTCACTCGTGCCATATCTAGTCCGGACA
>JAFLVN010000055.1 GCA_022508285.1 Clostridiales bacterium
TCCTCGCACCCTTCGGCGAAAGGCGCAGCCTCACCGCTGCTCTCACTCCCATACGCTGCCTGACCGATGTACCCTTCAGCAACTCTGCAAGCAGGGCTGTCGTGGCGGGTGTGTTGTTAAATTTGTTCATAATGTTTTGTATTTGTTATGTTTATAATATTTTTGGCATTGAAACCATTTTGTCTGCAAAGTTACTTTTAATATTTAACATTGTTAGTTCAGCGGATGGGCTCCGCCCCCGATAGGAGAGTGAGAGGCGAGCCCCGACAGTTACACATGTTGAAATTTCATGGTCTAAGGTTTTTGAAAATAAATCCAACTCAATAATAACATATAAAATACCCTTAATAAAAAACTCATACAGAACCACTGTTCTCATGTCTTCATGGTCATCGCTGCTAACTTAAGTTCAATCATGCAATATGAAACAAAAACTCAAAACGAATCTGTCTAATTATCCGCTGATAGCTGATCGTTTTTTTTCTGCGTTAAACGCTACAAAGGTAATGTTTTTTCGCCGATTCACCCCCCGTAAGGTTTTTTAAGAATTTACCGCTTTATTTAGCATTTTTTTGAATTTTTGCCCCCGTATGGCATGGAGATGAAGATGGGCGTGACTTCTTAGCCACTTGCCTTGCGTGGTTCGCGGGAACATCCTCCTCGCACCCCTCGGCGAAAGGCGCAGCCTCACCGCTGCTCTCACTCCCATACGCAGCCTGATAGTCCTGTTCC
>JAFLVN010000056.1 GCA_022508285.1 Clostridiales bacterium
CTTCTCCCTCTATTCCCTCAAAGCACATATTCACGTTTGAAGGAAGCCTCTTATCCCTGTCGCCGTTAAGGCGGGCATGGGGGATTTTCAAGAGCCCGTCTATGAGCCTGTCGCGCAACTCTTTCAGCTTTTTTGCGTTGTTTTCCATATTGGCACACGCCTCTTCCAAAGCCGCGCACATTGCCATAATTCCCGCAATATTTTCGGTACCGGCACGGCGGTTACGCTCCTGCGCACCTCCCTCTATAAAGGTGTTTAAGGGAATGCCCTTTCTGCAGTACAGCGCGCCCACTCCCTTGGGACCGTGGAACTTATGCGCCGATATTGCAAGCATATCGATATTGTCGGCGTTCACGTCTACGGGAATATGCCCGACAGCCTGCACCGCGTCGGTATGGAACGGAACGCCCGCCTTTTTGCACACTTCGCCTATCTCGCGTATAGGCTGAACGGTGCCTATCTCGTTATTCGCATACATTACCGAAACGAACGCCGTATCGGGACGGATTGCCTCTTTAGCCTGCTTTGAATTTACAAGCCCTTCCCTGCTTACGGGAAGATAGGTCACTTCAAAGCCCTCTTTTTCAAGTCTGTTCAGCGTATGAAGCACGGCATGATGCTCAAACGCCGTGGAGATAATATGTTTCTTCCCCTGCTTCTCTCCGATGCGCGCCGCCGAGATAATCGCGTGATTATCCGCCTCAC
>JAFLVN010000057.1 GCA_022508285.1 Clostridiales bacterium
AGAACGTTTGCGTATACGATAACCACGGCCTTGAGGAGCGGTGCGAAGGCGTTTGAGCATCGGTGCACAGTCTACCATTATTGTGGAGATGTACAGTTCGCCGTCCTCGGCTTTTCTTTCGTTTTTAGCTTCCCAGTTGGCGATTGCGGAGCGAAGGAGTTTTTCGACGCGGGCAGCAGCCTCTTTGTTGGAGAATTTGAGGATACCGAGAGCGCGATTTACTTCTTTGCCGCGAACGAGGTCGGCAACGAGGCGCATTTTACGGGGCGATGTGGGAACGTTTCTGAGCTTGGCGATGGCTATCGTCTTGAGCTCTTCTTTCCGTGCATCGGCTGAGTTTCTTTTTCTTACACCCATTTTATTTTAATTCTTTTATTATCAAAATTATTTATAAACAGGGCCTCTATTATTTTTTCTTGTTACCGCCATGACCACGGAAGGTGCGTGTGGGAGCGAACTCGCCAAGCTTGTGTCCGACCATGTTTTCGGTTACGTAAACAGGAATGAACTTGTTTCCGTTATGAACGGCAAATGTCAGGCCCACAAATTCGGGGGCGATCATCGAAGCACGGCTCCATGTCTTGATAACTGACTTTTTGCCGCTTGCATCCATATCTGCAACCTTCTTCTCAAGCTTTACGCTGATAAACGGTCCTTTCTTAAGTGAACGACTCATATCTTGTGTTTATGCTAGTTA
>JAFLVN010000058.1 GCA_022508285.1 Clostridiales bacterium
ATGACAATATATTTTTGGGGAATAAAATAAAAAACAATAAGTAAAAACTTTCTTTTATATCCAAAATATTTTTTGGTACATCGAAAAAAAGGATAAAACCAACCGTCCGGTATTGCCGAATGGCTCGGTTATTTATAAAGGAATCCGGCAATGAAGTTGAAATAGATAACAACCAAACAAATGAAGAGCACTTTGTCGAATCGGGGAAATAATAGGAATCAAGAAATAAAAAAAGCCCGGCAACTTCCTACTCTCCCATCTCCCGAAAGAAACAGTACCATCGGCACTAAGGGGCTTAACTTCTGTGTTCGGAATGGGAACAGGTGGACACCCTCGTTATGATCACCGGACATATATTCATACATCATTTATTTTCATCACATATCAAAAAAAGAAAACTACAACCTCTGCCACACACACACGCAAACAGATAATAATAATATGGTCAGGCCTCACGAGCTATTAGTACTACTCGGCTTAACATATCTCTATGCTTACACCTATAGCCTATCAACGTCCTCATCTCGAACGGCTCTTCAGTAGAGTCTAACTCTATGGGATATCTCATCTTGAGGCAGGCTTCCCACTTAGATGCTTTCAGCGGTTATCCATTCCCTACATAGCTACACTGCACTGCAACTGGCGTTACAACAGTTAGACCAGAGGTAGGTCCATCCCGGTCCTCT
>JAFLVN010000059.1 GCA_022508285.1 Clostridiales bacterium
GCCTTTTAATTATTATGATTGTGCGGAGGCAATTACCTTTTCGGCGAGTTGGGGAGGTACTTCCTCGTAGCGCAGGAACTCGGTTGAGAACTTGCCCTGTCCGCGGGTCATTGCGCGGAGGTCGGTTGCATATTTAGCCATTTCGGAAAGGGGTACTTCGGCAATGACCGTTGTTGTGTCGCCGTCCGTCGTGCTGTCCATAATTCTGCCGCGGCGCTTGGATATGTCGCCCATAACCGCGCCAAGATAATCGTTGGGTACGCCTGCCTTAAGCTTGAGTACGGGTTCCAAGAGAGCGGGTTTTGCGTTCTTGAGTCCCTCACGGAAGGCGAGTGCAGCCGCTGCCTTGAATGCCATTTCCGAAGAGTCTACGTCGTGGTAGCTTCCGTCAAAGAGCACTGCTCTGACGCCGATAACGGGATAGCCTGCCAAAACGCCCTTAGCCATACATTCCTTAAGGCCCTTTTCAACTGCGGGTATGTACTGCTTGGGTACTGCACCGCCGACAACCTCGTCGGCAAACTCAAACTCTGCCTCGCACGGCTCAAAGCGTACCTTGCAGTGTCCGTACTGTCCGTGGCCGCCCGTCTGCTTCTTGTGCTTGCCCTCGGCGGTTGCCGTAGCGCGTATGGTTTCGCGGTAGGGGATTTTAGGTTCGGAGAGCACTACGTCTACGCCGTAA
>JAFLVN010000006.1 GCA_022508285.1 Clostridiales bacterium
TTAACGGCGATACGGAAAATATTATTATTCTGTTTATTTTATTAATATCTGCCATAATGAAGGTGTTGGCAAATTTACTTAATTCCAAATGATTGTTATAATTTTTAGCTTCAACCCAAATATCGTCCTCATCGTTTAATACAGCGTAAAAGTCTTTGCCGCCATCATGGACATATTTCGTTCGTACGAAATCAGTAGTTGGAAACAATCCTTTTAATATTCCTTCAACTAGCAGCTCAAATGATAGCCCTATGGGTTTTTTCCATTGTAATTTAAACACTTAGATTTTATTCTCCTAGACATTTATATACAATAATTCGTAGTTATTGTTGATAATCATTTTATTGATTATCTAGCATTTAGCCTATTTTATACTTAAGACGAAATGTAAAATCAAAATGTTACAATCTATGCTAAAAAATTTGAATTTTCTAATAAAGTTGCAATGTTAGTTCTTTAAATGCGTACTAAAATAGAGTTGGTTTATAGGAGCAGTAACGTTGAAATTTGAAAAATTATGACATAATCCACGAATTTAATTTATAAAATTACACGAATTTCAACGAAAAAACTGCAGTTAGAATAATTTGTCGATTTTTGCGCAAAACAGGCACTAATATACGACTAAAAACGACTAAAAATACTATAATATTTCTACATCAAATGGCACTAAAATCGGCTAAAAGAAAACGGTTGAATAAAGCAAATTCGCTTAAATCAACCGTTTTTTTATTTGTTTTCTTGTCATTTTTTGACTTTTTTAATCAATAAGCGTCGAGCATATGCTCAATTGCTATACCGTAACCGCGTGTCGGATCATTGACGAAGACATGGGTAAATGTCAATATGTTATAAATAAATTTATTCTGTAATTCGTGTAGCTTCACAAAAAAGTAAAATCTTTCGACACGCATTTGAGGATGCTGTTCGACAAAAACTTTTAATCTTAGTGACACCTACCTATTGGAGTTAATTTTCGTAAAATTCTAAAAACTTATCGTAATCCTCTAAATAATTCCGCATCTGTTCCTATGTAAAATTATACAGTATATGAATCCACATTAATTGCCTTTCCATGTCCAAAAATAGGTTTTAATGTAACAGTACAAACTTTATTCGTTTACGCTTCCTCCAAGACTTATTACATTTATTATCCCCGAATAATCCGTGCATGCATCAAAGGCAATAATGCCTTGCTCAATATATGGCTCAAATGACTTTTCCCATTCCTTTCTGCTATTATTAGGGAACTCCTTACGTTTCTGCAAAATATGGGACCAGCCCCATGAGCAGTTCCAATGTCCACAGACTATTGTCTTACTCCTTTCTAGCACCATAAAATCCGTGAACATCAGCCACAACAAAATATTTCATAAATTTTTCCCTATCAAATAAAGAAAGGCAAATGCAGGAATTCGGTATAATGATGTATTACCACGCTCTGTCAAACCAAAATCTGTTTCGTTCTTTGTTATCACATAACCTGGAGTATTCTCCATACCGTATATTACAATTCCGTTATCATCTTTCACGGTTGAGTTGTTGCGCATTTTTGCTTCCACATACTGAATTGGATTGCTTGCATATTGCACGGCAATATCTATTTCTGCACCGTTATTATCTCTAACGTATCCGACTTCATAGAGTGAATTTTGAGCTGTAAAATAATCATTTACGTGTTTATATACCGCTGTTTCAAGCGCATAGCCGAGTTCTTCATCTTTCGTATAGATGTCTGCGCCGAGAACAACAGCACCTCTTATGCCGCTATCTGCTACATAGATTTTATTTTTGCTCTTTAATACCTTTTTTCCGGAAATGTTCAACTGCTTGCTAATGATAATTAGATTGGCATTCTTAAGGTATTTAATATACTTCTCGATTGTAGGCTTGGAGACCCTATCGAATTCCTTACACATTGTTTCTATATTGATGATGCTGGAACTATTATAACACAGATAGATAAACACCTTTTCCAACTCATCTATGCTACGAATCTCATATGCGGCGGGTAAATCATGTTTAATCGCCCTTTCCATGACGTCTTCTCTCAATAACTTTTGGGCATAGGCAAGATCCTCAGTATTTACAAGTTCCGGGAATCCACCCATTTGCAGATAGCGCATAAGATGAACTTGCAAATCTTTTAAAGCCAATATAATTCTTGTCTGTTCCTGTTTAGTAAGTTCGTGTATCTTAAACACATCAATATCTTCTATTTTTTTTGATACACCTTTGATTTCACAGTACTCATAGAACGACAGGGGGGGAATTTTGATAATAGTCCATCTACCCGCTCCGCTTTCTCTTACGTTATCCTCCACAACAGCACTTGCAGAACCCGTAGCAACCACATGCATTAAAGGATTCATATCGTATGCCATTTTCAGATAGTGCGTCCAATTCTTATCAAACTGCACTTCATCAATAAACAGCCAAAATTTCTCATCATTGGATATGCTGTTATGATAAATAGATAAAAGCGAGTCCAGGCCCGTCATACGTATTACAGGATGATCAAAGGTAAAAAACAGAATATTTTGAGGTTTTACACCTTTTTCAAGAAGTTCGGATATTAATTGATACATAATCGTGGTTTTACCCGTTCTCCTTGCACCGCTCATAACAACAATTCTTCTCAGATCGCTATCAAGCGCCTTTTTACAAGTAAAGTATCCATTTCGTTTGAATTCTTTTAATTGCGTCTTCGGAACAACACCTGTTTGCCACCAAGGATTCATTGTTGAGAGAATAGACAAGATATTACCATCGTTCACTATAGACATTTTCATATCCCTCCATCTATAAGGTAGCATAAACTTAAAATAAAGTCAATAATTATTTAAACTATACTTTAAATAATTTACCGTTTTATTGTAATTTAATGTCGATTTTGATAAATATCTAAATTGAACTTGCACAAATTTTATAAGTGAATTGAAATGTGATTTCCTGAATTCCTTATTATTTAAAGTTTCCCAGTTATTTATCAAAAAAGTTTGACTCGGTTGAAGATTTTATAAAGAAACTTTATTCTACATCTATTACTACAACAACGAGAGAATCTCTCTCAAATTAAAGAAATGAGTCCGGCACAATACCGAACTCACACACAAATCTAATTTAAGTTTCATAAAGTGAAACCGACAAAGAATTACTTCGTCGGTTTTTATTATTAGATTAAATAATTTGCTCTTTTCTACTAGATCTGTATTTTTAAATTCATCTAAAAAGTTAAAAACTATATCTATCTTTCCACCCTCATATACATAAATAACATCGACAAAATTAAGAATTTTCAATCTTACACCTTTCAGATTCTTCTGTTTTGATAAAGGTTCAAGTCTAGTTAGGTGTATTTTCTTAAATATCCATTTTTAATTTGTATAACTACACCACGATTAATCCAAACACTCATGAACTTGGCTGTTACTTCTTCCGAAACATAAAACCCTTTGTCCTCCAAGTCCTTGGTTAGTTGAAACAAAGATATTGTTCTAGTTTTATTGCTGTAAATAATATCGATTAATGCTTCATAAATACTTGTACCAGTATTTTTAATTTCCCTTAATTTTTTATCAAGTACAACTTCCATTTATATATTTCACCCTTCTTTTTTGTCTAAATAATGAATTAATTTTTCACCAAAAACTTCACCTATTCTAGTCCCCAATATTTCTAGGTATTCATTCGCTTCAATATGTTTTTTTACCTCTTTTGCCTTTTTGATGTAAACATAGAACAACGGCGAAGATAAAATCAAAAGCTCGATAACATCATTAATATTTGATTCATCTGTAAATTCTAACAATGCGGAATCCTCTCCATCTGTCTTTATACGCCCATACGGTCTATATAATTTTACTGACTTTATGATTCTTCCTTTAGATTTCCTACACCCTACAAATATGTTTTCAATGATGTTATGATGATTCTCATTAAACTCATTCATGGCACTAATTGCACATGTTGTTACAATATTTTCAAAAGCTTTTTCTGAACCATCTTCAAAAATCAGAGGAAATACAAACTTATAGAAATAATGTAAAGAAAAAACTTTACTTGAGCTTTCTATGAAGCCCGCAAGTTTTCTTTCTCGACGGATTAAACTTATAAAATTTTTAACGTGCTCTGATTTGCAACCTTTTACCCTATATGCGGACAGTTTCTCTTTAATTACATTGTAGAAGCCATGATCAATCAACTCGAAATCATACCCTCTCTTCACAGCAGAAAAATAATTCTTTTTATTAGTTAAAACTTCATCAAGTTGCGACAATAATTCGTCACTCTGTTTTTGATACAAGGGATCTTCTTCATGAAAGTGCTTTTTATATCTTTCATTTTTTAAAACCGTAATTAACCAAGAATCATCCCACTGAATCAGTGAATTATAATTATCTGTTCCAATAGCATCAATATAAGATAATGCCTTCCATAATCCAGAAATATCATTGGGTAAAATTATCTCACCGGTAATAGACTCTTGTTTGTGAGAAACTAAATATGAATTAGATAGCTTTTCGATTACATTAGCAAAAAGACAGTCAGTCTTAACAACACGATGGTGTGAAATGATATTCTCATAAAGATCATACCGTTTCAAAAAGAATGTTTCCAAGGATTTCATTGACTTAGCGAGAAATGCAAAAACGAAGCCTTTATTATCAAAAAATAACCTCATTCCAGATATTATTCTCTCATATTCCACTTGAGGCCCTGATATTCCTGAAGCTAATCCGTCACGAACCACATAATCTAATCTATCGCAATCCACTTCGCCATCTATAAGTCCATGAAGTGTAGACCAAAAATCCTTTTCTTCTTTCTTGAAAATAGTAACCTTATCTTTATTTATAAATGAGCCATCAGCTAGAATCGATTTAACGCAACACCAAATAATACAACGATACCACGTTGTATATGTTTCCTGTGTCCTTTCCGCTGTAGCCTTTGCAACAACACTATCTAAAATTGCATCCGAAATTTTGCTACCAATATTTTCATGAAGCTGACCACCATTTTCATTTTTTGCCTTTTGGTAATTAATTACAAAAAGATTTTCCTGGCTCTCCTTATTTGCTTCATAAACTTTTCCGAGTGCTTTTTCTGTAATATGACTAAACGGTGGATGTCCAACATCATGAAGTAATGCCGCTATTCGCACTGATTGATAGATTATAGATAAGTAAATACTTAATTCGTCATCTTTTTCATAACGTTTCAAGCTTAGAATTCGTTTTCTAATATGTCCATCTTGCAAATCGTTCGCTTTATTGTATAAATCGACAATATTAAATGCAAACACACCAGCAAATTCAGAAACTTTATCTTCAATTTTATCAATTCTACGGTTTTTAATTTCACTAATTACCTTATTAATACATTGCTTGGATAGATCTAAAAATTTTTTATAAACATCTACATCTTGTATCGAAGTATTATATAAGGCGCGGAACAGCATTTCGCCCACTAAATGCATTGTTCCGATTGAATGTTCAAACCGCTTTGTGCGATTCGTAGGAAAAGTGAGATATACAGTAGAATTTTGATAGACATCATGCAGTCTATTAAATAATCCATGGGATATGATATCATTTTCCATAGACGATAGTTCTATCAAACCATGAATTGTATCATTAATTGTTAAAATCTTTTGTTCCATTTTATACTCCTCGTTAGTATTTTACATTACTTTTATCTTTCTATCTGTGAAATTTTCATCTCAACAGCTAGAAAGAATGAGACAATTAGTTACCCTTGTTCAAATAACAATCTTATTATCATTGCCAAAGTGCCGCCAATTCGAATACATAGATTATATTAATTTATACTGTTTAATGACTCGAAATTTAATTGAACTTACTGTTAACCATTTCAAAAAGTTTTGCGAAGCGCTCAATTGTCTCATTTGAGAAAGTAAGCGTTCCAATATTTTTTGCCATATAGTTCGCAGGAGAGTAATGATTGAAAGATTTACCATTAATTCTTTTTAATTGAGACATTATAGGCTTGCTTTTGTCAAGATCAGTACTTTTAACTGATGTATGGAATACACCGTTATACAACTCAATGTATTCTTCCTTAGTAAATAAATCCTCAATGTCAGCGAAAGATTGCCCTAACACAGAGTGATAGTACAAAATCTTCTTATCAGCAATAATTTTCTGTTCGACCATACGCTTCAAGTGAGCTTCAGCTTTTTGATCTGTAAAAGTATCAAGCAAACAAACTGTGTCGAGCTCATTGCCACGCATCAACGAAATGAAAGTTGCAATCTTATCTGCGCCTCCGACTGGAACAATAGTTACATCATCAGATAAACCTTCTCTTCCCATTTCTTTAAGAATGGTAGAAAAATGGTTAAGGTATACTAGATCCGATATGCCCTCTACCAAAAGATTTTTAGGAGAAACATATAGATTTTGTGCAATCGTATACCCCAATGCTGCTTGTAACGGGAAGAGCGTATCAGAATCTTTTTCTTCAACAGCATCCGATACCTTACTACCGACTTTTGAATCCTGTGTGTCATAAACTGTACGCACTTCATTTAGTTTTAATGAGTCTATCATAAAAGGAGAATGCGTAGTGTATAGAACTTGATATTCGGACGCTAACTTTTCATCAATAAATCTAAGCAAATCATTTTGTGCAGCGGCATGAAGACTTAAACCAGGCTCGTCCAACAACAAAATATATTTGCTTTTTTTATCTCCTTGAATTTTGCTGAACCACACAAGGAAAGAGAAAAACCAAAGAAAACCTTTACTGCGGTTTTTAAGTGGTAAGGTTACTCTATGTTTTGAATTATAAATTCTAATGTTAAGATATCGAGTATTATTTGTCGTGTGCTCAATATTAAACTGAATTTGTAAATTTTTGTTTGTTGTCCAGTATTCAAACATATCATCTGTGATAGAATTAGACGTGGCTTCCAATTGTGCTTTAAAGGCCTCGTAGTTATTCTCATTATGAATATTTTCAACTTTCAAATTGCTCAATTCAAATAAAGCAGTTACAATTTTATATTCTTCTGAAGTGAGGTGATCTGTTGGTCTACCATTAACAAAATCATTCAGATTGATTCTATACGGAAGACTGAAATAATCACTGAAATACCAAAACTTGGGAATTGCTGGACTGATATATTTCTTGTAAATATATCCTTCAAGCGGATCCTCCCAACCACCTGATTCATTTTTAATCAAATCAAATTTATCTTTTATCTCTTTCATCACTGGAAGAGTAATGTTTGTATTAACGATATTATCTAAGGATACAAAAGAGTCTGAAGGCCTTATTAGTTCTTTGACAGTATCATCAACTCCAAAGGATGTGATAATCCATTTTTTGAAAATTTCTAAATTTACAGATGCTCCTGTTGTCTTTTTTGAATTATCATAGTGCGAAAAAATAGAGAATTTTCGCTGTGATATTATTCCAGGCGCAAAAGCATCTTCAATTCTACTTACATCCTCATCAGATAATTCATACTCACAAGTCAGCACTTTAGGATTTTCTCCACGAACCTTTGTTACTTCACTACGAGGATAATCTAAATCCATATTAAACTTAAATTCTGGATTATCCTCAAAGTAATTTGTTTTTGCCAAAGATTCGAGAAGTGCTGTTTTTCCGGATTCATTTTTCCCAACAATTCTTGTTATTTGATTTTCGACCTCAAAAGTCTGCTCTGTCAAAAAACTTTTATACTTATGTATTGTAACTTTCTTTAGTAACATGTTATTTTAAAATCTCCTTTTACACTTGTGTTCTCGTTATAATATAATGACGAATTATAAATTATAAATGTTACAACAAATTTAAATTTTTTATATTTAATTCTTTTATTATTTATTTTGTCGCCTTTTAAACTTTTAGGACACTACTATATGCAATTGACGAGATCTAAACTAATAATATTCATACACCCGTAATCCCATATTATTAAAAACATTTCCAATTATCTAACGGGATGGTTACGAATTTATTTCGGCAAAGATCTCACAAAAGGATACATCGCAGAACATTTACACCAAATCCATGTTCTCGGTTTGCAAACTTCTCCATCCACGAATTTCTCCTTTGAAAAAATTTATATATGCACATTTCGCCATAAAGACCTAAATTCAATGCTGAAATTACAAGAATATTAAAAGTGAAAATTACATACATATAAAATGCCTATTAAACGGCACAAAGTTGGCAGAAAAATGCAGATGCTTTTCGCTTTACAAGGTGTTATAATTAAGAAAAACAAATTGGTAAAAATTACCAGAAAATTTCTATAGCTTTATTATATTAAGCATGATATAATTACCTAAAACAAAAGATCAACCCAATTTAACACTCAATTGAAACGTTGATATTTATTGTGGCGATAAATAATATATAATTTCACATTATTAGACATAAATTGGCAAAACTTGCCAGAAGGATACTATTGATTTATGATACAAAAAATGATACAATTTAGAAAAACTAAAGGTCAAATTAAGTTAACCTCAATTTGACCATCAATATTTAAAAGGAGCTTATTTAATTAAAATTTTAATATGCGTTAAGCATGTGTTCAATCCCTATGCCGTAGCCGCGAGTAGGGTCATTTACCATTACGTGGGTTACCGCACCAATCAGCTTGCCGTTTTGAACAATCGGGCTGCCGCTCATTCCCTGTACGATTCCGCCCGTCTTATCTATCAGTCTTTCATCGTCAATTTTTATTACGAAGTTTCTGTTATCCTTATTATTTTTGTCTACCTTAACTATGGAAATTTTATATTTTTCCGATTCTGTGCCGTATACCGTTGTATAGATATAAGCTGTACCTATTTCAACTTCGTTAATTGATGCTTTGGAAACTTTAAGCAGATTTGAATAATCAAAATTCGGGTCCATATCTCCATAAACACCGCAGGCGCAATTTACTTTGGCTTTACCTATTAAAACACCGTTTTCAAATGCACCCCGAAGCTCACCGGGCGTACCCCTCACTCCTTTTTTTACGTCGTATATAAGGCTTCCGTAAACGGTTCCGCCGTTAATTTCAATCAATTTGTTATTGGTATCGTTTACAGGGTGACCGAGAGAAGCAAATTTTTTATTTCTGCCGTCAACATATGTTACAGTGCCTATACCGTTTATGCTGTCTTTAACAAGCACACCCAGTCTTTTGCCGCCCGAAGTCATTTCTTTTGCGGGATTTATTTCCAATTTCTTTGTTTCGCCGCCGCGCAATACTTCTATTTCATATTTTTTAAAATCTTTAGACAATATTACGTTGATATCCGACGAAGCGTTGACTTCCTCCCCGTTAATCTTATCTATTATATCGCCGGTCTTTATTCCCGCCTCACGGGCAGGCGAGAGAACGCCGTTTTCAGTGATTACGTCGCAGATGCCTATAACCTCCACAGACGTTGTATTCAGCACGAACCCGGCGGGAAAACCGCCGAGATACAGATAATTTTCTTCGGCAAAAGCTGCCGCCCCCGATAACGGAAGCGAAAAAGCGAATATAGCTACAAATATAATTAAAAATTTTAAAACTTTCTTGCAGTAAGACATAACAGTATTTTGAACCGTATGCCTTAAAAATATACAAAAAAACGGCAGATAAATTCCGCCGTCAGTTTTTGAATTGATTTATAAGTTCCCTAGCATGTTCAGTTGCCGCATCTGACTTCACGCTTCCCGTAAGTCTTACTATCTCGCTGATTTTTTCATCGTCGGTGAGCCGTTTTACCTTTGTTAAAGTTTTTGCGCTCTCTTCAACTTTATATATAAGAAACTGCGCAGAGCTTGCCGCACAGACCTGCGGAAGATGAGAAACCGCAAGAATTTGGGTATTTTGTGATATTTTAATAAATTTCTCAGCTACGGTCTTTGCTGTATAACCGCTTATACCCGCATCTATTTCGTCGAAAATATAGGTGGAAATACCGTTTAAATCCTTTAACTGCGTTTTAACGGCAAGCATAAACCTGCTCATTTCGCCGCCGGAAATTACCTTACTCAAAGGCTTGAGCGGCTCGCCTTTATTTGCCGAAAACATAAAGCAAATGATATCTGAACCGTTTGCCGACTGCAAATTTGCCGTCTGTCTGTCATATTCATTAAATTGAACTTCGAAGCTTGCGTTCTGAATGTTGAGCGTTTTAAGTTCAGCCGTAACGGCTTTACAGAATTTATCCGCAGTGTTTTTTCTTAAGTCTGTCAGCTTTTGGCACAATGCGAATATTTTTCCGTCGCACTCAAAAATGCCTTTTTCATATTTTTCGATTGCGTTTGCGCTGTCCGAAATAGCGTCATATTCGGCTTTTGCATCTTCAAGAAATCGGAGAATATGTTCCTCGTCTTCGCCGTATTTCTTTTTGAGCGCTTTTATAAGCGTCAAGCGTTCGTCTATATAGCTTGCTTCCTGCTCGTCAAAGGTGAGATTATCGGCTAAATCCGAAAGCGTTTCGGCTATATCCGAAGCCTCCACGCTTAAATTTTCAAGTCTTGCTGCAATCTGTTCGTAATCTTCGCCAAAGCCTGAAATAGTATTTAAATAATGCTTTGAAGATGAAATTCCGTCGATACTGCCGCCGTCGTCGCTTAAAAGCGAATGTGCGGTATTGAGGGCGGAAAATATCTTTTCGGTGTTGGCAATTATATTTTGCCTTGCTTTGAGCTCCTCAAACTCGCCGACTTTAAGCTCTGCCGACTCAATTTCAGATATCTGAAATTTCAGAAGATCAAGCTTACGCTCTCGCTCGCTTTCGTCACCGCCGAGAGCGGCTATTTTTGATTTAAGTTCACGCTTTTGAGCAATAAGATCGGCAAGATTGTGCTTTATTTCCGCAACTTGAGCGCCGCATATTCCGTCGATTACTTTAAGCTGATTTTCCTCGTTCAGAAGGAAAAAATGCTCGCTCTGTCCGTGAACGTCCACAAGATGCTGTGTAACCGATTTAAGCATGGTTGCCGTAACAGTGTTACCGTTGAGCTTAATAGAGCCCTTACCGTCTACGTTTAGCCTGCGGGTAATAATAATTTCGCCGTCCGTTTCTATATCGTACTCACGCAATATTTCGGCTGCGGCGGAATTTTCATCCACAATAAATTCGGCTCGCACCGTAGCTTCCTGCTCGCCGAACCGAATCATCGTCTTATCCGCCTTGCTTCCGAGAACAAAGTTTATGGAGTCGAGTATAACCGACTTTCCCGAACCCGTTTCACCCGATAAGACGTTAAGTTTATCATCGAACTCAATATCCGCTTCGGATATCAGTGCGATATTTTTTATGTGAAGTCTATGTAACATTTAACCGAGATATTTTCTTAAAAGCTCAACAACTTTGGGTGTGTGTTCGTTAGTGTCTACGATAACCAAAAGCGTATCGTCGCCTGCAACACTGCCTACAATTTCGTCTATCTGCAATGAATCCACAAAAACGCCTACGGTGGAGCCGTTTCCGCGCATTGTTTTAACAATAATGAGATTATTGACTGAATTGATTGCGAGCACGCAACCCTTAAAAAGACTTGTCATTCTGTCGGTTACAGTATCGACATACGTATCCAAACTTGCATAGCGGTACTTTTTCTGCGTACCTGCGACCTTATAAATTTTAAGGTCCTTAACATCGCGGGAAATGGTTGCCTGCGTAACGTTGAAATTAACTTTATTGAGTTCGTCGCAAAGTTCTTCCTGAGTATCTATTTCTTTAGCCGCAATAATTTCGAGAATCTTTTGCTGTCTTAAAGTTCTTTGCATCATTTACTCCAAATACTTAGTTTTATTAATAATTTATTGAAAAAGTTATTATCTGCGGAAGTGATAAATTCCACCGCCCTATCGGCTTTTGTCACCGTAATCAGTCCGTTATCCCTAATTTCACCTGATATTTTTCCGTCAATTGCAAACACCAAAGGCAGTTTTGCGTTTATCGTACGGATTTTAAGCACGGAGCTGTCACTGAATACTACCGGACGGGAATGCAGCGAATGTGCACAGACGGGCGTAAGAATAAAAGCGTTCAGCTCAGGGGCGAGAATAGAGCCTCCCGCCGACAGCGAATATGCGGTTGAACCCGTCGGTGTGCTGACGATTATTCCGTCTGACGAAAAATTATCTACAGTTGTTCCATCTATTTCCGCACGCAGATGAACAGTGTTTGCAAAATTTTCTCCGTACGTGCTACGCTGGACTACGAGATCGTTCAATGCGTAAAAGCTTTTGCCGCCGTACTCCACTTTGAGCATGTTGCGCTTCTGAATGATGTAATTGCCACTTAGCACAAGGTCAACCGCTTCGTTGAGCTTTTCGGGTTCAAACTCTGCTAAAAAGCCCACGTGACCGTAGTTTATGCCGATTATTTTAACTCCCCGAGCCGCACATTCAGACGCAACCGTTAAAATTGTTCCGTCGCCGCCTAAAACAAACAGAACGTCGAGCCCGTTTAAATCTTTAAAACATTCTACAATTCTGCACTCCGCTCCGCATGCGGAAAGTTTGCTTTTTATCTTTTCTACGTTTTCACGGTTGGCGGAAATATAATTTTTGTTAAAATAGATTCCCGTTTTCATTTGTAATATTATACTATATTTTATACAAATATGCAAATAAAAAACGATTAAATTTATAATTTTACAGATTTTTTAATATTATTAATATCAATCGGCGCTCCGCCCTTTTCAAGTAAAATCAGAAATTCTGCATTTTTACCCTTGATAAGTGGCGCAGTCGTAAGTTTTTTGGGAGCGAGCTTGCAGCCGATTGCAAAGTTATAAATTTTTTCTATTATCTTTTCCCTAGTTTTACTGTCCTTAACTATTCCGTTTTTGCCAACGTTCCTGCTCTCACACTCGAATTGCGGCTTTATGAGCGCAATTACAAATTTACCGTCGTCGAGAACTGCCGCAACTTTATCTAATATATACGTGAGCGATATAAAACTGACGTCGATAACCGCTCCGTCGAGGCTTTCGTCAAACATACTCTTTTCGAGATTTCGGGCGTTAAAATTGTCGTAAACAACAATATTTTTACTTTTAAGCTTTTGGTCAAGCTGACTTTCGCCGACGTCTACACAGTAAACTTTTAAAGCGCCCCGCTGAAAAAGGCAGTCGGTAAAGCCGCCCGTACTTGCGCCGATATCGGCAAAAACTTTGCCCGAAACGTTAAAATCAAATTCCTTTAAGGCTTTTGAAAGCTTATAGCCGCCAAGAGAAACGTAGCTTTCCTCCGCCTCTAAAAAAACCAAGTCGTCATTTTCCCTTACTTCAAACGAAGGACTGACGACTTTTCCGTTTACAAGCACAAGTCCGCTCTCTATCGCCTGCGCAGCTTTTGTGCGAGACCCGAATTTTTGTGAGAGATACTTGTCTATTCTCATTTATGTTTTTTCTCTTTTTTGAAAAAAGTTGTGAATTTTGCAAAGCCGAAAACTATATTTTTGCTGTATTTTATTGCAAAATGTTTAAATATAGCCTTGCCGCCTACCGTGAGCGCACCTATTACCGCACTGACAAGAATTGCGGCTATAATTTTAATATAGCTGTCGCCCGATACTGCTAATATCGTTGCAAGCGCCGCACCCGCTGCGCCGCTGACTATGCCGCAGATATCGCCTATTACGTCCGCAAAAATACTGCCGAGCTTGCTTGCGTTACGACAGAAAAAAACTGCACGTCTCGCACCACGTATTCTGTTTGACGCCATTGCTAAAAATGCTTCGGGCTTGCATGCGATTATTGCGTTTGCCAACACGTCGCAACTTATGTTGAATACCAAAAGTACCAGTAGCACAACCACGCAGACTGCTGCGGGACTGTTTTCGTCTATGACGAGTTGGGTTAAAAAGCTGAATACTACCGTCAGCCCGAACGATAAAAAAAGAATACTTAATCCCCAAACAAGCCATTCGGGGATTTTTTTCTTTTTATTTTTAGGGCGAACTTCTCTGCTTTTTTGCTTTATTTCCGTTTTTGGGTGTTCGTCCTGACCCTCTTCCGTCTGATTTTGTTGATTATCTTCCATATTTACTTAAAAAATACGCACATATACGTGTGCGTAATAAAAACAATATAGTGGTTTATATTAAATAAACTTTGCGGCTTAAGGTTCGGTAGGATTTCCCTCAAAGCTCACTTCCCGTCGCCGTAGAAGCAGTTTCCTTTTACGAGCCCGAAAGCGCATAGCGCATAACCGAATCGCCACTGAGTCCACACCGTAATCTCTAATATAAAATCAGTCTAGAAGCTTTCCTTGACAATTACTGCTGAGCTTATCCTCTTTTGCAAACTCAATTTCAAATAGCAATAGGCTTTCACCGTCTGGCCAAACGTTCAAGCCGTGTTCTATTATCCGCTGAGTTCACTCAAGGCAGGCTACTCTGTACCAAGCTTTCGCCTGACAGCAGGTTTATACCGACAAAAATAAAATTTGCCGGCCTCCACGGAGAATGGGGTTGGCTGCGGTATGCCGTTACCTAGCTCCCATACTCCTTTACTCCCAGCATTCACCCACTTTTGGCAAAGCAAGCAAACACCAGAAACTTCATCGCTATGCCCTTTAACGGTATTTTACCCCCGTCTTCGTATCAACAGCAATTGACTAGAATACTGCACCACTATATTCAGTTTTAATTAGTATAACATATGCAGGGAATTTTGTCAAGGATATTAACTCTCTCTCGTCAGCATGAAATGCACAAGCTGTTTAAAAAAGTCGGTATCCCCCTCGATTCCCTCCAAAATTTTTATACATTTATCATACAGCACGTCAGCACGGAGTTTCGCACCGTCCAAACCAAAAAGTTTAACCGCCGTACACTTGCCTTCCTGACTGTCTTTGCCTATACTCTTGCCGAGAGTGGAAAAATTTCCCTCGACGTCTAAAATATCGTCTGTAAGCTGGAACAGGCTACCAAAGCTACTTCCGAAAAGTTTGAGTTCGGAATAGTATTTGCCTCCGGATAGTATTGCCGGAACAACAAGCGGAGCGGTCAGCATTTTAGCCGTTTTATTTTCATAGATAAAGCCGAGAATTTCTTCGTTGCAATTTTCGATTTTCTCGTACAGAAGGTCGGCAGACTGGCCGGCAATCATGCCGTAAATTCCCGCACAGTCGCATATAAACTCCGCCGCAGAGACGTATTCTGCGCCCTTCCTGCACTCTGCAAGAAGTATTGAATACGCAGTATTTAAAAGTCCGTCGCCTGCCAATATAGCATTGCCAGCACCGAAAACCTTATGATTTGAGGGTTTGCCTCGTCGGAAATCGTCGTTATCCATCTCGGGCAAGTCGTCGTGAATAAGCGAGTACGTATGAATAAGTTCGAGCGCAAGTGCAAAATTTTCTATCTTTCCTCTTTCAACGCCCAAAAGCTCACCCGCCGCAAACATCATTGCAGGGCGCACCCTCTTTCCGCCTATCTGCAAACTGTATTTAAGGCTGTCGGCAAGTATCTTTGGCTGACAATGCAGTCCATCGCAGAATCTATTTAAAATTAAATTAAATTCGTCGGCATATTTTTCCAGCTTTTCACTGAAATCCAAAGCTTAACCTCTCCTTACCGCCGCCAGATACGTATTATACATGAGCATGGTTATTGTCATAGGTCCGACGCCGCCGGGAACGGGCGTTATGTAGGAGCACTTATCCTTAACGTTTTCAAAATCAACGTCGCCGCACAGTTTACCGTTTTCATCCCTGTTAATTCCGACGTCAATTACCACCGCACCCTTTTTAACCATATCGGCGGTGATAAATTTAGCCTTGCCGATTGCCGCAACAAGAATGTCTGCTTCAAGGCACTCCTTTTTGAGGTCCTTGGTTCTGCTGTGGCATACGGTAACGGTTGCGTCCGCATTTATAAGAAGAAGCGCCATGGGTCTGCCAACTATGTTGGATCTGCCCACAACAACGGCTTTTTTACCCCGTGTTTCAATATTTTTACTTGCGAGCATCTGCATAACGCCGTTGGGGGTGCATGCTACAAGACTTTCGCTGTTCATGGCGAGCTTACCTATATTTTCCGCGGAAAATCCGTCAACGTCCTTTTCGGTAGGGATAAGCTTTAAAGCCCTTTCGCTGTCGAGATGCCCGGGCAGGGGCAACTGAACGAGTATTCCGTCTACCGCACTGCTCTCGGCAAGTTCTTTTAACAGATCTTCGAGCTTGTCCTGTTGCGTATCTGCCGGAAGATAGTAAGCAAAGGACTTTATTCCCACTTGCTCGCACGCTTTGATTTTATTGTTCACGTAGACTTGCGATGCAGGATTATCGCCTACAAGAACTACGGCAAGCCCAATCTGTCTGCCGTTTTTTTGGGCAAATTTTTTTACGTTTTCCGCAATTTCAACCCGCATAGATGCGGCAAGCTGTTTTCCGTCAATTAATTCGTACATTTTTACTCCTTTATAATTTCCGAAAGTATTCCGCTTATAAAAGAGGCGCTCTTAGCCGAAGAATACTTTGAAGATATATTGGCAGCCTCGTTTACTGCGACGACGTTAGGTATGTCGTCCATATACTTTATCTCAGCAAGCGCAATTAAAAGAACGCTTTTATCCGCAGGGAAAAGGCGCGACTCGGGGAAAACCTTTGAATGTTCGTCAATTATTTTTAACAGCTCGTCCTCGTGCTCCGATATAACGGTAAGCACTCTTTCTATGTACCGGCTGTCGTCTTTATCAAGACGTTCGCTCTTTTCAAGCGATTTTTCGAGCTCGCCCTCTATCTCTCCCGTAAAGCGGGAAGCGAAAACCACTTTAAACGCCGCCTCGCGCGCCATTGTTCTCATCTTAGAACTGCGCCTCCTATTTTAAATAATACAAATATTCCCTTAAAAATTTAAGGGAATATTTTTTGAATTATACTGCCGATGGTGTTTCGGGGAAATTAACGTCGGTGACGTGCACGTCTACTTTGGATACCTTGTAACTCGTCATCGACTCGACGTTATGTTTTATTGACTGCTGTATTTTAAACGCAAGCGCAGAGACTTTTGCCGTGCTGTCTACCTTGACGCTTATATCAGCCACAATCCCCTGCTTTTCAAAGCTGAGTTTTATACCCTTGTTCTTGCTTGAAAGAAGAGAAACGCCTTCCACTTCGCCTATCGCCAGTGCAACTATGCCGCTGACAATGCTTGAATTATAGGTAATTTTGCCCTTCTGAGTAGACGTAGGGTTATGTCTGAAGTTTGCCATTTATCGTTCTCCTTGGCTTTAGTATACCACAATACATTTTTTTTTGCAACTACTATATCAAACTTGCGAATAAATAGGCAAAATAATTATGCTTCCGGGAGCCACACCCACTTCATCTTTCAATATGCTGAAGATTGAAAGAGCGGTGTTTAAGTTAAGTTCGCTCGAATTTATAAATACGTTCACGTTATCCGATTCCATACCTATCGAAACGACTGCGTCGGAAAATCCGCGGGACTTTATGAGAGTTTCCAAAAGAAGCTCGTTTTCCATCATTTCAACTATGCGGAGCTTCATTTCAACGGCTTCGTTGTATCTGTCGCTTCCTTCTTCGTAGAGTGCAATGACACTGTCAAGCTGCATGAGCTCTTCGCTTCTCGTGGTTTGCCTCTCGGTTCGGAAGGTTGTGAAGTAGTTGGAA
The DNA here is from genome assembly GCA_022508285.1 of Clostridiales bacterium. Classification (GTDB taxonomy): domain Bacteria; phylum Bacillota; class Clostridia; order Christensenellales; family Borkfalkiaceae; genus Coproplasma. The sequence goes on from JAFLVN010000006.1 coordinate 17,627, forward strand.
GTGGTAACTACGGCGGTGTCGCCCTTGGCTATCACGTTACCTGCAAGCAGTACGTTGAGTACGGCGGTAAGCGCAAGTAAAAATACAAGTGAGGACATGATGATAATCTTTTTTCTTTTTGACATAAAATTCTCCTTAAATCTCCATTGAATAGATTGCAATGATTTTTTTATCTATATTGAGCGCCGTCGAAACAGCGTTAAGAATATTGTTACGGGTCATTATATTATCGGCACCCCGACAAACTATTACTACGCCCGTAATCTCCCCATCTCTTTCGTTTACCATTACGTCAGTCGTACCTACTCCGTCCATACTGCTTAATATATTTATAAGCTTCTGTTCGGTTGCGCTTTTCTCCTGCGTGAAAACTGTCGCCGCGGTTTGGCTTTGCGAGCCCTTATTTATAAAGTACAGTGCGAAGAGTATTATTATAATCAACGCAACAGCAATTACTATTTTTTTATTTTCTTTCACCCAATCAAGAGCTTTTCGCATATACTGATATATTTATATATCCGAGCTGTTGCAAATATGCGTAAATTTTTTCGATAAATCCGGCTTCGTTTTCATTCAGCAGTACTTCGACTGCATTCACTTTAAACTGAGCGTCTTCATACGCCACCTCCACAGAACATTCCGTTTGCACGTTGAACTCGTCAAGCAACAATAACTCCAACTGCGTGCTCTGATGTTCGGAGTATTCTCCGCACACGTACTCGTAGTCAAAGAACTCCCCGCCGTTCCATGCGGAGGAAATTTTAAAAATTCCCGTAATCGGCTGTATGAGCACTAAAATACAGATAAGCCGCATAACGAAGGTAATCGTTTTGTTCAGTTTGCCTTCGGGGATAATCAGCGACACTATGACCGATAAAAAAATTACCCCCGCTGCGCTCAACAGATATTTTTCCATATTATAAGAAGCTGTTAGCCGAATTTATCACGAGCATGACTACAAGCGCATACATAAAGGCAACGGTCAGAAGACCTGCAATAAAATATTCCACGTCCTTTGAAAGGTCGGAAAGCATACCGTAAAGAGTATTCTCGCCGACCGGCTGAACCACCGCTCCCACAATTTTCAATATTATTGAAAAAGAAGAAAGTAAAATTACCGGACCGATAATCTCGCCTAAAAGCATCACTATTCCGCACAGTCCCACCGAACTCTTAATAAGCAAGCCTGCGGAAGTAAGCATATCAAATCCGCTTGAAAGAAAGTTGCCGACTATCGGAACGGAGTTGCCCACCACGTACTTTGTGGCTTTAAAAATTATTCCGTCAAACAGCGATGACGCCGAGCTTTGGACTGTGATAAATATGCTGAATACCGTCACGGTTATGCCGATTACCCACTTCATAAGGCTTTTGATAAACGCCGTAACGCCCGTAAACGTCATCTGCGAATTGAATCGGGACATGAAATTGAGTACTATAACCGTGATTGTTGCAGGAAAGATAAAGCCGCTTATAATCTCTACCGCCCCTCCGGATAAAAATATAGCCGAGGGCTGATAAATTGCCGCCGAACTCGTACCGCCCGTCAGCACGGTTAGCGTAGCTAAAATGGGAGTTATAATTTCAATCTGCCGCTTGACGTTATTTATACACCTTATACAGTTTGAAACAATGCCGACAAGCATTGACGAGAGAATGAGAATAATCAGCGAATAACATGCAAGATGGACTATTTTTGCTGTAGACTTGCCGAGAATACTGCCCTCCGCCGCACTGACCACGGCGCACAGTAGAGCGATTGCAGTTACCGTAGCAAAGGCGGGAACGAGGTTTATGACGTCTTTGAAAATTATATTGAAAATTTCGCTGAGGTAGCCGCCGTAATCCGTTCCGAGGTTGCCTGATATCAGGTACTCCACAACCTCTCTCGCCGTACTGCCGAAGTTCGAAAGAAAGCTGTCGCTGTTGCCGTCGAGATATTCCTGCAACTCAGAGAGGTCAAGGTCGTCTAAAAGATTAGATAAATTTTCGTTAAGCTCTGCTCTTCCGTCCTTGTCTTCCGCCCAAGCTATCCCACCTAAAACAGGTAAAATTAATATTGTAACGAGCAGGATTAAACAAAAAATTGCTCTTATCAGGCGAGCTCTATCAACGATATGATTATCTTGTACGTGCTTGAAAGGATTGGTATTGCAACAACGAAGATTATTATTTTTCCGCATAATATAAGCTTGTCCGCAACCCCCTCGAATCCCAACTCCTTGACAGAGCTCGCCGTAAGCTCGATAAGAAATCCTATGCCTATAATTTTGAAAATTACACGGATAATTTCATTATCAACGCCCGAAGTCTCGGAAAACGTCCTTAAAAACTCCACGCTCTCGGTAAGATAATCAAAGGCGAACAAAAAAATTATTATTCCGCCCGCCGTAAGGCATAGCGGCACGAGTTCAGACTTATGGCTCTTTAAAATAAATGCGCATACCGCCGTTATGACGGCAATACAGCACAACTGCAAAATAACCATTAAAACAAATCAAATAGCTGCCGTATCTGCGAAAAGAGGTCGGCAATCATTGAAATTACCACGGTGAGCACTATTATAAGTCCTACAAGACTTACAAGCGTGGCTATATCATCCCTGTCGGATTTTTTAAGCACCTGACAGATTATTGTAACAATTATGCCGACTGCGGCAATTTTGAAAATAATACTGATATCCATTTAAGCCAAAAGAACCGCCATTAAAACGCCCAACAAAAAGAAAATTTTTAAGTAGAGCGAGCTGTATTTTTTATAAATTTCCTTACTTTCGTCCTTCAATTTTGCAAGAACGGCTTTTCTTTCGTTGAGATAGTCAATCTGCGACAGCGCATCGCTTTTGCCGAGGTTAAACAGGTATTCACCGACCGCCTCGCCGTCTCTGCCGTCCAAAAGCTTTTTACCTTTCAGAAGGTCGGGAATGAATTTAAAATTCTGCGCTACTTTATCCATAGTCTGTCGGGAAAACTTGAGGTTTAACAGAAGCTGTTCGTTGAACTCGTAGAGCTCTGAAAATATCTGCATTCTCCTCTTTTTTTTAGCCGACAGAAACACCCCTATCGAAGTTGTCAATCCCGCCACGGCTATAAGCAACAAAATTTTTATCATAAATCAACGGTTGTCCCAAAAGCGATTTTAATTCCACAAAGTACTCGAAAGGCATTGTTTTTAAGATTTGTCTGTCCGTAATGTGCGATGAAGCTATTACACCGATACCACAGTCTACAGCATAAGTCACGGCTTTAATATCTCCCTCACCGTAAAGCTCATCCGTGATGATTACGTCGGGTTTCATTGCCCTTATCGCACCTTGGAAAGCGGCAAGCTTATTGCCGGACCGCACCACGTCAGACCTTTCGCCCGTATAAAAACCGTTGCCGTTTGCGTCCATTGCCGCAATTTCGTTGCGTTCGTCAAAAATAAGAACGTTAAGCTTTAGATTGTCGCTGATATGCCGAGCGATATCCCTTAGCTTTGTAGTCTTTCCCAAACCGGGCTTTGAAAATATAATTACGCTGCATACGCTTTCAGAAAAAAGATTGTTGCAGATAAAGTCTGAACACCCTTCCACTTCGTGGGGTATTCTTATGTTCAGAGACGTAATGTTTGCAATTGTGTTTATCGCTCCGTTTTGAGTGATATACTCTCCCGCAAGCCCTATTCTTACTCCGTGACCGCAGGTTATGAACCCCGAGCGCATCTGTTCGGCGTAGCTGAATATGCTTCCGCCCGTGGCGGCGTTAATTATAGGAGCAATTTCACCGGCGATTATAGCGCCGTCCCGTTTAGTAGATAAGCCGAACCTGTCCAAATAATAATATTCGTCACGAAAGCCGATAATGACAGGATGTCCGCACCTTAATCTTATTTCAGTAAGATAATTGATATTGAGATGCGCAAGCGCCGCCAAAATCTCCTGCGGCAGAAAGGACAAACTCATACTTTAATCTATTTTAAGTAAAATAAAAAAAGAACCCCCGACGGAGCTCTTTTTAAAGCACTGAATTAATTTCTATCAACTCCTGCATTGATTGTTACAAAATAAATAAGCGGCAAGCCAATGCTTACCGCCCATTTATGGTGCACTCGACAGGAGTTGAACCTGCATGGTGTACACCACAAGATCCTTAGTCTTGCGCGTCTGCCAATTCCGCCACGAGTGCTTATTCAAAACGATAATGATTTTATATTATTTAGAATTTATTGTCAAGCCAAATCAATACCGTTTACAAAATTTTTTAATTAATTGTTGAATTAATTTTTTGCAAAGTTTCCAATGTTTTTTGCTCTAAACTCATCAAATTTCCACAATTATGTATGACATAGTACTTTGTAAAATCAAAGTTATCATAATCAAACTGCTTATTTATACGCAAAAGCACGTGTTCACGGTCGGTTTTATCCCTTGCCATTACAGATCTTATTCTCTCTTCTTTATCACGCAAAACAACTATTACGCCGTCAAACAAATTCTCAAAACCGTTTTCAAACAGCAGCGGCACTTCCAAAAATGCAAGTTTCTCCCCTTCCATTTTTTTTAAAGCCGCAGACATGATTTCGGGATGAGTGATAGAATTAAGTTTTTTAAGGGCGGCTTCATTGTTGAACACTGCTTCGGAAAGCGCTTGCCTGTCAAGACTTCCGTCACTTTTGAGCACACCGCAAAATTCATCATCTATTTTTTTCAGAAATTCGGCAGATTTTAAAAGCTCGGAATAAATGCTATCGCACGAATACACAGGATAACCTTGCTTTTTTATAATTTCGCAAACGGCAGACTTGCCGCTGCCTATTCCTCCCGTAACTGCAATTTTGATACTACTTTGCGTCATACCAGTTTTTCCCCGTATGCAGTTCCACCGTCAAGGGCACTGAAAGTTTTACGGCGTTTTCCATTTCATATTTTAAAATTTCGGAAGCGACTTCAACTTCATTTTCGGGAGCTTCCAAAACAAGCTCGTCGTGCACCTGCAATAATAGCTTTGTTTTAAGCCCTCTCTCCTTCAAAGATTTACATACGTTTATCATGGCGATCTTAATTATGTCCGCACTCGAGCCTTGAAGCGGCATATTCATTGCCGCACGCTCGCCGAACTGCCTAATATTGAAATTTGCCGATTTAATTTCGGGAATAACTCTCTTTCTGCCGGTGAGCGTTGAAACGTATCCGTGTTCGTGCGCAAATTCCACGTTTTTGTTCATATATTCCTTTACTGCACTGTAAGTTTCAAAGTATTTCTGAATATACTCTCTTGCCGTGGCTACGGAAATATTAATATTTTTTGAAAGCCCGAACTCGCTTATACCGTATATTATTCCGAAGTTGACAGCCTTTGCTTCCCTGCGCATCTTTGGCGTAACCTCGTTTATGGCTACTCCGAATACTTGAGAAGCAGTGATTGAATGAATATCGGCTTCCGAATTGTAGGCTTCAATCAATTCTTTGCAGCCCGAAAAATGCGCCAAAAGGCGAAGTTCTATCTGTGAATAATCGGCGTCGATAAACACACAGCCCTCGTGCGGCACGAAGATTTTACGCAACTCCCTGCCTTCATCCTCTCGTATGGGAATATTCTGCAAATTGGGATTGGAGCTTGAAAGTCTGCCCGTTGTTGTCAGAGTCTGGTGGTACGTTGTATGAATGAGACCCTTTTTATCAATCAGCGGCATTAAACCTTCGCAATAGGTTGAAATAAGCTTCTGATATAATCTGAATTTGAGTATATCGCTTACAACGGGCGCTTTATCCACAAGCTTTTCCAAAACCTCGGCGCTCGTTGAAAATTTGCCCGTCTTTTTCTTTTTTACCTCGGTCAAACCGAGTTTGGTATAGAGTACTTCGGCAAGCTGTGCAGGCGAATTAATGTTGAACTCGCATCCGCATGCCTCATAAATTTTCTTTTTGTACTCCTCTAAAAGTGTCTGAAAATTCTTTGAAAGCTCGGTCAAACCCTCCGAACTCACTTTTACGCCGCTGCGTTCCATTTCATATAAAACTCTCAAAAGCGGCTTTTCAATTTCGGTATACAGCTGTAAAATATTGTCGCTTTTCAGCTTTTCAGTATAATCATTGAACAACTTATCTACGACAAATGCGCTGTACGCATAGTCATAAAGATAGTATGCGCAGAGCTCTTGCAAATTGAAGTTTGCCGCACTGCTATCGCAAAGATATTTTGCTATGGCGAGGTCGTCGAAGTCGCACTGCGCCTCTATACCGAATTCCTCAAGCGCATGCAGAACTGCTTTGAAGTCGTATGTAATAATTTTGTTTTTAGAATTAGAAAAAAGAGCTTTCAGAATTGCGGCATAGTCGGAAAAACTTACCGCCACGTCCTGAAGATTGACCTGCATTTTTGCGGTGTATTGCTTTCCGTCAGCGTAAATTTCCATCGAATTTTGCTCTAAAACTACCGAAAATTGCTTATTTTCGGCAAAAATATGCTCAATATCCGCAAACGACGAACACTCGACTTTTTCGGGATAGTCCACAGCTTTTTGCTCTGGAACCGCCTCTCCGTCCTCGAAAATATCCAAACTCAAAAAGCTCTTGAACTCAAACTCAGAAAAAATACTCTTTACTTCGCTGTTGAATTTTTTGGGTGCAACGCACTGTTCAAGCGTTAAATCAATATTGCAATCCCTATCTATTGTGGCAAGCTTGTAAGAAAGATAGGCAATTTCACGGTTATTTGCAAACTTTTCACGCATTGAAAACTTAAAACTATCAATATTTTCATAAATTCCGTCAAGCGTTCCGTATTGCGCAAGTAAGTCGGTTGCGGTCTTTTCGCCTATACCGGGGACTCCTGGAATGTTATCCGACTTATCGCCCATGAGCGCCTTTAAATCAACTACCTGCGAAGGATTGATGCCGATTTCGGATTTGAAATTTTCGAGTGTGAGATGCAGAAGGTCGCTGACCCCCTTCTTTGTGTAGCAGACGTCCGTCTTTTCGTCTACAAGCTGATAGCTGTCCCTGTCGCCAGTATAGATATAGCTGTGCACGTCAAACTTTTTGGAAAGTGTACCCAAAATGTCGTCCGCTTCTATCCCTTCAATTCCGCAAGTGGCAATTTTCATTGCCGAAAGCAGATTTTTAAGCGGTTCAAGCTGAACGGCAAGGTCGTCGGGCATGGGCTTACGGGTGGATTTGTAGCCGTCGTACATTTTATGTCTGAAAGTAGGCGCCTTCATATCAAAGGCAACCACAATATACTCGGGCTTTACGCCGTCCAATACTTTAAAGAGCAGCTTTACAAACCCGAAAACGGCGTTTGTCGGCGTTCCGTTTTTTGTTGTGAACACGGGAGTTGCGTAGTACGCTCTGTTAAAAAGACTGTTTCCGTCAATTAATACCATTTTATCCATATCATACAGTTTAACACTTTCGGCAATTAAAATCAACGATAAAATTAAAAACGCTTGATTTTTATTTACAACTATTATATAATGATTATGCTTTTGCCGGTGTGGTGGAATTGGCAGACGCGCTGGACTCAAAATCCAGTGGTAGTGATACCGTATCGGTTCGACCCCGATCACCGGCACCAAAATAGGACAACCCAAACCGGTTGTCCTATTTTTTGTGTCGTTTGCGAGGGGGCGAATACCTCGTGCGAGCATAGCGATGCTTTCGCCGAAGGTGAAATCACCGGCACCAAGGAAAATGACAACCCAAACGGGTTGTCATTTTTTGCGTGTTCAATTCGTATTTAATCGGTCTTATTTAATTTCCGAGACCATATTCCGCTGAAATATAATATCAGCGAAAGCACGGTCGAAAGCGTCCATCCTACCGGCCACGACAGCCATATACCGTCGGACTGCAGTCCTGCCGGTCCTTCCAAAATATACGCAAAACCAACTCGCAACAGCAAATCTGAGAAGGTTGAAATTAGAAAACACCATACTTTCACCGTGCCGCGCAAAACACCGTCGGAAATTAATTTTAAACAAATTATAAAGTAGAACGGAGACACAAACATCAAAAAATGTCTGCCTGCCGTAAGAGCTTCTTCACTGACCTCAGTCATAAATAATTTGACTGCGAAGCTCGGAAAGATAAAAAATATCAGGAAAAACGGCAAGGCTATTATCAAGGATAATATACATCCCCACTTAAATCCTTGCTTAATACGTGACTTATCGCCTATTCCGTAGTTTTGTGCCGTGAAATTAGATACTCCGTTGCTCAGCGTGACAAAACAGTTGACAGCAAAAATATTTACTTTTGAGGCGGCAGTATATCCTGCAACCACCGCAGTACCGTTACGGTTTACAAGTGACTGAATAAATAAATTACCTACAGAAACAAAGCTCTGTTGCAGTATACTCGGAATGGCAATAATGCTTATTTTTTTGAGCATGGCAACGCTGAATTTCCTGCACTTGTATTCACGCCATATTCTGAAACGGAATAATAAAACGATAATCGTTCCCGCCATTGCTATGCCTTGCGCAACAAACGTAGCCCAGGCAGCTCCGCTAACGCCCCAATGAAACACACCTACAAACAGTAAATCGAGAGCAATATTACCAAGCGACGAACCTATTAAAAAATATAAAGGCGTGCGGGAGTCTCCTATTGCCGTAAATATTCCCGTTGCAACGTTATAAATAAACAGAAAAGGAAATGCCAGAATAAATATATTTAAATAGCTAAGAGAATCCGAAAATATTTCCGGAGGTGTATCTAATAATTTAAGAATAGGTTTTGTTATCGGCAATCCCACAGCTAAAAATATTGCAGACAACACAAGCACAGAAATAAATGACGTATAAATTGCAGTTTTCATATCGCCGTATTTTTTAGCGCCGAATAACTGGGAAATAATGACCGAGCAACCCGCATTTACGCCGATTGCGACCGCCATAAATATCATTGTAACAGGGTAAGATGTGCCGATTGCCGCAACGCCGTCCTCACCGTTACCGCTCATCTGTCCTACAATCACGGTGTCGGCAATGTTGTACATCTGCTGAAAAGCCACCGAAATAAGCATCGGTAGCACAAAGCACCATAAAACTTTTCTTGAATTTCCGACAGTTAAATCTCTATTCATACAAAAAGTCCTTTCTTAAGTGAATAAGTTTTAAAGCGGTTATTATTATAACACTTTCATTCATAATTTGTAACAATAAAAATTAAATTTCCAAAAAATTGCAGCGGCTTTCCAATCGGAAAGCCGCTTCGTTTATGTACTAACTATAATAAGGTTTGAATATCCGCACCCCGTTCGACAAATGCGAGCGTATATCCCGCAAGATAGTCGCAGTTAGCTACAAAGTTATTTGAATATACTCCGTTCAGATACAGTATAATCTGTGAAGGGTCATTCGGGCGCAGATTTCCGATAGAAGTAACATAATTGCCCTTCCAATGTGCTTTAGCACGCTCGGAATTCCTGCCGTCAAACTCACCCTCTAATAACGCTGTCCAAGAGTCGTAGCTTTGGTAATCTACAACAATTTCGGTCAGCTCATACCTTGTGAGCACATATACGGTTACGCTCCCTTCGTCTCCGCCCTCTCCCTGTTGGGAGAGAGCGGGAATTTCGTAAGGAAGGCCTTTTACGCAGCCTGCAATAAATACAAGACTAAGCGTTAAAAGAATCGATATAATCAAATACTTCTTTGATAACATTTGCCATCACTTGATTTGCCGCATTTTCTTGCGTATATTCACGGAAAGTCTCTTTTGTGAAACTGCTTACCGAGTTGCCGTAACCCAACGACCAGTCGATACCCAATCTGTCTAATATAAGAACGAGAGTCATATTGATATCCATGTCGTTATCCTGAACGGTATATGAAGTTTTTGTAGCATATTCGGGAAGGAGTGAAACAATTTCAATATAATACGCTTCCTTGTTTGCCGCACGGGTTGTATATGAGCCTGCGGAGCCTTTCAGCAGATAATCGGTGACAAGCGCCGTTACGTCAATCTCTGACGAACCGGTCTTTAACATATCGTAAGCATATACCCAAAGGTCGTTTACTGTGACGCCCGTTGCGTCCATAATTATATCATCGTACCATGAGTCTAAAATATTGTCATAACCGAATACGGCAGGTCTGCCGAGATCAACAACTTCCGCCTTATAGAGCTGATAAGCAGACCATGCGAGCACCCACTGTTTGCTCTCTTTATCGTCCTGAGAAAGAGTTGTAACTTTTTCTAACGCCGCTCTGAGAGTTTCGGGGAGCACTACGTCGTCAGGCACTTCGGGCTTTTCAGGCGTAGGAGGAATTGTAGGTCTGTCCATGGGATCTGTGGGAGTTGTGCCATCCTCCACGTAGCCGCAATAGATATCTTCGTAGAGTTCGGGAATATAATTGGTAGTTATTTCGTTATATTCATGGTCAATGAAATGCCAATAGCGGAAAGTATATCCATCGCCGGGATTGGGCTCCCACCAACGTTCGTATGCCTCATTTTCACGAGCATCGTTACCCGGAATTTGCGCAAGCGCTTCCGCCACACTGTCTGCACGGCAGAACGTGCGGTAACGCTGTGTACCGTCCGCATTCATAATGTGAACGACAAACTGACCGAGCATTTTTACGCCCGTTACCGTAAGTTCGATATCACCTAAAACAGTTATGCAATAAATCAATTCATTTGAGAGCGGGTCGGAATCGTCCGCACCCTCTCCCTGTGTTCCTATTACTTCCGTACCGTTTGCAAAAAGCTTTGCATTAGCTGTCGTATACGAGCTGTCACGGCGGATTACTAAGTTGAGTGTCGTATCCTTAACCACGGAAATACTACCCGAAAGAACTTGTTCGGTGTCGCTGATTCCGTCGTTGTTTGTATCCATCAATGCACGGAGCGTATAACCCTCTCTACCCACGTGAGTTACGGTTGCATACTCTTCTTTATTTTCATTATCGGCAACGACTCCGGTCACGCCAACGGTTGTATTTTCAAGTACTCTGACCTTATAAAATGAGTGATAGCCCTCGTTTTTGAGCTGAACCACATCAAGCTGCCATTCGTTGAGCGAAGCAACTGCTTCGTATTCAGCGCCGACAACAATTAAATTTACTTTGGGAGCGGATATCTTGCGGTATCCTTCCTCAAGATATATGCCGATAACCGAAGTGTATCCTACTTCTTCCTCGACTTTGCTAAGTTCGTCAAGCCTGTAACCCACGCCTTCGCCGAGAATAAGCGATATGTCGGTGTTGGGAGTTGCGGTAACTTCGATTGACTGTGCCGAAACGGGAACGACGAAAGACTCAAAAACTTTGCCGTCGACTTTAAGCACGGGCTCGTTCTGCTTGTAACCCTGCTGCAAGCTGACTTCGATATGTATATCTTCATCTGATTGGGTGACGATTTTGCCGTTTTTGGGCATAAGCCTGTCGTCACCCTGCGTGAAGATTACGCCTTCAACGCCTTCGGACCAGCTAACTTCTATAACGTTTTTATGTCCTTCCTGCGTGTCGCCTGCGCATGCAGCGGCAAAACACAATACCAAAGATAAAATCACTGATACAAATATAATAAAATATTTTTTCATTTTAATTAGCACCTTATTTTTAAATTAATAAAATTAAACTGTAACCTTTTTAAACACGGTTACGATGGGCTTGAAAAGCAGCGCAACGCTTATAATAGTGCACAAAGTTTGCGTAATCATTACATCTAACGACTTCACAAAATAACCCATAGCCGCACTCAGCGTATAGCCCAGAATAAGAGGAGTTATTACGTCGTCAAGAAGCGTAAAGCAAATCGTGCACACGGCTGCCACCGCAGTGACAGATGCAATTTCTTTGCCTCCCTTTCCTTTGTTTTTAATTAATAAAACGGTATAAGTTATCAACAACACAACCGAAATCGAAAAAACAGCCCATAGCATTATCGTTACTTGCTTTTGATACAGTATACTTATCGGAAGTCCCGTTATCGCAAAATAAGCGCTTGCAGCCGCAACAACCGTCAGCAATGTAAAGCTTATCCACGCCGGAATTGTTTTTTTGCCCAATACTCCGAAGAGAACGGCAAATAGGTTGTAATAAATTAAATACAGCACAATAATGTTTACATTAAAACCGAAAAGTATACACCTTAAAAGGGAGAAACTTGTTGCAGTAATTAACCCCATTGAGACGCCGAAGGTATAGCAAAAACAGAGCAGAAACACAGTAACAAGCTCTACCCCCGGAACGTAACTCAATGTAAATTGTAGCGCAATCAGCAGTGCAACAGATACTGCGCATACCGCAACTTTTTTCGCATTCATATCAGAACATTTCAGACATTGAAGTTATTTTTAAAATATACAAATGTCCCTCTATCATCGGCAATCCGTTAACACCATAATCGGCAGATACACATACAGTTTCTCCATACGTATACGAGCCCGGGTACGTGCCGGCATAGGTTACACCTTTATATTCAGTAAGAGTAGTGTATAAACCCCAAAACTCATCTGCCGCCGGCAAGTGACCATTAACAGACGTAACAAAGCCGTCGGAAATTTCGTACTGAATTTTGCCCGACTTCTTTAAATTCTGCAAAACGTTTTCAAGGCTTACGTCCTCTTTCGTTTCGTCGGCACGGATAACAAGAAGTTCCTCTTCGTTCTCAAGCACGGTGACTTTGGCGGTGCCCTTTCCGCACGCTGCAAACGCACAGAGCGCTAATATAAGCACCAGTAAAATTGATACAATTGACAGTTTCTTTTTCATAAAAATACCTCCTGAAATAAAAATAGTGCCCTAACGGGCACGGATAAATATACGTTATTTTTCCCCACTGCCCAAGAAAAAGTAACGCCTGATTCAACGGGCAGGCATTCGGACTTTAACCGCAATGACTGTTGCGACGGATTTTCACCGTACTTCCCCTGCTTTCCGCTTGTGCGGGCACGTTGAATTAGTCAAGTTGTAAATATTTGCGCTTAATTTAGCGCATTAAGATTTTATTGCCGATTTCAATTTGTCGAGCGCAACTTTCAGCGTTGCTCGAGGACAGGCAATATTTATTCTTTCAAATCCGCTTCCGCCTGCTCCGAACATATATCCGTCGTCAAGCCAAAGCTTTGCCTTTTGTTCTACAAGTGTTTGCAGCTCCTCGTCACTCAAACCGAGTGAACGGCAGTCAAGCCAAACAAGGTACGTTCCCTCGGGCTCGACAAGCTTAATTTCGGGCAGATTATCTTTAAGATAACTGCGCACAAAACCGAGGTTTTCTGCTAAATATTTTTTTAATTGATTAAGCCACTCACCGCCCTTGGTGTATGCGGTGTGGCATGCGGTAACACCGAAAATGTTAGGTTCCCAATAAGCAATTATATCTAAGTCGTCTTCAAACTTTTTACGCACCTGCGGGTCGGGAATATAGATATTTGAAATTTGCAGCCCCGCAAGGTTGAAAGTTTTTGTTGGTGCGGTACATACGGCGCATGTCTTTTCAAACTCCTTTTTCACCGTGGGGAACATAATGTGTTTATGTCCTTCATAGGTAAAATCTGCGTGGATTTCATCCGAAATTACAAAAACTCCGTGTTTTAAGCAGATATCGCCCATCTTTTCAAGCTCTTCCCTTGTCCAGACTCTGCCTACAGGGTTGTGCGGACTGCACAAAATAAACGCTTTAACTTTGTTTTCGATTATCTTTTTTTCAAAATCCTCAAAGTCAACCGAGTATCTACCGTTTTGGTTTTTAAGCTCACTTACAACAAGCTTCCTTTTATTCCTTGTAACAGCTGTTGAAAACGGATAATATACGGGCTGGCATATGAGCACGCCGTCGCCGACTTCTGTAACAGCGCGAATCAACGAACATATTCCAAATACCACACCGGGTACGCATATAAATTTTTCGGGGTCGGCGTTCCAGCCGTGACGGTTTTTAAACCAGTCTGCAACCGTTTGAAAGTAATCCTTCTTAGGCATGGTATAGCCGAAAACGCCGTGCTCAGCTCTCTTTTTCAATGCCTCGACCACCTCGGGCGCAGTTCCGAAATCCATATCGGCAATCCAAAGCGGAAGTGCGTCGGCGGACTTGCCGTTTTCAACGGCGTAATCGTATTTAAGGCAATATGTGTTTTTTCTGTCTATCTGACTGTCAAAAACATATTTCATTCAGTTCAACCCCGTTAAATCCTTTATGACCTCGCCTGCAATTATAAGTCCCACAGCGGGCGGTACGAATGCGTTGCTGCCGGGAATATCCCTGCGCACGGTGCACTTCCTGACTGTTCCCGGGGGACAGATGCAGTTATGGCGACAGCTCGTCTCCGTTTCCTGCTCGGGCTTTACGGGCTCTTCTTTAGAGTAGACAACTTTAAGGCTGTCAATCCCGAGTTTTCTCAGCTCTCTGCGCATGGTTTTTGCGAGCGGACAAACTGAAGTTTTATAAATATCCGCCACCTCGAATGCAGTCGGGTCGAGTTTGTTGCCAGCACCCATCGAGCTGATTATGGGAACACCTGCCGCCTTAGCCTTTTTTACAAGCGATAGCTTGCCCGTTACCGTGTCTATGGCGTCCACAATGTAATCATACTCGGTAAAATCAAACTCGTTTTCGGTATCCGGCATATAAAACGTTTTATACGTGGTCACCTTGCAGTTGGGGTTAATATCGGCTATGCGCTCCGCCGCCACGTCTACTTTGTACTTGCCGACCGTACTGTGCGTAGCAAAAATCTGACGGTTTATGTTGGTTAAGCAGATTTTATCGTCGTCAATCAGGTCGAGTGCTCCAATGCCCGAACGGACAAGCGCCTCTACGGTATAACCGCCTACGCCGCCTATACCGAATACTGCCACGCGCGATGAAGCAAGCTTTTGCATTGCCTTATCGCCAAGCAATAATTGAGTTCTCGAAAACTGGTTGAGCATAATAAAAATATATCAAATTTTAATATGTAAAGTCAACATTTTTGCAAAATGTTACATGCAATTTTTTATTTCGGTTTGCAATAAATATGCTTATGTGCTAAACTTTAAATATGAGGAAATTGGCTAACTTAAGGACACCGGTTATAATTGCGCTGTCGCTTTGCGGCGGAATTGCTCTTGGGGTCACACTGTACTTTTATAATCTTTCCTCTGCATGGATTGCCCTCGCCGCTTTGCCTGCGGCGATTATTTTATGTCTATGGGCGATTATAAAACGAAAAATATTAAAAACCTCCTTAACGGTGCTTATTACACTCTTTCTATTTGCGGGCGGAGCTTTAAATTCTTTTTATGCGTTGACCCGCTACGACAACACGGAAATTGAAACTGATACCTTTTATTCCGTGTGCGCTGAAGTCATTGAAATGGGACTGGCGGGTGACGGCGAGTACATCATTATAAATAAAATTACGGTAGACGGCAAAAAAATAGACGGTAAGGCATACGTATACCTTTCAAAAACGTACGGCGAAATATGCAATATTGGCTACAGCGTTAAATTCAAAGGCACTCTTGAAAAAGTTGAGCCCTTTCAATACGGAGAACTCAACAGTTACGCAGAAGAAAACATAAAATACCGAAGCTCCGTTTTTTCGGGTTTGCAGTCTACATATAAATTTAATCTATTGGGAAGTATAAAATCGGCAATCGGGAAAACTCTCTTCGATAATTTAAACAGTGAGAGTGCCGCCGTTGCATTTGCAATGCTTACGGGCGACACCCATCAAGCTGAAAGCGATTCGATTGAAAACTTCCGTTACGGCGGCATTGCACATATTTTTGCCGTTTCGGGACTGCATATAGGGATTGTATTTGCAATCGTAAGCTTTATATTAAAAAGATTGCGCATTAATAAGTACGCTTCGGCGGTTATTAGTCTTTCGGTAATTTTATTTTATACGGCGGTCTGCGGGTTTTCGCTTTCAGCCCTGCGAGCAACGATGATGTGCGCCGTATCGCTGCTTGCAAAGCTGATCGGTGAGCGATATGACGGGTTAAACGCCTTAGCAATTGCCTCGATAATAATTTTGAGTTTTTCGCCGTTGAGCTTATTTTCTGTGGGATTCCAGCTTTCGGTATGCGCTGTCGGGGGAATTTTCTGTTTTTCAAAATTTATTGAAAAAGCGCTCAAAAAAATCAAGACACCGAGACGCATAAGTTCCGCCGCAGGACTTTCGGCGGGCGCACAGCTCGGCACGATGCCAATTTTGCTTTCCAATTTCGGTTACATAAGCGGCGCAGGGCTATTGCTAAACTTTATTATTCTGCCACTGCTTTCGGTGTTTTTCGTTATAATATTTTTAGCAACCATGCTCTGTACGGTAATACCTATAATTGCTCCGTTCGTAATCCCCTATGCGGCTGTTCCGATTGAATTTATAATTTCGGTTTTTGTGGGCGCAGGCTTTGAAAAATCTTTAATTAGCGGTTTCGGTGCGGCTGCATTCGTGCCTCTTTATTTTATTTGCATACTCTCCTTGAGCGACAAAATAAATTTTAAACTTATCGAACGCATAATTGCTATTGTCTGTTCGGTAATAATACTTACAAGCTACGTAATGATGCGCACATACTCACCTTTCATGGATTATTGTGTAGTTGTTTCGGCTTACAGCAACGGAGGCGAAGTTCTTATTAAATCGTCGCAGGGCAATATTTTAATCGTTACGGAAGATGTAAATTCTTCGAGACTTACAGGTATGCTCAACAGAAATTATTGCAAGAGTATAGACACCCTGATTATGTTGGGTGAGTGCGACTATTATTCCGAACTCGGCGTTGACTGCAAAAATATTTTCGCCTGTGACAGATCTATACAGATTCAGCCATACGGCGATATAAAAATAAATTACGTAACCGATTTCACGGATTGCGGCATAAATTGTACATTTTATGACGAAGATACGTTAGTTGCCGAAGTGGGTGGCGTTAAATTCGGAATTTGTTCAAGCGAAAATACTCAATTTTTCAGCTGTGATATTCTTGTTTCAGATTATCCCAATAATTACGTTCATTGCGGGATTGAAGTGTATTTTAATTACCGTCACTCAACCCTAAACGTTTTCGACTGCGGGGATATATCTTTTAAAATAAAAGACGGAAAATACCGCCTTATAAACGTTATACCGCCGAAACGGTAGTTCGGCGGTATTTTGTATTATGATATTAATCTTATTTGCTGTACTTTTTTTCTATTTCCGTAATCTTGTCTACTCTGCGCTGATGCCTTCCGCCCTCGAACTCCGTCTTTAAAAACGTTTCTACAATTTTCAGAGCATAGCCCGCACCCACAACTTTTTCGCCGAGGGCAAGCATATTTGAATTATTGTGAAGCCTTGTGAACTCCGCACAGTAGCTGTCGTGGCAGTGCGCACAGCGAACGCCGGGAACTTTGTTGGCAACTATGGATACGCCTATTCCCGTAGAACATATAACAATTCCCCTTTCGCACTTGCCGCTTGCAACGGCTTCGGCCGCAGGAAGGGCGTGGTCGGGATAGTCACAGCTTGCAGTGCTGTCCGTTCCGAAATCCAACACCTCGTAACCGTTGTCTTCGAGGTATTTTTTTACCGTGTTTTTGAGGTTCAGACCGCCGTGGTCGCATGCTATTGCAATTTTCATTTTATTTCTTCACCGTCCTTATATTGAGTAATATAGTCCTCGATTAACGTATCGCAGGCACGGGATAACGCCTCTCTCGTCAATCTGTAAGCCTCTAAATCCTGTCCGTAGGGGTCAGGCACGTCGTAGCCGCATACGTCGCGTACGCAGAATACGTTGCCGCACTCTTCAAGCATCTGTTTCTGACTCTGCGTCATACAAATAACAATCGTGCTTGCGCCTATAATCTTCTGCGTGAGCTGTCTCGGCGCAAATTTATTAACCTTTATTCCGATTTCTTCAAGTGCGGCTTTACTGTTCGGGCTGATTACTCCGCCCACTTCGGCGTGAATGCCGCAGGAAGCCACGTCCCACCACTTAATCTTTCTCTTTTTGAGTTTACTTCTCAAAAGAAATTCCGCCATGGGACTTCGGCAGGTGTTGCCCGTGCATACAAACAGCACTTTTTTTCTCTTATTTTTAGTTTTTTCAGCAATAACTTTCATTTTAATTCCTGCAAGCCTTTGTGAGTCTGTTCATAACTCCGTCCATAACCCCACCTTGCATATTCGGAGCTATCGCAATTAAAAGCTGAGCGAAGGTCTCGCCCTCCCGCAGCTTAGAATAGAGGTTTGCCGCCATTTCTTCGGGAGTGCCGCCAAGGCTTAAATATCTTCTTTCGCCGACAAGCTTTGCCGTGCTGTTATCACAGAGAATACAGACTTTTTCGCCATTTTTCAATTCGGCATCATAGAGCTCCAGCGCTTTTGAATATTCGGAAAAATCAAAAAGTGCAGTGTGGCATTTAGGGGAATAGTGCTTGTACTTCATTCCCGGCGAGCGGGCAACACCGCCCTCTTTATAGGCGTATTCGCCGCAAACACCGACTGTTTTTTCAATCATCTCACGGGTGATAAGTCCGCTACGGAGAATTACGGGGATTTCACCCGTACAGTCGAGAACGGTGCTTTCAATACCGCCCTTGCACTCACCGCCGTCTAAAATTATCTCTATTTTACCGTCAAGGTCGGCAAAAACGTGCTGTGCGGACGTGGGTGAAACGTGTTTTGAGATATTTGCGGACGGTGCGGCAATGGGAAGATTTACGTATTTTAAAAATTCCTGTGCGCCCTCATGCGAGGGAATACGGATTGCAAGTGTATCGAGCCCGCAGCTAACCGCAGAGCTGACCTTTCCCTTGCTTTTATATACCATAGTCAGCGGTCCGGGGAGAAATTTTTGCGCAAGTTTTTTTGCATAATCGGGTATTTCTTTAACAAGTTCGCCTATATCGAAATCTTTGTGGACGTGAACGATAAGCGGATTGTCGTTTGGTCTGCCCTTAATTTCAAAAATGCGGTTGACTGCGGAAGTATCGAGGGCATTTGCACCCAAACCGTAGACCGTTTCGGTGGGAAATGCAACCGCTCCGCCGTTTAATATTATTGACTTTGCCTCATTAAGGCTCTTTTCGTCAATGTTGAGAATGCGGGTCATAATTAAAAGGGAAACTCCTCGCTTTCGGGAGGGGCGTCGTCTTCATCGAGCGGCGCAAGCTCGTCAGGCTCGGAAGGACGGTTTTTAAAGCGGCTATCATTCTGCGCACGGGCTTCGAGCTCCTCGTTCATTTCGGGGTTGACAAACTTGGTGAGCTCGCCTCTGAATCTCAATTTGATTCTGCCCAGTCCGCCGTTACGGTGCTTGGCAAGTATTAATTCTGCCATTCCCTTTACGATTTTTTTCTTTTCAATTTCCTCGTCGGTCGCATTTACGTCGGGACGGTTAATAAACATTACTATGTCGGCGTCCTGCTCTATTGCACCCGATTCACGCAGGTCGGAGAGCTGAGGCTCACCCGACTGGATACGGCGGAGCTGAGATAACGCAATTACGGGCACGTCGAGCTCCTTTGCCATAATCTTGAGGTCGCGGGTTATCGAAGCGACTTCCTGCGTTCTGTTTTCGTCGCCCCCTTTCTTTCCGCTTGACATAAGCTGTATGTAGTCTATCATTACAAGGTCGAGTCTGCCGCCGTTGCGTGCCTTTATTCTGCGACACTTGGAAAGAATTTCGGCGGGGGTTACCCGAGAGGAATCGTCTATGTTGATTTTGCTGTTTCTGAGGCGTTCGCTCGCCTTAGCTATACGCTTCCAGTCGTCGTTAGAAAGCTTGCCCGAAAGCGCGTCCGCCATGCTTACGCCCGCCGTGCTACACAAAAGTCTTTGAACAATCTGCACTTCGGGCATTTCGAGGCTGAACACCGCACACACGTAACCGTTATTGACTGCCGCATTTTCGATTATATTCATTGCAAGCGAGGTTTTACCCATACCGGGGCGGGCGGCAATAACGATAAGGTCTGACTTCTGTAAGCCGTTGGTTATTCTGTCAAGCATTATAAAGCCCGTAGGAACACCACGGAAAGCGTCTTTATCCTGGGAGAGCTTTTGGAATTTTTCCAAAACCTTGTCTATTCCGTCGCTCTCACGGATATCTTTGACAGCCGAGCTGTCCGTAGTCTGCGAAACGGTATAAATCTTCTGCTCGGCGAACTGTATACTTTTAACGGGGTCGTCGCTCGTTTTGGAATTTTCGGCAATTTCCCTCGCCGCACGAATAAGACTTCTGTTTATGCTGTCCCTTTTTACGATATCGAGATAATATTTAAAATTCGCAGCCGAAGGCGTTATCTGCGTAAGCTCGGTTATATAGGAAATTCCGCCCGCCTTTTCAAGATTGCCGTCGCTGTCAAGCCGGTCTGAAAGCGTGACAATATCAAGGGGTTTTCTCTCGGCAAAAATCATCTTGATTGCGGAGATTATATACTGGTGCGACTCCTGATAAAAATCGTTTTTATCAAGCCCGTCCAGAACGTCTGCAAGTATTTCGTTGTCTATAAGCATACACCCCAAAAGAGCCTGTTCGGCGTCTAAATTGTTGGGCATAGCATTAGTTTTGTCTGACATAGTACTCTATATTTCCATCAATTTCTCAAATTCGGTCAAGGTTTTATCAAATTCTTTCATTGCAAACTCGAAAGGTTGAGTTTTAGAAAGGTCCACGCCCGCAAGCTTTAAAAGCGATACAGGGTCGGTGGACGAGCCGCCGGAAAGGAACTTGAAGTAGTCGTTTACAGCGCTCTGCCCCTCCGTTAAAATTCTGTTTGCTATATTGATTGCGGCGGTAATTCCCGTTGCGTACTTGTATACGTAGAATGAAGAATAGAAGTGCGGAACTCTCGCCCACTCGAAAGAAATATTATCGTCGTGCTCGATTGCGTCGCCGTAATATTTTTTGCCTATTTCCCTGTATACTTTGCACAATACGTCCTTTGTGAGAGGCTCTCCCCTTTCCGCTATGTCGTGAGCCTCGCTTTCAAACTCGGCAAACATTGTCTGTCTGTGCAAGGTTGCACGGATTGAGTCGAGGTGGTAGTTTAAAAGATATTTTTTAAGGTTTATATCCTTTGCCTCGCCGAGCATGTATTTTAAAAGCAATACTTCGTTTACGGTGCTTGCAACTTCGGCTACGAAAATTTTATACTGACTCTTAGCATACGGCTGATTTGCCTGCGAAAAATAGGTGTGCATGGAATGTCCCATCTCGTGCGCAATCGTAAACACGTCGTTTATCGTAGGCTGATAATTTAAAAGTACGAAAGGATGAGTGCCGTAGCAGCCTGCGCTGTATGCGCCCTTGCGCTTACCTTCGGTCTCCTCCACGTCAATCCAGCGCTCATTGTAAGCTTTTTTAAGAAGAGCCTGATAGTCCTTACCGAGTGCGGCAAGCCCCTTTATTACGTAGTCGTAAGCCTCGTCATAGGTCATTTTAAAGTCAACACCGCCTACGAGCGGGGCGTTTACGTCGCTGAAATACAGTTTATCGTAACCGAGTATCTTTTTTCTGTCGGCTACGTAGCGGTGCATGGAGGAAAGATTGTCGTCCACCGCTTTTAACAGATTCTCATAAACCTTTTTATCAACGTCTTCGTCTGCAAGTGCACGGGCGAGACAGGAATCGTATTTATAAACTTTGCTTAAAAGTACGTCGCTCTTTACGTTTCCAATATAAGTTGACGATATAGTATTCAAAAGTCCTGCATATGCGGCGTAATACTTGTCGTACGCCTCTTTGCGCTTTTCTTTATCCTCGGAGTGGAGAATAATTCCGTACAACCCGTGGGTAAGCTTTGTTGTTTCGCCGTTAAATTCAATCTCGGGCATGGGCAAATCGAGGTTATCTATCATGCCGAATGTTTCACTGAAGGTATTGAAAACTTCGTACGACATGCCGATTATGCGCTCCTCCGCCTCGGAAACGGCGTGAGCCTTTTTCTTTATTATCGTTTTTATCTGATAGTCGTAGTCGGAAAAATCGGGGTCATTAACAATCGATTGAAGATATTTATCGTCGAGCTTAGCCATTTCGGGCTCAAAAAAGGCTATTTCGGCAGAATATTGAGTAAAGATAGGGAAAATTCTTGAGTACTGCTCGGCGTGCAACGCTACCGTTTTGTCCTCGTCGTTGCAGATATTTGCATAGATTGCCAAACGGTCAATCAGCTTGGAGTACTCGTCGTTTTCACGCAAAAATTTTAAAAGCTGTTTCTTGTCGCCGAGTTTGCCCGAATATTTAGAAAAAGCGGGGATATTCTGTGCTTTTTTAAAGTCTTCTTCCCACTTTTCGTCTGAAGCGAAAATGTCTTGAGTCTTCCATTTATATTCTGTTTTAACGTCCTGTCTCTTCATTTTTACCTCTGATATTATTGTAATAAATTATTTTATAGTTTAATTGCCGTAGATTTTGCTGCTGAATTTGCCGAAACCAAGCGTAAATTCAAAAAACGTATAGAACGCTGTTATTTGCGACTTGTATTTCAGCGACCAATCCGGAACCACTCCTACAAGTGACGACATGGGGAAATCTCCCTTTCTGCGGCTGTCCTCGCTTACATCTCTGTTGTCGCCGAGCAAAAACATACAGCCGTCTTTAACTTCGTGTTCTTCGAAATTATTTACTTTTGCATACGGGTTTTCATAGTAAGCGTAGGGCTCGTCAACATCTTCGAAATCCGATTTACCTTTTTTCTTAATAGAAAGCTGCCCGTCAACCATTTTTACCGTGTCGCCGCCCAAGGCAACCACACGCTTGATTATATTGTACTGAATACCCTGAGTATCTTCTGTCTTTACAACAACAATATAACCATAGTCGGGCTTTTCTTGCGTGTTCACAAACAGGTAGTCGCCGCCCGGACGCAAATCGGAAGTATCCGGTGCGCCATTCAAAGTAGGATTCATTGAGACGCCTTTAACATAAATACTTGTATAGATTGAGTTAAATATCAGCTCCCCGACGAACATCAAAAGAAATACTACAATAATAATGTTTAATATTAAGTTGAGTTTAGAGGGCTTACGCCTTTCGTAAAGACTTTTGCCAACGCAGTTCTGCATATTAAAGCCACATTATATTATTTACCGCAAATCCTACCGGACAGGTAATCGAAAATTTAAAATTCGTTTTAAATGCGGGGAGCGACGTTCCGTTCTGATTTTTAAAAGATTTGCAATCGACAATATGGCTTTGCCATACCCCGCCGACAACCTCGATATTACATTTGTACTCTTCTTTTGTATTTGCGTCTAAAAGAGTGAGTGTCACAATCTCGGTGCTTTGACTGATGATATCCAATTTTAACATGTTCCCGGCGGCTGGAGCGAACTTAGGGTTATTCATTCTGAAAGTCGTCAAGCCGTATTCGGAAGAAAGTCCCTTTACGGACTTTGAAGTTTCAACAATAACCGGCATGACCATTTCGTTTATAAAGAACATACCGCCCACGGCGCACCTGTTTTGCTCTGCGACCGCAAAGCCGTCCGTACCCTCCCTGTCGGAGTACATAACGTGGCACTTTGCCTGCATATTTCTGAACTTGCCGCTTATTTTCTTTGCAAGAATTTTAGACCATACGGTAAAGCCGTTGGTATATTTGACGTAGCAGAGCACGAAGATGGTAGTTGTCTTTTCGTATACGTTAAGATAAAACGTCTGCTCTTTGGGGCTGATTTTACTTTTATGGGGACATTCCGTCCAGTCGCGGAGAGCGGAATCAGTGCAGTCCTCGGCAATATACATTCCGCATGAGTCCACTATGCCCAAATTATCAAAAATAGCTTTAGCAACAAGGTTAGATCCCTCGTCAACCTCAACCGAAATTTCCGCAGGCTTCGGAATAAAGACCTGACGGTTTTTAAGGTTCTTATCGAGGAACATGAACATATCGGCGGTACACTTTGCGCCTATGCAACCGTTGCACTGTATGGAATAAGCAATCGCGCTTTCGCCGATAAATTGGGGATTGATGCGGGAAAACGTATCGTGCGCTCTGTCGTAATCAAAACGCTCGTCGTTAGTCGTGCAGAGCATAAGCGCAGGGCAACGCACGTACGGAGCATACGCCTGCGAATCGATACCGGCAATAAAGCGGTATCTCTCCTCATTCAAATCTATTTCGACGGACGAGTATTTGTTTATACCGGAATAAGCTCTCCAACCCGCCGCACACACCGGAATTATACATGTGAAATTATCGGCAACGCCGAGTTTCCAAGCAATTTCTCCGCCGTCTCGCAAGCCTACAACGGCAATTTTATCGCTACCGCTGCGCTCTTTGGCATATTTACGAGCGTAAAGCCCAACGGCAACCCACTCGTACCAGCTCGTCTCTTTTGCGCTTTCGTCTACAAAATTGTAGTGTCTTCCGCTCTTTGCGAAATTTGCATAAATGACGTTTTGGGGATAACGGGTGAAAAAATTGCAACCCGACCATTCTCCCCGATAGTCGACCATGAGCGCCGAATATCCGTGCTTTACGAATATTTTAAGCAGTTTCTCGTCTATCGTGTCTTTGCTGTCGGGAAAAATAAGCACTGTTTCTTCCGCAGGATTTTCCTTATTGTAGGCATATTCCGCAGCGATTACAACTCTGCAAGACCCCGTATCTCTGCCGTTGAAATTTACACGCTCGAAAACTATTCCGTCTTCCTCCTTTGAAGACAGAATAGAGGCTTGTGTGTCTAGCGAAGGGCTGAACGATTCCCAAAGCGATACCGGTGTCAATATGTTCGCCATAAAAACTCCTTAACTTTTTCCGCACGAAATGTTTGCGGGCATTTGCCGCCGCATGCAAATATTTTGTTATAATCACGAAAAAATTGCGGAAATGCGGCAAATGATATTGATTTTTTTTAATTTGGCTTATATAATATATTTTACTTATTTTAATGCTCGTTTAGGTTCTCATTATTATATATTATTTTAGTAAATAAATCAAGCGGAAAGAATAGGAGTTTTACAAAATGCCCTTTATTTCGGTTTCCGACGAGGTAGCAAAAAAGTCTTTCACCTCGGTTGAAAACAAATTCATAACCAAATATTTGCCCGTTTTGGAGCCTGTTTCGGTAAAAGTTTACCTTTACTCGCTCTATTTGTATCAGTGCGGGCAGACTTCTTTTACGCTTTCCGACCTTGCAAACAGTTTGCAGATAACCGAGGACGCCGCAAAGGAATATTTTAAATATCTTGAAGAGCTTGAGCTTGTTTCGATTACCTCACTTGCACCTTTCGAGGTTAAGATTCTCGACGCCGATAATATTTACGGAACACCGAAGAAGTTCAAACCCGAAAAATATGCCGACTTCACAAAGTCCGTACAGAACGTTATTAAGGGCAGAATGATTTCCCCCAACGAGTTTAGAGATTACTTTTGCCTTTTGGAAGACTACGGGTTTGAGCAGAACGCTCTCATAATGATAATAAATTACTGCGTAAACCTGAAGGGCGACGACATAAGGTATGCTTACATAAAAAAAGTGGCTAAATCGTTTGCAGACGATGGCGTAACAACAGCTAAAAAAGTTGACGAAAAACTGAGCGCATATACATCTTCCACCCCCGCTCTTATAAAACTTTTCAATGCTGCGGGCATAAAGAAGCAGCCTGACATAGACGACGACCGCCTCTATAAAAAGTGGATAAATTTAGGATTTGAGGACGGTGCAATTACAGCAGCGGCTAAAAGCTTTAAGGTCAAGACCGTAGAAAAAATAGATTTAGCCATTGACGAGCTCTACAAAAACCGCAAATTTGACGTCAAAGAGATTGAGGATTACTGCATCACAAAAAATTCCGTGCTCTCCATAACTATTGAAATTGCTAAAAATTTGGGCGTTTATATGCAGAATTCTGCGCCATACGTTGAAAATTACGTCAACGTGTGGTGCAACTACGGATTTACATTCGACAGTCTTAAAACTCTTTCAGTCTACTGCTTCAGAAACGGCAAAAATTCTTTCGAGGATATGAACGAGTTTGTCCGGAAGCTATATGACGATGGCATAGTCGCAGATATCAGCGTTGACGGCTACATAAAGGAAAAAGCCGAAGAGGATAAAATTATTAAAGAAATTTTATCGGTATGCGGACTTACAAGAAAAATTATCGAATGGGACAGACAATCCCTCTCCCGCTGGCGCAGTTGGAATTTTACCGATGAGATGCTGTTTGAAGCGGCTAAGCTCTCCTCGGGAAAGTCAAATCCTATAGCTTACATGAACGGAATACTTTCCGCCTGGAAAACCGAGGGAATTTTCAGCGCCGACAAAATTACCACGCAAACTCCGACAGCAGTTAAAACCGCCGCTCCCGCAAGCAGGGACGGGCGTGCGGAAATTGAACGGCATTATTACGAGTTGAGACACGCCGCCGAGGATCGTGCGGAAAAGGCGCTTGCTAAAGCCACCGCTGACAGCGTTTACAACGGTATCCGAAAAGAGCTGAACGAACTTGCAATAAAGCTTGCCTTTGCCGAAATCCGAGATAAAAACCTTGCAAAAGAGCTTTCGGAAAGCATTGAAAAGCTTGAAACAAAAGCCGACAAACGGCTGAAAGAGCTTAATATAGACAAATCGGAATTTACTCCCCGCTACTCCTGCCCCATATGCAACGACACAGGCTACGACAAATTCGGCAATCCCTGCGAGTGCATGGACAAATTAATTAAAAGCATGAAATAAGAAACGGACGGCAAACGCCGTCCGTTTCTTTTGCTAAATAAATTAATAATAATATATAGGCGCGCAGACTGTACAACCGACAATCCCAATTACTGCAACAATATAAATTGCAATAAGAGCTGTAAATGTCGCACCTAAGGCAATACCGGCAATGGCTAACCCTCTGCCGTTCCCACCGTTTTCTTTTATCTGCTTATAAGCGATGATACTGCATATCAGACCGGCAATAGAAATAAAGAATGAAAGAATAAATCCTACAAGAGCCAACACGTTTAAATCCGAGCCTGCGCCACTACTCTGCGTCTCGGTTTTCAATTCCCTGATCTGTTTGCCGCAATGTGGGCATACTACTACGCTTTCATCTATTTCGTTGCCACAATATTTACAAAACATATTTTCCTCTTCTGTATTAAGATATTCTTATTATAATCTAAAAATTTCTTAAAAGTCAAGTATATTTAAAAATTTCTTTTTAGCTCAAATAGCGTTAAGAAAAAAATTTTTTAAACTAAGCTTAAAAATACTTGAATTTTGTTACTCAATGTTATAAAATTATCAAGCGACCATTCTCAAACAGAATCTGGCGGAGTGGTAAGTGCAAAGCACTTCGGTACGACGAACGCTGCGCGTCCGCCCACTCTCTAACTAAAACTTAATACGCAGAGATGGCGGAGTGGTCGAACGCGCACGACTCGAAATCGTGTTACGTAGGAATACGTACGGGGGTTCAAATCCCTCTCTCTGCGCCAAAAACGGTGGAGCACATAAAGTGCTCCACCGTTTATAATTTAAAATTGAATAACCAATTCCTACTTTTGCCTTAAAATACTAATTTTTAATTTGTTAATTCTTTTTGCTCTCGTTATGAGCTCCAATTTCATCGACAACCGTATGCTCTGTCAATTCGGACAAGAGCTTTATTTTGGCATTTAAAATAGGTCTCATACAGTTTGGCACGTGTTCCTGGTGAGCTCTGTGAATAGCCACACATTCCTTGCAATTACCGTGATAACGGCATGCTTTTTTACAAGGGCAATGGTCTTTGTCTTTATATTCTTCTCTGAAAGCAGACAGAAACTCTTCTTGTATACGTAAAAATTCCTGTCTGTTTCCATTGTGAAACTGTTCCATTGCCTCTTTTTCCTTTTGATTACCGTCAATAATCATCTGCATATACTCCAAATTTTACTCGTGTTCTTTACAGCTTAACTTTTCAACTTCCAACTTAAACACGGCAACGGCATTTAACATTTTTTCGTCAAACGACCATTCGCATTTTTGCGTCGTATGTTTCATAAGCAGAAGCAGTCCGTGCTTCTTTTCTTCAACATTACAAACCATACTTACCTTGCCCGTACCTATTACGCTTTGAAAACGAGCCGTATACGTGCAAGCCGTGCCGTTATTGCTTTTTGCATAAACTTCATGGTTTGTATCCATTTCAAATCCAACGTGCGGGTTTTTTGCAATCAAGTCAATTTTGCGCCCATCATTTGCGCCGTGGAAATAAAACGTGATGTGTTGCTCGCTGTATTCAAACCCGAAATTCAGCGGCACAATATAAACTTCACCGTCATCCTGAAATCCGATTCGGCAACATTGGCAATTTTCTATAATATCAATAATCGCTTGTCTATCTGTTATTTCTCTATCTTTTCTTTTCACATGAAAAATTGTACCATAGTGAGGCAATAAATGCAAGTACTAAAATGAAATTGCACCGCTTGTCAAGCTTGGATAAGACGTCAACTTGCTTTTTGAAATTTTTACAAGCGGTTTTTTTAATAATATTTTATTAACTGTTGACTTTAACGCCATAAAATTATATAATTTATTAAAGAAATTATAAGGTGGTTGGTTTTATGCTGACATTGGATAAAATTTATCATGCACAATACGTTTTAAAGAGCGTAGTCAAAGAAACGGATATTATCCACTCCCACGTTCTTACATCTTTCTACGGCTGTGATATTTATCTCAAGCCCGAAAACCTTCAGAGAACAGGTTCGTTCAAGGTGCGCGGCGCTTATTATAAAATTTCACAGCTCTCCGATGAGGAAAAAGCCAAGGGCGTTATCGCTTGCTCGGCGGGTAACCATGCACAGGGCGTTGCTATCGCTTCCACTAAGTTCGGTATAAGTGCAAAAATTTGCATGCCCGAAGGCGCTCCCATTTCGAAAGTTGAAGCTACAAAGGGCTACGGTGCGGAGGTTATTCTCGTACCCGGCGTCTATGACGACGCACACCACGAAGCCGAAAGGCTCAGAGCTGAAAACGGCTACACGTTCATCCACCCCTTCAACGACGAGGACGTTATCGCCGGTCAAGGCACGGTGGGACTTGAAATTATGAATCAGCTCTCGGACGTGGACATAGTTGTCGTTCCCATCGGAGGCGGCGGACTTGTTGCAGGTGTGGCTTACGCAATTAAATCTCTCAACCCTAAAATCAAGGTTTACGGCGTTCAGGCAGAAGGTGCGGCGAGTATGGTAAACTCTTTCCATGACGGAAAGATAGAAACTCTCCCCTCCGTTTCGACTATTGCCGACGGTATTGCTGTTAAAGAACCCGGTAATCTCACGTTTGAGCTGTGCTCAAAATACGTTGACGACATAATTTCCGTTTCGGACGACGAAATTTCGACGGCAATTCTCACGCTTATCGAAAAGCAGAAAATGATTGCCGAGGGCGCAGGTGCAGTATCGCTTGCCGCCGTTATATTCAACAAAATACCCGACCTTAAGGGCAAAAAGGTATGCTGTGTAATTTCGGGCGGTAATATCGACGTTACCATTCTTTCAAAAGTAATCAACAGAGGTCTTGTTAAGACGGGCAGATTGGTCAACCTCACAATGGAGCTTTTGGATAAACCCGGTCAGCTTGTTGACGTTGTTTCAATAATAACAAGTTGTGGAGCAAACGTTAACAGCGTTTCGCAGGAAAGAGCAAGCGACGCTTCAAACATCAACGGCTGCTATTTAAGACTTTCTTTGGAAACGAGAAACTTTGAACACATAAAAACCATTAAAAACGAATTAAAATCCCACGGATATAAACTTTTATAAGGAGCTAAATTATTATGAAAACTGTAGAAACAAAAAACGCCCCTGCGGCAATAGGACCTTACTCACAGGCAAAAATTACTGGCAACTACGTATTTTGCTCGGGACAGATACCTGTAAACCCCGCCACCTCTCTTATCGAGGGCAAAACGGTCGCTGAACAGACTCATCAGTCCTGCAAAAACGTAGCCGCACTTTTGGAGGCTGCCGGAACTTCTATTGATAAAGTAATTAAAACCACTTGCTTCCTTGCCAACATTGCAGACTTCGGCGAGTTCAACGCCGTATACGAGAAGTATTTTACCACGAAACCCGCAAGAAGCTGCGTTGCCGTAAAGGATATCCCCAAGGGTGCGCTCGTTGAAATTGAAGTTATTGCAGAAATATAATTTTTCGACAAATATTTAAAAACTGTTGACTTTTTTGAATTTTACGTATATAATTCAATTGTCAACATAATACACAGGAGTATAAATAATAATGAGAGTAGCAGTAATCACCGACAGTAACAGCGGCATAACACAGTCTGAAGCCAAAAAGCTCGGCATTCACGTTATACCCATGCCCGTACTTATGGACGGTGAAATTTACTACGAAGATTTAACTTTGAGTCAGGAGCAGTTTTACGAAAAATTGCTTGGCGACGTAAATATCTCCACCTCTCAGCCCAATCCTATTGACGTGGGCGACGTATGGAGGAGATATTTAAAGAGCTATGACAGTATTGTTTATATTCCCATGTCCAGCGGGCTTTCGGAAACCTGCCATACTCTTGCACATCTTGCCGAATCGGAAGAAGAATTTGCGGGCAAAGTATTTGTAGTTAACAATCAGCGCATTTCGGTAACACAACGCCAAAGCGTTATGGACGCCATTAAAATGGCAAACGAGGGCAAATCGGCGAAGGAAATTCACGACTGGCTAATCGAAACCAAAATGAAGTCCTCCATCTATATTATGGTTGACACCCTGAAATATCTTAAAAAGGGCGGCAGACTTACCCCCGCCGTTGCGATGATAGGCACTTTGCTTAAAATTAAGCCTGTGCTTCAGATTCAGGGAGAAAAGCTTGATCAATACAAAAAAGTCAGAAAGCTTGCCGATGCAAAGACCGAGATGATAAACGCCTTAAAGCACGATTTTGAGACAAGATTCAAAGAAATTGTAGACCAAGGCAGAATGACTTGCTCGGTTGCGCACACTAAGAACTTCGAGGAAGCCGAAAAGTTCAAAGAAGAACTTATGAGCACCTTCCCCAACGTTGAATTTACATTTGTGGATTCCCTCTCGCTGAGCGTTTCCGTTCACATAGGACCGGGTGCACTTGCGGCGGCTTGCGCTATAAAGTATTAATTAAATAAATTTGCGGCGGGGGCACTTGTGCTCCCGCCGCTTTCTCTTTTAGAAAAGCTTTTTATATTGTCTTCTCGTCATATCCGAACCGTTTTTAATCATTCCGATAACAAAACCGCACATCATAAAATAGCACCACAATAAAAAAATTATAACAGAAGCGATTGCGCCGTATAGCTTGCCTGGTGATGCAAACTGAATATATATGGCAAAACCGATTATAAACAATATCCATAAAACCGTTGTCAGCATACTGCCGATGAACGCTTCGGAAATTTTCAGTTTGTAAGGACATGCAAATAAATTTAGCAAAAGTGCAATTAGTAAGGCAATCAAAACTCCGAATATCATTGAAATCAGGTCGCACAAAATTTGCGGCATAAAGGTTTGAAGCACCAGCCTACCCGCAAATGCGAAGGCGGCGAGAAATGCAGAAATCAAGATAGTTATAATTATTAATATTGCAGATAAAATGCGGAGTTTTATTCCGCCCTTCACTCTTTTACTGCCGAAAACTATTTCCCCGCTCCGCCGTAGATGATAGAAAAAGTTTGTGGACGAATACAGAGAAGTTACAATAAGTATTATTCCTGCGCCGCTTGCCGCACTTTGGGCGGAATACTCCAGATAATTTAAAAACGGACTTATACTTTCAAACAGTGAGCCCGACAAAAACTGCTGAACCCCAACGTTGCCTAAAAGCAGAGTCAGCCACACTATAAATGGCGCAATGCTCATCAATAGAAAATATACAAGCGTACCGGCTATTGTGGAAAATCTCCTACCCGTATAGTATTTGAACGTCCTCCAAATTTTACTTATTACTTTCCGCATACAATTATTTTCGGCAAAAATTTTTTGTGTATGCAATAAGGGCACCCCGTAACGGGGCGCCCCATTTTAAAAAAGTAATCAGAAGTTCCAGTTATCCCAGCCGCTGAAAGATGCGGTTAAGTTGAACGAGTTACAAGAGCTGCAACCGCAGGAATTGCCCGAATTGCAGGAGTTGCAGCCGCAAGAATTGCAAGAGCTGCAACCGCAGGAATTACAGGAGTTACCGCCGTTTGAATTATTATTCAAAGCGTACTGTGCCGAGTAATATGCGTCGTAATTGCCGAAGCAATTATTATTACCTATGTTGCCGTTACGAGTAATGCCATTGTTGCCGGAGCAGCCACAGCCGCTATTGCCGTTACAGGAACAACCACATCTGCGATTACAACCGCAACCGTTATTGCCGTTGTTGGAGCAGCCGCAGCCACGGTTACAACCGCAACCATTATTGCCGTTGTTGGAGCAACCGCAGCCACGGTTACAACCGCAACCATTGTTAGAGCGGAATAAATTTAAAAGCCCGGGCCAGCTGTTATTACAGTTATTACACATTTGTACTTCAGTCCTTATATCTTAAGTTTGGCAAAGGTTTTCCCCCTTACCTATACTCTATAATATGAAAAGCACGGTTGAAAAGTTTCAACCGTGCTCTATTAATGAATATATTTATTTATTTATTATTTGCCGAAATATCTCTTTAACATTCCTGCAAAGCCTGCGCCGTGTCTTGCCTCGTCCTTTGCCATTTCATGAACGGTGTCGTGGATTGCGTCGTAGCCGAGCTGCTTTGCACGCTTTGCTATTGCAAGTTTGCCCTCGCATGCGCCTGCTTCAGCCGCTGCACGGAGTTCAAGATTCTTCTTTGTAGAAGGAGTTACGACCTCGCCCAAAAGCTCTGCAAACTTTGCAGCATGTTCAGCCTCTTCAAAAGCGTAGCGCTTGAAAGCTTCGGCAACTTCGGGATAGCCTTCACGCTCGGCAGCCCTTGACATTGCAAGATACATACCAACCTCTGTGCACTCGCCGTTGAAGTGTGCACGGAGTCCTTCCATAATTTCCTCGTCTTCAACTACGCCGTCGCCGATAACATGCTCGCAAGCATATGCGGTTTTACCTTCGGCAGCTATGGGTTCAAATTTTTTTGCTTTGCATACGGGGCATACGTCTACGTCATCTTCAACGATTTCGCCGCAAACAACACATCTTTTCATGTTTTATTACTCCTGAAATTTTATTTTTATTTCAAATTAATTATATCATACAAAAAATATTTTACAATAGAATAAAGGAAAATTATTACAAAATTTTTAAAAAACGTATTTTTCAAGATCGGAAAATTTTTCGGCAAAATTTTCAGCTCCCGCCTTTACAAGCTGCTCTTTTGTTCTGAATCCCCACAGTGCGGAAACGCATTTTATGTTTGCCGCACTTGCCGTTTGCACGTCTGGCTCACCGTCGCCGACAAACAGACAATCTTCCGCACTCACACCTAATTTATCTAAAATTGCGTAAGTTGAGGCTGGATTCGGCTTTAACGGGTAGCACTCTGTCTGCCCAAGCACCATGTTAAACTCAAAATCTGATAAAAATTTGGCATAAACACGCTCGGTTGCACGCTGAGGCTTGTTTGAAATTATCGCAAGCAGTATTCCTGCCTCTTTAAATTTTTTAAGCGTTTCCGCTTCTTCGGGATACAGAGAAGTAAGTTCATTGTCGCAATCTGCAAATCTTTCGGCATAGTCCGAATATACTTTTTGTAGCATATCCGTTCTTTCCCCCAACGCACGTTCAACAAGCTTTTTTGCGCCGTTTCCAACAAACTTCAGCGTATCTTCATAACTGATTTTTGCTAATCCGAACTCCTGCAAGCTTTCATTGATGACCTTGTAAATATCGTGCGAGGTGTCTAAAAGCGTTCCGTCCAAATCAAATATTATTGCTTTTACCATATTACATTTTTTCGGGTACACCTATTCCTAAAAGGGTAAGCGCATTTTTAAGCGTCTGCAACGTCGCACGGGTAAGCGCAAGGCGGAAAGCTTTAGCGTCTCCCTCAGCCGCAAGAATTTTGCAGTCTATATAGAATTTATTGTATTTTTGCGCAAGGTCAACGGCAAAGCGGGCGATATAAGAAGGTTCGTACTTCTCTGCGGCGTCTTTAACCGTTTCGGGGAAGGCGGCAAGAGCTTTTATTACCTCAAACTCCTGTGCGTTGGGCGTGTAATTTTTTGGAATTGTTTCCTCTTTATCGCTCTTTGCAAGCACTGAATTTGCACGGGCGCAAGTGTACTGAACGTATACGCTCGTTTCGCCCTCGAAGGATAAAACTTTGTCGTACGAGAAAACTATATCCTTTATTTTATTATTGTAGAGTGCGCCGAAGATGACTGCGCCCAAGCCGACAAGATTTGCCGTATTTTCTTTATTTTCAAGATCAGGATTTTTTTCGTCTATAATCGCATACGCCTTTTCAACGCACTTATTGATTACTTCCTCGAGCCATACGACCTTTCCCTTCCTTGTGGACATTGCGCCGTCTTCAAGGGATACCATTCCGTAAGCAACGTGAACGAGATCCTTTGCCCATTCCTTGCCCATGAGCTCAAGCACTTTGAACACCTGCTTGAAGTGAAGATTCTGCTGATATGCAACTACGTACAGGCACTTATGGAAGTCGTATGTTTTTTTACGGTAACATGCCGCAGCGAGGTCTCGAGTTGCATAAAGAGATGCTCCGTCCGAGCGCAAGATAAGGCAAGGCGACATTCCGTACTGCTCCAAATCGACTATCTGTGCACCATCACTCTCTACAAGCAGATTTTTTTTGCGCAGTTCGTCGATTACCGGCTGCATTTTATCGGTGTAAAAGCGCTCGCCCGCATAGCTGTCGAAAGTGATATTCAACTTTTTATAAATTTCTTTTACGTATGAAAGAGTGAGCTCTTTAAACCATTCAAACAGCTCGTTGGCTTGCTTGTCTCCGCTCTCGATGAGTCGGAAATACTCACGTGCCTCGCTCTCCATCTGCTCGTCCGCCTCATTGTTAAAGCGCACGTAGAGGTCGTTTATAGCGTGTATTCCGCCCTTTTGAACTTGCTCTCTGTCACCCCAACGTTTGTAAGCCGAAATGAGCTTACCGAACTGTGTTCCGTAGTCGCCGAGGTGATTTATGCCCACAACGTTGTAGCCCAAAAATTTATATATTTTATAGAGCGCACCGCCAATTACTGTGGTGGAAAGATGCCCGATATGGAAAGGCTTTGCAACGTTTACAGACGAATAATCTATGCAGATTGTCTTGCCCGAACCGATATCTGAGGAGCCATAGCCCTCGCCGTCACTTAATATGCGTTTTAAAACGCTGTCGGCAAGTCCGCCTTTATTGACTTTAAAATTGAGATAGCCGTTTATTGCGGAAACCTCGCTTATAATATCGTCTGTTATATAAGTATTTTTCAGCTCTTCGGCGATTGCCACGGGGGATTTGCGCAGGATTTTTGCAAATTTAAAGCATGGAAGAGCGTAGTCGCCCATTTCGGAGTTGGGCGGCAAGGCAATTGTAGCGCATATTTCGTCTTCGGAAATGCCGTCGATTTTGATTTTTTGAGCTAAATACTTTTTGTAATCCATAATAATTCCTCTTGAGCAAATATTATTTTAGCACAAGTGTAAATTTTTGGCAATCAGCGGTCGCTATCCTTTTGATTTTTTATTAATTTTATATTATAATTTGATAAAGATATTTAATAAGGACTTAAAATTATGAAATTAGGAGTTGTGGGACTGCCCAACGTAGGCAAGTCAACCCTGTTCAATGCAATAACCCATGCGGGCGCCGAAGCCGCTAACTACCCTTTCTGCACGATTGAACCCAACGTGGGAGTGGTTGCCGTACCGGACGAACGGATTGACCTTTTGGCAAAGCTCTATAACAGCCAAAAGGTTACTCCCGCCATTGTCGAGTTTGTAGATATTGCAGGTTTGGTTAAGGGCGCTTCCCGTGGCGAAGGTTTGGGCAACAAGTTTTTATCGCATATCAGGGAGTGCGACGCAATCGTGCACGTTGTGCGCTGCTTCGAGGATGAAAATATTACTCACGTCAGCAACAAGATTGACCCTGTAGAGGATATAAAAACTATAACTTTGGAACTCATTTTAGCCGATATCGAGGCAGTGAATAAGCGTCAAGACAGAATAAGGAACGTTGCAAGGGGCGGTTCAAACAAGGAAGCTGCGGCGGAATTTGCGTTCTTGGAAAGGCTTGAAAAGTTTTTGAGCGAGGAAAAGCCCGCCCGCCTCTTCGAGTGCTCGGACGAGGAAAAACCTCTTTTAGACAACCTGTTCTTGCTCACCGCAAAGCCCGTAATTTATGCCGCTAATATTTCGGAGTTTGATATGGGTAAACCCGAGGACGAAATCGAGCTTGTTAAGTCGGTAAAGGCGTTTGCCGCAAGCGAGGGCAGCGAAGTTTTGGTAATTTGCGCAAAAACCGAGGAAGAGCTTTCGCAGATGTCGCCCGAGGATTCGGCAATGTTTTTGCAGGAGCTCGGACTTGAAGAGAGCGGTTTGAACAGACTCATTAAAAAGAGCTATGCTCTGTTGGGACTTATTTCCTACCTCACCGCCGGTGAAAAAGAGACGAGAGCCTGGACAATCGTCAAAGGCACTAAGGCTCCGCAGGCGGCGGGAAAAATCCACACCGATTTTGAAAAGGGATTTATACGTGCGGAAATCTGCGATTATAAAACGCTTTTGGAGTGCGGCGGACTTGTCGGCGCACGTGAAAAAGGCAAGGTGCGCTCAGAGGGCAAGGATTACGTGATTAAAGACGGCGACGTCGTGCTCTTCCGCTTCAACGTTTAAATAAATGTATCACCAAACAATTTAAAGCGAACCCGTTTCCATTAGGAGACGGGTTCGCTTTTATAAAAATTTAGTATCCAAATCAACAAATTCGAGTCGCTCAGCACAGCGAAAAACCGCATCTTTGGCATCTTTTGAAGCAACAGTAATAATATATTGCTCGTCTTCACACAAAATCGCCTTTGTGACAGACGCAAATTCTGAAGTTTCAATGTCACTCGGCCGAAATGCCTTATCTCCAAGAAGTTTAAAGACGGCTTCCTTCTTTGTCCATAAAATATTCAGAGCTCTTCCTTGCACCGATTTTTCAAGACTATTGATTTTATCGCTTTCCGGTGCAGTAGTTATTCTTTTAGCGAGCGCCGCAGTGAAACGAAACTCGTCGCTTTTTTCTATATCTACTCCGATAGGCTTTTCGGATACTGCCACGGCAACAAAATCATTGCTGTGTGATAGAGAAAAACAGCACTCCTCACACTCCCATTTTCCGCAACTTGAACGCCATATATTAAGCTTTTCTATTTTTAACCCAAAGGAATGCATAAGCGCATTTTCCAAGAGCTTCCATACGTAGTATTTTTGACGACGCACGTAGGGATTTGAACAGCTTTCGATTTCCTCTACCCGTGCAGACGGAAAGATTTTCTCGTCGCTTACTTGAAAAGGAAATCTCGCTACATAGACGTGGATTACACTTGTCATTTTGCCACCGTTCAAATTACCGCCAACGTTTGGTAATATCGATAGAAATCTAAAATTGTTTCTTTAGGTATCACATTTTGGTCAGACGAACGACCCGTAGACAATTCTATTGCCTCTTGCGTAACAGCACTTACGCCGTTAAATTCAAGATACGCCGTAAAGGTATCGTCACCGAGCAGATATTCACTCATTCTGTAATACATGATATCGGACTTGAGCAATACTTCAACGTTATAATCCATAATATCATTAAGGGAATTGAATTTAGGCACTTCGAATATTTCCTGCGACGAACTGCTTATCGATAACGTCTCAAGCGCATCGGCGAGGGCATTTAACTCCTCCTCTGAAATTATAAGCCTTAACTTATTGTCTATATCGAGGACGGTTTTTACGTATTCCTCTGAATTAGAAATGTAAATGCTTTCACCGTTATCAGCGCTATTTGTACCCAAATTAAAGGTTATTGTCGCACGCATAATTACGCTCGAAAACATTTTTTGGCGAGTTTCTCCGCTTGGAATTTCAGTAATTTCCCAATCTTCCATATCTTCGAAATTTTCGTCATCACCGTTATATACGTCTTTGAACACTGAGATAATGAGCGCCGATTCCCTTGGCATGATACAGCCTTCTTCGTCGAGCACGTCTACGGGAATTATCATCTTGTTGTTACCTTTAAAGAGTGCTGAAGCCGCAGAAGCAAGAAGATACGACCGCGTTACACCGTTTTCATCGTACAGGCGCTCGCCGATTTTGCCGATGTCCACGTTCTTTATATCAATGTTTTCCAAGTCGGAGAATATGTAATAAATACTTTCTATCTCTTCTATTCTATAAATTTTAACGCCATTTTCGTAGGCTTTGGAGTGGTCTATCACCTCGCCTGAAATATCGCCCGAATTGAGAATATCGTAAACGCTCTTTGTGATAACTCCCGCAGCTATATGCGAGGAATAGATGACGTCGAGACGGGTTCTATTCTCGTCAAGTTCGGCAGGACTGTTCAAATTGCCTATATCGGCAAGGTTGAAATTTTTCAAACTGTCGAAGTCTTCTATGCCCAACTCGTTGACGGCGTCTATAAAGGCGGCAATATCTTCCCGAAGATAGGTATTGCGTCCGCCCTTTATATAGTTGACAACTTCTTGTTCGATAAAACCTTCAAGCGCCTTGTCTATTTCGTTGCTGAAGATATAGCTGATTATTTGTGAAGGATAGATAAGTTCAAGCCCCGTTTTGCCATCGTAATCCGGAAGAGCTTTATTGAGATCGAGAGCCATGGCGGTGACTTTGGAAATTATTTCGGAGCTGTCTAAGTTGAGTAAATCTTTTATTTCGAATATTTCGAGCGCATAGGCAAACGACTGCAATTCTTCACGCTTGTAATAGCCGTGCGATTTTGCCTCGCCGATAACCTCTTCGGTGACTATTCCGCTGTCTAAAAACGCTTGGTCAAGGCGAACCGTGATTTCACTCTTAATGATATCCGAAAGATAGCAGAGCCTTAATTTGGTCAGCTCGGGCTTGAGGTACGAGGCTTCGTTAAGCTCCGTTAAGAGATTTGAAAGGCTACTTAAAATACTTTCGCTGTCGAATACAAAGTCCTCTCCGTTTTCGCTTATGCCGAGAATTTCGTCGAGAGCGTCTATAAATCTGGGGAGTTCGGCTTTCCATATGTTTGAAGAATTGTAGTATTCAAGGGCAGATTTCTCTCCCGCCTTGAGATAATTCTCCGGTATGGTTATCACGTCTTTGATAACAGCGTTATTTGATAATACGTACACAATAGAGGCAGATATTATCTGGCTGGCTTCAAATATATCTTTGTTTGCAACCACCTTGCAAAGCACGGAAGAAATGTCTATTTCATCCGAAAGTTCAAGACGGGCTATAACGTCAAAGAGGTTAATAATCTCGCTCTTTTTGACAATATAATCCATACTGTCGCCCTCTTGCGTTTTGTATCTCGCACTGTTGGGCACAATGATTTCAAACCCGCCGATTTCGGCGTCTATGAGATATTTTGAAACAGTGTAGTGCAGAATTTCAGACGCAAAGAAGTTTTCCGCAGTTTTATTGTCAAAGGATATCAGCGTATCAATGAGCTGATTTACGTTAAGTTTGCCGTTGGAACCCTCTTCAAAGTCTATGTTTAACAGCTTGAACGAATCTAAAAGCTTTCTCAGCTCTCCCTTTTCTTTCCTGCCGTTTGCCGCCACCGTTGTGACCCACCCGTCAACGTTTTCTGCGAGGTAATTTGGCATTGCGATATACTCGATATCCTTTATGTTTTCCATTAAAACGTTGGCAATCGTACCCTCGCAAATACGGCTGTTTTCTAAAAGACCGTCAAATTTTTCACCTTGCAAAAACTCCGCAATATCAGCTAAACCTATTCTTATAATGTTTCCGTCTAAAAGCGGCTTAGCGAAGTCTATAATATCGGGAAGGCTGTCAAACAGATATTTCAGCTCTTCTTTATTTATCATGTTGACGGTTTTGCCGTTTGCAAGCTTGTCGAGCGACACGCTCGGAACGTAGAGCACGCCCTCTCCGCTCTCAATCATTATTATTGAAAGAGCGCTTCTTAAAAGATAGGATTCGGTGAGGTAAGACGAAAGCGTGTTGCCGTCTTCATCAATAGCCGTGAGCGCGACTGAAAGCTCATCGAGAAATTCGCCAATATCAATATCTTTTCCGTCGATGATATCTAAAACTTTATCCAAAAGCCTGCGGTTTTGGGGTGAATTTAAAAGCTTAAACCCGCCAAAAAGCTGGTACATTTCGCCATTTGTTACACTTCCGTCGGCGTTGACCGTTGTGTTATATACCAAATTTTCGGGTATGTAAATATTTTCGGAAACAGCCGAAAGCGCCTTAATAAGCATGTCGTATACGTAGCTCGTGGACAGTGCCGTGCCGATAATTTTTGACCTCTCAAGCGCATAGCGGATATTATCGAAGCATCTCACGTTCTCGGCGTAGTCGGAGCCGGCTGTATCAAATATCGAGAGAGCGATA
This sequence comes from Clostridiales bacterium, assembly GCA_022508285.1. GTDB lineage: Bacteria > Bacillota > Clostridia > Christensenellales > Borkfalkiaceae > Coproplasma. The sequence continues at coordinate 58,065 of JAFLVN010000006.1, forward strand.
TCGAGAGCGTCTTTGTTCTCTTCGTAGATATTATCCCAGAGAGTGAAAGCGTCGCCCGCCACGTCTAATAAAACGTTTATCTCGTCGAGCCACTTTATATTCTCGCTTGCAACAGCTTCGTAGGTTATGCCGCTTTCACCTTCCGCCGTGAGATACTTGTTTTCGATATAGCAGTACATGCGTGACAAGACGGGGTCGAGCTCTTTTGCCCTCGAAGTTTGCAAAATAGAGAGCTGTTTAACTTCGGGTAAAAGCGATTTGACCATATTTAAGACGTCGTCTGTTTGCTGTTCACCCGAAATGAATGAGAGAGCAATGTTGAGAATGAGCCGAACGTCATTTTTATTCAAGAGGTGAGAAACTTTGATATAGGGGCGCACCTGATATTCGGTAGGAGCAATATTACCCGTTGCGACGTCAAGTTTAATTTTGAGTTCGTCGGGAATCTCGTCAGATAAATAACCCTTTTTAAAGAGTATTTTTATGAGCTCCCTGTTGTCTGCACTTATAGACGAAGTGAAAGAAATGTCGTCTATATTATCAACTATGGCGCTCACAAGCGACATCCCGAGATTTATTATGTAGGTCTGCGAATCAAATTCTTGGATGAGATCGTCAAACTCCATGCGGAATTCGGGGATACACAAAATGTCAACAATTGTGTCGAACGCATTGTCTCCACCGTTGCCGTTTATAATTTTAACGAGGTCGTCCTCTCCGTACTTCATCATAAGGTTCATAGTATCTTTTGCAAAACCTATGAATGCGGCGAGTTCTTCGCGGAATTTTATGTTCTCGTTGTATATATCGTTTTCTTCGTCGTTGAGCTTGCCCGAAAGCACCATGTCCGCCGCAAAGAGATAGAACGGCGTGTCGCTTGAATCGGTCATTAAGTTAAGAATTTTGAAAATGCCCTGCGAACCGTAGCTCTCTATCGAACGGTAAATCGAATAATAGTAATTGTAGTCGTCGTTTTCAAAATCGTAATCGCCCAGAGTGCCGTTACCCTTACCACCCGCCACAATGAATAAGGCACTTCCTAAAAAGGAGAGCGACAAAAGCCCTACGGTAATTCCCCGCACAAGACCGACTACGCCGCCGCCTATGTGGTTTTTGGTATACGGTCTATCGGCAGTGTTGTTTGCGACTGCCCTGTTGACCTTCTTTTTATGCCGTCTTTCGGGATACGCAATGAAGTAAATGACGTACATGAAGAATACGAGCAGGAAATAAAGTATGACCGTAATAAACGCAAATACAATTTTAAAAGCCATATCCGCAAGCGTTACTATGTACTGCGGATTTTCGGCAATCAGAATTTGCAAATCACCGCCTAACAGCTTAGGCAGATACTCTGCAAAAATCTCTCTGACAGTAGTACACTCTGCGCTTACGCCAAGCATTTTTTGGAGACTGTTTCCACTAGCGTTTATTATAGATAGAATGTCTTTATCCACCGATTCGGAGTTTGCACAGAAGTAGTAGAAAACAGTGCAGATTACGCACGCAATAACGACATGGGTGAGAAGTATTAAACTCTTTCTGAGCCCACGCTTTGCGTTTACGAGCGTGGAAATTGTTATTATTGTCACAAAAAGTATAGTGGGAGCCCACTTCACCGCAAAATCGATTATGCGGAGAGTTTCCCACGTAACAAGCATATTAATGAACGCCGCAAGGATAAATCCGCCGGCAATTACGGCGGCTATAATAAAAAGTTTTATGCCTAATTTCAGTCCCTTAAAAAGTACGGCGAGGACAATAAGGACAGCAAAAAATATGAAGAGCGCAATAGCCCAATCGGCAAATACGTCCTTTAAATAGACAGTAAAGTTGCTTGCAGCAAGAAAACTCATAATTTTTTACCTCCTTATTAAAATTTTTTCAATACGTTCTTTTGTCAATCGTAAATGTATTGCGCATTATACATCACTATATCGGGCGTACGCCCTTTGAACATATCTTGGGGCGCACAAAGAACCGTGACATATTCGGTTGAATAGATGAGAGAAAGTTTTTTACAGTTTACAAATGCGTACTTTTCAATAGTCAGAGAAGTGTTTATATAGACCGACTTTATATTACAGTCGGTAAAAGCACCGCTTTCTATTTTTACGATGCGGTAATTACCTACTTTATGCGGAATTTCAAGCTCTTCCTTGTCACCGACGTAGCCGTAAATGCTTACCTCGTTGCCGTCTATTATTCTGAGCTTGAAGCTGTCGATAGTAAATCTGTCGGAACGCTCTCTGAAAAAGTACAAAGATCCGCCCACGAATGCGGTGACGATTATAAATACAAATGCAAGAAATACTGCGGGGAAGCGGGCAATATTTTTCTTGGTTTGGTTTTTAAGCTCGAATTTTTTGCCCGTTATATTTTTCTTTGTGTCGCCCTCTTCCTTCTTAATTTGCTTTTCGGGCGAAGGTGCGGGCTTTTGCGACTGCTCGTCGCGGTAGTAATGCTCAAACTTGTATATGTTATCCTCATACTCGCCATTGTTCCACAAAAATCTGTCGAATGCGGCTTTAAGGAGTTTTACGGATATAGTTTTGCAGTTATAGTTAACTTTGAGTTTTGAGTTCGGAACGAACTCTTCGTTTGCTTTTGCAAGAAACTGATCGCATATTACTATTGAAGTTTCTATAAGCTCGTTGTCGATATTGTACTGGCTGACCTCAAACTCCATTCCTAGAAGCTGTTGGTTTACGTTGTTCACGAACTTAAAGACGATATGCTTTATTTCATTGCGCTCGTTTTCGAACACGATGTATTCTTTGAGGTTAACAACTTCGGAAGTACTTTTTTTATACTTGATTTTCTCTATATTGTTATACGAACTCATATTCGAGAGCACCTCCGTTAAGCTGTCTTAAATTCTTGCGGCGGAAGCAAAGCACGTCTATAAAGTAATAAATTACAGAAAGCAGGAACGCGGCGCCTATTGCCACATAATTAAAGAAGTTTTCAAGATATTGCAACGTATAAATGCCGCCGAACAATTCAATTATAGTATGGCGCACGACGAACAGCGACAAAAAGAGCATAAAGCCTTTTACCGCCGCATGAATACGCACACGGGACATAGCCAACGGGCGAATAGCGTTTAAGTTAATATCTATGCCGTCTGCCCTGCTTATAATAATATTAACGTAACGGCACTTATTGGAAAGCGTAATTACCTTTGAAGCGTCGTCTGTGCTGCGCTGTGTTATCTTGAGTACATTAAATGCACGTTTGCGCCTATTGAACTGCACTACAAAGAAAGAAATCTCTTCAAATTTCTTTGCAAAGTTGCAAACCAGATACTTATCGTATGTAGTTTTGCAAACTACGTATTTCTTAATGAATTTCGCCGTTTCACCGGTTGTGAGATATATAGAGTTTTTAGAGTTTGAGGTTTTTACCGTTTTTAAAAGCTCGTCCTCGTGAAACTCATGATAGAATTTGTTTTTCAAAAGCCTCGCACAAAGAAGGAATATTACTCCCCCTACGAAGAGTGCCGCCGAAACAAGGCTTAAAATTCTCCAAATAAATAAAGTCATAAATTCCTCTTGATTTAATCGCTTGTTTTCGTGCGAACAGCCCTCTTTCTCTTGGGAGTTTCTTCCGTTTGTTCTTCGGATTTATCTTCCTGCGGCTGTTCAGATTGGGGTTGAGCGGGTTGTTCGTTTGCGGGTTCTTCGGGCTGAGACTGAGCGGAATGCTCGTTTGCGGGTTCTTCGGGTTGGGGCTGAGCGGGTTGTTCGTTTACGGTTTCCTCGGGTTGAGGCTGAACGGGCTGCTCGTTTGCGGGTTCTTCGGGTTGGGGCTGAGCAGGTTGCTCGTTTACGGGTTCTTCGGGCAAAACTTCTTTTGCGGATATTTGCTCTACATTATCTTTCTGCCCGATTTGTTCTTTTACCTCTACTTTATTGTCCTTTTTACCCTTAGCCCTTTCGGCTTTTTCTTTTATTCTTTGGCGTGCGGGACTGTTTGGCTCTGGAATACTGTCGGTCTCGGTTTCGTCAAACAGATCGACAAGTGTACCGCTTACCGGATCTCTAATTTTTTTAATATTTATTCCGGAAGTGCGCTTATTGGCGCTGACGGTATCTATCACGATATCCTCAAATAAACTTTTTTGCACAATCTTTTTGGTAAGGTCGAACATGGGCAAAAACAAAAGCATAATTACAAGCGAGAATATAATCCAAGCAACCAAAATCACGGGCATATAATAGCTATTTATAAACATCGGAATAAGCACACTTCCGACTATGCAAAATGCCACAATATAACCTTCTAAAAGCGAAGCGATAAAGTAATTCAAAAATACCGTGAACTTACCCTTGCCCTTCATGGTGTCGAAACAGATTTTAACCGTTTCGTAAACGCCTAAATCGGGGTTTGTTTCTATGATGTATGCCGTAGGCGAAAAGATAAGACTCATAATTAAGGCATATACAAAAAACCCTAATACGCCGGGAATGCAGAATAATGCAATTATATAAACAGGGCCTTGCACTAACCAGCAAACCGCAAAGCCTAAGAGCGCAAGCACGCACGTTATAAGCGCTATAACGAGTGCTCCGCCAAGGAAAATAAAGGCTTCTGCTATGATAGACAGTATATACGTCCAGACGGGTTTTGATTTAGTTGCAACTTTAAGCGTCTGCGGAATGTCCATTTTCCTGTCCGCATCGACGATTTTTGCCTGCCGCACCGCAGCAAGAGCAAAAATCGGGCGGAAAATTATCGTAATATTTGCGATAAACTCGGCAAAACAATACACCCATACTTGCAGTATGCTCTTACTTTTGAAAATTGTCGCCGCCGAAGATTTTATTGCGTTTTTAAAATAAAATGCAAACCCTCTGTTCATGTAATACCTCTTTTAATTTCCGAGTAAAAGTCCTTCGTCGCCCAGTGGCAAAGTTTTGATTTCTAAGTTGATATTTTCACCCGCACCGTTGCAGGTTACGGTGTACAGATAGCTCCTTTCGTTGCGCTTACCCGAGGCAGAAAGCTGATAAATGACTACGTACAGATTGAAGCTGCCGTCTTCCGCAATGTCTACGATTATTTCTATCTCGTGACCGGTAGCGAGTGCGTCTTTGCCGAAGTTCTTCTCTATCGTAAACGTTCCCTCGGCAAGCACAAGTCTGCCGTCTATCTCCGACTTCGTAATGATTGAACCCTCTGAACCTGCCGCAATCTTTTGCAAATCTGCCGCAAGATTTTCCGCTGTAACGTCGGCGTTAAGGGTTATCGTAATATCGGTGAGAACGTCGCTGAACGAATAAACGAGTATCACATCTGCGCCTTCGGGAGCATGTATTTCATAGAGATTGTATAGATCGCTTCTGCTGCTCGTAACTTTGTTTTCGTATATAAGCACTGCAAATGTTACTTTTCTGCCTGCAGTCATCATTGCTACAATCTGCACACTGTGCTTATCTAAAAGTCCGTCTACGGTGTAGAACGTATCTTTGAGAACAAGTTTTCCGTCAGCGGATATATCAAATATTTCCTCAAGATCTTCGCCGTCTATGATTTTTTGCAAATCTGCGGTAATCTCGATTGATACGTCCTGTTGTATCTCCGCAAGGCTTGACACAAGCACGAAATTTACCTTATCCGAGGGGCATTCGGGTGGTATAAGGTTGTAGTAATAGCTTCTGTCGCTTTTGCCGTTTGTGACGAGAACCGCAAACGTAAGCAAGCCGTTAGAGCGGATTACAACAACCTCTGTTGCCGTGTGACCGGGTAAAAGCCCCTCTATTTTATACTGCTCGTGCCTCAGCGCAGGTCGGTCGTCGTACGTAGTCAGTCCTATGCCGGCAGCTATGTCGTCATAGCTTACATCTATCAAGGTCAAAGCGATATCGCTACGGATATTGGTAAGCGAATGACATTCTACAATTCGGCAGTGAACGCTAAGGTATTCACCCTTTTCGACTGCATATAGCTTGTAGCCTTCAGACTTATCCGAAAGCGAACCGGTTGACTTCCTCTCATAGATAACCACCGCAAAATTCCACTCGCCGTTCGATTTTATTGCGATAACATCATATTCGAGTCCGCTCTTAATACCGGTAATGCTGTAGTAATCCTTGTCGAGCACGTATCTGCCTTCGAACACAGAGGCATCGGGTGTAAGGAATGCCGAGCATTCATTGAGCTTATCAAGCTCTGCGGTTGTGAGCGTGCTATCAATTTTAAGAGTAATATTTATCTCGCTTATGGTTACAGCCGACTTACCGGCATCCAAAAGCTGCAAATTGTAAACGTTTGAGACATCTATATTTCTATTAAAATCTTTAACTCCGAGGCTCAACCAATAGTCATACTGCCCGACATTAGGACCTATCGTAGAACTGTTTATTACTATGTAGTCTGCCCCCGACAAAATTCTGTCGGCAAAGATTCCATATTCTCCGTCATACACGATTTCATAGAGACGGTTGCCCGTAATGGTTTTAGTAGTGCCGTCGTAGGTGAAATCATCCTGACCTTCGGGAACTATCTGTCTGTAGTAAACGGTGCGGATTTCATATTGAAGTGAGCCCTTAAAGTCGCTTGAACTGTAATTTGAGCCCATAACTGTTCTATCATAGGTGTAGTAAATATTGTAGTTGCCCGTCATATTTGCCAAAGTATTTTCTTCATACACCATAACGCCGGTAATTGTAACCGTTGCGTAAGCTCTTGAGGGGGCAAGCGACCATATTGAAGGCGTAATTACAATTATGTCGCCATCTAACGGTCTGCGATTTAGAGCTTCTTTGTCAACAAACGTATAATCCGAGTCGAGATATACAAGATCTTTACCGTTGTAGAGCGAGGACTTATTTATAGGTTTAATGTACAACGTTATCGGCGTTACAGTGAAGGTAACTTCCGGTGCATAAATTTCATAGTTGTCAGCACCTGTCGGATCAACAACTTTGACACCTATTATATAAGTTCCGGCATTAACAGCGTTACTCACATTGCCGTTGCTGTCGATAAACTGATAGATTACGTCAAGATTGCGATCTGGTTCCACAAGTCCGCTACCCACAACAAGTGATACGTTGACACCGTATTCTTCGGGAGTCAGCTTGTCGTATTCCTTTTGGGTTTTTGAACTTGATATACTCGTAATATACAGCTTTGCTTTTGTAATAACTAAAACGTTTCCAAAGGTCTTGGAACCATATTGAACCTGATAATCGTCGGGATTGTAACCCGAGATTTCAATACTGATACGGTAAGTACCTGCGTTTTTGGGCGCTTCACCACCGGCGTACTTTAATTCCCCTTGTACTATGCTGTAGGTAATTGTATATTTTTTGCTACCCTGCGTCAACGTGTATGTAACGGTAAGACCTTCCAAGTCTTCTTCTCTAAAGCCGTATTCATCGTACGGAATTCCGTTTAACATATGAACGTGGCTGAAGTCGAGTTTACCGTTTAAGTCAACGGCATAGCCGTTATACTCGATTTCATTGCCATTATAGTCGGGAGTTACGAGCACTTTTCTCGGCGTCAGCGTGAGTAAGCCATCGACGTAAACCACATTATAGTTGGACATTACGTCGTAATCGTCATACTTATTGACTAATTCAACAGTTAAAGCGTACGTGCCGTTGCTTTCGGGAAGTTCCTTGCTACCGTTGTAGTAGTATATTGCCGTTACGTATTCTTCATCGTTTTCTACGAACGCCGGATAACTTTGATAACCATCAAATACAGCCGTGTAGCTTTCGTCCGTACCGTCAAACGTTTCCCGTTCAGTCTCTCTGGAATTAGCGATAACGCGTATCGGACGGGGGCTTATCGTGAGTTGGCTGATATAATTTCCACTATCAACAAACGTATAGTTGTTGCGATTGCCGTTCTTGAATACTATATAATTTGTGTCAAACTCAACACCATAAACACCTGCATTTTTTGGCGCTGTAACTTCTTCACCGTTGAGAGTGTATTTAACGTTACATTCAATTTCGTCCGAGCCGAAAAGCCCTTCAACTTCAAAGCCGTTTAACGGAGAATATCTGAACTCGCTACCGTTGTACATAACTTCATAGTCGGTAAGGTTTACTGTAAATTCGGCGGGAGTTATTACGTATTCATATTCACTTTCACAAACTATTTCATAGTTGAGATACTCGTCGAGGTCACCGTCGATATAGTACCTTGACGTATCAACTTTTATAGTATAGTTGCCTGCGTCTTTGGGTGCGTCTATAATAGTGCCGTCTTTATAGTAATTGACTAAAATAGCCAATACTTCCCCATAGGCGATGTTGCCATCCAATATAATGAAGCTGTCCTGCGGATATTCGTGCGTAGTGCCGTCGTAGCCGTGACTGAACTCTCCCACTCCGACTAACTCAATCTTTAAAGTGAGTTTATTAATCTCCGCAGTCTTGTATTCGCAATGAACTTCATAGTTGCCTAAGCCGTTTTCCGAACCGGTAATTTTACTGTTTACAAGGTCCAAATAGATGTAGTATATGCCGGCATTTTTGGGAGTAATTGCTTCTCCGTTCACAGCTGAAGTATAGTAAACTTCGATTTCAAGCGTTTCACCCGCCAAAAGTCCTTCTACAATTTCGCCGCCGACAGAATATTGCAACGTTTGACCGTAGTCTACGCTGTCAACGTCGTTTAAAACTACCGTAAGGTCGGCTTTAGTTACGGTGAGTTTACCGTAGCGAATTGTAGCCGTATAGTTGTTGCCGGGAAGCACGAAATTACAAACGTTGTCAATACTGCCGACTTCCGTTATGTAAGCCCAGTTTGAATACTCGATAACGTCGTCGCCTATCAGTCCGTCGCCTTTCATGCCTAAAGCGTAAAGCGTGACCGTAGCATTTTCTGCACGGAGAGGTTCGCCGTCGTAGATTTTGCTGTCTGTGGCAGTTTCTATAAGTATTGGACGCGGGGTTATCTCCAAGTAGCCGTAGATATGATCGTCTATTACGTAGTTATTGTAAATATCGCCGTCGAGTGCAAATTCGAGTATGTTATCGCAGCTTTCGTCTACGTTAATTATAGAAATAAAGTTGCTGACGAGCGCAAGCGTGACACCGTCACCGAAAATAAGTCCCGTCTTAGACATATCCTCGGTAAGGTGTGTATCGTATCCCGTGTTATAGAGCTCTTCGCCGTCATAAAACTTGCTGCCGCCGAGAGTTTCTACAGTTATGTGCCTTTGTGTAACGGTGAGTGTACCGTAGCTGTATTCGTCCTCTACAATTTCATAATTGGTTGAGTCAGGACTGTACTTGCACACATTTTCAATGCTGCCGTAGTTAATTATTGCGGCAGGATCGCCTACGACGGAGAGAGTATCGCCATTGAAAAGTCCGTCTTCTTCGGGTGCGCCGAAATGATAGGTTTTATAGTCCGTCGTCTTGCTGTGATATTTCCCGTCGTATACCCACTCGCCGTCGGCGGTGACTACCACTATTTTACGGGGTGTTACGGTAAGCGTACCGTTGGTGTACGTAATATCGTAGTTTTCCGTCACGTATTCGCCGTACTCGTCGTATATAGCGATTTTTGAGGCGTTGTTTTCTGCTTTAGTTTCGCTTACGTTTATTATTGTATAGATAAGCGACAACTCAAAACGCTGGTTATCTGCAAGTGTGCCTTTTGTCACTTCGGCGTAGTTTGAGAAGAGCTCATCGCCGTCGTATTCCTTATCTGCATCACCCGTAGTAACCGTTATCGCACGTTTGTAAACTATAAGCTTACCAGTGTTCTTCTCGTCTATCTCGTAGTTGTCGGTAACTCTGTTGCCATCAATGTCGTAAATTTCTTTATCCGCCAAGCTGGTATTGTATATCCATCCGACGTTCTTTATACCCTTGGATTCGACTACAACAAAGTAATGGTCGTCAGAAACAAGCGCACGCTCTCTTTCGCCCTTTTCGTTCAAATGATAGCTCTCGCTCTCGTCTAAAGTGAACTGCGGATAATGATAATATCCGTCGTATTCCACGTACTCGTTTTGCGAGGCTACTGTAATCGTGCGTCTTAAAATTTCGAGCTGACCTTTAATATACGTTATCGAATAGTTTGATAGGTAACCGCTCTTAATAACCGTTGCACTCTCGTCTGCCACTACGTCGTATAATCCGACGTCGGGGATAGCTTTGTCTGCAACAAGGTAGGCAAAGACCTGTATCTCTTCACCAGCAACAAGTCCCTCCGCACCAGCGTTTGCGTAGTTGCCATATTCTGAAGGATATGCGAACTCTTCGCCGTATACCATGGTTAAATCGGTGTAGAGGCGTATGATTATGGATTTTTCGTTTATTTTAATTGTGCCGTATAACATTTCCTCGGCAAATGTGTAATTGGAAAGCTTACCTCTCGTGAATTTAACAGTTTTTGAATCAAACTCAACCGCGTAATCACCGACGTTTTTAGGCGTTCCTACTATCTCTTCGCCCTTCTCGCCGTCGATAAGATAATAGTATTTTACCGTACAGTCAAATGCGTCTGTACCGAAAAGTCCTTCAACCACAAAGCTGTCAGACTTTGCGTAGTTTATCTCGTCGCCGTATGTATATTCTGCGTATTCAAGTGTTACGGTGAGTTCGGCGGGAGTAATTACGTAATTATACGTATCTTCGCACTCAATATCGTAGTTGATGTTTGCGTTCATCCAGCCACCGTTTACAAGGCAGCTCTCTTTATCAAACTCAACGGTATATCTGCCTGCGTCTGATGGAGCATACCCGAGAAGCTTGCCCGCTTCGTCGTAGTAATTGACGAAAACATTCAAAAATTCGCCGTATACGGTTTTTCCTTCTTCTATCGTGTAAGCGGATTGATTATAGCCGTGAGCGGTGCCGTCGTAGACGTACTCTACGCTTTCAAGCGCAATTTTTAAAGTGAGTTTATAAATTTCGGCAGTCTTGTGCTCGCAATGAACTTCATAGTTGCCTAAGCCGTTTTCCGAACCCGGAATTTGGCTGTTTTCAAGATCAATATTTACGGAATACTTGCCTGCGTTTCTGGGATGAGCTATTTCTCCGCTCTCGTCTGTATAATAAACCGCAATTTCAAGCGTTTCGCCGTATACAAGACCTTCGACTGTTTCGCCACCCGAATAATAGTGCAACGTATCGCCGTAGGTTACGCTTTCAACGTCATTTAATATTATTGTAAGGTCGGCTTTTTTGACCGTGAGAGTACCTTTGTTAAATGTGAAATAATAGTCCGAAGTGTCGGGCACGCCGTTTACAAGGGCGTATTTTTCTTCGTCTATAACTATGTCGTATTCGCCGGCGTTGGGTCTTTCGTCTGCAAGAATTCTGACGAACACTTGCAAAGTATCATTATACGCAAGGCTGACTGCGCTTTCGTAGTTACCCTTTCCAGCGGGATAAGCGGGGAGCCCGTCGCCGTAGATTGCGGTGAGAGATTGTAAGGTTACCACTACCTCTCTCGGGGTTACGATAAGCACTCCGTCAACGAAAGTGAAATCGTAGTTGTCGGGGCTTGCGCCGTCTACACGAACGCTGTCCTCGTCTACGCAAATTAAGTAGCTACCCGCTCTTAATTTGTCTGAAACGGAAACAATTTCGCCGTATTCGGTTTCAAAATGGTAGGTGAAAGTAAGCTGCTCCTGCACGCCCCAGAAATACTGGAGGTCTTCGCCGCCCTTGTAACCGTTGTACTCTATTTTATCGCCGTAGGTTGCTTGAATATCGTTTTGGGTTATTGTTGCCTTTCTGGGGATTACCGTGTAGGTTGAACCTTCACATTCAATATCGTAGTTTTCAATTCCGCGCTCTGAAAGGACTCCGTCCTTGTAGATCAGGCATTTGTCTGTATCGAGCAACATACCGTAAGTGCCTACGTTGTACCGGAACGTTCTGCTGTTCTTTTCAATAATTTTGCCGTTTGCGTCGGTAAAATTTACTTCGATATGCAATTTTTCACCGTCGGCTAAATTACATTCAAGATAATTTTTGTAATTATCTACTTTACCCCCGAAATTGTAAGGCGCAGTGCTGTACTCTTTAACCTTATCGCCGATTTCAACTGTTATTTTGCGGGCGGTAATTTGAAGCGTACCGTAATCGTAAGTGATATCGTAATTGGCGTTGCCGTATATGCCGATAGGACCTTCGTACTCGTTTGCGTTTTTAACAACCCCCTCCCATACGTTGGTGACGGACTCCAATTCACCTATTAAGGTGAGTTCATCGTCTGAGACAAGTGCAGGTTTGTTTTCGTCGACGGAGTGGCGCACGGAATAGCCGCTCTCCGTAAGCGGTTCTCCGTTATACTCTCTCAATTTGCTGTCAGTAGTTACCGTGATAGTTCGGGGAGTTATTTTTAATGTGCCCGTAGCCGTATTATCAAGGTCAATTTCGTAGTTATAGGTGACGTCGTCCTCGCCGTCGAGAATTTTTACGTTTTCAAAGATATTGCGTATTTCGCCGACGTCCTTTATTTTGGCAGAGTCGCCCACAACAAAACGGTGTTCCAAAACGAGAGCGGGCTCTCTTTCGCCCTTTTCATTTATATGATAGCTTGCGCTCTCGTCCCATGAAAGCAATGAGTGATATTGTCCGTCGTACTCCCATTCATCGCTGTCCGAAGCTATGACAATCTTTCTGGGCTTTACGACGAGCATTTGATCTATATAGCTGTCTTCAAGTATTTTATAGTTCGAGCCTGCGGTATATCTGTTGGCGTTGGGAATTTCCCCGACGTTTGTTATGCTTGTAAGCTCGCCTATAAGCGTGAGCGTATCTTCGCCGATAAGTCCGGGCTTAGAGGAGTATCCGGCTTGGCGGGTTGTATACGCGCCGCTGGAAAGCGGAGTGCCGTCGTAAATTTTTTCAGCACCCAAATTTATTACAATAATTTCTCTCGGAACTATTTCAAGTTCGCCGTCTAAAATTTGTACTTCATAGTCAATATTTTTAGTGCCGTTTATAAGTACCCCTGTCGCAGTAATTTTATACGTGCCGACTTCGGGGAGGTCTGCGGGGTTAGGCATATTAATACCGTAAACGGTGAGCCTATCATCGTACGCAAGGTCACAATCTCCCGCATAAGTGTTTGGTTGGGTGGGGTACGAATATTCGTTGCCGTACTGTACGCCTTTTATAGAGTGAAGCTGAACGGTTATCGGTCTCGGATTAACGATAACGGCATAATTACTATACCACAATTGATAATTATGAATACCGTTATCTATCAACACTCCGTCTTGCGTATAGACGGTACATTTATAGCTATCCGGGAGGGGAATGTATTTTCCGACGTGTACAGGGCTATCGTAACCCGGTCCGTTTTCGCCGATCTTTGAATAGTGGAAGCCGACATTAATTTGTTCGCCGTAAGGAAATTCGTTCGGTTCAAGAGTGTAAATTAGTTCAAACTCGTCTCCGTAAGTTGTTACTTGTGCGCTATTTCTTTCAATTATAATATTTTTTTTAAGTATTTCAGCGTAACCGAACTGACAGTCGCTTATGACGTAGTTTCTTAATTCGTTCCATATTATGTTGCCGTCTTTATCGTAAATTTTTATGGTTTTAACGTCGGGCAGAATTTCGTAGACGCCTGTGTTCTTAGGCTCTACCCTCGTGTTATCCATCATAAAATAGACGCCTATCTCTATCTGCTCGCCATTTACAAGTCCGCAGGTGTCATAGTTTTGGAAGTTGTTTTTGCCGGTAGGATATCTGGGTATTTCGCCGTAAGTTACACTTTCAATATTATTGATAATAACTGTAATTTCCCTAAGTATAATTTTAAGTGTGCCGTAGTCGTAGTCTGCGATTACATAGTTTGCGCTCGGCACACTATACTCGCAGATATTTTCCATTTCGCCGTGATTCGTAATCGATGCAGGCTCACCTATAAGGGTGAGTTCGCCGTCACCCTCGAATAAGCCTATTTCATTTTTATCGCCGTAGTAATACGTTGTATAGGTTGTGCACGTGAGCGGAGTGCCGTCATATTTCTTTAATGCACTGCCCGTTACGACTACTATTTCACGAGCTGTGACGGTAAGAATACCGTATTTGTGGTCGTAAATTTCGTAATTGGAATTTGCGGGAACGTATACGTTGGCGTTTGACGCTTCGCCCTTGTTAATTATGCTTGCAAGCTCGCCGACAAGAATGAGTTTATCATCGCCGATAAGCCCCGCCGTATTGCCGTTGCTGTCGCCACCGGTTAGATAATATTTAGTAGTGTACTCTGCGTTAGTTAAGGGGGTTTTATCGTAGACTTTTTCTGCACCTAAAGTAGTATAAATAATCTTTCTAGGGGTAACTTTGAGAGTGCCTGCAACAACTTTTTTAATTTCATAGTTCGAGTTGGGCACTTCGTATTTACATTCGTTTTTGATGCCCTCACCGTTACCTACGTCTGTAATGGATACAGGTTTAACAAGGTCTAATTCGTCGCCGTTTAAAAGTCCTGACTTGCTCTCGTCGCTGTAGTAATAAGTTGTATAGCCGGCGTTTTCCAAAGGTTCACCGTCATAGACCTTTGAATCACTTACGGTTTTTACCGTGATTGGTCTTGCGGTTACTTCGAGATAACCGTAGTCATAGATTATGTCATTATAATTATCGGTTACGTCCTCTCGGGTTGCTATATCCCTTATTGCGTAAATTGTTTGGTCATAGCAGCTATCGTCTACGTTGATAATAGAGAAAGGAACGTAAATATAAATTTCGTGACCTGCGAGAAGTCCGCTTGTTGCCTTTGCACCGCCGTTAGAGAGCGGGTCGCCGTCGTAGACCTTGGTATTGCCTTCCGTCTTTATATTGACGTCACGCCGTTCTATTGTGAGAGTGGCTTCTACATAGTCAATGTTGTAGTTTGAAGTAGAATCGTCGCCGTTTTGCTTGGTTATTACAGTTTGTTCCTTGATTGCCCATATCGTGTACGTTCCGACGTCGTTGACCTTACCAGCAGTAAGCCCTGAAAAAGTTACGAAAACTTTAAGGCTTTCGCCGTCTACAAGTCTGTCTACACGATAGCCGCCCTCGTACGGGTATTGGATAATATCGCCGTATTTGATAGTAACGTTTTCAAGCTCAACTGTAATTGCCCGCGCATATACTTCTAACTTGCCGGAAATGCGCCTGGTTATTACATAGTTACTATTGGGCTCTATGTAAGGACATTCGTTGTCGATTATTTTTGCATCGGTAATTTGGGAGAGAGCACCGCTTTGAATGAGCGTGTCGCCACCGATAAGACCTGCCTCGCCTTCGGCACCGCTTAAAAAGGTTCTGTACGTGCCTTTTGAGAGCGGCGTGCCGTCGTATTCCTTACGTGCGTCGTCCATCACTACCGTAATAGGTCTCGCATATACTTCGAGAACGCCGGGGATTACTTCGCCTATAATATCGTAGTTGCCGCTTTCGTCAACCACGTTGAAAGTATTGGCTATTGTACCCACGTCTCTTATTTTCGCGGCGTTGGATACTGTAAGAGTATCGCCTTTTACAAGTCCGGGTTTATCTGCGTTATAATAGCTTGTTTCATAGTGTGTATCGGAATGCCACTCGCCGTCGAACATAATAGGGCTCGGAGTGTATGCAGTTACGACTATAGGTCTCTTATCAACTGTGAGAGTGCCGTATTTGGTTGTAATTTTATAGTTATCGGTAACGTAATTTCCGTAGCCGTCTCTTATAATAAAATTGATTTCATTAAGTACACTGCCCGCATTCGTGATAGATACGGTGTTTGTGCCCGCAACGGTGTGTCCCGCAACGAGACGCTCTCTATCGTTTATAACGATTGTTGAGTCTTCTAACGGGTCGCCGTCGTATATTTTGTATCCGTCATTTGTTTCTATGGTTATAGTGCGGGGAGTTAAAGTGAGAGTGCCGTATTTATATGTGATATCGTAGTTCAGCTTGGATATATCCCTGCCCGCCTCGTCTTCGATAGCAAGAATTAACTTATTATTTACACCGCTTTCCGATACGTTATATATGCCGAAGTCGTCGTTTATTACGTAATTTTTCTGACCGTATACTATACTTCCGCTGATTATCTCATAGCTATAATTGAAGAGTTTGCTGCCGTCGTATTCCCGTTTTGCGTCGCCCGTTTTAACGGTTATTGCACGCTTGGTTATTTTAAGCGTGCCGTACACAACTTTAATATTATAGTTATCGGTGACGTCGTTGCCGGCACCGTCTGCTATTGAGTACGTATTTTCATTGTCAATTTCACCAACGTTCGTCAGCGTAGGATATTCGTAAAGCGGGGAAATTTTGTGTCCGCTTATAATTCCGTTTGCGGTAAATTCAGTATCCTGAAGAGAATTGCCGTCGTAAATTTTTTCGTCGCTACCCGTAGTAATAGTTATTTTGCGCGCGTTTATAGTGAGAGAGGCGGAAAGCGTTTTAACGTAGTAATGATGGGTTACGTCAATATTGCCATTCATTATTTTGACAGATTCTTCTACCACCCGAATTTCGTAGTTTCCTATATATTTGGGTGCGGAAATCTGCTCACCGTTACTGTATAACACGTTTTTAACGGTTATCGTATCGCCGTAGGCAAGCTGTGCTTTGGAATTTTCGCTGACTTCGTTTGCAACAACCACCGCTTCGTCTGAATATGTATGCACGACGCTATCGGCTTGAAGCGTAATCGAGCGAGGTAAAATTTCAAGTTCCTTGCCGAAAAAGGTTATATCGTAGCAGTCGGTAAAGTCCTCACCGCTGCCATCAATAATTTTTACGGATGAGGGAACTACATCTACCTGAGTTATTTTCTCGGTATAACTTTCGTATTCAAAAATGAGATCGGCTGATACAAGCCTATGTCCGGACACGAGGTCGGAAACGGAGCAATTTGCGGGAACATTTCCGTAAACTACAGAATCGGAGCCTATTGTAAACTCTGCCTCTCTGGGAAGAATTTCAAAGCTGATAGGCTTGCTGTAACCGTTGCCTACTGTCTTTTTTGTGACCGTACGGGCAAGGTATTTGCCTGTTTTTACGGGTTTTTTACTGCTCCACTCGCCGCTCCCCTCCAAAGAATACTCGTAGCTTACGGAGCTCATAAATGCAGAGGCGGCTGTGGGTGCGTAATCGTCGCCGAAGATAATTTGGGTAGGCAAAGACATCGCAGTCGTCACCGTACCTTTTGCAACGAGCAAACCGGTGGTGGTTGCGATTATGAGCGAAAATACGCCGATAATCAAAAATCTGAACTTATGTACAAAACTTTTGAACTTGGCAATTTTCTGTATTCGGTTTAGATAATTATCGTATGAAATCATAAAACCTTAATTTTGCCCGATTACCAATACCTGAGCGGTCAAATCGTCACCGTCTGAAATGTTGGTAATATTGAAGTTATCGGTAACGTCTTCACCGTTTTCATTGTGGATTACGATAGACGCGAAATCGTTAAACCTAATAACATAATTGTTATTTACTCTATTGAAATTGATATTATCTGTATTAAAGGATATGTAATATCCCGATAAAAGGGGCGTTGACGAAGATACTTTTAAACATTCTGCGAACTCGGGACTGCCGGAACGCAAACCGTTGACCGAAGAGCAGATATAGTTTTGGAGCGTGAAAGTTATATCTCTCGGTTTTATTGTAACGTTAACCATAGCATTATCTTCAATAATGTTGATATTGCGAGTGATATCGTCGCCGTCGTCGTTTATGATACGAAGATTGGTATAGTTTAATGCGTGCGTGACAGCAGAACTTTTATCGGTTTCGTAGGTTACCGAAAAGGACGAAATAAACGGAATTTCATATCCTGACATATCGAGGATATTTATCTGTCTGTTTCCCGTATCGCTGTTGTAGTTATGTGTATAACCCTTTCCGTCGTAGACCTTTGATAGATTTAAAATTCTGCCTGTAATCTGCGCCTCAAACTTATTGACAACATAAGTTCCCTCTTCGTTGCGGTTGGTTATTTTGAGGTTGAAATTTGAGTAGTTATCGTTGTAGATGAACTTGATTTTGTAGGTATAATTTCCTGCATCTTTGATGATTCTTGAGGTGGTTAACTCAAAATAAAATGAAAGATTTTCCATTGTGATAGGTTGCGTGTCCGCATCCCCACAGTTAACGCTTTCCACCGCTTCGGCTAAAGAAAGTTTATGCTCACTTCCGTTATAGTAGCGTTCGTATATAAAGTTTTTAAGCGTTACGGTGACGTCGCAGCGGTTTATTTTAAGTATGCCGCCCGTGACGGTTATCTCGTAATTCTCAGCCTCACGAGAGTCAATCATCTGCGCAGTGTAATAATAAGGATAATCGCTTGCATTAACCATGTTACCGCTTTCAGATACAATCTTGAAGTCGGATTTTTCAAGCCCGTTCGGCAAATCTCCCTCCATAACGTCCGAAGCGGGAATCTGTGACTTTCCGTTGTAGTATTTTTCCTCAGTGGGAAGAATGATATCTATAGGACACTTTGAAATTGTTATTTCTCCGCCGTATACATAGAGATTGTGACTTCTGTCGTTGGTGCTGTCAATGAATTTTACGGTATAGGTGTAATCTCCGACATTCTTTACCACACTACCCGTAGCAATAGTGAACAAGTTTTTATCGAGGTGGGTTATGGGACTGCCGTCTGCACCGTTCAAAGAAATTATCGCCTCTTCGGGTGCGGGGGGAATCCATGCCTCACCTTTGTAGTCAAAATCATAATTTTCAAGATCTACGTAGACGTTACAGGGTATGATTTCAAGATAGCCGTACGTGTATTCGAATCTGTAGTTATTTTTGTCTACGTCCTTGCCGTCTTTTACAAGCTTATAACTAAATCTGTTCTCTCTTTTTGAAACGTCAGTTATCGAGGGATACTCACCGTCTACCACGGGTTCAAGCCCTTCGGGTATAAATCCGAAGTCGGTTTTGTCATCGCCGCATTGAAGGGGCTTATTGTTATATTCCCTCGTTTCGGAACCTGTTCTGACCGATATATACAGACGTGTGATTTCGAGTGCACCGTACGTGTATACGATATCGTAGTTGTCTGAAACATCAGTTCCGGCATTGTCCTGAACGGATACTTTGAATTTGTTTAAAATTCTGGTTACGTCTGTTATGCCGGATACTTCGTCGACCGCAGGCGCAACAATACTGTGACCTGTTACAAGGTTATCTACGTCGATATCTTCTATCTCTTCGTAGCAGTAGAGCGTATCGCCGTCGAATACCTTGGTATACGAAGGAGTAGTAACCCGCACCGTACGTTTTACTACGGTGATTTCACCGTAGTAATAGGTTATATTGTAGTTATCGGATAAATCTGTATTGGTTACGTCAAATTCGTCTACGATTTTACATTCAATTCGATTGCGTATAGTGCCGTGTTCGGTGATTGAGAGTAAACTGTCCTCGTCAAAGTTTATTGCGTGATTAGTAGCAAGGTTCAACCCTATCGGCTTTTCATTTTCAGAAGCCCCCATCAAAGGCTCGCCGTCGTACGCTTTGGAAAGCGTGGGTGTTATTATAGTAACTTCCCGCTTGAGCACGGTGAGTGTTCCGGATATTATTGTGATTTCGTAGTTGTCTAAAGATGCGCTTTGGGAAGTTGCTTTGTCTAAAATGCGTATATCCTTTATATTTATATTATTTTCAGTCTCTCCCGCATTTTTTCTGCTGCCCGAGTATTTTATGCTTATAAGCTGCTCACCCGGCGCAAGCCCCTCGCATGAAAGAGGTTCCGTGTCGTTGCTTAAATCATGTTCGGTGCCGTCGTACTCCCAACTACGGCTCTTTGCGGTTATAGTGAGCGGGCGTTTTTCTATGCGCACAACTCCCGTTTCCGAAAAGTAGTCCAAATCGTAGTTTTCGGTGACTTCTATCTCCTCCGAGCCGATCCTTTGATAAATCTTGATTTTGGTAATGTGGGTAACACCGCTGTCGGCTACGTCGATAAATCTCGTATCGCCGGAGTTTATCTCGATTTCCTTGAAATACTGTCCGTCTGCAAGCGAACCCGAAAGAATTTCAACTTCGTTTAAATTTATCTCGACGCCGTCGTAAACTTTAATTTTATCTGCGGGTTTAACGGTAACGGGGCGTGGAACTACTCTTATTTCGCCGATTGTGAAATTTACGTTGTAATTTTTTGTTACATCCTTTCCCACTGCGTCGAACACTACAGGTTTGAGGTCGGAGGGAAGGGCGTCTTTTACGGTTATGAGCTGTACGTTCTGCGAGCCGGCTATTTTATGACCGAGCACAAGCTCGCCCTCTGTTACAGTGTAATTTTCAAAATTGACTTTTGTACCGTTATAGGTCACTTCTTCATCGTTCAAAGTTACGGAAATATCTTTGGGCAAAACTTTTAAAAGTCCGCCGTTTACGCCTATTTTATATTCGCTCGTAACGTCGAAGCCCTTTTGGTCGCAAATCTTGATTGAAAGACTGCTTCTGCTTTCGCCTGCGTCTGTCTGCGAACCTGAAAACTCCACCTCGGCATAATGGCCTTTCCTCATTTCGCCCGAAACGAGTTCGTAGTGCACGGCATTGAGCGGAGTGCCGTCGTAAATTTTTTCTTCATCGGATACGGCAAAAACAAGCCCTGTCCGCTCGGTGACGACCGCACCCGTTATGTACAGCGCAAAAACCGTTAATAGCGACGCCGCCACAACGATTACAAGCATACCTATTATTAAAATGGATACTCTGAATCTTGACATATTGTTTACCGCAATTTTTTGTGTAACCTATATACTCTTAATTATACGTTCTGTTCGATAAGTCTTATGGTTTCTTTGCAGAGCGCAAGACTGTTCTCCCCGAATAACTCGTCGAGATATGCGCATGCGTTGTCCGCCATCTGTTTTACGTATACGGGGTTCTTGGATTCCAGCTTTCGGAATATCTTCCTCGCAAGGATATCGTCCAACGCCTCCAACTCCGTTCCTCCGCATGCCACAAGCACCGGCACATAGCAGCGGATCTGCTTCATTATTCGGTTTCCGAACGTTATATGGAAGGTCTTTATCATGTATTCGTCAAGCTGTTTCAGCCTTCTTAAATTCCTGTCCGATATGGCGTACTCTCTCTGTGCCTTTAACATCAGCTCATCGAGGTGCGTTGACGATATCTTTCTGCTCTGTCCTTTAGCTTCAAAAGGCGTCGCTTTTTTATCAAGGTTCAACACCATCGCTCTGTCGTATACCTTATCCGATATCGAGAACGTACTGTCGTCGTTGTTTGCCGTACCCACAAACCACATGTTCGTCGGAAGCCTCATTTTGCCGTTACTCTGCAATAGCTTGGGGTCGTCCTCCCACCTGTCTGCCACTACGTCTAAG
>JAFLVN010000060.1:0-229 GCA_022508285.1 Clostridiales bacterium
GAAATGCGGCTTAAAACCTATCAAGCTCCATGAGCTGAGACACAGCAACATAAGTTTGCTGCTTGAATCAGGAGCGGGAATGAAAGAATTGCAAGAATGGGCAGGGCATAGCAGCTATCATACAACTGCTAATGTATACGCCCATCTACAGAAAAAATCCAAAACAAAGCTAACAAACGCAATAGACTCGATGTTAGAAATTTGTTAGAAAGCACCTAAAATCCATAAA
>JAFLVN010000060.1:239-672 GCA_022508285.1 Clostridiales bacterium
CGCCTAAATAAAAAATACGCCCTCTATCCGCAGAGAGCGTATTTTAGCGGTTTTCCGCTGGTGCCGCTGACCGGACTTGAACCGGTACGGATGTTACTCCGAGGGATTTTAAGTCCCTTGTGTCTGCCTATTCCACCACAGCGGCAATTATATGAAATCACCTTTTATATTATATCCTAATTTTCACAGCTTGTCAAGCAAAATAAAAAAACATACCGTCCATCCTTCAAATGAACGGTATGCATATTCCCTCATCACGCCAAGCATTTTACACAAAAAGATACACAAAATACCCTGCATAGCATGCCAGCATTATCCCGCCGCCAAGCCTGCTGATACGCTTGTTTTTCAGCACCAGCAGCCACAGCAGCACCGCCGCCGCTATAGCCACAGCAGCATCGATTATAAACGTGTCGAGGAACTCGATAGGCTC
>JAFLVN010000061.1 GCA_022508285.1 Clostridiales bacterium
AAGGGCAGTATTTTGAAATGGTAAGCCTGTCCGGGTCGTTACGCTTATTCTTGTAGCTGTCGTAATTTCTGTGCTTGCACTCGGTGCATTCGAAGGTGATTTTAGCCCTTGTTGATGCTTTCATTTTGGAAAACTCCGTACAAAAAAATTACACCCCCCTTTAGAAGGGTGTAATGGAAGTTTAACATATAAAAGGTATCTTGTCAAACATTTTGTGCCTTTTTTGACACAAATTTTTGACTAAATCAGTATTTTTCCCTCTTTGCATACGAGGTATGTAAAAGTTCGTGCGCCTTGTGGCTTGCCGGCTTTTCGAAATACTCCTTATAGAGCATATCCATAACCGGACTCTCGTGCGAGCGTCTTAACTCCATAGACGCGTCAGCGTCGTAGAGTGCCTTTGCACGGAGCGTCTTTAAATCAACGTAATTTCTCACGCTGTCGCTCTGGCAGGGCTGACCGCCGCCGTTGATACATCCGCCGGGGCAAGCCATAACCTCGATGAAGGTGTAGTCCTTTTCGCCTGACTTAACAGCGTCAAGTACCTTTCTCGCGTTCGCAAGTCCCGAAGCAACCGCAACCTTAACGGTTACGCCGTTAACGGTGTACTCAGCTTCTTTTATACCTTCCGTTCCGCGAACCTCTTTGAA
>JAFLVN010000062.1 GCA_022508285.1 Clostridiales bacterium
TGTTTTACACTTCAAGTTTATTTAAAAATATAGAATTTTTGCAAAAAATGACGATTTTTACCCTAAAATTACTATGCGCACACGATATTTTTGTAGAAAAAATGTTTAACGTGAAACGTTCTCCTAAATTTTTTTAACCTAAATTAGTTTCACGTGAAACCTAAAGCGCGATTAAATTCAGCTTTTTGGGTAAATGTGGATAATTTTTTGCAAGTTTTAACCCAAAAATCCACCATAACAGTGCTTGTATCGGCTGTTTGTGGATAAATTATAAGCCTAAGTGCAGTAAATTGTCCAATATTTACTCAATATGATATTATTTTGTGTAATTATGTGGATAAAATTCTTAAATTACGGCTCAATGCAGCTATTTCTCAACACTGCAAAATGTTTAATTGTGGATACAGTGTGGATAATTTTGTGGATATCTGCGCCAAAATGCTCAACTGTTTTATATTGTGCGCCATAAATCATTTTAGCGCATAACAACAAAGCCGTTTTTATAAAATATCTCTCTTATTAAATTTTACCTTTCATCTATCTAAAAACAGTGATACAGCGTAAAATGAAATAGAAATTAAAGGTTAAAACTAAGGCAAACGGTCAATAACCTTTCTTGAGGTATCTTGTGGA
>JAFLVN010000063.1 GCA_022508285.1 Clostridiales bacterium
AACACAGCAGCACAGGTATATCTTCCGCTTGACAACGGCGAATACGAGAAATTTATTCTCACAGCGGGAGAATATAATTTGTAAAAAATGTTACACATTGCAAAAAAACGGGTAAGTAGAATTAAAGGAATTTTTTATGAAGGAAGGAATTAAAATGATAAACGGAAACGTTATTGTAGGACAGTCAGGAGGTCCTACATCGGTAATCAATTCAAGTCTTGTCGGCGTGTTCAAGACAGCTAAGGATATGGGATGCCTTAAAGTCTACGGCATGAGAAACGGAATCGAGGGACTTCTGACCGGACGGTACGTTGACCTGTCCGACTACATAAGAAGCGACCTCGACATTGAGCTTTTAAAGCGAACGCCGTCGTCGTTTTTAGGCACATGCCGTTACAAACTGCCCGAGCATGACGCCGAACCGGGCGTATACGACCGTATTTTTGATATGTTAAAGCGTCTTGATATAAAGCACTTCTTCTATATCGGCGGCAACGACTCGATGGACACGATTAAAAAACTGTCCAATTACGCGAAGGAAATCGGTTCGGACATCACGTTTATGGGTGTGCCCAAAACCATTGACAACGACCTCGCCGTTACCGACCATACCCCC
>JAFLVN010000064.1 GCA_022508285.1 Clostridiales bacterium
GAAAAGAGCCGTCGGCTCGGTCAGAGCGTGGTTGCGGCGTCCTTGCCCGCCATCAAAGCCTAAAGAAAGACGCATTCTTAAACAGCCCGGAGATCTCTCCGGGCTGTTTTTTGTATTCCGAAAACCCCGCGATAGTCGCGGGGTTCAGTAAAGGCTATGCCGGTGAGAAGAAGAAAAAACTCCTGATGTGATAAAATAGAGGAGCGACCTGCCAGTTGCTCAAAAAATCACATCAGGAGGACATTAAAATGAGAGAACAAAATAATGCCGGTAACAGTTTAGCACATACAAAATGGAATTGCAAGTACCATATTGTGTTTGCCCCAAAATATCGGAGAAAAGTATTTTACGAGGAAAAACGCTTAGAGATACGAGAAATACTCAGAACGTTGTGCCAATGGAAAGGAGTTGAAATCATAGAAGGAGAGGTATGCCCGGATCACATACACATGTTGGTGAGTATACCGCCGAAGATTAGCGTCTCGGGGTTCATGGGGTATCTGAAAGGAAAAAGTAGCCTGTTGATATTTCAGAAATTTGGAAATATGAAGTTTGCATACCGAAACCGAGAATTTTGGTGCAAAGGATACTATGTAGATACCGTTGGGAAAAA
>JAFLVN010000065.1 GCA_022508285.1 Clostridiales bacterium
TATTGCCGCAATAGCGTCACGTATTGCGTAGCTGTAATGGGTGAACGCACCTGCGTTTAAAATTATTCCGTCAAAGCCTTCGCTTGGTGCGTTTTGAATTGCCGTACATATTTCGCCTTCGAGATTGCTCTGATAGAATTCGCAAATATCGTCTTTGAACTTTTGTGCTATTTCCGCATTGATTTCATCGAGCGTCTGCGTGCCGTAAACACCCTTTTCACGAGTGCCCGTCATATTGAGATTTACTCCGTTAATAAATAACAGCTTCATAAATTTTCCTCCAAGTATCCTTCAAACAGCGCTTTTGCCTGTCTTTCGTCAGGCTCAATTCCGAAATATATACACTCGGAATAATACGCCTGATAAAAGAGCATAGCCTCACCGTTAATAATTTTTTTGCCTGAACTTTGCGCGATTTCTAAAAATTTGCTCTTTTTGGGTGTGTAAATCAAATCAACCGCAACCGAGCATTTTTTTATCAGTTCGTCCGATACGGGGGATAACCCCTCCGTCTTGTGCATGCCTATACCCGTTGCGTTTACTATTAAAAAGTAGGGTTTAGTTACAATTTCTTTAAGGGGAGTAATTGACCCGAACTCTTCCG
>JAFLVN010000066.1 GCA_022508285.1 Clostridiales bacterium
CTGTCCGACCTGGGATCCATCCGCCGCCAGTGGATTGACGGACGGACCTATGTCTACAGCATCCTCGGCGACCCGGCCGACCTCGACATGGACTTCCTCCGCACCCTCGGTCCGGTGCAGGTGGTCAGCCTCTCCGACATCTTCGGCTATTGATACATAGTCCGGGATTTCACATCCCGCTTTTTTCAAGGCACCTTGCAGCATTGCAGGGTGCCTTTTTTGTGTGCAGACAGGAGCTCTTTCCCTGATCCGAAAACAAAGGGGCCTGCGACTGCCATTGTGCAATTGACAGATAGCGGATTTCTTTTGTCATATTCTATCCAATTTATTGAAAGACAATGAAAAATGGAAAGAATCATTCTATTTTTGCGGAAACAAAATAATCTGCCTGTGGGCATGGTAAGAAAAATCATTTTCTCCGTTCTTTTCGGGGTATTCGGACTGTTGCCGCTGTCCGTAGCGGGGCAAGTCGGCGGCAACCGCATCAAGGGGCAGGTCTTCAGCGGGAATCAGCCGCTGGACTACTTCTGCGTCTCCCTGTCGTCTCCGGCGGATTCCCTTTTTCGGACGGGCGGCGCTTTCGAGGATGGGGACT
>JAFLVN010000067.1 GCA_022508285.1 Clostridiales bacterium
CGCAAGCTCGGCCTCGGCGGCAGAACGAACACCATTTTGCAGTCCGCATTCTTCCTCATCAATCCGCAGATCATGCCCTATGCTGATGCTGTCGATTACATGAAGAAGATGGCATACAAGTCCTTCGCAAGAAAGGGCGACGCAGTCGTTCAGATGAACTACGCTGCAATCGACTCCGCAAACGAGCCGGGCAATCTTGTCAAGATCGACATCCCCGCAGACTGGGCTACCACCACTGAAGGCGCAGACCTTGTCAAGCTTGCAGACAACGACTACTTCCGCAGCGTTGTTGCTCCCATCCTTGCACTTGAAGGCGACAAGCTTCCTTCCTCCGCATTCAATGCAGACGGTTCCGTTCCTACCGGCACCACCAAGTTCGAGAAGCGCGGCGTTGCCGTCACCGTTCCCAAGTGGGTCAAAGAGAACTGCATCCAGTGCAACCACTGCGCGTTCGTCTGCCCGCACGCCTGCATCCGCCCCGCACTCGTTGCGACCGGCGCAGAGAAGCCCGAGGCGTTCGAAACGAGACCCGCTACCGGTATCCCCGGTTATGAGTACCGTATGCAGGTCAGCCCGCTTGACTGCATG
>JAFLVN010000068.1 GCA_022508285.1 Clostridiales bacterium
GAACATAACAACGAAGCCGATAGCGATAATCGCAATCGCGATAATCGCAGCTACCATGATAATTCCTTTGATGTTTGTATCACCCGCGAGGTAGTTGTTGTAAATCGAATACATCGCGGTAGGAATTCTCGAAACGATACCCGCGAAAATCATGAGCGAAATACCGTTGCCGATACCCTTTTCTGTGATAAGCTCACCGAGCCATACGATAATCGCAGTACCCGCCGTAAACGTAAGAACGATTACGAAGAATACAAGTGCCGCCGGTATACCTGCGGGCGAAGCAATCGCCGTGATACCGTTCGCGCCCTGACCCATATTGTAGAGGGTCACATAGAGACCTGCACCCTGCACAAACGCAAGCGCAAGACCGAGATATCTTGTAATCTTGTTAAGCTTCTTTCTGCCCTCAACGCCTTCCTTAGACATTCTTTCGAGCGCCGGAATAGCGACTGTGAGAAGCTGGATAATAATCGAAGCGTTGATGTAGGGCGAAACACCCAACGCCATAACGGTCGCGTTTGAGAAAGCGCCGCCTGTGAACACATCAAACAAGCTGAACAAGTCCATTCCGCCGTTACCGAGGAA
>JAFLVN010000069.1 GCA_022508285.1 Clostridiales bacterium
AAATATTATGGAAAAGTAATTTTAATTTAATATTAGGGAGGTTAAAAAAGAGTCCAAAAATACTTGTCCATAATAAAAATATTCTGAGGAAAAAAAGTTTATGGAAAATTTTGAACTATGGTTGTCTGTTTTAGGAACCGCTTTAAGCTTATTGATAACAACTTTGGTATTTGTACTTAAGTTTATAAAATGTGCGCGTAAATTTTTACACGCAACCTGCGCCTTTTTTAATAATAACGTTTGTCGCAACAGAATAACTCCTAATTGCTATCGGAAAAATTTTTTAATAAATTTTATAGTTTTGGTTAACATAATCGAAAAAGACATGATAGAAATATAAGATATGAATTAATCCGAAACCCTAACCCCCAAAATCGTAATGTGTTTTAAAGCTACTTTAATTTGAGTATTTACATAAATAACGTTTGGTTTATGCTAAAATAGAGCAAAGGTTGCAATACTTACTACACTCAAAAAGAAAAAAACAGGAGCTACTAATGTCGATATGCGTAAAAGAAGTAAATAAATATCTTTCCGCTATCAAGCACGGCGACCAAACGAGCTTCAAGCCGTTGTACGACTCCATC
>JAFLVN010000007.1 GCA_022508285.1 Clostridiales bacterium
TAGCAGCGGTGTATGAAAGTTCGTAATCGTTCGTCGTCAGCGTTGTATCGCCCGCCTTTTTAAGTCCGACTTTAATTGACTTGGGCGCCTTCTCCTGCTTTACGCCCGTATATGTAACGTCGTCGGGTGCTGTTACAGTTGATCCGCTACCAACCTTAGCCGTACCGGTTATGTCAAACGCCTTGATAGTAATCGTCTTACTACCGGTTATATCGTTATAGTTGGTAAACGTTATTTTATAATAAATGGTCTTATTGCTGATAACGTTCGTTTCGGTGGGATTTGTAGACGTATCGTACGTACCGCTCGTTGTGCCGTACGTAACTGTCTTGCCCAGCGCGTTATCCCAAGTGTCGCTGTTCTTCCAGCCGGTCGCCGAAACGGTAATGCCGTGCGCCTCACCGTCATACGTGCCGCTATATGCACTTGAAGCATCTGTCAAGGTCGCCTTGGCGATAGTTACGTCAACCGTCTTTGCGGAGGGGAAGCTGAAGTTGGTGTTGCTGCCCGAGAAGGCAACCTGAATCTGCACCTTGCCCGCCTGTTCGGGAGTAATTTTACCATCGGTTCCAACCGAAGCCTTGCCCTCGTAGCCGCTGGCATTCTGTTTGCTTACCGAATATGTAGCCGTGTAGCCCGTCACGGTGGCGCCGTCGCCGTTTTTCAGCGTAAGCGTAGGCGCAGCGGAAACAGTACCGTAAGTTACCGTGCCGTATTTGAAGGTATCAACGGTCAAGCTCGCCTTGGTTATTGTAAAGGTAGTGCTTGCCGAACCGGTATAGTTTGTTCCATCCTTTGCCGTTATGGTTACGGTTGCAGTACCTACGTTAGTGTTGCTCTTGTATGAAACGGTATAGCTCGAACTTGCAATATTTTTTATGCTCTCGTGAGCGTCGGTGCTGTTATCGGTAACAGAAGTAACCGAAGGCTTAATTGCACTTCCGGTGTATTGATAGCTATTGGTAGCTAATACGATGACGATATCACTCGCATGTGCGGCTAAATCTCTCGCCGTGATGGTACAAGATACTGCTATCGTTTCGCGCGTGCCGTTCGGCCAGTAGCAGTTCTCTGCGGGGGTAACCGAAGATTCGTACGTACCTACGTCAACTGCGGTAGTAGTGCCCGTAACGTCCATATAGCCGTAGTTTACGTTTTTCAAAAGGGTTATAGTATGGCCCGTATATTCCTGCTTGGCGCCGTTGCCCTCGCCCTTTTCGGGCATAAGAGAAAGATAAATGTACGGATTCATTGCCACGCAGGCTTCCAGCGTGTCGGCTTCAACGTCTACGTAGGCGCCGATAAAATACGCCGCCTTATCAGACGAGAAATATTGAAGAGCAGAGCTGGTGTTATATTTGCTGAAATTGTTAGAAAATTTAACCGTTTGTTCATCTTCCGTTGGGTTCGTAGATTTATATATACCCACGTCGGCACCAGCAGTCATCTGACCGTCGAAATCCAACAAATATGCATAAAGGTTTAAATTTATTAAGGTATTGCGGTTTCTAGTGTAGTTATCCTTAATTACGGGGTTGCCAGAAAGATATAATTTAATGTTATTGTTTGTATTCGTACTAACACCGCCGCCTTTTGCCGTGTCTCCGCACTCGTTGTTCACTATAGTGCCGCCGCTTATATGACATTCTGCATATTGAGAAAGAAATAGTGCAGCTTGAGTACCATTTGATGTACTAGTAGGCAAGTTTCCGGAAATTTCTCCGCCGCTCATATAAACTTTGGCAAAAGAATAATCAGCCGTGGAATACACGAGAATTGCACAGTTGTTATAGGATTTATTACTCGTTATGTAACCGCCGGACATATTTAAAGTGGCTCCGCAAGATACGTAGACGCCACTACATGAAGCGGAAGTAGTATTGCCCGTGATGATGCCTTCCACAAAATTTAAAATAGCGCTTTCACCATTCACGGCGATACCGGCGCCGCCGTCTGTAGTATATCCGCCGGTGATTTTGCCGTATTTTCTGCCTGTTGCCGAATCCTTATTAGTAGAGGTGTCGGTTAAAGTAAGCGTGCCCTGCACGAATATAACTCTTTGGTTGCCCGAAGAGGCTGCACGGTCTATGGTGTGGCCGTTTAAGTCAAGAACTATATTTGCTCCCTCGGGCACTACCAATCCGCCGAAATCTGAAGTTTTAGATAAATCGTCGAATGTAAACTTTTCGTAGTCGCCGAAACCTATTTTCTTATCGGGAGTAAAGGACAATTTGGTAGTTGAGCTTATGGTAACCGACGTTGCCTTCCAGTCAGCAGCGAGCTTAAAATATTGCTGCTCGCCCGTCGATATACTGTCGGTTACGGCTTTCGACCACGCAGCCGCCATCGTAGCGTTGGTAGTGCCCGAAGTGACGGCGTCAACGACAGCCGCCTCCATTGCTTCACCCGTGCCGACAGCCTTTATACCGTACTGTGCGGCATTAGAAAAGAAGAATTTCGAAGGGTCTTCCGTGTTGTACTTGCCGTAATCGGAAGTAAATGTGAAAGGCGCCTTTTGGTCGGACATCATTACGCCCATATACGCATTTTCCAGTTTACCCACCACATAAACTTTAATGTTGCTGCCTGTTGTGAAGGTAATATCGTTCGGCTCTCCGCCCGTGTAAGAGCCGTCTGATTTTACTGTGGCGCCTACCAAATTATTGTAGAGCTGGGGTGAGCCGGAAACATATAAGTTACTAGCTCTGATACCGCCTCCGGTAGAAGTTACGGTACCGCCAACGTTGCCCGTTACTATACCTCCGCTGATGTATACCTGTGAACTGTTGGGACCGTAAATGCCGCCGACAGATGAGCCGACGTTATTGTATACTCTTCCTCCGGTCATAACAAAAGTATTGGTGTTTACAACGCAAACACCGCCCGGGTAGATACCGCTCGTGTCAGAACTAT
The DNA here is from genome assembly GCA_022508285.1 of Clostridiales bacterium. Taxonomy (GTDB): domain Bacteria; phylum Bacillota; class Clostridia; order Christensenellales; family Borkfalkiaceae; genus Coproplasma. The sequence continues at coordinate 2,914 of JAFLVN010000007.1, forward strand.
ATGCTTTATTGTTATAAACGTTGCCGCCCGAAAGGGTTACGTGGGCTTTAGAGCTGCCGGTTACCGCTATACCTCCGCCACCGGATGAGTTATACGTAGAATTATTAAATCCGCCGGTGATATTGCCCTGCTTTTCAACATCGGAAGATGAGCTATCCAAAATCTCCAATCTGCCTTGGCAATTTATTACCATACCAAGCTTTTTAGCCGCGGTAAGTCCGCGGTCTATATCGTGGCCGTTCAAATCTATGATAACGTTTGTACCAATGGGAACGAGTAAAGAGCCCGTTGAGCCGAAACCTTGGGTAACAGCACCGTCCACTTGCGTTCCGAAAATACCGCCTACGGCTTTCCAGTCGCTTGAAAGAGTAACTCTAACGCATATTTTATTAGTATAGCTGTATTCTATTAATTCCTGCCAGCTGTTTTGGTCTTTTGATTTTACCAGCTTCAACTCTTTATAGCCGTTTACTTCTGTAACTTCAAAAGATTCACCGACACCAGTAGGGAAGAAGTGAGTGCTTAAACCGCCGTTGGGGTGGTTTTCGCCGTAGCCGTTTGTGAACCTGAAACCCGCACTTTGGCCACCGAGCTCAACGCCAATACGGGCGGTATCTTCAAAAGTGGATATTATATCAATGGGTTTAACAGTAGCACCGACAAGGAACAATATATCACTGCTATGGCCGGTGTCAGGCGTAGCTTCACCGTTTACAACAGTAGCACCGACTATATTGCCCGAAATTTCGGGATTTCCGCCAAGGCGTAAAGCGGTAGTTCTGATACCGCCGCCTTGACTGCCGTTGGCAGTACCGCCTATATTGCCGGTTATTACGCCGCCCGTTATAGTAGTCATACCACCATAATTATCGTTGCTATTCCTTAAATATATACCTCCGACTGAATTTGAAACGTTGTTTTCAACTCTGCCACCGGTTATTGTAACGTTTATATTAGATGCGGCGTGTGCGTATATACCACCGGCGCCGATTGCAGAAACGGAGCTCTTGTTTCCGTAAACGTTGCCGCCCGAAAGGGTAAGCGAAGCGTTTGCGTAACGAACCGTTATGCCGCCGGCACGGTATTGCGTGCTGGTGAAGCCGCCGGTAATTTTGCCCTGAAGGGCAGTATCGTCCGTGGAGGTATCGGTTATTTCAAGGATGCCCGCAATCGTAATAACTTCACCGTCGGCAAGGGCGGTGGTCAAATGCCTGTCTATATTGTGCCCGTTTAAGTCAAGGCATATGTTAGTACTGCCGGGTGAATAGAGTCCGCCCTTGTTGGTAGAAATGTAGTTTATACCGAAGCCGTAGCCCGAACCGAAGGAGCCGCCCTGAGCCGTCCAGTCGGCGGCGAGCTTGGCGTAAACCGTGGTATCGCTACCCAACGCCCTTGAAGTGGTAACAACGTTCGTCCAATGCGAGTACATGCTTATTATGTAAGGATGCTCCTTACTGCCGTCCTGCGCCTGTTGCGCAGCTTTATCCTCATCGGATAGAACGACGTTGCCCAAACCGATATCGCCGGTTGTTGCCGCCTCTGCAATAATTTCGGTGTTAAAACCTATTTTTATTCCGAAAATTTCAGATAACGCCAAAATTGTACAGCCTAAAAAGACTGCACACAATACCAAAATAGCGCCAAGGCGCAATTTGCCTTTAGCTTTTAAATTATCCCAAAACATAAATTTAACCTACCCATGAAAAATTTTGTTTTAATTTATTCAGTTTTGTACTGTCATTTTAGCGCCGAATTTTTTATATGTCAAGCGCTTTTTGTAATTTTTTTATATAATATTAATGTTAAATCTTGCCACAACCTCTTATTGTATTTGAAACCGTGAGTGTGTTGCGCAAGATTAAGAGCACCAAACACAGTATAATATTATAAAGTAAAAATTTATTTCAAAGCGGGCAGACACCCGAAAACGACGATATTTTCATTATCCGATTCCATAGATAATTTTCGCCGTATATTGACAATTTTTTTGCGTTGTGGCATAATTTTTAAAAACGTTTTTTGAGGGAAATATGTGGATACCCGTAATTATATGCTGTATAACTTGCGTGTTGATGATATGTTCGATACTCTTTTTTCCCAAGCTTAAAATCGGCAAAATCAGCCTTGATACATATTGGCTTATTACCATAGTGGGCGCAATTTTTGCACTCATTTTCGGCGGGGCGGACATTGCAAAAGTAGGACAGGCGCTGATTGCCGATACGGCTATAAACCCGCTCAAAATACTCGTGCTATTCATATCGATGACCATACTTTCGATATACCTCGACGAGCTCGGGTTCTTCCGCTTCCTTGCAAACGTTGCCTTAAAGCGTGCCAAAACGGGTCAGAAAAAACTATTTTTGTATCTGTACATAACCGTTTCCGTTCTCACGGTGTTCACCTCGAACGATATAATTATTCTTTCGTTTACTCCCTTTATCTGTTACTTTGCAAAGAACGCAAAGATAAATCCCATACCATATCTCGCTGCGGAATTCGTTGCAGCAAACACCTGGAGTATGGCGCTTATAATCGGCAACCCCACCAATATTTACCTTGCTACGGCAAGCGGAATAGGCTTTCTCGAATACGTTAAATACAGCATATTCCCCACCCTATTCGCAGGTTTGGTAGCATTCGGCGCATTGTTTCTTATCTTCCGCAAAAAACTGAAAGAGCCCATGCATGCTGAGGCGGAGACCGTTGTAATCGAAGATAAACTGTCGCTGTGGGTGGGCATAGTCCACCTTGCGGTATGCACAGTGCTGCTTGCAATAAGCTCGTATATAGGTCTTGAAATGTGGATAGTGGCTTTGTGCTCGGCAGGAAGTTTGTTTATATTCACGGCGGTAATTGCAATCGTCAGAAAGAAAAAGCCTATCCATCTTTTGGGCTGTCTTAAACGCACACCCTACCAGCTGATACCTTTCGTTCTATCCATGTTTGTAATGATTGTAGTTTTGGCGGATGCGGGGATTACAGAAATAATTGCCGACGTCATGGGTGCGGATTTGCCCATACTTAAATACGGCGTTTCATCCTTCTTTGCCTCCAACCTCATAAACAACATACCCATGAGCGTTCTGTTCTCTTCCATTATCGAAGCTTCGGGCGGAACGGCGGGTATACCCGCTATATTTGCCACCGTAATAGGCTCTAACGTTGGTGCGTTTTTCACCCCGATAGGTGCGCTGGCGGGCATTATGTGGGGAGCTATCATAGGCAAGCACGAAACAAAATTCGGATATCTCGATTTCTTAAAAATAGGCGTTACCGTTGCACTGCCAACGCTGTTCGCCGCTCTCGGCGGACTGTGGCTTGCAGTGAGCGTATTCTGATAAAAATACATAAGGAGAAAAACAAAAATATCACCCACAGATAAGTAAAATAATCAGCAGAAGCGCCAAAAAATCCACCCGGAAATCGGGTGGATTTTTGTTGTTTAAAGGATATTACGGGGTCAACCGTTTACACTAACAAAAGCAGCTCGCCTATACCCCAGCCTAAAAGCGTGCCTATTGCAAGCCCCACCGCTCCGCAGATTACGCCGGGAGCTATTAAATCCTGCCTTCCTGCCGCCTTTGCAACGGGTGCTATAAACGGAGGTCCGTATACGCCGGCGGTCGAGGTGATTATTGCCGTGTCGCCGTCCACCCTGAATATTTTGCAGAGCAGCATATGCAACAGTATTACGGCGACCTGTGCGCAGGCAAAGTAGGCAATCGTGGGCAGGAATTTCGGCGCTAACGACGACCAGTCAATGCTCATAGACAACGCAAGCGAGAACATTAATATGAAATACATACCCAGCGTGTACTGCCCTTTGATTTCTCTTATGGGCTTCACAAATGACAGCCCCACGCCGAGCACGGACACCGAGAGCAAAATGTAAAGGAAGTTTATAACGGGAGCTTGGCTATTGATTGCATTATCTATAACTCCGATCAGTATGCCTATTCCGATACAGCCCGCCGCCAGCCCGAACGCACCCAAGAGCTTTAATAAGCTCTTTTTATCTTTAATGGAAAAACCGAACTTATAGTCGTCGTGCTTTTCTTCGACGGGTGTCGCCTGTACTTCCGCTTCGGATACAGTCTCAGTTTGAGATACCGTCTCGGTTTCGGCTTGCGCCTCCATCTGCGTTGCAACGGGGGCTTCGAGAGGCTTCTTTTTACGGTTTAATACAAGACGGTAGAACCTCGGAGCTACAGATATTAAGAGCAGGAAGTAGATGCCTCCGACAAGCGTATCGGAAACGTTTGCCGCAGCAATACTGTCGCCGGCGCCCAGCATCGCACCGATTGCGTCGAGGTTGGGTGTTCCACCCGTGTAGAGCCCGATAACCATTGCCGAAAGTTTTGCACTCGGGAAAAAGCTCAGAGTTATAAAGAACATTGCCACGGCGACTATTATAACCGCAACTATGCACAGCGAATATCCGACTATGGTGTTCTTGGTCAACTTTTTGACCGCCCGCAGGTCTATACTGAATAAGATGAGCGGAATCGAGAGCGCCACGAGAACGTAGGCGATATCAGAGGTAAGCCCCTTGTCGTAGTCTACGCCCGTAAATCCTATCGTTGAGAAAACAAAACCGACTATGTAGCAACAGGCGATTGCGCCTATTATGCCTAAGATTTTATTTTTGCGGGTAAGCCATACTATGGGGAAGGGCAGACCGACAATACAAATTATTGCAATTATGGTAAGAGCGAGCGTCATAACTGCCTCCCGTAAATTCTGAAAATTTTATTTATCTTGCCGCCCGCCTTTTCCACGTTGCGGATAGAAATTTCGTTATTTTCCAAAATCGTGCCGGCTTCCATATAGTTAATGCCCCGCTTTTTGCACGAAAGATAAAACGCGTGGTAGAGTGCAAAGTTTACCCCACGGTTCTGGTATTGCGGAATGACGTATTGCAAAATCGCACGGATAGACTTTATTTTGTTCTTCCAGTACAACGCTTTAATGAGTGTTACGGGGTTCATTCTTCCGTTCATCTTGCGGAATACCGTATTAAAATTCGGCACGCTCATCATAACGCCTACGGGCTTCCCGTCGGAACGTCTGCGGCAGATATGAATGAAGTCAGCCCACAAAAAGCTTTTCCAGTTGCCGACAATGCGCACAAGGTCTTCACGTGTGGGGGCGTCCTGAAAAATAATATCCGAGGTCGCCTCCTCTATTATCGTGTGAACGTCGTCTATATCCCGCTCGATATTTTTGAAATCGGCAGGCGAAATATATAAATCGTAGCGTTTAAGCACCTTTTCCACAAGCGGTGCCACACGCTTGGAATCGTAGCGGTCATACTCGATTTTCAACGCTACGGTATCGAAATCCTTTTTAAAACCGAAGCCCTCGAATAACTGCTTATAGTAAGGGGGATTATACGAAGTGAGAATCATGGGCTCGTACTCGAACCCTTCCACAAGTATTCCCCTGCGGTTGTCCTGGTCGTACGGGAAGTAAGTGCCCTCGACGTAAGTTACACCCTGCTCTTTGAGGATACGGCACATTTCCGAAAACAGCATGCCGGCACACAGACTGTCGTTTATGCACTCGAAGTGCGAAAAATATCCGCAACACTCCAGCTTGAGCTGTTTGGAAGGCCCGACAGTGAAAAGCACGCGGGCAAGGAATTTTCCGTTCTCCTCTACGGCGAGCGCAGTATACGACTTCTCCTTTAAAACAAGAAGTTTAAGAGTTTTTAAAAGGTCGCGCCGCATATACGGCACAAAGAATTTATCTTTGCCATAGAGCTTGTCCGGCATGCCGACAAACTTTTTAAGCTGTTTTTCCGTATCAAGGCGAACTACTCGCAAGGGGTCCTCCAAAAGTATATACTTCCTTTTAATTATAACAGAAATAATTGAATTTTGCAATTAATTAGCAATTCAAATATATGCCCCCGTTGACAAACCACGGACAGTTTAGTAATATATTATCTGTATGAAAGTCAAAGAGTTTTTTAAAAATCTTTTGGGCGGTGCGGCTATCGGCGTTGCGATGATAATCCCCGGCGTGAGCGGTGGCACTGTTGCCGTACTTTTGAATATATACGACAAGCTGATAAACGCATTGGGCAATCTTAGAAAGGATTTCAAGGCGAATATAGCCTTTCTCCTTCCCATACTTCTCGGCTTAGTGCTTGCGTTTGCCGCCATGTATTTCCCTTTGAATTGGGCTATGGAATACGCTCCCTTCCCTACGGTTATGCTGTTTGCAGGACTAATGATCGGCTCTTTCCCCAAACTTTTCAAGGACAGCAAGGCATTCGGGTTTGAAAAACTCAATATATTATCCGTTGTACTGCCGTTTGTAGTGATTATCGGCGTCAGTCTTTTAAAATTATTCGTCTATGCAGGCGAGGCGGAGTTATCCGCAAGTATGCCCATATGGGGATATTTTGCTATAATCGGAGTTGCCATGCTCGGAAGCTGTGCGCTGGTTATCCCGGGCGTCAGCGGCAGTATGCTTTTAATGATTTTAGGGTATTACACGCCCGTGCTCGGACTGTTTAAATCACTTACTTCCGATTTTGGGCACGTTGTACTCGTGCTCGGACTGTTTGCGATAGGTCTGATTATAGGATTTTTCAGTATCGCAAAGCTGATGAAATTTTTCTTAAATAAATATCCTCGCGGCACACGCTGGGCTATAATCGGATTTGTGCTCGGCAGTATTCCCGCTCTGTTCATCGTTCAAGACTACGCAACATACCCCATGAACGGCTTGCAGATTGCCGCAGGAGTAATTTTGTGCGCACTCGGCGCAGTTGCAACCTACGCCTTAACCGCCTATGTGGAGGGCAAAACGCAAAACCGGAAGTAGCCCTAAAATTGCATAAATGCGCACGTATCATTTGTTCTACGTGAAAAGCCGCCCGCAGAAATTTCTGCGGGCGGCGTTATTTTATTGCTTTCTTCCTGCCAGCTCGTCGAGCGATATTTCAAAAAAATCGGCGAGCATTATCAGCTGCTTGATAGATGGCTCAGTATATCCCGTTTCCCAATGCGATACAGTTTTAACCGTAGTAAACACCGCTTTGGCAAGCTCCCTTTGCCCTATTCCGTTCTCCCTGCGCAGATTTTTTAAATTTTCACTAAATATCATATCTTTTCCTGACGATTAAATTTATCAAAAATTGAGAATTTATTCTTGACTTTCTCAATTATTGAGAATATAATAAAACTATAGAACTATAGGAGAAGAAATTATGAAATTCAAAAAAACATTGCTTTTAGCTTTGCTGATTTGTCTTTTTAGCACTGCTTTTGCCCTCATTGCTACCGCTTGCAGCAACAACGACGATAAAGCTAAGCACACCCACACTTACACAGACACCGTAACTCCTGCAACCTGCACCGAGCAGGGTTACACCACCCACACTTGTGTAGACTGCAACGATTCCTACGTTGATACATACGTTGACGCTTTAGGGCATAAGTATAGAGAAATCGTTATACCGGCAACCTGCACCGAACAGGGCTATACCGTACACAAGTGCTCGAGGTGCAATGACAGCTACGCTGATACATATGTTGACGCTTTAGGTCATGACTACGAAGACAGCGTAGTTGAAGCTACCTGCACCGACCAAGGCTATACCACGCATCAGTGCACAAGATGCGACGACAGCTACGTTGATGCGTACGTTGACGCTTTAGACCACGACTACGAAGACAGCGTGACTGACGCAACCTGCACCAAAAAGGGCTATACCACGCATCAGTGCACAAGATGCGACGACAGCTACGTTGACACATATGTTGACGCTAAAGGTCATGACTACGAAGACAGCGTAGTTGACGCTACCTGCACTGAAAGGGGATATACATTACATCAGTGCAAAAATTGTAACAACAGTTACAAGGACAACTATACCGACGCCTTGGGACACGATTTCGTTGAAGGCGTATGCACAAAATGCAATAAGCAGGAGCTGAGCGAAGGAATCGAGTACGTGCTTTCCTCAGACGAAACCTATTATATTGTTAAAAGCATGGGAACCTGTGAAGATACCACAGTAGTCCTTAAAGGCGAGATTGATGAAATACCGGTAAAAGAGATAGCTACGAGAGCATTCGCAAGTAAAACGACGCTCACAAGCGTAGTTATACCCGAAGGCATAACCCAAATAGGTAGCTCGGCATTTGAAAGCTGCACAAAACTTGTAAGCGTAACTATTCCCGCAAGTATAACGTCTATCGGGAATAATGCTTTCAAGTCTTGCTCGGCTCTTAACGGAGTTTATATCACCGATATAGTAAAATGGTGCCAGATAACTTTCGGCAACGCAGATGCTAGTCCCATATCTAATGCAAAAGGCCTATATTTAAAAGGAGAACTTATAACTGAACTTCAAATTAATGACAATTCTCTTATATCTATAAGCAACTATGCATTTTACTGCGCTAAATTTACCAGCGTTACGATAATATCATCCAGTTTTACAACTATTAGTAGCAAGGCGTTCAGTACTTGCAGTTCGTTGCAAAGCGCAGTGTTTAGTTGCCCGAAATTAAATTATATCGGCGATTCGGCATTTAACGCCTGCACGAAATTAAAATCCGTAACAATACCATCCACTGCCACAACAAATTGGACTTGCTCAGCTACGGGGCAGGTTATTCAATTAACGCAAACTCAAATGAAAACTCCCACAACACTTGCAACACTTTTAACCGGTCAATACGTTGGTTTTATTTGGACGAGAAAATAGTATAACCTCAATAACACACGCTTTGCATGCTTCCCCCAAAGCAGTGCCGCCCGCAGAAGTTTTCTGCGGGCGGCTTCTCTTTAAAAAATTTTCCGCTTGACTTGCTTTGCAGTTCGTCAAGCGGAATTGTGTTTAAGAAATCTTGGTTAAGCGGAACGCTTATTTCGTGCCTTCGCCTACCGTGCTGTTGTAGCCGGGGTTGATTACGGGAGACATATTTTTGTATTCCTTAACGCCCGTGCCGGCAGGTATAAGCTTACCGATAATAACGTTTTCTTTAAGACCGATAAGCGGGTCAACCTTGTTCTTTATAGCCGCGTCCGTGAGAACCCTTGCCGTTTCCTGGAAGGAAGCCGCCGACAGGAAGGAATCGGTGGAGAGCGCCGCCTTGGTTATACCGAGAAGCACACGCTTCTGAAGAGCGGGAGTTCCGCCGTTTTCGATTGCCTTTCTGTTCTCTTCGTCAACGGTGAACATATCCACCGTTTCGCCGGGAAGAAGGTCGGTAGAGCCTGCGCTCTCTATTCTTACCTTTCTGAGCATCTGGCGTACGATAATTTCAACGTGCTTGTCGTTGATATCAACGCCCTGTGAGCGGTAAACGGATTGAACCTGCTCCAAGATATAGTCCTGAACGCCCTTTACGCCCGCAACTCTCAATATATCCTGGGGATAAACGGAGCCTGCGTTGAGCACGGTGCCGGGCTGAACGGTATCGCCCTCTTTTACGTGAAGCTCTGCGTTGAAGGGAAGCTTATATTCCTTTTTCTGCTCGCCCGTAACGGGGTCGCGCACGAGAATAACCTTTTCGCCGTCCTTGTCGTCAACGGAAACAACGCCCGAAACTTCGCAGAGGGTTGCGCAGCCCTTGGGCTTGCGGGCTTCAAAAAGCTCTTCAACTCTGGGAAGACCCTGCGTGATATCGCCCGTAGCCGCAATACCGCCCGTGTGGAATGTACGCATGGTGAGCTGCGTGCCGGGCTCGCCGATGGACTGAGCCGCAATTACGCCGACAGCCTCGCCGGGCTGAACGGGTGTGTTGGTAGACATATTTTTGCCGTAGCACTTGGCGCATACGCCATATCTTGAATTACACGTGAATATCGAACGGATAGACACTTGTTCGATGCCTGCCGCAATAATTTGCTTTGCGATGGCGTCGGTAACGAAGCCGTTCTGAGCAACGATTACGTTGCCGTCTTTATCGAGAACGTCCTCGGAAACGAATCTTCCTTGGATTCTGTCTTCAAGACCTTCGATAACCTCGCCGTTGGGACCCATGATAGCTTTTACTACCATGCCGCGGGGCTTTTTGCTGCCCGCCATGCAGTCGTCCTCTCTTACGATTACGTCCTGCGAAACGTCTACAAGACGCCTCGTGAGGTAACCGGAGTCCGCCGTTTTAAGCGCCGTATCGGCAAGACCTTTACGACCGCCGTGCGAGGAGATGAAGTATTCCAAAACGCTAAGACCCTGTCTGAAGCAGGACTTAACGGGGACTTCAATCTTTTTACCCTGGGGGTTAACCATCAGTCCGCGCATACCGGAGAGCTGTTTCATCTGGTCGATAGAGCCGCGGGCGCCCGAGTTTGCCATCATCCAGATGGGATTGAACTTATCGAGCGACTTCTTTAACTCTTCGGTAACCTTGTCGGTTGCCTCGTCCCAAGCGTCGATAACGGCGTTGTAGCGCTCCTCTTCTCTCAAAAGTCCGCGCTGGTATTTCTTTTCGATTGAAATTACCTTCTTTTCCGTTTCGGCAACGATTTCCTGCTTTGCGGAGGGAATGTGCATATCGAATACGGATGTCGTGATTGCTCCGACCGTGGAGTACTTGTAGCCGAGAGTCTTGATTCTGTCGAGAACGTCTGCCGCCCTCGGAGCTCCGCCCGTCTTGAAGCAACGCTCAACGACTTTGCCGAGCTGCTTTTTGCCTACTGCGACTGCGCCGCCGAGGAACTCGTAGGAAATTTCGTATTTGAGCCAATCCTCGGGTTTTTCACGCTTTACAAAGCCAAGATCCTGAGGCATATTGGAGTTGAATATAATTCTGCCGACAGTCGTCTTTATTATTCCTGTAACGCTCTGTCCTGCAAAAGGTCCGTCGGGGATTTTAACCGTGCGCCTTACCTTAATTTCATCCTGCATGTGAATGAGCTTCATCTGGTAAGCCATCAAGGCTTCGTCCTCGGAAATGTAGGCGTTGGGCACATACTTTTCTGCACCCTCTTCGCCTTCGGCGCACTCGTAATATCTTTCGCCGCTCCACTTGTAGAACTTGCCTTCCTCTCTGCGGATTATGGTGAGGTAGTAAGCGCCCATAACCATATCCTGCGAGGGCTGCATAACGGGCTTGCCGTCCGAAAGCTTCAATATATTATTGGAGGAAAGCATCAAGAATCTTGCTTCCGCCTGAGCTTCTACCGAAAGAGGCACGTGCACTGCCATCTGGTCGCCGTCGAAGTCTGCGTTGAATGCCGTACAAACGAGGGGGTGAATTTTTATTGCTCTACCCTCGATGAGCACGGGCTCGAACGCCTGAATTGACAGACGGTGCAAAGTGGGAGCACGGTTCAAGAGCACGGGGTGCTCTTTTATCACTTCTTCCAAAACGTCCCAAACGAAGGGCTTAGCCTTTTCGACTGTGCGCTTTGCGCTCTTGATGTTGTGGCACTGACCGCTTTCAACAAGCTTCTTCATTACGAAGGGCTTGAAGAGCTCGATTGCCATTTCCTTGGGAAGTCCGCACTGATAGAGCTTGAGCTCGGGTCCTACGACGATAACCGAACGGCCCGAATAGTCAACACGCTTACCGAGGAGGTTCTGGCGGAAACGACCCTGCTTACCACGGAGCATACCCGAGAGGGATTTAAGCTCTCTGTTGGAAGGACCGGACAGCGCCTTGCCGCGCCTGCCGTTATCGATAAGGGCGTCAACCGCTTCCTGAAGCATGCGCTTTTCATTCTTTACTATCATTTCGGGCGCACCCAGCTCAATCATTCTCTTTAAGCGGTTGTTTCTGTTGATTACACGCCTGTATAAGTCGTTTAAGTCGGAAGATGCAAACCTGCCGCCGTCAAGCTGAAGCATGGGGCGAAGGTCGGGGGGAAGCACGGGAAGAACGGTGAGTATCATCCACTCGGGACGGTTGCCGCTCTTTCTGAACGATTCGAGAATTTCAATTCTCTTTACAGCCTTAAGCCTCTTTTGGCTTGCCGAGCTGGTTTCGATAATCTTCTTTGTCTCTTCGCATTCCTTTTCAAGGTCTACAGCCATGAGGAGTTCGCGGATTGATTCCGCACCCATGCCTACTTTCAATCCGGTCTTTTCGCTGTCGCCGTACTTTTCCTCTATTTCACGGAGTTCCTTATCGTTTATAACCTGTTTGTATTCGAGTACGGGTACCGTGCCGGGGTCGATTACGACGTATGCGGCAAAGTAGATAACCTGTTCGAGCGCCTTGGGGCTCATATCGAGAATGAGACCTATGCGGGAGGGCACGCCTCTGAAATACCAGATATGGGATACGGGAGCGGCGAGCTCAATGTGACCCATTCTCTCCCTTCTTACCTTTGCACGGGTGATTTCAACGCCGCACTTTTCGCAGGTTATGCCCTTGTAGCGGATTCTCTTGTACTTGCCGCAGTGGCACTCCCAGTCCTTCATCGGTCCGAAAATGCGCTCGCAGAATAAGCCGTCCTTTTCGGGCTTCTGTGTTCTGTAGTTTATAGTTTCGGGCTTGGTTACCTCGCCCTTGGAAAGTTCCCTGATTTTTTCGGGAGAAGCTACGCTGATTTTAATTGAGTTGAAATCGTTTAATTCAAACATATATTACCTCCCTTTACTCCTCGTCCTTATCGTCGCCGAAGATGTCTGCGCCGAGGTCAACCTCGTCATCCTCATCTTCTTCGTCCTCGTCGAAGAGTGTGAATTTGTCGCCGAGGTCATCGTCGTCACCGAAGTCGTCCATATCCTCGTCGTCCTCGCCGAAGAGCTCTTTGCTTGCAAAGTCGTCTTCATCGTTGTCGAATATGGATACGTCGAGGTCGAGGTCGCCGTCCACGCCGTGCTCTTTGACGATATCCAATTCTTCCTCGGGCTTAGCGTCTTCGATTTCCTGAATTTCACGTGCCCTTGCGGTGGGTATTGCGTCGTCATCGTCGTCAAGCTCACGGATTATGAGCTCTTCGCCGTTTTCGGTGAGCACCTTCACGTCGAGCGCAAGCGACTGAAGTTCCTTTAAGAGGACTTTGAACGCCTCGGGTACGCCGGGCTCGGAAATGTTGTTGCCCTTTACAATGCTTTCGTAAGTTTTAACACGTCCTACTATATCGTCCGATTTGACGGTCAGAATTTCCTGTAAAACGTGAGCCGCGCCGTAAGCCTCGAGCGCCCAAACTTCCATTTCGCCGAAACGCTGTCCGCCGAACTGCGCCTTACCGCCGAGTGGCTGCTGGGTAACTATACTGTAAGGTCCGATTGAGCGGGCGTGAATCTTGTCGTCGACAAGGTGTATAAGTTTAATCATATACTGTACGCCGACTGTAACCCTGTTTTCAAACGGTTCGCCCGTTCTGCCGTCGTATACCTGAATCTTGCCGTCAACCTTGCCTTCCGGGTTCAAAATGTTGTTTTCCTGGAATAACTTTTTGATATCCTGCTCGGTTGCGCCGTCGAATACGGGGGTGGCAATCTTCCAGCCGAGCTGTTTGCAGACAAGGCCCAAGTGAACCTCGAGCACCTGTCCGATATTCATACGGGAAGGAACGCCGAGGGGGTTCAGAACGATTTGCAGGGGAGTACCGTCCGCAAGGAAGGGCATATCCGCCTGGGGAAGCACACGTGAGATAACGCCCTTGTTACCGTGACGTCCCGCCATCTTGTCGCCGACCTGTATTTTACGCTTCTGCGCAATATATACACGCACCAACTTGGAAACGCCGGGCGAAAGCTCGTCCTTATTTTCACGGGTGAATACCTTTACGTCTACTACTATACCGCCCTCGCCGTGAGGCACTTTAAGGGAGGTATCTCTGACCTCTCTCGCCTTTTCGCCGAATATGGCTCTTAAAAGTCTTTCCTCGGGAGTGAGCTCGGTCTCGCCCTTGGGCGTAACCTTACCTACGAGAATATCACCCGTCTGAACTTCTGCGCCTATTCTTATAATACCGTCAGCGTCGAGGTCTTTTAAAGCGTCCTCGGAAACATTGGGGATGTCCCTTGTGATTTCCTCAGCGCCGAGCTTGGTGTCTCGAGCCTCTGTCTCGTGCTCCTCAATGTGGATTGAGGTGAACACGTCGTCCTGCACGAGCTTTTCGGAGATGAGGATTGCGTCTTCGTAGTTGTAGCCCTCCCACTCCATGTAGCCGATTAATATGTTCTTGCCGAGCGCAAGCTCGCCGTTGCTGGTTGCAGGACCGTCTGCGATTATTTCGCCCGCCTCAACTCTGTCGCCCGTGTTGATTATGGGGCGCTGATTTAAGCAGGTGCACTGGTTAGAGCGCTCGAATTTCTTTAATTTATATTCTGTGATAAGTCCGTTGTCTTCCTGAATTTTAATCATATCGGAAGAAACGGCAACGGCAACGCCGCCGTTTTTAGCGTGAACCATAACGCCGCTGTCACGGGCGATTGCGCCCTCTATACCGGTGGCAACGATAGCCGACTCGGTCTTCATAAGGGGCACTGCCTGACGCTGCATGTTCGAGCCCATCAGAGCACGGTTGGTATCGTCGTTCTCGAGGAAGGGAATGAGCGCAGTCGCAACCGATACAAGCTGCTTAGGAGAAACGTCCATATAGTCCATTCTCTCGGGGGGATACTGCGTTATGAGGTCACGGTGACGGCAACCGATATGCGCATTGACAAAGTGGTTGTTTTCGTCAAGCGGTTCGTTCGCCTGTGCAACGACGTACCTGTCTTCCTCGTCCGCCGTAAGATAGTCCACGTGGTCGGTAACCGTAGTTCCGATAACCTTGCCGTCGGCGTCGTACTCGTGCTCAACCTTTCTGTACGGGCTCATTATAAATCCGTATTCGTTTACCTTTGAGAAGGTTGCAAGCGAGGAAATAAGACCTATGTTCTGACCTTCGGGGGTCTCTATGGGGCAGAGACGACCGTAGTGCGAGTGGTGAACGTCGCGCACTTCGAAGGTCGCTCTGTCTCTGTTCAAACCGCCGGGACCGAGTGCGGAAAGCTTACGCTTGTGCGTGAGCTCGGCGGCGGGGTTGGTCTGGTCCATGAACTGCGAGAGCTGGGATGAACCGAAGAACTCTCTGATTACCGCCGATACGGGGCGCACGTTAACAAGTCCAGAAGGGGTAACTTCCATTGCGTCCTGCGTTGCCATGCGCTCTTTAATGAGCTTTTCAAGCCTTGCTATACCTATGCGGAGCTGATTCTGCAAGAGCTCGCCCACCGAGCGCACACGGCGGTTGCCGAGGTGGTCGATATTGTCTATAGTGCCGATGCCGTACTGCAAATCGATATTGGTAGAAATTGCTGCTACGATATCGTCAACCGTAATATGCTTGTGGTTGAGCTTTTCAACGACGGGCTTGATTTCCTTCTTTTCCTCGTTGTCGAGCTCAGTCTTGTCGGAGGTAAGGAGCTCGTTGAACTTTTTGCAGGCAGCAACGAATTTGATTCTCTGCTCGCATCTCTTCTCCCTGTTTTTCTTGTCCTCGGGCTTTTCGTCCTCGCTTTCGGGAGTTTCCGCAACATAGTATATTGCGTTTATTTCGTCAACAAACTTTTCGGCAACCTCTTCGACCTTTGCGTTTTCGCACTCCGCCGCAATTTTCTTCATAAACATGAAGTTGGGATAGTATATTGTAGGCAGAAGCCCGAACGTCTTGTGGGGCTTGTCTGAAACGGAGCGGAAATTTATAGAGTTGTTAGCGATAATCTTGTGTTTGATTTCGCCCTGCTCGGGGTCGGAAACGAGCACGAACACTTCGTTAACGCCGCTATCCTGCATCTCGATTGCCTGCGCTTCGGACACGATATCGCCCGTGTGCGCCATAACTTCGCCCGTCTCGGGATTTATAACGTCCTCTGCGAGCTTGCAGCCGGGAAGTCTGTATGCGAGGTTAAGCTTTTTATTGAACTTGTATCTGCCCACCTTGACAACGTCGTAACGACGGGGGTCAAAGAACAGATTGTTGAGGTGCTGACGAACGGAAGCCTCGGTAGGAACTTCACCGGGGCGCAGACGGCGGTACAGCTCTATAAGGCCGTCGCTCTCGGACTTGGTGGTGTCCTTGGCGATGGTGTTTTCAATCATCTTGTCGTTTGCAAACAAGTCCATAAGCGACCTGTCCGAACCGAAGCCGAGCGCACGCAAGAGCACGGTGGCGCAGATTTTACGCTTTCTGTCTACGTGTACCCATAAAACGCCCTGAGCGTCCTGCTCAAGCTCCAGCCATGCGCCTCGGTTGGGAATAACCGTGGTTGCAAACATTTCCTTGCCCGACTTATCTCGGGTGGAAGCGTTGTAAACTCCGGGTGAGCGGACGAGCTGAGATACGATAACACGCTCCGCTCCGTTGATTATGAACGAGCCGGAGTCGGTCATAAGCGGGAAATCGCCCATAAATACGTCCTGGTCGATGACGTCGCCACGTACCTTGTTTACAAGGCGGACTTTGACGTGCATCGGGAGAGCGTATGTTGCGTCACGGTTACGGCACTCCTTTTCGTCGTATTTGGGCTTCTCGTCGAACCAGTGATCAACGAAATAAAGCTCGTAGTGGTCGGAGTAGTCGGTGATGGGCATGAAGTCTTCAAACACTTCGGTTATGCCATCTTTGATAAACGCATTGTAGCTCGACTTCTGAATCTCAACGAGGTTGGGAATGTCGATTACTTCGTTAATCTTACCGAACTTACGCCTTTCGGTTTTGCCATACTTGTGAATCGGTAAATTCATTAAAAAGAACTCCTTTTTGGCGGTACTGCCGTTATATTTTCACATTTTGGCGATTGCACGGATATATCTTTTCACCGCGCAGAATCTAAAAATGCATGTTACCTAAATGTTTCGCTCAAATTGCAAGCAATTTGCAGCGAGGTTGCTGTTGACGTAATTTTCTTAACGGGCGAAATCAATCCGCCCTTGAAAATTTCGGCGTCAATAATTTTAAAAAATTAAAGCTTTTTTGTCCCCTATACGTGGGCGCACAAACATATTATTAAATAAAAATTTTTTAATTGCCGATAAATTTTTGCTCTCTACCCTTTACAAGCGGTAAAAATTAGTGTATACTTAGCGGGTAAAACTCAACATGTATTGGCAATTCGTGTCGGATTTTTGTGTTTATTTTCCGCTCAAAATAGAAAAAGGTGACAAAAATCGCATTTTAATACATTGTACTATTGTAAACCTAAATTTCTCACAAGTCAAGCATTTTTTTAAAAAATATGAGAATTGATAAATTTTTAAAATTATCCCGCATTTTAAAGAGGCGCACGCTCGCCGAGGAGGCCTGCGAAAAGGGTAAAGTTTCCGTAAACGGCAGAGAGGTTAAGCCGGGGCACCGCATTAAAGTCGGCGACGTTGTAGAAGTGGCTTTTGCGGGCGGCTCGGTGAAATTCAGAATACTCGATATAAAAGAGACGGTAAAAAAGGACGATGCCGCCTCCCTCTACGAAATAATCCAAGAGTGAAATATGACAGAGAAAAAAGACTTTAAGGTGAGCGTGATTATCGCAGCCGCCGGCAGGGGCGAACGTGCGGGGTTTTCAAAGAACAAACTGCTTGCTCCCCTCTATGGTGCGCCGGCGCTTTGGCACACCCTAAAAAAATTCGATATACCCGAAACGGACGAAGTGATTATCGCTTCGTCTGAACGTGATTTTAAGGAAATTTCCGCCCTCGCAAAATACTTCGGCTATAAAGTTGTAAAGGGCGGCGCAACCCGCACCGAGAGCGTTAAAAATGCACTTGAGGCAGTTACGGGCGACATTGTGTTAATACACGACGGTGCACGCCCCTTTGTCAGTCGTGAGCTTATATTAAAATGTATAGACAGCGTTACGCTGTTCGGAAGCGCAGTATGCGCCACTCCCTGCACCGACACGGTCGCAACAGTGAACGGCGGACAGATCAGCGGCTTTCACGACCGCAACACGCTGTACCGTTTGCAGACCCCGCAGGGGTTCTTTACCGATGACATCCGCCGTGCGTATACGCTTGCTGACGGCAAGAATTATACCGACGATTCCTCCGTTTACCTCGAATTTTGCGGCTGCCCTCATATTGTCGAGGGCGAGGAGAGCAACAAAAAGCTGACCTTTGCCGAAGATTTTAAAACGGAGATACCGCAGGTCTGCGCCGCTCCAACTCAAAGAGTGGGCTTCGGCGTGGACGTACACGCCTTCTGCGAGGGTGACTTTGTCACTCTCGGTGGCGTAAAAATTGCCTGTGATAAAGCCCTGCTTGCGCACAGCGACGGCGACGTTATATTCCATGCGATTACGGACGCCCTGCTCTCTGCGGCGGGCTTAAAGGATATAGGGCACTATTTCCCCGACACCGACCAAAAATATAAAAATGCCGACAGCGCACAGATGTGCGCCGCCGCACTTAAAGAAGTGCAGAAAGCGGGATATGTGCCGCTCAACATATCAATTTCCGTGCAGGCGGAAAAACCCCGACTTGCCGCATATGTGGACAAAATAATATCAAATATCGCACACGTGCTTGAAATTGCAACCGAAAACGTAGCCGTTGCGGCGGGCACTTGCGAATACCTCGGCTTCGTGGGCGAGGGGCTGGGCATTGCGGCATACGCAACGGTATTATTACAAGAGGTAAAAAATGGCTAAAGCTATTACGCAGTACATATGTAACGAGTGTGGAGCCGCAAGCCCGAGATGGCTCGGAAAGTGCCCCGCATGCGGAAAATTCAATACCATGGTCGAGGAGATTGTAAAACCTGCCGAAACAACTAAGATTGGCGTTAAAACACCAACTGCGGCAAAAGCCAAACCTCTCTCCGAAATCACTTACGAGAAATTTAACCGCACTCCTTCGGGAATTTCCGAATTCGACAACGTGCTCGGCGGCGGAATTGTTGCCGGTTCGCTCGTGCTTTTAGGCGGCGACCCGGGAATAGGCAAGTCTACCCTTTTAACTCAGATTGCCGCACACCTGTCGGAAAATAAAAAAGTATTATACGTTTCCGCCGAGGAGAGCACGTCTCAAGTAAAAATGCGTGCACAGCGACTCAACTTGAAGTGCGAAAACATGCTGCTACTCAACGAGACCTGCATCGATAACCTCGACGGCGAGCTCGACGGCGTGGAGTTCTGCGTAATCGACTCCATTCAGGCGGTGTATACCGACGACCTCTCCTCCTCCGCAGGTTCCGTGGGGCAGGTAAGAGAGTGCGCCGCAAAGCTTATGCGGATTGCAAAGAGCCGCAACATTACCTTTTTTATCGTGGGACACGTGACAAAAGAGGGTGCGCTGGCAGGACCTAAAGTGCTTGAGCACATTATGGATACCGTGCTCTACTTTGAAGGTGAAAATCAGGAGAATTTCCGCATTCTGCGCTCGGTGAAAAACAGGTTCGGCAACGTTGCCGAGGTTGGCGTTTTCGAGATGACAGAGGGCGGCATTATTGCCGTGACCGACTACTCGGGCGTATTCCTCTCCGAGAGCCGTGGCGAAGAGGCGGGCTCAGCCGTTACCCCTGCACAGACGGGCGCACGGTGCATGAACGTTGAAATACAGACCCTTGTATCAAAGACGGCGTTCGGACTGCCCAGGCGTATGCCCCTCGGCATAGACTACAACAAATTGGTGCTACTCATTGCCGTCCTTGAAAAGAGGTGCGGACTGTCGCTCGGCGGCTACGATATATACGTGAACGCCATGGGAGGAATTAAACTAAATGAGCCCGCCTGCGACTTGGCGGTATGCGCCGCACTTGCCTCGGCGTACTTCGGTCAGCCGATAGATAAATACACTGCGGTATTCGGCGAGGTGGGCTTGACGGGCGAGGTGCGTGCCGTAAGCTACTGCGAAAAGCGTGTTGCCGAATGCGTTAAAATGGGTTTTAAAAAAGTACTTGTTCCCGCAAAAAACATGAAGTCGGTAGTTAAATACACAGATAAAATATCCGTAGTCCCCGTTCTCTACGTAAACACAATGATTAAAAATTTATTTAAAAACGAATAAAAACATAAAGCAAAAGAGCCCCGCCAATGCGGGGCTCTTTTAATTATTAAGCCTATTGATTAATTGAAAATGAACGAACCGTTGATATACGTATTCACGCTTTCGCCCACTTGCATAATTACGTTGTTTCCAATCATTATGTTGAACGAGGCGACAACGTTCCAAGTGGTATATTCTTTGGCACCGTTGCTCCTTGACATTTCGGCAGGTTTGAACTCTGCATAGCAGCTTCCGTCTGTCGGCGAAATTTTTTCGGAATAGTGGTCGCAAGGCAGTACCCCCGAATGTCTGCCTATTGTCGCGTCATTATACTCCTGTTCAGTGTAGTATTGCGGGGCAGGGTCGTCGAACGTGAGGTATACACGGTAATTTACGCCACTTAAAGTCAACTGCTGCTTGAGGCTTGAAATTGTTTCAAATTCATAAACGATGTCAACGTTGATACGGAAAGTATAGTAATAAGATTTAAATATCGAACCACTAGTCCTCTCCGTTCTCGTAGTGTCTCCTACCGTTACTATACGGAAGTTAAACCAAATTGCGTGCAATTCTATGGTGTCGAGATAGCCGAGATTTTCTATCGTGCGCAGGTCGGAAATCACTATCCACGTACCGTCTGCCTTCTGATAGCCCCATCCCACGCAGTTATAATCTGCACTGTATGCAGTTTCGGGTCTGCCGTAAGAATGTGACAGGAATAATTCGGTACGCTCGTAAACTTGACTGTCGTAGCCGTCAGTCCAACTGCTCAATCTGCTACTATTGAACTTAAATGCGCTGTAATATACTACTTTAAGCTCGGTTTTTACGTATCTTGCACAAACGCTGTATGTGTCGTTACCCTCGTAAACGGGGTCAAGCCATACAAGCGAATATCCTTCTATAGTGTAATCTTCGGTATCGGGATAATTAAGTACCGAATATATGCTGTTGGTGGTCGTGTTGACAAGGGCATACTGCGTGTCGGTTGAAACGTAGATTTCGCCGGCATCGTCTTCAATACCGCTCTTGACGTTGTAATTTATTGTTACGTCTTTGAACCGCACGGTCGAAGTCATCACGCCGGAGTTGTTGAATATCAACTCGATATATCCTGCGCCCGATTCGGAAGCAAGCCTATCCCAATCGAGTTTTTCAATAATCTCCTCGTCGGTCATATTGTTGAGTGCATTGCGAACAGTCGCACCGGGATCATTCGCCAATACCTCAGCAGCAGCCGCTTCTTTATTTACGTTTGTAAAGCTGTTCCAATCCTCTTGAGGATTCCGCCAGTTAAGGGTTGCGTTAAAGCTTAATACCGAGAACAGCGAACCGCCTATGCCGAGACCGTTTACAATGTATCCGCCGGCGCTGTCCTTTACGGCGTCGAACGTTGCCGTTATGTCGCCGATGGATATTCCCGAAAGCTCGGAAAGCCCTTTGCCGTTTATCACCGCTTTCCACTGCGCCGTGCCTTTATTTGCGTTTTCTGTGAAGGTAAATGAATTGAAGAATTTGCCAAACTGCGTACCGTAGTCTTCCTTGATTTTGTCGTCGGACGACGTGGAGTTTCCGCCACGCATAGCGTTTGCTATCGTGTCGCCGAAATTGAACATAAATACCATCTCTTCCATTATATCTTCCAAGAATATGTCAACCGGCATCGCACGATAGATGGTTATCGGATCAATTTTTTTGTTGGATAAAAATCCTGCTTTGGTTGTCTGAACTCTCTTGATATATACCATACCGTTCTTCACGGACAGGTCGACCGTGGTGTCACCGTTTATCAACGTAACAATCGCATTGACACCCGAATAGTGAATACTTAAGTTTACTTGCACGTCGCCGTTTTCGTCTATAATTACCGACAATCCGTCGATATAGACGGTAACGTTTAGCATCCCCAACGCCGAAAGCGTGATTTCGCCGTCAATGAAGAAGCTGTTGTTGAGAGAATATTTTTCAGGATTTTCTTCCGTGCGCTCCTCTTCGGGAATCTCGTGCGTTGCCGAGTCGATGAGCGCCTTAACAAGGCTGTCAAGGCCTTCAATACTCATATATCCCGAAAGGGAAGTTACCCTGTTTACGCCACTGTACGCAAAGTCGATATTCAGGTCGTTTAGCGTATCCGTATCGTTTAACGCGGACTTATCTACGTAAAGATTTGTAAGTCTCGTTCCGCCGTGTTCAACGATTTCCTCGCCATCGCCCGTAGTGTAAGTATATTTTTCCTTTGAAACCTTTGCCGTCGTTTCGCCTACGGTGAGTGACAAGGTAGTAGTATTGCCGTCTCTGTCAACGCCAAGCTTATCAATAACTCCGAAACGCTCCCTGCCAAAGCCCTCTTCGGAAACGGTCGCCGCAACAGCTTCACCCGCTTCGGGCAGTTCTTCGTTGCCGTCGGACTCTTCACCCGCAAGACTGTTTATAAGGTCGTTTATGAAATCGGATAAGCTGCTGCCCAAAGCAGATTCGATAATTCCATTGCCGAGAGACGTGAATCTCTCTTTCTCATTGCCGAAATATCTGTCAACCAGCATCACGTCTAAAATCGAGCCTACCTGCGTGATTATACCGTTGAGCTGGGGAAGAGCGTCTATTGAAATCGAGCCGACGTCAACAAGCGCAAGCCCTGCGGAGAGCACCGTCATCAGTTCGTTCATCGGTGCGTAAATTTTAACAGGTTCGCTCTTGCCGGTAACTCCCTTAACGTTTGCCTGATTATTGGATATTCTTGATACGGTCATATATATATCCAATTCGTTGTCGCCCGAGGTGAAAGCTGTAGAAGTCGTTTTGCCGTTTGAGTCAACCGTGGGATTGCCGTCAAAGATATATATATCGAACAGCACGCTGTCAACTTCGGGAAGCGTTGCCTCCATGTTTACGTATAAGTGGAAGTACATATCGGGGGCAATCCAGAAGTCGGGAGCAATAGTTTCGCCCTCCTCCGTTTGTCCTTCGGGTACGAAATGTACGGGATAACCGCTTGCGCCCTGCTGATATTCTATACCCGCATCTATAATGTATTTAACGCCGTCTTTATTAGCGTAAGCCTCGTCGGTAGTAGTTACAGTACCGGTGAGATTAATTTTGAAAGTATCCTTTACGAAAAGCTCTACCGTTGCCGCAACATAGTCGAGTATATCGGCTATATCCTGCGCATTGAGCGCCGCCACTTCAAAACCGAAGTCAGTTGTTTCGGTAGCAACAATACGAACGTCTTTAATTTCGAACGACACTCCTGCGGTCTGCACCGAGAGATTGAAACCGCCGTCTGCGCCGAACAGCATGAGAGTTACACCCATTACTTCAGCCGAGAACTTACCGTTCTTGAAGTTGAGTTCCAAAGAGTTAAGTATATCGGCTATGGAAGTACCGTCTTCACCGTCTTCGCCTTCAACCGTTTCGGCAAGCTCGGCAACGCCCTGAACGGTATTTATACCCGTCTTTATCCAATCGAGCAGCTCGTCAAGGCTGCCTAACTCGGGCAGAACAAGCTCGCCCTCAACGGTATTGTTTATGAGATCGGCAATCCTGTCATAGATTGAGAGAAGCGCACTTTCAAGCCCTTCGGCGTCCTCTTTGATATTTATATCTATGCCCGCACCGCCGTCGAGCGCACCGTATATTATTTTGAGCTCGCCCGTCTTTTCCACGTACTTTGCATAGAAGTCATGCTTGGATTTGTTTACCTCGAGCCTTGCGTCGAGCTGAAGCTCCAAGCCGTCCGCCCAACCAACGGAAAGTCCGTACAATGTGAGTTTTGCGGTAGTTGTGCCTACCTCAATCGATATAGCTCCGCTAACCGTGAGCCCCTTATTGGTGATAATTTCCGTCACGTTATCGATAAGAGGAATCAGCTCCGCAACGTCCATTTCCTGACAGTTTGCAGGCATTTTAATAGCACTGTATGCGCCAACGCCCAAGCTTGCACCGGCAGAAGGTTTTTCTTCCGTGCCCTTTGATACGGTTATGCCTATCGAGCCATTGTTGAGAATGAGCTCGGCTTTATATTCCTTTATCGATATTTCGAGGTTGCCGTTTTCATTCTTTTTAAAGCCGAGTTTACTAAGAATCGAGAATATATCAAAGCCGCCGTTCTCGCCTTCGTCCTCTACGGCTTCGGAAAGCAGAGATATGATCTCTACGACGTCGGGGATTTCGGGAGTTTCGTCCTTTTTATCGTCTGCAGTAATCGCGTCAATCAGCGCCTTTATCGATTTCTTGAAACCGTCGTAGTTTTCTTTGTTTAAAACGACTGCAATATTATCGTAGTACAGCGCGGTTTTCTCAGAGCCGTACTCAAAGTATATGCTCTTTTCAAACGTATCGAAAGATACGGTAATCTTTGCCTGAACTTCTGCCGGACCGTTTTGCCAGCTTACGCCAAAATCTATCGTCACGGTCACGTCGCCGACTGTAACACTGCCGCTTAACGAAAGCCCGTTATCCTTTATATATTCGGCTATTTCCTGCACCGTGGACATTATGTACTGAGCGTCGAAGTACTCGATATCGTAGTCGGGTGCTTCGGGAGCCTCGTATTCGGAAATGTGAGCGTTAGAAAGAGTAAGACTCCAATCGTCGCCGGCATATACTGCAGAAATTCCGAGTATACCGTCGTCCGCTTGCGTTTCGTCAATGAGTGAAATTTCAAAGCCGCCGACAGAGATTGTGATTAAAGAATTTTCCGAACTGCCGATTTGCAGTGAGCTTATTATTGAAAGTAAATCTGTTTCTTCGCCGAGCGAGTCAATCAGATCGCCTATGATGCGCGCCGTTTCAACCGACTTGCCGTCACCGTTCTGTGTGAACATACCCAGCACGATGCTGATCAACTCGTCGATATCGCCCTCGCCGAGCTCTATGCCGATGCTACCTATGCTTGCCCTTGCCGTACCGTTACCGTAGCTTATGCGTAAGGGTTCGACTATATCGCCCGCAGTGATAACTGCGTTGACGTCTAAAATCAAACCGTCGCTCCAATCCACGGATAACAACTTGAGGTCAAGCACAACTTGTATGCCGTCGATATATAAGGAAAGAGTACCCTTTACAGACAGCTTTTTATCGATGATCGCACCTACAAGTTTTCTGATTATGGGCATTAAATCCGAGGCGTCCTTGTAGTCGTCCGCTTCGAAAGTGAATTCTTCCGTGCCCGTTAAGGTTACGTTAAGCCCGAAAGCCGAAAGACCGATTGTTCCGCCATTTATACTTGCTTTTACTTCGCCGAGTTCAAATTCAACGCCGAGTTTTTCAAGGAGTGCAGTGCCGTCTAACGTTATAACGGCTCCGTTCGTGCCTTCAAGGGAGAGCATAGAGGAAAGGCCGTCGTCCGCAAGAAGGAAGTTTATAACGTTACCTGTGCCGATTTTCTGCAATATATCCAACACGGTCTGCAAAATGTCGGTTTCCTCTGCCTTCGACGAGGTGTCGCCCGTGAGCTCTGCTATTATTTCGGCAGCTTCCTCGATATTCACCTTTAGCATAGCAGGCTGTGCGCCGTTTGACCCCAAGGTCAAATATACGGTATCGTCTGCATAGATGAGCGAAAGTTCTATACCTGCGTCCGTATCGCCGTCAAACGTCAGTCGCAGGTCGGCTTTAACCTGAAGATTGTTGAGGTTTATAATCACCTCTCCCTCCGCTTCAACGCCGTAGCCGCTGAAAGAAAGCTCAATCTTGAGCGCCTCCGCCGAAGCAAGCGAGAAAATTCCGCTTACGTCTATCTCAACGTATTCCGCCTTCTCGCTTTCCGTGAGCGCTTTCACACCCGTATCGCTGAAACGGAGCTCTGCTGCAAAGTCTGAACCGAGAATGTTGCCGTCGGCTTTAACGTATTCTACCGTTACGGCTTTTTCCTCGGATATATTGAATTTGAAGTTAAGATTTAAGGTTACGTCTAAATCTATTCCGAGCAGCTCGCCGAGGTTTATCGAGGGCGTGAGCGTTGCCGAAAGTTTATCGTCGGCAATGGTAAAGTTCTCCTCGTCGCCGAGTGCGGCAAGCAGCTTATCCAAAATACCTTCTTCACCGTCGCCGTTTTCACCGCCGCCGTCTTCCGCCAACACTGCGGGTTCATTAGAAGTTAAAGCTGAAAGAGCTATTTTTGCTTTTACGTTATTGCCGTAGGATATGTAGAGATATTGCTCACCGTCCTCGACAGTCATATATATTTTGATACCGCCCAAATCAACCCTTACATCGTTTTCGGGAATATTGAGCTGAACAATTCCGGAGTACTCTTCGCCGTCAACTTCGAGGTCGAGCGAAAGGCAAGTATCTTCAGTTAAGAAACCCGAGAATGCTTCCGCTAAACAGTATGCCGCGTCGATTACTTCGTCTTCGGGAGTCTCGTAGTCCTTTAAATAATTTTTGTAATAGTTTTCATATTCGGAGTTATAGCTGAGTTCCTCGTCGCCATAGGTATATTCGGTTGTACCTTCGGCAGTGCAACTTATTGCGCCTATACCGGTAATTGTTTTGTAAACTTCTTTTGTTTTTGAGGATAAAACCTGCCACGTGGAATCAAAAGTATAAGTTATGGAAACTTCGGAGAATTGAGGGTCCTCCTTCATCATTCCGCCCGCTTTATACGCCATCTCCGTTTTGTACCAGTAAGTGGCGTCGTTTTCCGCAGGTTCGGACGCATAATTCAAAACGAAGGTCTGCGTATATGTGCCGTCGCCGTTATCAATGACGTCGGAACAGTCCTTCACCGTGTTTTCGTTTAATATATATACCGAAAATTCAAGGGGGGGCAAACCCTTTTTTACCTTGTACTCCGAAATTGTATGTCCGTCGGGCTTATCGGTGCTCCAAGGGGTATTTATGGCGTTAAAGGTGCTTCTTCCGCCTTTGGAATTGCGGAACAGCACGACGTCTCCGCCCCTCACCTGGCAATATTGCACCGCTTTGTTCACGAGATTGCTTTTGCTTATATCCGTGGATATAAGTACCCCCTCGTAGTACTGCTTGTATGTAGAAACGTTTTGGTCGTCTGTGGAATTATCTACAAAGACGTGCGCCTCGGAATACCAATGATTCTGATGCTGTAACCGCCAGTTCATGTAACCTATATTTTCTATACCGGTGTGTGCGGTGGGGTCTCTGTCGTCGGGCAACTCGTAGCAGACTGTTTCAAATCCCAAATCTTCGCGAAACGGAATATTAGCCGGTCTGAACAGCAGACCGACAATTACTGCGGCGGTAATCAGTATTGCCGCCACAAACGAAAGCACAGATATAAGAATTATCTTTTTCTTTTTGCTCATGTTACTTAATTTACTCATTTATCGTACCCGAACAAGGCTTTGAAACCTATATTCCTTATAGTATAATTGCGTATTATGACTACAGTATAAGGCTATTATGACAAAATGTCAACTGTGTAACATAATAATATGACATTTTTTTAAAATTTTATTGCACAGATTTTTGTTGAATGTCTATTAAAATGTAAAATCGACAAAATTTTACATTTTCCGAGCCCGCATAAAGCAATCATGTTGTCATAGAATTATATGACAATTGTCACGTCAATATTACCATACCCAAGCGCACCGTTTAAAGCATAAAAAAAGGCAGGGGTCAGCCCTGCCTTTTTTTATGCTAATCACTATTTTTTATTACCGCCTAACGTTGTTCATATCCCACTTGCCTTTACCGCTACCGTCATTTTTGTTGCCGCCGGCACTATTGTTTTTTTCTGCTTCTTCTTCCTTTTTCTGTTTCCACAGCTTATACAGCGAGCGGCCAGAAAGAAAAATAAACAGTGCGCCAACCGCCAAAAACAGCCAAAAATTAATATCGTCGTTTCTAGACGGGTCGCCTCTGACGCCGAAAAATATAGCAATCCCCACGAGCACTACTGCGCAAACTAAATTGAGAACGGCACTAATCAGTTTATACTTCGGATTCGGTTTATATTGATTATCCATAATTTCACCTTTATATCGGTATTATAACACTTGCCGCTAAACTTGTCAATGTATTTTACTTTTAGTCAAACGGTTGACATGCAAGCGCAATTAAATTAAAATAATGTGTGATATGATAGAAGAAAACGTAAAAAAGCTACTTTCGGAAGTGCCTAAAAATAATCCGTTCGGCGAGCCCGTAACGGTGATTGCGGCGGTGAAAACTCAAAACGTTACGGCAATTAACGAGGCTATTGCCGCAGGAATTACACATATAGGCGACAACCACGTGCAGGAATTCAGGGATAAATTTGCCGAAATCTGCGGCAATCCCCGCCGCCACTTTATCGGGCATTTGCAGACGAATAAAATTAAATATCTTTTGGGCAAATGCGATTTATATCAGTCGGTAGACAGGCTCCCCCTTGCCGAAGAACTCTCTAAAAAGAGCGCCGCCGCAGGCGTTACCTCGAACATACTTTTGCAGATTAACGCCGGCGACGAGGAGTCTAAGGGCGGCTTTTCCTTTGAAGAAATCTACAAAGCGTACGATTTAATTAAAAGTATGCCAAACCTCGAAGTTCAGGGAATAATGGCTATGCTGCCCTTCACCGACGACCAAAAACTCCTTAAATCGCTTGCCGAAAACGTACGCAAAGTTTACGACAGACTTAAGGCGCAAGACGGCAATATAAAATACCTTTCCATGGGAATGAGCGGCGACTGGAAGCTGTGCATAGAGTGCGGAAGCAACATGATCAGAGTAGGAACTACACTCTTCGGCGCAAGAAATTATAATTAAGATAGAAAAACTTCAAAAAAGAGCGGCGCACCGTATTCAACGGTGCGCCGCTTAACGTTATTCTATATTTTCTCTTTTAAATAGCGGACTGTTAAAAAATTCATCAAGTCCTAATTCAAGTCCGTCTGCAAGTTCGTAAATTATTTTTAGATTTACCGACTTATTCTTTTTCAGCCTTATGTCGCTTATTGTTGCTTGCGACACGCCGCTTAATTGTGAAAGTTTGTATTGCGTAATATTATGTTTACACAATAATTCTTCTATGCGAGCCGCAATCGCATCTGCCAAATTCATAATATTTTAACCCCATGTATTATAAATATTATAAATCTGCATAAAATTTTTATACTACGGTATGTCGAAGTACTTGGCTTTTTCGTAGTAATTTGCTATTATAATGTTATGAGCAAGATTAAAGAATTTTTTATAACGGTTTGGTGTTGCATAACCTTCCCATAT
Source organism: Clostridiales bacterium (assembly GCA_022508285.1). Lineage (GTDB taxonomy): Bacteria > Bacillota > Clostridia > Christensenellales > Borkfalkiaceae > Coproplasma. The sequence goes on from JAFLVN010000007.1 coordinate 31,995, forward strand.
AATTGGCTCATTTCAAGAAAATTTGAAAAAAAGTTTACCGAATATGTTGAAATGGACAAAAAGTCTATGATTACGGAAAAAGATTTGGAGTGTTTAAAAAGTTTAGGCGTTGAAATTCAGCCAGAACAAACGCCGACTGAATAAAAAAGAGACCCGACTGAGCCACTTCCGTAATGAATCTATGAAATTCTTCTTATTGACAACGTCCGGTCTTCGTGATATTATGATAATAGTAAAACCAAAATTAGCTATAAACAATGTAGACGGGAGGTTAAATGATATGGATAGAAGTACCGGAGAATCGATACTGTTTTTCTTGGACAGAATGATTTACGCACGCGAAAAATACAACGAAATTAAGGCAAATGAAGAAGAGCGTAAAACCAGCACCCTGCTTGGTGTCCGTGCGTTGGTTTACGATATTATTTTGCTGATATTCGTAGTTGGAGCAGCAGCCTTGGCAATTTGGGGTATCACAATGGAATCCGGCTGGAAAATAGCCCTGTTTATTCTTGCAGGAATTCTATTTATTGCAATGATACCGTATTACGTCCTTGCGTTTAACTTTTCCATCAAACAGCTCTGCCTGAACAAACGCCCGATAGGATGGATATCACTGCTGCTTCCGATAATACTGACAATTGCAGTTGCCGTTAGTATTACCGTATTTGCTTTTTTAGCATAAAAACAGTTACAAAAAAAGGACCTTGTGTGAACAAGGTCCTTTTTAAATTAGTCTGCTTTGAAGGGAAGAAGCGCAGCAATACGTGCACGCTTAATCGCCTTGGAGAGCTCGCGCTGGTGCTTTGCGCAGGTGCCGCTCATTCTGCGGGGCAGCATTTTGCCGCTTTCGGTTACGAACTTACGAAGACGGGCTACGTCTTTATAGTCGATAACCTCCACCTTTTCCTGGCAGAAAACGCAAACCTTTCTGCGGGGAATTCTTTTATAGCTCTTTTTAGCGGAAGGCGCTGCGGGTGCAGCCGCCTCCTGATTTACATTTTTAATTTCTTCCATGATTAACTCCTTAAAATGTTAGAAGGGAATATCGCCGTCGTCGTCAAAAGCCTGCAAAGAGGGCTTTTTATTGCCCGAAGGAGCGCTACCGCTCTGCACGGGGAAGCCGTCGTCAATGTCGTCGCCGCCCTGTCCGCGGGGAGTTAAAAACTCAACGTCTTGAGCAACTACGTCAATGCCTGTACGCTTTATTCCCTGACTGTCTTCATAATTTCTGAGCTCAATCGAGCCCGAAACTGCAACTTTATTGCCTTTTTTTGCAAAGCGTGCAACCGTTTCGCCTAAACCTCGCCAAGCCACCACGTTAAAAAAGTCAGTCTTTCTTTCGCCGTCCGAACCCGAATAGGTGCGGTTTACCGCAATGGCAAAGCGGCAGATTTTTATACCGCCCGCCGTTTCGGTGAGCTCGGGGTCGCGGGTTAAATTCCCGATTAAAAATACTTTGTTCATCTTTTTACCCTTTGTGATTTACGCTTTAACGGTAATCATTCTTCTCAGTACTTCCAAAGTGAGTCCTGCGATACGGTCAAGCTCTTTGACTACCGCACCCTCCGCTTCGAAAGTAAACACTACGTAATTGCCGTCGGTCTTGTAGTTGATGGGATAAGCCAGCTTTTTAACACCGAGCTTGTCAACCGATACTACCGTGCCGTTTGCGGACGTAACGACGTCCTCGAACTTCTTCTGAATTGCATCCTTTGCCTCGTCGGCTACGGAAGAATCCACAACGTAGAGCATTTCGTAAGTTTTCATTTTTTCACCTCCCGGACTTAATCGGCATACCACTTTCGGCATGCAAGGTTCTGCACGATTGCTCGTGTGCATAGATATTACATTATTTTTAACCTGTTGTCAACTCATTTTAAACGTATAAGATATACTTTGCACGCATAATCAATAAGTTTTTGCCTGTTATTTTCAACTGCGTTTATACAGCAGTCGAAAAGCAACTTTTCAAGAGTTGCTCCCACCTCTGCGGGCGGAAAGCCCGAATCTATTAAATCGTTGCCCTTTACGTTGAGCTCTCTAAGCGTGAACGGCACGCCCTCGTCAACCATTTTCGCATATATGTTTTTGAGTTTAATAACAGACGGAGCGGTATCGGAGTTGTCCTTGCAAGCCGAAAAATCCGCCTGTTTTATTAAAAGGATTTTATCGAATATGTCTATATTTTCAACGATGAACTTACGGACTTTATTCTCTTTGGCGTCGCACTTTAAATCGTACATATGCGTCGCAACGAGCCGCACGACCTCCTCCGTAAGTTTTTTGGGCATTTTAAGCCGTGCGCAAATTTCGGCGGCTATTCTCGCACCCTCCCTGTCGTGCCCCGCAAAGGCATTATACTTGTTCATGCAATAGGGCTTGCCCACGTCGTGCAAAAGAGCGGCAAGGCGCACGCTTTTGTCTGCATAAGCGGCGCAACGGAGCGAGTGCTCCAAAACGTCGTAATCATGAAAATCTTTACGTTGCACCATTCCCTCACCCTCGCACAGCTCGGGCAAAAGAATTTGAAGCACGCCTATGTCTTTCAGTATTTTCAGCCCCTTATAATGACCGAGCGTCATTCCGTACCGCTCGTCGGCGTGCAGAATGAGGTTTAGCTCGGCGGTGACCCTTTCAACCGATACGTCTTGAATTAATTTGCGGTGCTTAAAAGCCGCGTCCATGCAGTCCGCCGAGGGCACAAAGCCAGTCTGCGCCGAAATTCGGGCAAGGCGCATAAGCCTTAAACCGTCCTCGCCGAACACCTTTTCGGGCGGAGCGACGGTTGTCAGCCGCTTGTTTTCTATATCACTCACCCCGCCGAGAGGGTCGACTATACTTCTGTTCTTAATGTCGTAATATATGGCGTTGCACTTGAAGTCTCTGCGGCGGGCGTCTAAATTTATATCCTGCGTGAAGAATATATTTGTCGGCACGTGCTCGCCCCGCACGTATTCGTCCGAGCGGAAACAGGTGAACTCGAAATCGTCCTCTCCGCACTCGATTTTAACCGTGCCCGTGTTTTTATAACACGCCGTAACAATAAATCCGCAGCTTTTCGCCCGTTCGGTGAAGTCCTCGGCGGAAGCGGGAGCGCAGATATCCGTGTCCACCTTGTCGGGATTGAGTCCCGCAAGAAAATCCCGCACTCGACCTCCCACCACGTAAAGGGGATACGGGCAGTTTTCGGCAAGACGTATTAAGCTTTGAGGCAGAGTATTTATCATTTATCCCTCTACGGAAGTTATTTTAGATATACAAAAGTATTATACCAAGATTTTATTTTAATTGCAATTTATTTGAATATGTTATATAATTAGATAAAACAACTGATAAGGAAAGTATTTCCGCATTTAACTGCGGAGATGCAAAAGATATGCACTACATTATTGCAAACGAATTACACTTTAAAGGAAAAGCCGCCCGAAAGCTCGACACGGTGAAATCCGTTTTCGACAGGGCTGGCATTGAATACCAAGTACTTTTTACCACCCATAAAGGACATGCAACGGAGTATGCCAAAAGCATTACCGCAGGGAAGGGTCACACGCTGATTGCAATGGGCGGCGACGGCACACTGCACGAAATTTTAAACGGCTTTGAAAACTTCGAAAACAACGCTCTGGGGCTCATCCCTTTCGGAACGGGCAACGACTTTGCCGCCGCTGCGGGCATACCCTCAGACGTAAGACAGGCAGCAGAAAAAATAGCTTTCAAAGATCCCACGTATATCGACTTTATTCAGCTCTCATCGGGACTGCGCTCACTCAACGTTGTGGGCATGGGTATTGACGTGGACGTACTCGAGCGCACCTATGCCGGCAAATCCCACGGCAGGTCTAAATATTTCCGCTCGCTTATTGCAAGTCTTTTCAAATTCAAAAGCTGCAACTTTACCGTAGAGTACGACGGAAAAATCGAAAAACACTACGGACTTATCGCCGCACTTGGAAACGGCAGGCAGTTCGGCGGCGGCATAAAAATCTGCCCCGAGGCGAAGATTGACGACGGATATATGGATATGATTATAGTAGACTACATATCCCGCCCCAAACTCATTGCCGCACTTATAAAGCTTATGCGTGGCAAGGTGAACAGCATAAAAGAGGCAACGGTAGCCAAGGTTAAGTCGGCAAAATTTATTATGGACAACCCCGAATTTACCATACAGGCGGAGGGCGAACTCTATAAAAACGTGCCCATTGACGCAAGTATAGTTACGGACAAACTCAAATTTTATTTATGACCGAAAAATATTTAAGACGGATGATTGACGGCGTTAAGGTTGCCGTGATAGCCGTCGACCAAAACTTAAAAACCACATATGCTAACACCGCCTTCCGCACGCTGTTTTCACAGGGTAAGACACGTGGCAGTCTTGGAAAACTTACAGGCTGTGCCGAATGTCAAAAGAACTGCAACGATGCGGACGGTTGCCGGGGCTGCGGACTTTCCGCAGCTTTCGAGGATGCGTTTTTATCCAACCGGGAGGTATCAAGGCGGGTATATCAGCGGGTTAAGCAGGGCGAAAGCGTGCACGAAGTTACCTATACTTTAACCGTCACCCCCATAGGCGGCGGTATGTGCATGGGCACTGTTGACGACGCCTTCGAGCTTGAAATTGCCCGAGAGCTTCAAACGGCTAAAAACATTCAGCAGCGGCTTCTGCCAGCAGGCAAATGGGCGGGCGGAAAGAGATACGCCTACGCATATATCCCCTGCCGTGATATAGGCGGCGACTTGCCCGACGTGTACACGGTGGACGGCAAAGCTTGCGGAATGATTGCCGACGTTTCGGGCAAGGGAGTTGCCGCAGGCATGCTTTCGGCGTTTGTAAAGGCGGCGTACGATAAATCCACTCCCTCACCCGCTCAGGCGATAGCAAACCTCAACGACAAGTTTAAAGAGCTCAACCTTGACGAGAGAAATTACGTGACGGTTGCGGCGGTGAGAATTGACGAAGACAGCATAACCTACTCAATGGCGGGACACAACGTGCCCATACTTTTAAAAACGGCGGGCGGCGTAACTCGGATTATGTTAAACTCCCCTCCCGTTTCAAACTGGTTCGACCGCACAAACTACTTCGACGACACAATTCCCTATAAGAGCGGGGATATCCTCGTTCTATTGACGGACGGCGTAACCGAGTGCCGTGGCGCACACGGCGAAATGTTCGGCGTGGATGGCGCAATAAAGACCTTAAGCTACTCCAAGACGGCAGACGACTTTATAAAAAATCTTGAAACCAATTTGCGCAGCTTCTGCCCCACTCCCCTAAACGACGACATAACGGCAGTAGCCTTCGACCTATAAGCGGCGTGTCGCCGACGGGGTGTCCCCGTTGCCGAATATCTTTATTGCAATACGCTTGACAAACTTTATCTCATATCAAACGAAACGGGCGACCCGAAATCGGGTCGCCCGCTGATTTTATATATGTTTTGAATTAAAAGCTTTTTTTAAGTTCTTCGGCAATCTGTTCGGGGGCAAAGCCGTGTGCGGCGAAAAGGTCGCATAGCGAGCCGTGCTCCACAAAGTTGTGCAGTGCTCGCACACATACCTTTTTACCAAGACCTATAAAGTGCGATAAAAGCTTTTGCGCCATTCCGCCCTCGTATATGCCCTCTTCCAAAAGATAGATATTCTTTGCCGAGATTGTAAGACTGTTCAGCTCCTCTAAATCGAAAGGAAAAGCCCGTACAAGCCGCACTATGCCCGTATCACCGCTTATACACGAATAGGCGTTTGCGGCAATTCTGCCGTAGGTAACTATAACTGTTTGCTTGTTTTGCACGTCCTCGGTATAGGCTATATTGCCGCTATCCGTGTACAACCATTCGTGCGGCGGCATTTCCCTGCCCTTGGGGTAGCGTACTATCTGCAAGCCCTCTCCGTCCGCCGCTTTTTGCATGCAGGTGTCGAGTTCCGGAAAGGTTGCGGGCGAATATATTGTAACTTCGGGCAATGTAGAAAACAGAGAATAGTCGAATATACCCTGATGGGTTACGCCGTCTCCCTCCACAAAGCCGCACCTGTCTAACGCCAAAATAAAGTGCAGATTGTTGAGAGCCACGTCCTGAAAGAGCTGGTCGTACGCCCTCTGCGCAAAAGTAGAATATATTGCGCATACGGGCAATTTGCCTGCGGCAGCAAGCCCTGCGCCGAAGGTTACGGCGTGTTCCTCGGCTATGCCCACGTCAAAAAATCTGTCGGGGAAATTCTTTTCAAACTCCGTGAGCCCCGTGCCCGCACCCATGGCGGCGGTTATAGCGCAAACTCTTTTATCTCTGTCCGCAAGTCCGCTCATAAATTTACCGAACCTGTTGGAATAAGTTTCGGATTCACCCCCACATATGCCCTTTTCAATATCAAACGGCGACACGGAGTGGTATTTTTCGGGCTCAGCTTCGGCAAAGGGATATCCCAGTCCCTTTTTAGTGTAGATATGAACCACACAGCACGAATTGCGCCGCTTGGCTTCGGCAAGCACCGAGCAGGTGCGTTTAACGTCGTTGCCGTCAACCGGACCGATGTACTGAAGCCCCAGATTTTCAAACATGTTTTTCTTTAAAACTATGTTTTTAATGGCGTTTTTCGTCTTTCTGCCCAACCATATAAACGCTTTGCCGAGAAGTGGAATTTTGCGAAGAAAACGCTGTAATCCGTGCTTAAAACGGAAATATCCTGCGCTCGAGCGCATGCGGCGGAAGGAATTATTCATGCCGCCGATATTTTTGGATATGGACATTTCGTTGTCGTTTAAAAGTATGATAAGGCGCAGGTTTTTTTCGGCGCAGTTGTTCAGCGCCTCGTAAATCATGCCGTTGGTGAACGCACCGTCGCCCACCACCGCCACAGTATAATTTTCTTTGCCGTCGAGCGAGTCTGATACGGCAAAGGCGAGAGCTTCGGAAAGGCTTGAACCGCAGTGCCCCTGAACGCAGGGGTCGTGCTCGCTCTCCGCAGGGTTTGAAAATCCCGAAATCCCTCCCGATTTTCTCAGGGTAGAAAACTTATCGTACCTGCCTGTAAGCAGCTTATGAACGTAACTTTGGTGGCTGACGTCGAAAATTATTCTGTCATCAGGGGAATCGAAAACCTTGTGCAACGCCAAAGTCGCCTCGACAATGCCGAGGTTAGACGAAAGGTGTCCGCCGTTTGAAGCGGTTGTATTCAATATTTCTCTGCGGATTTCGGCGGCAAGCTCTTTAAGCTCACCTACCTTAAGCTCCTTTATATCCGCAGGACTTTTAACGTTTTCGAGCATTCCCATAAATACGTATTTACATTGCCGCCTTGATTTTTTCGGCTGCGGCTCCACGCCCGTCTACGCCGAGCTTTAAATATATTGCGCTGATATAGTTGCGGGCAGTGCCGTCGGTGAGCTTGAGCGCATTGGCAATCTGACGGTTGGTAAAGCCGTCGGCTATCATAAGAGCAATCTCCACTTCCCTGTCAGAAAAGGCGAACGCCTTTTTCACCTTTATCTTTTTATCGTCGGCAACCATTGCAGCGGCACTCGTTATCTTTCTTGCAATCTTCACGGGGAGAATAGTGTCGCCCGCATAGGCGTTTTTTACGGCGTCGATGAGTGCGTTTGCGCTGATATCCTTTAAAAGGTAGCCGCTTGCGCCGTTGTTTATCGCACTCAGAATATAGTCGCTGTCGTCAAAAGTGGTTAAAATAACTATCTTTATATTCTCGTCAAATTCTTTTATCCTTTTGGTTGCAACGACGCCGTTCATATTGGGCATACGTATATCCATGAGCACCACGTCGGGAGTTTCCTTTTTGCATGCTTCCAAAGCCTCCGCTCCGTCGAGCGCTATTCCGCACACCCTTATATCGTCCGAAGTCTGCAATACTGACTTAATGCCTTCGGCTAAAATCATTTGGTCGTCCACAAGCAATACTTTAATCATTTTCTACCTCGTTCTGCACATACGTGTTGAGTTTTTGCCCGTCCGCAGGCAAGCTTATAAGCACTTCAAAGCCTTCGTCCTTTTCGGCTGTAAAGGTACATGTACCGCCGAAAGCCGCAACGCCGTCCTTTATTCCCGTAAGACCAAAACCCGCTTTAATCTCCCCCTCAACACCCGAACCGTTGTCCGAAACGTAGAGAGTGAGCCCGCCGTTTTCCTCTTTCAATTCTATATAGAAGGCTGTCGCTCTGCCGTGGCGTATGCCGTTGGCAAGGCATTCCTTTAAGCTGTTGCATATAAAACGGTATTGCTCTTCGCCGGGGTCGGCGTCCGAAACGTCGTACCTCGCCTTGATATCCGTGCCGTCTATGGTCTGTGCGATTATAGATTCAATCTCCTCTCTAAGAGGCAGAGTTTTGCCTCTTCCCGCCAAAAGGTGCACGCTTTCGCGCATCTGCTCGAGGGCGTTGCGCGCCTGAATATTTGCCGATATTATGCGGTTTTTAGCCTCTTCGGGGTCCTTATCCATCAAAAGCTTTGCCGCCTCTGTCTGCATGATTACGGTAGTCATGGAGTGACCGGCGTTGTCGTGAATATCCTTTGCAATACGGTTGCGCTCCTCGAATACCGCAGTTTCGGAAAGCTGTTTCGAAGCGGCTTCGAGCGCTGTGCGGCTCTCGTCCGCCTCTTTGAGCGCTTGCGAAAGCTCCTTGTTCGTCCTTAAAAAGCTCAATAAAAACTGTACTACTATAAAGTCTATCGTAATAAAGAGAAGCCCTAAAAGTGCGCCGCTGAAAATGTCAACGGCGGAATTGAATATTGATGAGCCGACGTTTTTCAGCACCCAGCCCACTACGAAGGATATGAGATAAAGTCCGCAACTGAAGCCGAACAGAATGAGCTTATCGGTAAACTTCTCTATACTCATATATAACTGTGTCAGTACCACGCAGTAAAGTGCGGCAAGCAGCGAGTTACCCGTGAATATACAAATTACAAGCAGCAGTGCGGCGTCCGCACCGAAAAAAACCATCTTTGCCCAAAACTTTTTAATTGCAAAGCTGTCTATCGACTCCACCACAGCCAGCGCAACGCAGCACGCCACTACGATTACAAGGTCGGCAACAAAATCGATGAGCACGTTCTCCCTGCTCACCGTCTGTGCGCACACGATAACCTCGGTGATTACGAGAAGGGCAATAAGAATAATCTTAACGTAATTTATGAATTTTTCGGAGTAAAAATTAATTCTTACCCTCATATGAGCCCGCCGTTCGAAAAATTTAATTCAAGTTAAAATTACTTGTTAAATTCATTTTACCATAAAATAAAAAAAGTGTATAATGTTTTTAATAATAATTTTAAAGGACGGTGTGAAGATATGGAAAATTTTGAAGATATTTTTAAGGATATTTCCGGAATAATAAAAATAAACTCCGAACAGAGCGCACCCGAGGCGGGCGCTCCCTTCGGCAAGGGCAACAGGCTTGCGCTCGACTACTTTTTGTCGCTCGCCCGAAAATTCGGCTTTGAAACGCACGATATCGACGGCTATGCCGGGGAAGTGATTTTCGGCGAGGGCGAGGAATTTGCTATTCTTGCCCACCTTGACGTCGTTCCCGCCGGCAGCGGCTGGACGCACGAGCCCTACGGCGGCGAGATAGATTATAATATGCGCCGAATATGGGGCAGGGGCACAATGGACGACAAGGGTCCGGCAATCGTCACGCTGTATGCGCTTAAAGCGCTCAAAGACGAAGGCTTTAAACCCAAGCGCAAGATAAAATTTATTGTAGGCTGCAACGAGGAGAGCGGCTGGGGCTGCATAGACTACTACAAACTGCATGCACACATGCCCGACGAGGGCATTTCTCCAGACGCCGATTTCCCCGTAATTTACGCCGAAAAGGGAATACTGCAATTAAAACTCAAATTCGACGTTTGTGGAAATTTTGATATAAAGGGCGGCGAGCGCCCCAACATGGTGTGCGATTTGTGCACTGTCGAAAAGGACGGAAAAGTACACACGTTCAAGGGAAAATCGGCGCACGGCTCAACTCCCGAAAAGGGCGTAAACGCCATTGCCCCCGCCTTGGAGTTCCTTGGGTTAAATGAAATGAAGTGCCTCTTATTCGAGGACGGGTTCGGAGTTAAAACTCTCGAAGACGAAACGGGCAGGCTCACCTTCTCACCCAACGTGATAGAGCGCAAGGGCAACAGTATTTTCGTGACCGTTGACGTGCGTTACCCCGCTACTATATCCCGCCGAACGGTTTTATCGGCAATCGAAGATAAGGGCATAAGCTACGAAGTCGGGCACGAACAGGCTCCTTTATACAACGATATAAACGGAAAACTCGTAACCACCCTCTGCTCCGTTTATAACCAAGTGACTGGCAAAAACTGCAAGCCTATCGCAATCGGCGGCGGCACTTACGCACGTGCGCTTAAAAACGGTGCGGCGTTCGGACCGGAGGAGGAAGGCGAAGAAAACACCATTCATCAACCCAACGAATACATAACATTTGAAAAGGTTGAAAAGTGCTTTAAAATTTACAAGCTTGCGATAGAAAAACTCACTAAATGAAAAAACTGATAATATTATTTAAAGTCTTAGTTCTTTTAATTATAATTATTGCCCCGGCGCCTTTAGGACTTATAGAAGCCCCTCTCGGTGTAGGAATAGCCTTGGCGGCACTCGGAGCGCTGTGGTATATCGGTTGCGTCATATTCAATGTAATATACATGGCGCTGAGAACCAATGAGCTGATGACCACTTCTGCGGACGTATGGCAAGATTACTTTGAAAAGCAAAAGGACGAAATTCGCACGAACGGCGAAAAGGCGAGAAAAAAGGTCTCGCACAGCATACTGCTCGGACTTTTATACGGCATATCCCTAATGATAGCTACAGCTTTCATAGCTTGGGGACTTGGCATGATTGCAAGCCACTATATGATTTTAAGACCGGACCTTATTAATATCTGGGGTAAGCTATCAATTCTTATAGCACTGTCTGCAATGATTTTTGCAATGTTTGGGCTTACTCCCGCAGGCACCGTTCTGTTTGCCGGAGCTTCTCCACGCCGTATGCCGCTCGGAATGACGGATATAATAAGAGATAAGGACTTTCCACTTTTGTATGCCGTAGCCGACCGTGCAGCCAAAGCAGTTGGATATACTGGCAAGTTTCATCTTCGCAAAGACCTTGAGGATTACGGAATAAGCGTCACGGAAGAATACGGAGTAGTATTCGTTTACCTTTCCCCCACCATACTCTCCATCATGACGGAAAATGAGTTGTATTGCGTACTGCTGCACGAATTTTCACACGCAACGAACAGTGACACGAAGTGGTACGCCAGCTTTTCAAGCGCCGTAGCAAAATTCGATTCCGACGGCAGAGGACTTTTGCAAAAAATCAAAAGTGTGCTGTTTGCCAAAGTCGAACAAACGATTTACGAAACAGCGGATTTATACCGCACCTATTCTTCGCTCGAACAGGAACAGTGCGCCGACGAGGCAATTAAAGAATACGGTGATACTCAGGCATATATAAACTGCACTGCAAAAGATTGCATACTTACACGTTTTTTAGCCGCTCCCAACCCAGAGTTGTATTACAATATTTATGAAAGCGAAACTCCTGTAACCGACTATTACGAACACAAGCGCAACCTGTTTGAAAAAGCATTGCCCACCGAATATGACAGATTGGAAGAGGTAATATTACGAACCCTGCCCGGTAAAAGCGACTCTCACCCTACTCTTTCGATGCGAATGAAGAGTCTCGGTGTTGCCGACTTTGACGTATTTGCACGCCCCGAAGGGGAGTACCTTGAAGAACTGAACAGATTTGTTTCTGACTGCAGCAAAATTTACGCCCTTGACACGGAAACATGGAAAGAGAACAGGAAGACCGATTATATTGAGGTTAAAGAGCGATTGGAAAAGTTTGAAGCTAAACTCGCCGCAGGCGATACTCCCGATAAGTACGAGTTATGGGAGAGTCTCACCGATTACAGTTTTTCTGCGCCCGAAAAGGCACTCGGTCTTGCCGATAAAATTCTTAAAAATAATCCCGAAGACAAGCGCGCACTTGCCGTTAAAGGAATGATACTGTGTGCTTTGGATAATTCGGACGGTCTGGCGATTTTGCGAAAAGCAGCGGATAAGGCAAACGTTTTTTCCGCAACTACCTTATATAAGATGTATGGCGACGCCGTGCTACGCTCGGGAGACGAAAAATTGCTTGAAGAGTTTCGCGCCGAAAAGTCCGTGGCGCAAAGAATGGTTGACTGTGCCATATCGAGATACTCGATAAAAAGGCCCTCACCCAAACATATACTGCCGTGCTGCCTGTCAAAAAGCAAAGTTGAAGACATCTGCTGCGTTTTAAATAATCACGGCAAAGATTTCGACAGCGTATACATAGCTACACAGGGCAATACCAAAGTAAATACGCATATAGTGCTTTATAAATTAAAAAAACCCAACGCACGCAACTATGACGACAGTCTTTTTAGATTTTTACACATGCTGGAGAGTATGGAGAATTTCTTCTTTTTCTACAGCGCAAACGGAAAACTTGCCGACGCAATATGCGAAAAGGGTACAAAATTAAAGTAATTTAAGGTTGTCCATGAAAAAAGCAAAACTTTCAGTACGAATAAAAGCGCTGATTGCCGCAGGAGTTTTCGTTGCGGCAATTTTGCTTACTCTGCTCGGATTTTATATAGGATACTGGGTAGCCGACGCTAAAGCGGGCAATTGGGCCCCCGACTACCCCATGTTGTCACAGTCGGAACTGCAGGCGATATACGAAAAGAGCAAGCTTGACGAGGACGACTATAGGGTATTGTTTGAACAGACGGGGCTCACAAAAATCGGCATAGACCGCGCAAAGGCGCAGTCGTTCGGCTTTGGAAGAGTGCTTGATATTCAAGAGTCATACTTCAAAAAGCGTGGAGTTGAAAAATTCAACTACGCACCGCTCGTGTGCACAGACTACATGGACGGCGACCCTGCGGAATTTATTTTTCTTGAGAGGGGCGACATAATTATAAGCTCGTCCACCCACTTTTCGGGTTTCAGAATAGGGCACTCGGCGATAGTAACCGACGGCGATGAATACGAAATATACCAATCTAATCAAGTGGGCATATCGAACGGATACGCCCTTGCGTACGAAATGTTTGCAAACCGCACTACGTTTATGGTTCTCAGAATAAAGCCCGAATATTTTTCGGAAATTTTAGAAGACGGCAACATTGATTACGACAGCTACCGCAAAAACCTCGACCGTGTGACAGAATATATTTCAACTCAGTTCGAAGACGTGCCGTACGACTTTACCACGGGAGTGTTCACTAAAAAAGACAGTATGAAGGCGACTTCGTGCGCACACCTACTTTGGTACGGGTTCAAGCACTTTGACGACGAGAACGGCGGTAAATTCAACCTCGACCTCGACTCCAACGGACGGTTGCTTGTAGTGCCGAAAGACATATCTAAATCAAAATACGTGGAGCTCGTGCAGACATTCGGCTTCGACCCAAATAAAATGTATGAATAAATTAACTAATAAAAAAGAGAAGGGGCAATAATCATTGCCCCTTCTTTATTATTACAAGATTTTCAGATTCATCGAAATATTTCAAATATGCTTTTTTGCAGTAGTCGCACACTTCGTCGTCCGTTGCGGGTTCACCGTCGAATGAGTACTTGCCGTTGACACGCCACTTATTTAATATAGCTATCTTCAGCGCATCCTTCGGGCAGACAAACGAACAAGCCATACAACCTACGCAATTCTTGCCGAATTCGGGCTTTCCGTCTTCCATTTTAATGTTGTTTTGCGGACATTCGCCCGCACATATACCGCATCCAACGCAGTTTTCAGTGGTACGGAAGCGCCGCCCGATGAAAGGCATTGCCGTATGCTCTATCCTGAGCACAAAAGCTACTAAGCGTTGGAAAGGATTGATTTTTGCAATCTCGCCTTCACCCTTTGCAATCTCAACCGCATCCTTTTTGATACGCAACTCTGCCGCTCTCCACATTCTTGCCGCCATTTGGTCTGAGTGTCGGAAAATAATATTATAGGGCATAACGCAGGAGAACTCTCCCCGCACAGCATAGCCCCTCTTTTTGAGAATCCTGCGGGGCGTAATGCCCGAAGCGTCGTTAAGTTTAAGGGGCTCACCCGAAGTCCTTACAATGTATGCTGGCATATTCTCTGCCTGCGGAAGCTTTTTAAGAAAACTCAGCACAGAGGCAGGAGCATTGAAGGCGTGCACGGGGTAGCCGACTAAAAGCATTTCATAGCCTTTGGTTTCAGGCAATTCCGCACCGGCTCTTATATTATATATATCTGTTTCCACGCCCGATAAGCGCAGCTCTTCGACGAGCCTCTCGCTCACTTTAAGAGTGTTGCCTGTTCCCGAAAAAACGCAAAACAACGCCCTCATCTCTCATCCTCCGCAAACTCCGTCATTGTATCCTTGCCGTTCTCCACACCGTAGTGTTTATTTTCGTTTTCGGAATGAGAATCGTACCAAACCTGCGCATAGAAAGGATTGCGCTTTGAAAGACGGTCGAAATCCCATTGACCTATTTTACAGCACTCGGGGCACCAGTGTCCGCCACGAAGCACCGTGTACGGGCTCGACGAAAACTCGTGACCGTTCTGACAGCGCCAGCTTATCTTGGAATATGCGCCCGACATATTATCAGACACAACCTCACCGCCTCGGAATTTTGCCGCCGAACGCATATCGTCGATATTCCATTCTTCCTGCGGTTTGGACTCGTCGTAGCCGTGGTCGAGGAGTACGGCGTTTTTAGTTTCCCTCAGCTCGTCGTAATCGCCGAAATCGCCCTTGGCTAAAAGCTTGTAGTCCTTCCAGTCAGAGGAGCGGTTCTCGGCAATTTCCTGCGAACCGAAGGTCGCCGTAACACGGGCAACGTCCTTATCCTTTACCCAGCGGTAGGGCGAGTTGGGGTGATTTAACAGCTTTTTAAAAAGGAATACGTGCAGTAGTTTTTTAGGCACGATTTTGCCCATTGCAAATATTTTATGGTGGTCTGCAATCTCCTGCCAAAATTCATGCGCACCGTCGCGCTGGTAGTTGAAGAGTTCCTCCAGCTCGTCGCTGTCGGCATACCACACTCCGTGGAAATTGCGTGCGGCGAACCAGTTGGGTTTGAAAAATTTTTCGGTCGAGCCGCCTATCATCTCGAAGCCGTCGTTGAAGGTGTCGTAGCCCGTCTCTCTGCCCCTCTTGCCGGCGGCTATATTATAAATTTTATTCCAAAATTCGGGCACTTCACCCTTATTGTCGCGCTCGAATATCCGTTTCAAAAGATAGCCGCTATCCCTGGCGCTCACCCACTCGAGAGGGGCGTTCATGGCGGTGTGGAACATAAGTCCGTCGCTGATATTGGCTTTAAGCATTTTATTGTGGAGCATTGCGGACTGTCTGAGAACTACCCAGCAGTCAAGCTCCGCTTCGAGCATATATCTTTCGCCGTGGAGCTTATGGATTGCGTAGCAGTCGAAAGGACTTACCAAAAGGGGGTCCCCCACACGCCCGAAGGGGTGTTTCTCGTTGCGGTTGCCGTAAAGAGCCACCGTTGAAATATGTATATACTTGGGCTGGGGATTTTCCGCCTTTACCGCATCCGTCATGGCGATTGCGCCAAGATAGTTGCAGCGATAGCTTGCCTCGGGATTGGCGTCGGAAGCGGGCGGAATTACAGCCGCCATATGCACAACGTAGTCAACGCCCTTTACAAGTGTTTTGCATGCTTCTATATCATCGACACAACCTCGCAAAATCTGCACACGGTTGCCGTATTGCTTTTTCAGCTTTTTCGCAAGTTTATCATTTTTCTTTTTAGGGGTAAGCAGAATGCGCACGAACTCAACTTCAGGCAGCTCCATAGTCTGATTGAACACTTCTGTGCCCATGTTTCCGCTGACACCCGTCATTGAAATTTTCATTTATTTATCCTCTGTATAATACAACGATTATA
Source organism: Clostridiales bacterium (assembly GCA_022508285.1). Taxonomy (GTDB): domain Bacteria; phylum Bacillota; class Clostridia; order Christensenellales; family Borkfalkiaceae; genus Coproplasma. Next base: position 47,960 of record JAFLVN010000007.1, read on the forward strand.
TTATACTTTTTTTACGTCGCACTGTCAACCTCTAAATTTTGCCGTCACCCACAAATCCGCAATTATAGACATTATGCCGAATAAGTGTAAAGGCGGGTTGCAAAATGCAACCCGCCTCTTTAATTTGCAAAATACTTATACTTATTTTCCATTGCCATCGTCAGCGGTTGTAGCGGCTTCTTCGTACGCTTTTGCGGCAACCTTGCCGCCCACTACGCCAGCAAGCAGAGATGTGATATCTATGCCCGTGGACTCCTTAACGCCTTCCATAATCTGGCTTGCGCTGCTCATTACGTCCTTTACGATTTTCGTGGCGTTGCCGTCGCCGTACATAACTATCTTATCCGTACGGCTCAAAGGAGTTGCCGCATTCTTGACAACTTCGGGCAGAGCCTGAAGGTACATTTCAAGAACGGACGCTTCGCCCATCTTCTTCTGCGCCTCTGCCTTTTTCTCGATTGCCTCGGCCTCCGCAAGTCCTTTGGCGCGGATACCTTCCGCCTCCTGCTCCATGGCAAATCTCAAAGCCTCTGCCTGAGCTTTTTGCGCCTCGGCTTTTTTGACAGCCTCGTACGCCATAGCTTCGGCTTCCTTTTGGCGTTTTACCAAGTCTGCCTCCGCTTCCTTTGCGATTTTGTAGTTTAAAGCGTCCGCCTGCTTTCTTATTTCCGCATCGAGCTGACGCTCTTTGATTGCGATTTCCTTTTCGGCGAGCTCGGCTTCCTTTTCCCTTCTTGCAATGTCTGCGTTAGCCTTGGTAATTTCAATGGTCTTACGCTGGTTTTCCTGCTGAATAGCGTATGCCGCGTCTGCTTCCGCCTTTTTGGTGTCTGCCTTTACCTTCATATCGGCTTCCTGCACGGCAAGCTCGGCGTTTTGCTCGGCTATCTTCTTTTCGGACTCAACTTTAACTGCGTTAGCTTCCTGCGCCGCATTTGATGTAGCTATTGCAATATCTCTCTGAGCGTTCGCCTTTGCAATCTGTGCGTTTTTGCGGATTTGCTCTACGTTGTCGATACCCATATTCTCGATAGTGCCGGCGTTGTCTTTGAAGTTCTGAATATTGAAGTTTACCACCTCGATACCCAGTTTTTCCATGTCGGGCACTACGTTTTCGGTAATCTTTTTAGCAACGCCCTGTCTGTCCTGAACCATCTCTTTGAGCCCGACAGAACCCACAATTTCACGCATGTTGCCTTCCAAAACCTGCGTAACGAGGCTGATAAGCTCACCCTGCTTCATGCCGAGGAGTGCTTCCGCCGCCTTTTTTAAAAGTTCGGGATTAGACGAAACCTTTATATTTGCAACGCCGTCCACGTTCACGTTGATAAATTCGTTAGTGGGAACGGCTTCGCTCGTTTTAACGTCTACCTGCATTACCCGCAGCGAAATTTTATCCACTCTCTCAAAGAACGGGATACGGAACCCCGCACGTCCTATAAGAATTTTGCGGCGGAACGGTCCCGAAATTATGTACGCCGTGTCGGGCGGTGCCTTCATATACCCTACCGCAAAAAAGATTATGAGAAGAACAGCTAAAATTACGCCTGCAATAATCAATCCTACTTCCCAAGTTGCCATAATAAAAACCTCCCAAAATAATTTATTAAATCGTTGGAGTATTTACGCATTCGAGCTGCGGTCGGCAGTAAAAAAGACTTTTACCAATTCCCTGGTAAAAGTCTTGATAAAACTTAAAATAAGTTCTCACGGTACCGAGTAAAAAACTTACTGTACTGACGATACCGCAACGCCAAAACGGCGTATCTACTCCCTTTTTACAATAATATTATATCATACGCACAACCTGCTGTCAATACCCCTTTCGCCGAAAAATTACAAATTTTTTATTTTTGCCGCTTGTTATTTTTACACTTGTTCCGTAATGTTTTTAAATCGGTTTCAACTCCGATACTTCTTAAAAACTCTACGTCTTTTTCGGTTAGTAGCGCCGCTCTATCTTCGGCGGCTACTTGTGTGAACCGTTTATCAATTTTCCTTGTGGATAGCCATAGGAACGGTAAACAGATATAGTACCAAAGCGTTATAAAAAAGTTTTTAATTCTTTGTTTCATAGGTGTGGGTTCCTCGTTAGTTGAAATTTTTATTTTAGGCTGTATAAGTCAATTAACTCGATAGGCGTTATGCTTTTGAATATCAATGCCGTACTGAAAAGGAAAACTTTTCGGTACAACAGCAAGTTTGCATATAGATTATTATAGCATTTCATATGGTTGCGTGCAACTATATGAAATAAAAAATCAGTAATAAAATTATAGTTGCCCATAACAATACAGGAAGGCAACTTATGAATAATGTAAATCACGCATTAGCGATGCGCATTAAAGAATTATTAGAAAAAAACAATATGACAAGATATAAACTTGCTATGGAAAGTGGAGTTTCTCATTCAACTTTGAAAAATATAATACACGAAACTGTTACAGATAATCTACTTTCTACTACAATTTTAATAGCAAGTGGATTTGGTATGACTGTAAGTAAATTTTTAGACAGTCCATTATTTGACGAGCAAAATCTAAATATTTAATATTTCCGCTAATTCAACAAAAAATACGAGCCGTTTTTCACAACGGTTCGTATTTTTCTTAAATGGCGCACCGTAAGAGGTTTTGCCGTTTCCGCAAGCGGAGCCCTTGCGCCAAAGTATCAGAATTTTTTTCAATATGGTGCGCAAAGCATCGCTACACTCGCACGGCAAAGCGTCGCTGCGCTCGCACGAACTGTAGGAGTTCTCACCCCAAAACTATGCTCAAACAGAAAAACGGGTAAGGCAAAAGCCTTACCCGTTTTCTGGCGCACCGTAAGAGGTTCGAACTCCTAGCCTTTGGTTCCGTAGACCAACGCTCTATCCAGTTGAGCTAACAGTGCATAAATTGCTATTAAGTTTTCAGTGCTCCAAAGGCGCCTTTGGTTCCGCAGACCTTCTCGTCGGCTGTAAGGACAACAGCCTCCTCGGGCACCGCTTGCGCCTTGCTTTTTGCGCAAGCTCATCTCGCTCGGCAAAACAGCGCACCGTGCTGTTTTGAGAAATCCGAGCTCGTCGCTCTATCCAGTTGAGCTAACAGTGCAAATATAAATGTCCGCCGTTTCAAACAGCGAACATATTATATAAAATATATTTTTCTTTGTCAATCAAATATAATATTATCCGAAAAATTTTTTGCGGCGCCAAAAGTTACTTTTTGTCGTCAAATTCGGTATCGTTATCCTGAGCTTCAGTATAGCCGCTTGAACCTATAAACGACTTATCCGCGTCTATCATAACCCGCTTTATAAGCCCCTTGTTTATAAGTGCAAGGTCGCTGTTGTTGGGCTCGTAGTAGTCCACGGGCTGGATTTTGAGCTTTTTGCTGCCGAGTTTTTTGCACACTTCGTCAATAAGTTCCTGCGCATACTTTATGCGCCTTTCGCTCTTGAGCTTATAAAGTGCGGGAGTATCGGCAAACTGCGAAACATCTGAAACGTCCTCAATCTTATACTTCGAATCGGCATAATCAGCGGCGTTGAGCGGCAGATACAGATATAATGTTTTGCCCTTTATAAAGAGCTTGGCAACGGCGGTTCCCTTATAGGAAAAGCTTTCGTACTTCCAGCTTATACGTGAGGTTACCTTGTCGTGAGCTAGTATTGAATTCTTTATTATGCCGTACCAATCTTTCACTTCGTCATCCGACTGAATAAGTCTTGCTCGGAAGCTACGGTCGTAACGCATTGAGTTTTGAGAATTTTCTTCAGTAAAAGACATTTTTGCCGCCGCTTCTGCTGCCTCGGCTGCGGCGATTTCACCCATTACGGTAGGAACTTCGTCGTATTCCTCTTCTTCGGCAAAAACTTCTTCAGCGGGGACGTAGCTTGCAGGAACCTCCGCCTCTTGAAGCACCTCGATCCTCTTGGTCTGATAAATTATAACTGGCGTTTCGCACTTCTGCCGGTAGAGCTTTTCTGCCGATTTAGTGCGCTTTTTGGAAAGCGCAAACATAATAATGCTGACTATAAAAAGCGTAAGGCATAGAGCCGACACACACGCTAAAACGGCAATTTGCACCGTCGTGAACGCCGCCAGCATAGAAATTTTTAACATAACTTCTCCATGAAATGCAGTTTAACTGCTTATTTTATATTTTTAATCATTATACGGATTATTTCTTCGTCCGTGCTGCGCATACCGATACGAGCCATATCCGAAACGTTTTCAATTGTATTTTCTACGGTCTCGCCCATAATTCCGTCGCCAAAGGCGAAATGCGAACCGCCAAGGCTCATCTCCATAGCCAAAAGTCCTGCACCCACAGACGAGGCAATTTTTGTCGCACAGCTCGACTTTGCGCCGTCGCATACTATACCCGAGTTGATTGCCAGCGCATTATCAAGCGTTGCGGAAATTTGCTCAAGATTACCGCCACGAAGGTAGCATATGGCGGCTCCCGCACCGCAACCTGCGCTGACTGCGCCGCAGTATGCCGAAAGTCTGCCGATACCTGTCTTTAAATGTATAGTTATAAGGTCGGAGAGCACAACGGCACGCAGAAGCTTTTCGTACGAAACTCCCAAATGTTTTGCAAACACGACAACGGGAAGGGACGCCGTCATGCCCTGATTGCCGCTGCCCGAAACGATTACCACGGGCAGAGGGCAGCCGTTCATTCTCGCATCCGAACCTGCCGCCGGTGTCGCCTTGGCAAGGCTATACACGTCGCTTCCGAAAGCCTTTAATATAGTTTTGCCTATGCGTGCGCCGTAGTCGTTTTTAAGACCCTCTTCGGCTATTGCCGTGTTGTAGTTAATCTGCCTTTCAATGAGCTCTTTTACGTCGTCAAGGTTACAGTGCTCGGCAAAATCAAGGATTCTTTCCACGGAAAGCAGACTCCTGTCCGCACCCGAAGGGGCAGTCTGCTCGCCCGATATTTCTTTTGAAAGGATATCCTTTTTGTCCTTTCTGACGAGCACAACGTTGGTGTGATGACCGACGATGCGCACGGTTGCGCTGTGCTTTGCTTTAATTACGGTGATGGCAATATCGAAAATGCAGTCAGAGCGGGACTTGGAAACCTCGAACTCGGTGTTCTTTATGTATTCCTTAATCTTAGCGATATCCTCTGCGGTGACTTTAGAAATGACTTCGAGCTTAAGCTCGTCGTTGCCTGCCACAATGCCTGCGGCGGCGGCGGAAATTACGCCTTTAAGTCCGCCCGTGCCGGGCACAACCACGCCCTTGACGTTCTTTAAAATGTTGCCGCTGACGGAAATCTCAACACGGCCGGGGATTTCACCCAAAGTACGGCGAGCCATAGCCGCAGCGTATGCCACTGCGATAGGCTCGGTGCAGCCCATTGCGGGCAGCAGTTCTTCCTGCAAAACTGTTACACAACTTTTGTATATTAACTCATTCATAGTTTTAGGATAACCGTTTTACGGTTATTTGTCAAGGCATTTTATCATTTGAAAGTTGTTTAACATATAATGACAATATGATTGAAACAGCTTATAACCGCGAAAACGCCGTTGCATACGCAAAAAAATGGGCGTTCGGCAGAAACCCCGCATACTATAACTTTAACTTAATTGGCGGCGACTGTACCAACTTTGCCTCGCAATGCATATATGCGGGGGCGGAAGTTATGAACTTCACCCCCGTTACGGGGTGGTACTACAGGTCTGTAAACGACCGCTCACCCTCTTGGACGGGCGTGGAATATCTTTATAACTTCCTTACGGCAAACGAGGGCGTAGGGCCGTTTGCGAAGGAAGCTCCCCTATCCGAGCTTGAGCCGGGCGACATTGTTCAGCTTGGCACAAGCACAGGGGATTACTATCATTCCCCAGTTGTAGTAGCCATAAGAAACGGTATGATTTTCGTTGCGGCGCACACCAACGACGCCTTTAACCGTCCGCTGTCCTCCTATAATTTTGCTAAGGCTCGGGGAATACATATACTCGGAGTCAGAAAGGAAGAATAATTTTGTTAATTTAATTGTTAAAAAGGGTGGCAGCTACCACCCTTTTTTAATCTGCTCTTCTTTGAACTGCTCCATGTACAGTTTGAAATACCTTCCCCTCGCCTTTAAAAGCTCCTCGTGCGTGCCCCGTTCAACGATTTTGCCGCCGTCTACAACAAGTATTATATCCGCCGTGCGCACGGTAGACAACCTGTGCGCAATCACAAAGCACGTTCTGCCCCTCATAAGCGTTTCTATTGCGTCCTGTATAAGTTTCTCGGTTATTGTATCGACAGAGGCGGTCGCCTCGTCCAGAATAAATATCGCAGGGTCGGCAAGAATTGCCCGTGCAAAGGATAAAAGCTGTTTTTCTCCCGCAGAAAGGGTGTTGCCGCCCTCGCCTATCACCGAGTCGTAGCCGTCCTCCAACCGCTCTATTATCCTGCGGGCGTTCACGCTGTCGATTGCCCTGTCGAGCTCCTCCTCCGTTGCGTCCTGCTTTCCGTACAAAAGATTTTCCCGCACCGTGCCCGAAAACAGGTGTGGAGTCTGTAAAACGTAACCTATGTTGGAGTGAAGCCACTGCACCGAACGCTCCCTTGCGTCCTTTCCGTCAATAAGAATTCTACCCTCGGTCGGCTCGAAAAATCTGCACACGAGGTTTACAAGGGTGGACTTGCCCGCTCCCGTTTCGCCGACGATTGCAACGTTGCTGCCCTTTTTAACCTTTAAATTAAAGTGCTCTAAAACGTTACCGCCGCCGTCGGGATATCTGAACGTTACGTCGTCGAACTCCACGTCGCCCTCTAACTTTTCCCAGTTTTCACGCTTTTCTATGAAGGCGTCGCCGTACTTTTCAATCACTTCGGGCGAGTCCTTCACGTCGCTTTCCGTCTCCAAGAGTGACGAAAACCGCTCGACGTTGACTTTCAGAGTTATCATATCGGCAACCGAGTCCACAATCCACTGCACTGGCTCCATAAGCCCCTGTGCGTAGTTCATAAATACGGAAAGCGTGCCTATCATTATCACGCCCTCTACGGTGATTACGCCGCCGTACCACAGCACGAGCGCAAGCGCAGCGGACGAGGCAAAGGTGATAATATCCACAAAAATTGCACGGGTTCTGCCCAGTTTTTTTGACTGGTTGCGCATTTCGGACGTATGACCGAAAAACTCATCGTCTAACTTTTGCTCTATGGCGAGAGTTTTGCCCGTCTCCACGCCCGTAATCCCCTCGTTGAAGCCTGCGGTGATTGAGGCGTTAATCTCTCTCACCCGTCTGTTCAGGCAGGTCATTCTTCTGTTGAAAATTGCCGAGACCACGGCAACCAGTGGAATTACGACTATTACGCACAGCGCAAGCAGAGGGTTGAGTATAAGCATAACCGTGACTGCGCCGATAACGTATACGGTGTGCCACACTCCCTGATATATCACCCAGGACATAATTGTGGATATATTGCCCGTGTCGCTCATCAGTCTTGCGTGAACTGTGCCGACGCTGTTCGTGTTGAAGTAGGAAACGGATAGAGTTTGCAGGTGGTTGAAGCCCGCCGTACGCATATCCCGCAGAATAAACATTTCTATGCGGCAACAGTTGAACGAAGCCATGTAATCTAAAAGCATAGAAATGAGAATAACCCCCACATATAGCGCAACGAACGGCGCAAAGCCTTTGAGCGTTTGCCCTGCGATGAACGTATCTATGGCGTATCGCTGAAAGAGGGGAATTATTATATCTATCGCACCTACGATAAGCACGCCGACCGACATTGTGAGAAACAGCATCTTGTACGGCTTTAAAAAGGGTGAAAGTTTTTTAAGCCCGAAAAATTTCAGCTTATTGTCCTTCATTTTCCACCCCCTTCAGTTCGTCGGGCAGGCTCATCTGCATATCGTAGATGCGCTTATATGTGGCGTTTTTTGCAAGCAACTGCTCGTTTGTGCCGCTCTCGGCAATCTCTCCGTCCTCCATAACTATGATATTATCGGCGTGCATAACCGTGGTCACACGGTGGGAAATTATAATAACCGTTGCGCCGTCCCATTCCTTTGAAAGATTTTTGCGGATTGCCGCATCCGTGTCGCTGTCAACAGCCGAAAGCGAGTCGTCGAATATGAGATACGGCGTGCCCCGCATGAGAGTACGGGCGATGGAAACACGCTGTTTCTGCCCGCCCGAAAGGGTGACGCCCCGCTCGCCGACTACAGTGTCGTAACCGTGTTCAAAGCCGCATATATTGGCGTCTACGCAGGCAACCTGCGCCACATGACGGATTGCGGCGGGCTCTGCACTGTCGGCGGCCACGGCTATATTTTCGCCCACCGTCCTTGAATACAGATAGCCTTCCTGCAACACCAGTCCGATATTTTTGCGCAGCGTTCTAAGGGAGATATCCTCAATATTCCTGCCGCCGATATAAATTTTTCCGCAGTCGGGCGCGTACAGCCCGTCAAGAAGATATGTAAGCGTGGATTTACCGCTACCCGTGCCGCCGATTATGCCTAAAGTTGTGCCCTTGGGCACGGTCAGGTTTATGTTCTTTAAAACGGGCTTGCCCTGCTCGTAAGAAAACCTCACGTTTTCAAACACTATATCGCCCGAAAGCCTGCCCTCGTCCTCGCCGTATTCCTCGGGCACACCGTTCATAATTTCGCCTATGCGCTCGAGAGATACTTCGGCTTTAGACATATTTGAAACTATTCTGCCGAGCTGCCTTACGGGTCCTATCAGCATTGCGTTATATGAGATAAACGCCACGAACTGCCCCTCTGAAAGATTGCCCTTTATGCAGAAAACAGTGCCAACGGCGATAATGAGAAGCAGCTGCAGCGCCGTTAAAAATTCGCTTGACACCCAGTACATTGCAAGGAAACGCTCCAGCTTTACCCACAGCCCTGTATAATAGGTGTTCTGGTTGTTGAATTTTCCCGCTCGTAACGCTCTCTGCCGAAAGCTCTGACCACCCTCGCTCCCGTTAGATTTTCCTGCGCTATGGTGGAGAGCACGCCCTCCTGCTCGTCGCACTTACGGAACTTTTTGCCCGCACGGGAGTAGAATATGAGCGAATATCCCACAACGAGCGGCACGAACACGGCGGCAATCAGCGCAAGCTGCCAGTGCATTAAAAACATAAACACGATAGACAGCACGATGAGCGCAACAATGCGTATGAGCTGCATCATCTGATTGGAAATGAAATTCAATATGGTCTGAGTATCCGAAGTGCAGCGCTGAATTATATCGCCCGTGCGGTGCACGGTATGCCAGGAGAGCGGCAAGCGCTGTATGCGTGAAAACAGCTCGCCCCGCATACGCTGCATAAGCTTTTCGTTGGCGCAGACGTTGGTATAGCTGTGTATATAGCGGAATACAGCCATGCCAGCCGCAAGCAATAGAACGGCGACTGCAATCATCCAAATATTCTGTTTTAACGCCTCAACACCGCCCACCGCATTCACGATGGCGGCAAAACTGCCGTTCACGGGGTCGTCGCCTATCACGCTGTCTATCGCCACCCCTATAACCTGCGGAATAAGCACGGTAAAGAGCATAACGATAAGATTGCAGGCAACGCTTGCAATATACAGCACAATACTGCCTTTTAAAAAGTGCGCTAAAAGTTTGCGCCAAGATAAATTTTTATAAGCGGGACTTGTCATTGCCTATTTATTATATCACCGAGCGGCGTACGCTTGCAATCTTTTTGCAAGAACAGAGCCGTATTCTCTTAAACTTAAAAGGCTCTGCCGTCTGGCAGAGCCTTTATCTTATTACCTTATCCTATAAACTCACGCACACGCAAGGGAATACCTATGCCCTCGGCAATTTTGCGGCATCCTTCCAATTTCTCCTCGCCGATACAGTCAACCACCGAAAACCAGCAATTCACTCCCGCCTCTTTGCAGTCTTTGGCAAACTGAAGCAACCCTTCAAAGGCAATATCGATACGGGGTCGGCAAACCTCGTTGTAACTTCCTGCGTCGGGGGAATTGAGCGAAATATTCACACCGTCCAGCTTGCCTGCAAGCTTGGGCGCGATATTTTCTTCGTTAATAAGACTGCCGTGGCCGTTTGTGTTCAGCCTCGTTTTGCCGCCGTGGGCGTGAACAAAGTCGCAGATTTCTAGCATTGCCTCCAGCCTATAAGTAGGCTCGCCGTAACCGCAAAACACTATTTCATTGTACTCGGCAGGATTGCCGATCTCTTCGATAACCTGCTCTGCGCTCGGCTCGCCTTCTTTCAGCCAAAGGTAATTTCCTTCGTATTCGGCGCTTTGGTCACGCACGCAAAAAGTGCAACGGTTGGAGCATCTGTTGGTGAGATTGATATATAAATTGTCTCCGATTTTATATGTATAGGTTTCCATTGAGACTCTTTAACCCCTATCACTTTTCAGCTAATAATTAACTGAAAATTAGTTATTTTAAGACAGAGTTTTTATTACCTGTCCACCGGTTAGGAGTATCATTTTTTGTGCGTCAACCGAAAACTCGTCCGCCTCGACGGTAAGCCTCTTATTGAGAGTGCCACGTGCAAGCACTTTAACGTAAGTAACCTTTTTATCAAAGCCCTTAACACGCTTTTTAATTTCGTCGAGCGTGACCGTCTCGCCGCTTTCAAAGCAGTCGGAAAGCACGTCGATATTCACAATTCCCTTTTTGGTTTTATCTGCTTTGCGGTTGCTTAAAATCACGAGAGCTTGCGCATCTTCGTCGGTCATCAGCTCCTTAACTTCACTAACTTGTACTTCCGAGCGGAGCTCAATGCGCACCCTGTCTTCGGCAATCATTTCCTCGGTCTCTTCATCAAGAGTTATTTTTTTGTTGGACTGCGTAACTTTAATAAGTCCTTTCTTTATAAGCGGCAGAGTTTGCTCGTAAGGGTAGTCTTTAACGAAGTTCTTTTCGGGCTTTTCATTGCGCTCCAAACCGTATCTCTCCATAACGGTGTCTATGAGCTCTTTCGCATACTCCACACGGCGGGGATTTTTAATGCGGTACAGGCAGGGCAGTTCCTCGAACCGCTTAGCTTCCGCACGCTCCACCTTGTACTTTGTATCGGCATAATCGTCGGGATTAAGAGGCAAATACACATACAGCGATTTGCTGCGCAGAACAAACCAGCAGATTTTATCTCTGCCGCGTGTCACGCTCTCCTGCTTCCAGCTTATGCGGGTAGACACTTTATCATAACTTAAAACGTGGTTTTTGAGGGCGTTGTAATACTCCCTCACTTCGTCTTTACCCTGAATAAGCTTTGCCTTGAAAGACTTATTATATCTTAAATAAATATATTTGCCCTCGGCAGTATGTACGACTGCTCCGCTGTCAGACTCCTGCACGTTGCCGCCTTCCATCACAGCTATCACCTGCGAATTGTCTAAGGGCGCTTCTTCTGCGACCTCTTCATTGGCAACCTCTGTTACAGGTTCGTCTTCCACTATCACTTGAGTAGCTGCTGCGGGAGCCGCCTCTTCTTCTGCCGGCGTGGTTTCGGCAGGCTCTTCCGCTACGATTTCGTTGACTTCGGCGGGTTCTTCCTCTACAACCTGATTAACCTCGGCAGGTGTTTCCTCTTCCGACTCGGTAGTTCTTTTAGGTATGGTTATGATGATCGGAGGTTCGTCTTCCTGCGGTTCTTCTTTCTTTTTTCTGAAACGCATTATGAAAGCTTTGATGAAATTCATTATTGTACCTCTCATGTTTAACTAAGTGCCATAAAGCAACTCATATATAATGTAACATATTTTAAGTTTTAAGTCAAGATGTTAGCCGCAAGAATGTAACTACATAAGTCTTCTACCATATAAAATTAGCCTTTGCGTCTTCGCCGTTGTCAACGAGAATATCCTGAGCGGTCATGGAACGGTTTATAACGGTCAAAAAATATGCCCACTCGGCGATTTCTTCGGGCTCTGCCCACTTTTTAAGCAACGTTTCGTCCATTACCTTTTGCCAGAGCTTGGGGTCGTTCATAACGTGGTCGTTGAGCGCCGTTTTAACTCCGCCCGGTGAAAGGCTGTTGGAGTTAGCGCCGTATTTTGCAACCCGCAGGGCAACGTTTTTCATGTAGGCTACCATGCCGCCCTTGCTTGCGGCGTACTCGGGGAACTCCGCACCCGTTCTTGCGCTCGAAGAGGCGATAAACAGCACGCTTTTAATATTTTTTTGCAGAGCGTACTTCTCGGTAATGCGGATACTGCCTTTTAAATTTACGTCGATATCCCGTCCGGAATCCTGCACTCCTGCGTTGTTAATTAAAATTTCCACGCCCCCGATTTCGGGCAATTCCCCCGCATATATGTCCGTTTGAACGTGAAAATAGCGCTCATTTCGGATAGCTGCAGGCAGTACGTCAAACCCTGTAACCTCGTGCCCGCACGACAGAAATTTTTGGGCAATTGCCCTGCCTATTCCCTTACTCGTCCCCGTTATCAGCACTTTCATGTTCCGCCTCCTTCAACTTCAAATATTCCTCGCCTACACCGTTTTTCTTCCACCGCCTCGTGATTGCGTACCCGGGATAAAAGAATAGCCCCTCGCATATCAGCTCAACAAGCATACCCGTGACGGCGCAGGTCACGCACTGCACAATCGTCCAGCCGAAAAAGAAATGGCTTACGAGTAGCGCAAATACAAGATTATCTATAAACTGCCCCACCGCCGTGGAAACGTAAGTGCGCAGAACGAATGCAGTGAGCCCGTCGGGATTTTTTTTGAACAGCTTACCTATTCCGAAGTTTGACAGATTGTTTACGACAGCCGAAATTAAAAACGCCGCCGTACTGCCCAAAACCACATACCAGGTGCCGCCGAACGTTGCGTTCAGTGCGCCGTTCACCTGCTCTACGTTTTCTTGCCCATAAGCTTGTCCCCACGTACCGGGGACGACGCTGCCGATAAACAGCAGCAGACAGAAAAACAGATTTACTATAATCGCAAGCACCGTAAGCTCGGTTGCGGCTTTCGGACCGAAGCGTTTTGTTACTATATCCATTGTAAAAAAGGCAAACCAAGACACGAAAATTCCGCAGTCGAGCGCCAGCCAGTCCCAAGGGATATCAATGCTCTTGTTTGCCAAAAGATTCATTGAAAATACCGACATAATAAAGAGCGCCACCACAACTGAGGGAACGCTTTTTAAGAGTATGCGGAACTCTTTAAATTGCTTTTTTATTCTATTCAACATAAAAACAAAAAGGGCGCAGTGCGCCCATCCCTTCCATAGTTTTGTTTATAGACAGGATGGTTTCGAACTGTCTGTCGATTTATAACAAAAATACTGTAACACTTATATAGGTTTATGTCAAGTATATTGCTGAAAAAATAAAAAACCTTTCCCGAAGGAAAGGCTTTTTATTATTGTTTAATTATTTTACTTTACGATAATTTTACCAAGCTATATTAGGCAATGGAAATTTCGAAGCTAACAGTTGCGGGAGCTTCGCCGTATTGGTAGTAGTTGACTATGAAGTAAACTTTATCACCTGCTTTTACCTCGCGGGTATAAGGCTCTTCATAATAGGGTGCATACATTGTCGAACCAGTCCAATCATCAAAGTTGCTTTTTGCCATGAACGTTACACCTGCCGAATTACTAGCGCCTTCAGCGAACTTGAACGTAAACGTACCGTCTGTAGTTGCTGTAAATACGAAGTAAATTTCCGTCATATTCTTAATCGAATCGCTGCCGACATGAGCTTCTTTGGGATCTTCCGGCGTAAGACCGCCACCGCCGCCGGCTGTTTTTAAGTCGATAAGCGTGAAGCTTATAGTATCGCCGGAAGGATTGTACAGGTAGAGATCACAGTTCGAAGTGGGAGCAAACGGTATCATATCTCCGTCGTACATTGCAGCATCTCCGCCAAAGCCATTCTTGAACATACCGTAGCCCCATGAGTAGAATATGATTACACAGTCATAGGAGTCTTCGCCTAATTCGATTTCATACATAGGATCAATCACATCAGTATTACTGGGGACAGTAATCAATATTGCATTGGTTTTAAAAGTATGCTCACCTGCAAGGAGTCCATCATAAGGCACATACTTCTTATCTGAAGGGTCGAGATCGACATACGCAAGCGTTGCCGTTGTGTACTGACCTTCAACGGGACCGGATTCAAGACCGCCGTCGCCTTGATTATCTTCCTCTACAACAAGCGTAAGGAAAATGTTATAAGCCTTATCTTGATCCAAAGTGCTCTTAGCAACAACCTTTAAGCCGAAAGACTTATCTACGGTTATTTCTATTTCTTGTTTACCGTTAAGAGGAGCAGCTACTGTATGATAGTGTTCTTCGGAATCGTATACCCAAATAGTTACGGACTTGATGGTTCCGGAATAGCCGCCCGACGATACTTCAAGCGTATAGCTTTCGCCGTCTTCGATTTTTTCGGACTCGGCGTAAACTACTTTAAACGCATCACCGGAATTAAGTTTCATAACGGTAAGCTCTTCGTTGGGTTCAAGCGTGTACGCGAATTCGGTGATAGATACGGTTACATCGAAAGATTTATCTTTTGCAGTATTATTGTCATCCTTTATCTGAGCAATTTCAATAATATCATCGGTAAATCCATTAATAATTATTCCATCGTTCGTTATATTTCCCCACTGATAAGTGCCGATAACGTTACCGTTGTTTTTAACACTTATTTTGGAGCTGTAGAAGTCACTGCTCATGTCTTCGCTTGAAAGCGTGAAAAAGTAAGTTACATCTTGTTTAACAGTTGCGCCGAGTTTAACCAATGCGGTTTCGCCCAATACGGGAACTGTTAACGTTTTAGGCACGTCAACTTCGAGGATAATACCATTAAAAGGAACTGCCGTAAGGGTTACGGTTGTGGTTACTTCGGTGGTGGCATAAATCTCGATGTACTCTTCATTGGTAATGAATATAGTTGCAACAAGAGCGATATCTTCCTCGCCAACCAGTTCGAAGGGAGTTTCGGTTTCGCCTACGACTACGGTAACTGTTGCCTGACTGACAGACGGGGTCATAGCTAAGGTAACTGTATACTCGCCGGGCTCAACGTCGATAAGGTTGAACTTGGTAGCTTCCTCTTTGTCTGCGCCGATTACAACGTCTTCAACGGGCTCTTCAACAGACAGATCGTAGCTTTGATCATCCGGATTATCGGGATTGTCCGGATTGTCCGGATTATCGGGGTTGTCCGGATTATCGGGGTTGTCCGGATTGTCGGGGTTGTCCGGATTGTCCGGATTGTCCGGATTGTCGGGGTTGTCCGGATTATCGGGATTGTCCGGATTGTCGGGATTGTCCGGATCTTCTTGTTCTTGATTCTGATTGTCGCCACTGTTGTTACCGCCCTTGTTGTCGCCGCAAGCAGCAAAGGCTACCGAGCAAACAAGTGCAACAACCACGAGCAACAGAAGCAAATACTTTTTGATTGTTTTAAACATACTTCTCCTCCATTAATTATTTTTCCAAAAAAGTATACTCCGGATAGAGTATTTTTATACATTTTATATGAATAGATGAATAAATAGTTACAATTCGCACAACATGCGATTATAATGTTGAAAATCGTATATTGTGCGACAATTACAATTAAGGGGAAGTATGTGTAGTTTACAAGAGATACAGTTAAGGCTGCGAGAGGTAATTAAGTCGAGCGGTATTCCGCAAAAGGAAATTGCACTTGCAATCGGAGTTTCGTATCAAACGGTGTCGAAATATATGTGCGATAATGTTTTTCCTGCGTTAGACACCTTTGCAAGGCTCTGCAAATATTTGGACGTAAAGTCTGATTATGTGCTTGGGATTTCCAATTATTGATGTACTCTCTAAATTAAAATAAGCGAAACGAACACAGGCGGACGTTCGCCGAACATCCGCCCTATTTCAAAATGTAATAAAAAAGCGCAATAAAAGACCTTTCCCTAAGGAAAGGTCTTTTATTGTTGTTCCGCTAATGCAACTTTGATTATTTTCTGCGCACGGAGAACAATCACTCTAGAGTCAAACTGTTCACCAAATTCACATGGGGATTTCAAGTTCTATGGGCTCAGACAGTTTGCCGGGAATAGGAGCATAATCGTCAATCTTGAATATTACGGTGTTGCCCAAGTTACAATAAAGTTGAATATAATACTTTGTGTTAGCCGTTAACGGTAACTTAGCGCCGTCAATCGGCTCAACTTCCTCCTCAAGCCCGACATACCAGCCCTGATCATTGTATCCTGTACCGGTTTCTGCACCAGTAAAATCCTGAATACCGAATATGCGATAGTCACCGCTCTCTTCGGGTGTAAACGCAAACCAAGCATTATCATCAGCCGTAAAGGTATAAGATACTTCTTCGCCTTTTAAAATTTTTATAGCAGCTTCAGGATGTGATCCGGGTGTAACGTATTTTTCAAGAGTGAACTTAACGGGCGCACTGCTTGAAACAACACGAAGATAGCCATTTACATGTTGGGGAACGGTTATACAGTCACCGCTTGCTACCTTGGTAAGCTCGGTAATTTTAGTGCCGCTGTAGTAAATTTCAGTGCCTTCGTCAACTGTAATAGTAAAAAGCTGTTCAGAAGACCCATTTGATGAAAGCCGGAAGTAAACGTCGGTTTTACCTTCGGGCCCGGTATGTGCGCCTATCAAATCGTCAGCGCCGACTTCTATAGGCATATACATATCACCTTCGGTGGGAGCTTCTGCCTCTTCAACCATAAGAATAAAGTGATAAGGGTCTTCAGTAACGGGGTTTAACTCGTTCCCATCATCGTGATGGATCGGAATGTTATTATATTGTAATGCAAAATTAACAGAATCTCCCCCATTGATCAGGAACAAAACAGACTCTTCGGTTTCAGCTAATGCTTCAGCACCATAGTCGCTATATTGGTTGATAGTATCGTTTCCGGCAAGATAAGCCCAACTAAATGTGTACAGCTTGGCGTCGCCTGCGGGTGCAGTAAACTTGAAGACATGATTTCTTACATGATAGCTGTACCAACTATTATTATAATAAGTCTGAACTTCGATATAATATGCGCCGGTAGCAGTAATCGTATAGGGTTCACCTGAGCTTGTGACGTTAGATTCAGCGTCTATACTATCTTGCCACTCTACATATTGTGCACCGCCTGCGGGCTTGGGTGCAACGTGAACGGTTGCTTGTCTTTCGGCGTTAAATCCGTCGGAGATAAAGCCGTAGCCTACGCTACCGGAAGAAGTGAGAACTATAGTGTATTCGCTTTCGGGTGCATACACGTTTGCAACGCCTTCAACAAAGGAAGCTTCGGCTACCTTTTCGCCTTCGGCGTCATGCAATTCAACGGTAATTTCGCTTTCGTCAACTGCGTCGCTGAGCTTGTTGAGAGTAACAACGTAAACGATTGCAGTAACGTTGAGAGTTGCGGTGCGTTCCCCGCTCTTGTATGAAACCTGTGCAGGCTCATATTTGTATGCGGGATTTAAACCAACGAGTTCAACGGTGTATTCGCCGGCAAGTGCAGATATAGTTATAGTTGCTACACCGTCTTCAATTTCGCCGGTAACGTCGTCCTTGCCGACAGCGGTAAGCACTACGGTTACGCCGTCAAGGTCAAGGCCTGCTTCAGCGTCAACAGTTACAGTATACACTATTTCCTTAGCGGTAATGTTGAGCGTAGATGTAGTCTCCGAGGAAGTAACGTTAACCTCGCCTTCAAGGTAGTCAACGTCACTCGCAAATACTACGGTGAAGTCGGTATCGTGAGGGATGCCGGCAATATTATTGAGTCCGTCTATAATGGAAACGCCCTCAAGCACGAGTGTGTCTTCTGCGTCGTAGATGTCAACGGCGGCGTCTGCGGGCAGAGGCAACTCTGAGCTTACGGTAAGCATAAGAGTGTGCGTGTTGGAAAAACCCGAGGTAAGAGTAATGTTAACGCTGGGGGCTGTAGCCGTAGCGGTCTGTGCCGTATAGGTATAACCTTCAACAGTACCAAGGTCTACGGTGTAAGTCGCCTTGGCAAGTTGAACGGAAGCCGTACCGTTTGCACTTAAAGTTGCCGAACCCTTCAATTCGGTGCCGCTCTTCCAATACGCCGTGATTGACGTATACTCTACAGTGTCAGTTGAAGTGACAGTTACGGAGTAAGTGATTTTGTCATCGTTGTTGTTACCGCCACCGTTGCCGTTACCTTTATCTCCGCATGCGGCGAAAACAATGCAACAAATAACAGTGCAGACAAGCGCCAATAAAAACACTAACTTCTTCATTGTTTTTTGCATATTTTCACCTCCAAAAAATTATTTAATTAATTATATTGGCCGGATATTAATTAATAAATTTTGTATTATAACACTATATAAAAAATATACACCCATATAATCGTATACTATGCGATTTTTTATTTATTCTAATATAGATTCAAGCAAATTGCAATAGCTTAAAATAAAATATTGTGAAAAAAGCTCTGCGTTTTGCAGAGCTTTTAATTTATCTATTCTGTTTTAAATATTTCGTTATAGTCCACTTTTAATATCTGTTTTATCAGTATAATCTCGTCCGGATATAAATGCCTTTGTCCTACTTGAGCTTTTTGCCGTCGGAGAATGCGTTGCCGACCTTTTCTCCTACCTTCCTGTAGGTTGCGTGAATAGGGTCGAAAGTGATGAGGTCGAGCTTATCGGAATCGATTTTTCCGTCTGCGCCAAGAACGCTCTCGTCTGCACTGACGTTTACTATCTCGCCCACAACTATGCCGTCCTCGTTGAACTTAACGAGCTTGCACTCTAAAGTCACGGGCAATTCGTTTATAATG
Source organism: Clostridiales bacterium (assembly GCA_022508285.1). Classification (GTDB taxonomy): domain Bacteria; phylum Bacillota; class Clostridia; order Christensenellales; family Borkfalkiaceae; genus Coproplasma. The sequence continues at coordinate 66,700 of JAFLVN010000007.1, forward strand.
GGGGCGTTTACATGCCCGCTTTTAACTGTTGTGAAGCCGGATTTTTTCATTTTATCGGGGTCGTCGTTGGCAGAAGCAATACCCACGTAGTCGGAAGCAACAAGGTTTTTCACGTCTCCGAAGCTGACAGTGAAAGCCTTCTGTTCCTTGATGTTGTCCGTTGTCTTGTGTTCGCCGAGGCACAGCATTACGGTGTTCGTGTCGTACACGCCGCCCCAGGCTGCGTTCATCGCGTCGGCTTTTCCGTCCTTGTCATACGTACCCACAATCAGCACGGGTTGGGGAAGCACCCATGTCTGTTTTCCGAAATTTTTACGCATACAATATCTCCTTAAAATTGCTTGTAGTCTATTATATCACGCCATATAAAAAATTTCAAGTGCGCACCGCATCCGACGTGACTGTAAATTCTACATTTAATTATGAGCTATCGGATCTGCTCCTTTCTTATTGACGAGCTTAACGGGACGCATAAGCCACGGAAGCTAAGCTATTAGTCTTTAATATTGCATTTTAAAAACGTATGTGCTAAAATAATTTTATGTCAACGTTTGAAGATTTTACAAAATTGGATATACGGGTCGGCACGGTGCTTGAAACCGAAGTTTTCGAAAAAGCCAAAAAGCCGGCGTATAAGTTAAAGATTGATTTCGGCAAAGATATAGGCATTAAAAAATCGTCCGCGCAGATTACCGAGCGCTATACAACGGACGAGCTTGTCGGCAAACAGGTTTTGGCTGTAGTCAATTTTCCGCCGAGGCAGATTGCCGATTTTATGTCAGAAGTGCTCGTTCTGGGCACTTACAGCGACGGCGGCGTTGTACTTATCACGCCCGATAAACCCGTTGACAACGGCGATAAACTGGGCTAAAAATTGGTGGAGGAATTATGGCATCGTGCAGAGATTTCTTGAATTTCATTTTAGAGCAATTATCGGACTTAAACGATATAACGTACAAGCCAATGATGGGCGAGTTTATGCTATATTACCGCGGCAAACTTGTCGGCGGCATCTATGACGACAGATTGCTTGTAAAGCCCGTAAAGTCCGCAATCGAGTATATGCCCCAGGCTACCTACTCTTTGCCTTATGAAGGCGCAAAAGAAATGCTGCTTGTGGATAACGTTGACGACAAGGACTATTTGTGCGACTTGTTTGAGACAATGTACTCCGACTTGCCTGCCCCGAAAACTAAAAAGAAGTAAATTTATCGGAGAGAAAATACACAATGGATAAAACACAAATTTTTGAATTTATAGTCGAACAGAAAACAGCGTTTATCGCTTCCGTCAATGAGCAAGGTTACCCCATTATCAGAGCCATGCTTGCGCCCCGTAAGATAGACGGCAACGATATTTATTTCACCACCAACACCTCGTCTAATAAAATCAAACAGTACTTGGCGAACGATAAGGCTTGCATCTATTTTTACAAGCGCGGTAAATTCAAGTATCAAGGCGTTTCGATAACGGGAGAAATGCAGGTCTGCACAGACCAACCGACCAAGGACGAGATTTGGCGTTTCGGCGATAAAATGTTTTATAAAAAAGGCGTAACCGACCCCGATTACTGCGTGTTGAAGTTTACGGGCAAGATTGCCGAATATTATTGCGATTTCAAGACCGAAACGATAGAGTTGTAAATTTCAATTTTAGCGGAGATACATAATGAAAAAAGTTAAGATAACCGTTATGAAGACGGCGTGCTATAAGGACTTGATTGAAAAATATGAAAACCCCATCTCCCACGCCTGCGATATGAAAGAGGGGCAAATATTTATCGCAAACGGCTGGAACAAGCCCGAAGGTTTTTGCGACAGCGCGTGGGAAAGCATTTCCCCCTTCGTTATGACGCTTGCCCACGGCGGCGAGGACATTTACGACGGCTGGATGAGGAATAAAAAGTCGGCAATGATTTCCTGCAACGACGGCTTCCGCCCCGTGAGCTTTTTACTCGAAACTATGGAAACGGAGTGATATGGGCTGGTTTAACTACTACGGTCTTATTGCCGTTGCAATTATTTTAATTCCCAATATAATCAGCGCGGTAACCGATAAAAATTTATATTCATCGGCACATATATGCCGACCAATCGCTGTTTTAGAGCAAATCGGGCGCTACGGCTGTATGGCGTTTATGGTCTTCAATATCCCATACACCTACTTTAACTTTTGGTTTGACAGCGCGCTGTTGGTGTACCTGATTGTAAACGGCATTTTGCTTTTACTGTACTTATCGGGCTGGATAGTTTTCGGCAAAGGTCGGAGCACGATAAAAATGTTGTGGCTATCCATAACCCCCACTTTACTGTTCCTTTTCAGCGGAATTATGCTGTTGTCAATACCGCTTATTGTTTTTGCCGTGATTTTCGGGATTGGGCATATAACTATCAGCTATACGAATAGGGAGTAAATTTTTAAATTCGGCTCTACGTTCCGTGGATAGCTTTTTTTACAAACTCTACGGAGCGTGGGTGTTTTTTGAAAAGAAATGATGATATTCTGTTATCAGAAGGAGGTCTGCTGATATGGATCAGGTCAAAACCGGTCAGTTTATAAAAGCTTGCAGAAAGGAAAAAGCTTTAACCCAGCGCGAAGTCGCAGAAAAGCTGAACATTTCCGAAAAGACGATTTCAAAGTGGGAAACGGGCAACGGCTTACCCGAAGTCGGGCTTATGCTTCCGCTTTGCGAATTGCTTGAAATCAGCGTGAATGAACTGCTCTCCGGTGAAAGACTTGACGAAAAAAAATACTTTGAAAAAGCAGAGCAAAACATTATGTCGTTGATACAGGAAAAAGCGGAAGCTAAAAAGAAACTCATTATAGCATTTATCGCGGGATTTGCAATGCTTGCGGCAGGGCTGACGATTATTCTTCTCGCAGGATTATTGGAAATGCAGACGTGGCTTAAAATAGTGCTAATGATAGTCGGGTTTGTCATTATTTGCATAGGCGTCGGAATAGCATGTGTTCTCGAAAGAGATGCGGGCACGTACGAGTGCAAACACTGCGGCGAGAGATTTGTGCCGACGATGAAGGCGTATCTTTTCGCGCCGCATATGCCCACAAGTAGAAAGCTCAAATGCCCCAAATGCGGCAAAAAAAGTTATTGCAAAAAGCGCTTGAGCAAAACGGAAGAATAAGTATGTAAAACGCAAAACGGACGGGTCAACCCGTCCGTTTTTTCTATTCTTCCTGTGCAACTTCTTGAGGAGGTTGCTTCTCCTGCTATTCCTCTTCCTCTTTTTGAAGGAGTTTTTTATAGGTTAAATCCATTCCGATTGCACCAAGCGGTGTGGTTATCAGAATTGATAGAACGGCGACCGAAAGCACTATATTGCCGCACGGAAGCCCAAGTGAAAGCGGCACCGCGCCTATTGCCGCCTGCACCGTCGCTTTGGGCAGATAGGCAATTACGCAATACAGCCGCTCCTTTTGATTGAGCTTTGTGCCGAGCATACAAAGATATACCCCCACGCTACGGAACACGAGGCACACGGCAATCAGGAGCAGCGCCCACGCGCCTGCTTCCATTGTGTAGCGTATGTCCACCGCCGCACCGACAAGTACGAACAACAAAACTTCCGCGGCAAGCCAGATCTTGCCGAATTTTTCCTGCAACCGCGTCATCAATTCCTTTGCACTCCGCATAGCCAAAACGATAGCCATGCTCATAATGGCAAGCAAGCCCGAAACGGAAAAATACGCTTTCAGCCACGTTTCAACCGCAAGAAGAAGGAACGCAAAGCCCAGAATGATAATTACCTTTATGCTGTTGCGAATTAAGTACTTGTGCGCGAACGCCGTCTCGAAAAACCACCCGAGCGCAAAGCCGACCGCCGCGCCTAAAAGAATGCCCGAAACGATTGAAATGGGAATATTCAGAAAGGTCATCACCTCTACGCCGTTGCCCTGCCCGATGCCGACAAACGCCGTGAACAGAACGATTACGAAAACGTCGTCGAGCGATGCTCCCGCGAGTATCATCTGCGGAACGCCCTTTCCCGTTCCGTATTTTTCATCCATTAGCTGAACCATTCGCGGCACTACCACGGCTGGCGAAACTGCGCCGAGCACCGCTCCCATTATTGCCGCTTCGATGTAATTGACTTTCAGGAAAATGGGCGCAAAAATTACGCACGCTCCGATTTCGAAAGCCGCAGGCACAAACGCCATTAAAATTGCAGGGCGTCCCACCTTCTTCAAGTCCTTGAGGTTGAGCGACAGCCCCGCCTTAATTAAAATTATGATGAGCGCCATCTGACGAAGCTCCGACGATATACCGAGTATGGAACTGTCGAACAAATCGAGCACGTACGGTCCGAGAACGACGCCCGTAATCAGCATACCGATAATGCGCGGCAATTTGATTGCTTTAAGAATTGCCGCCATGCTCAGCCCGACGAGGAATATAAGTGCAAGTGAAGTCAGCATAAATTACTCCTTAAAAAAACAAAAAAGCCGATACTTCTGCCATATAGCAGAAGTCATCAGCTTTAAAAGCGGTTTAGGTTTCCCAAGGGAGAACTTCATTCCCTACCATTAGTATAGCAAATTGTTTTGCAAATTGCAATCAATTAAATACATTAAAAACAAAGCAGCCCACCAAAGTGTATTGCAACACAACAAAAAAAGAACAACCCAAAAGGGGTTGCTTTTTTTTGAAATCCGGCAATTCCCTTTCTCAAACGGCGCAAGATAACGCCGTTTTCGGTCACGGTTGCGGCGTACATATGCCGCAACCTTATCTCGCGCGGCAAAACAGCGCACCGTGCTGTTTTGAGAAATCCGCGCTCGTTCTCCCAGGGTTAAAACCCAAGCACTTTCGGCAACACAGATCTTAACTTCTGTGTTCTGCCGTTTCCCGTAAACGGGAACCTTCGGCAGATTATCACGTTTCGCACTCGCGCGGAATGGGAACAGGTGGATCCTCTACTTCATTATCACCGGAATGGCTCCGCTTGTTGGACTTGAAGCTTTTGGCAATTTTTCGAGATCCTCGAAAACGGTCCGTTTTTGCGACAAAACGCTCAAAAATGCCTCGAAATGACGGTTTTATTTTTTGTCAAATACTTATGCGACAACCTTGCGACAGGATTTTCGGGGTTGGGAAACACCCCAAAAATAGTTGAAATTTACTATAAAAAGCACAAAATCACTAAAAATAGCTCAATTCACTAAAAATTACAAAATTTTATCGGGAAATTTGCACCGTAGAACACTCCGAACGTTTCTTCTTCGCTTGTTGGATAATTTGT
>JAFLVN010000070.1 GCA_022508285.1 Clostridiales bacterium
ATCTATCTCTATCAAGCCTACACCGCGCTGCGGATGGGTCTTCTGCGCAGTCGTTCACTCCGTGAGCGGCTGCGAATCGTTACCCGGTTCCTTGATGCGTTGGAACAGGACTATCAGGCTGCGTATGGGAGTGAGAGCAGCGGTGAGGCTGCGCCTTTCGCCGAAGGGTGCGAGGAGGCGTTAGAGAGCTTGCTGTCCGTGTTTCAGTAATCGGGGTTCTGCATCTGCACCCGCTGCCCTGTTCTGGGTGGTGGGTGCATTGGGATGCAGTTCAGCCTTTCTGTTAGTCTTTCTGCAAATAAAAGACCGAAAGATTTGGAATATCCGAGAAGAGTTTTTATCTTTGCAGACAGAAAATCAATATATTATTATGAGTACGATTACCCCTGTGGCAACAACCAATAGTTCGGTGTCTGCGAGTGACTTCTATGGCATTTGGGGAAATGATAATATCGATACTGATGAGTTTGTGAAAGAATTGCGGGATGCTCGTAAGTTCCGAAAGGAAATCGTGGAAATATGAAGAGGTATTTGCTGAACACAAATATTTGCGTGTTCCTGTTGAGAGGCAAATATGGAACTCT
>JAFLVN010000071.1 GCA_022508285.1 Clostridiales bacterium
CCCCGCTTTATCTCACGTCCAAGGAATTTCATCACATCGTCCACTATCCAGCGTATGGGTTTGTCGGACAATCCGCTTAAAGCCGCATTTTGCTTGCCCCATTCGACCATTCCCTTTACAGCGTCAAGATGACACACGCTTGCCCCTGCTGCAGCACAGGCAAGAGTGGCACCGCCTGTATATGCAAAAAGGTTCAATATTTTGATAGGACGTCCTGCATTTTTTATAAGTTCGGTACAGTAGTCCCAGTTTACCGCCTGTTCGGGGAAAAGACCGGTATGCTTAAACCCTGTGGGCTTTACCATAAAGGTTAGGTTTTTGTATTTTATCTTCCAGCTTTCCGGCAACGAATGGGAATATTCCCAATGTCCTCCGCCCGATTGGGAACGGATATACCGTGCATTTGCGCTATTCCACTCCTTTGCAGGGTTCCTGCACTCCCATATTATTTGCGGATCAGGGCGTATCAGTGTTACATTGCCCCAACGCTCCAACCGTTCACCTTTTGATGTATCTATAAGGCAATAGTCCTTCCATTCCTTTGCAATTCTCATACATTCATTTATTCCTTATCGTGTAAAT
>JAFLVN010000072.1 GCA_022508285.1 Clostridiales bacterium
TCCTGATACAGCGGCTTCGGGGGATCGACATAGCGGTTGACCATGATAAAGCGGCTCCAATAAGCCCAATGTTCCTCCGGCGTTTCATAATTGCAGAACGCGCCCGAGTACATATCGTGAAAACCGTATTTGGCTTCAAAGTCCGCAAAATACTTTTTGAAACGCTCTCCCGTATAGACAAAGCCCGCCGATGTGGAAAGCCCCGCCCCGGCCCCGATCACAATCGTGTCCGCGGCTTTGATTTCGCTTTTCAGACGGGAAATTTCAGCCGAGTAATCCGTTGTATATTTCATAATCCTTTTCTGTAAAGACATTGAAAATCACCTCGATATTGTGTTTTGTTCTGAATTTTCTCACCGTTTCCACCGCGATCTCGGCAGCCTCCCTTTGCGGAAACCCGAAAACTCCCGTTGAGATACAGCAGAACGCTATCGACTTTACATTGTTTTGCACCGCAATTTCAAGGCAAGAATTGTAGGAACTTTGGAGCAACTCACAATGCTCTTTATTCAGCTTACCGCTTACAACAGGACCGACCGTGTGGATAACATAATCACAGGGGAGATTGTAAGAGGGAGTGA
>JAFLVN010000073.1 GCA_022508285.1 Clostridiales bacterium
TTGGTACCGCCTTCAGCTCCTGCAAAGTTAATTTTAGGTGAGTGGACTTCGGTGAAGCCTTGACTCTGTAAATACTCGCGGAAACCGCGCTGAATACCTTCCTGAATTTTGAAGATTGCGCGTTCTTTAGGGTTGCGGAGTGTAACAGGGCGGTTGTCCAAATTTACAGACAAATCGCAAACCACCTGTTTTTTGGAAATAACAACGGGAGGAATATCTGCGGGTACGGACAAAAGCTCAATATTGTGAATCTGCAACTCGTATCTTTCGCTTCCGTCGCGGGTTTCGCTCTTAACTACCTTGCCCGTAATCCTTGCTGCTGACTGTTCAACAACATCGGGGGTAAGTCTGTAATCGGAAAATTCGGGAGAATATACGCACTGGATAAGTTCGCGCGCAGTTCTCACAATAATAAAAGCGAAATCGGACATATCTCGTATATTGTGGATTGCGCCCTTAATGGTTACTATTTCATTGATGTGCTTTCCGAACTCGGAATAGGGAGTGGAAGTGCAGGGAATAACACCGTTAATTTCTTGCATAATAGCCTCTAAAAAAATCATTTTTTATAATTTTACGG
>JAFLVN010000074.1 GCA_022508285.1 Clostridiales bacterium
CCCTTTGGATATCTCTTTAAGGAAATGTTTAATCATCTTATCGTTAAATTCAAACCGCCCGTCATCTAAATCGTCAAAAAAGGAATAGTTATAGCTCTTAACACACTCAATTCTGCCCAACAATTTCTGACTTTTTTCAATATCCGCTGCTGAAACTTTTCCGAAATATTTATTCACCAAATACTGCCTGCGCAAATCAAATACAGCAAACAATACAAGCATAATCAACGTATAGCCACCAAAAACAGACAGGGCAAGTATGCAATATGTATTGAACTCAGGATTTGTCGTTACAGTTACTACAAAATATATTAAAACGGCAAGCGCCAAAGCGCCGCCTGAAATTGAGAAGACAATTCTCGCCCTTTTAAAATTTTTTATTTCAACCGTTCTTTCTGCTTTCATAGTTCAATAACTTTTTTGTCCTGTGATTTGGCGTATTTTACGGTGTAGTAGGTGCCGCCGCTACTTTTGCGCAGGTAGCATACCACTAAGTCGCAATTATCCACCATAAAACGGTCGCGCAGGTGCATACAGCCCTGATAATAGTTTTCTGAGAGCACAATAATCTCCGAACAGT
>JAFLVN010000075.1 GCA_022508285.1 Clostridiales bacterium
AAGCGAAATCCCCGCTTTTATCAGTATTATGATCAGAGCGATTTGCCGAAGCTCCGAGGAAATACCAAGTATTGACGGGTCGAGCAGATCAAGCACAAACGGACCAATGATGATTCCCGTTGCCAGCATACCGATGATTCTCGGCAGCTTTATTGCCCCGAAAATTGACGCGGCGGAAAGCCCCACCAGAAATATCAGCGCAAGTGACATTAACATAAAAAACTACCTCCAAAAAATAAAAAGCCGACAGCTGCTGCGTAAAAGCAGAAGTCATCAGCTTAAAAAGCGGTTTAGGTTTCCCAAGGGAGACATCATTCCCTGACTATTTTTACATTATAGCATAGCGGCGTGTCGCCGCGGACAATTCCCAACGTGACATTGTTCTTTCCTCGCGTTTCGACTGCCAGGCTGTGGCTTTGTTATTATTATAGCATAGCGGCGTGTCGCCGCGGACAATTCCCAACGTGATATTGTTCTTTCCTCGCGTTTCGACTGTCAGGCTGTGGCTTTGTTATTATTATAGCATAGCGGCGTGTCGCCGCGGACAATTCCCAACGTGATATTGTTCTTT
>JAFLVN010000076.1 GCA_022508285.1 Clostridiales bacterium
AGGGACAGATACGGGGTATTAAAGGAATGGTGGAGCAGGACTGCTACTGCACCGATATTCTGATGCAGGTAGCAGCAGTTACCGCCGCGTTAAACAGTTTTAACAAAGTACTTTTAAGCAGTCATATCAGGGGATGCGTAGCGGAGGATATTAAAAACGGTAAGGAAGATACTGTGGATGAGCTGGTAGAAACGCTGCAGAAGCTGATGCGGTAGTTAGAGCTTGGAAAGGAATAAAAAATGGAACAATATTCGGTAACGGGCATGAGCTGTGCCGCCTGCAGCGCCCGGGTTGAAAAGGCGGTCAGTAAGGTGGCGGGTGTGAGCGCCTGCTCTGTCAGCCTTCTGACAAACAGCATGGGAGTTGAGGGCAGCGCCTCCCCGCAGGAAATCATAGCGGCGGTTGAAGCAGCCGGCTATGGGGCAGCCCTAAAATCTTCTCCTATGAGCGACAGACAGGCGGAAACCTCAGAGGATGCTCTAGAGGATAAGGAAACGCCCCTGCTTAAAAAAAGGCTGTGGGTATCCCTTGGCTTTTTGGCGATACTCATGTATTTGTCCATGGGG
>JAFLVN010000077.1 GCA_022508285.1 Clostridiales bacterium
CCCTCGAACCTAGCCAAGTACCATCGGCACTGAAAGCTTCTCTTCTGTGTTCGGTATGGAAACAGGTGGATCCCTGTCGCTTCTTTAACATAAGAAAAAGCCCAGCCATTGCTGAGCTTCTTCTCGTGGAATCCGGCAACGTCCTACTCTCCCGGGCCGTCTCCAGCCAAGTACCTTCGGTGTATAGAGGCTTAACTTCTGTGTTCGGAATGAGAACAGGTGGATCCCTCTAGCTTAACCACCGGAATGGTCAGGTGCTCAAAGAACACCTTGATAATCGCATAACATTTTCTAATTCACTTTGATTCAAGCCTTCGACCTATTAGTATCGGTCAGCTGAACATGTTACCATGCTTACACCTCCGACCTATCAACCTTGTAGTCTTCAAGGGGTCTTATCTCTTTCGAGTGAGAGATCTTATCTTGAGGTCGGTTTCACGCTTAGATGCCTTCAGCGTTTATCCGATCCGCACGTGGCTACCCAGCCGTGCCACTGGCGTGACAACTGATTCACCCTTGGTGCGTCCATCCCGGTCCTCTCGTACTA
>JAFLVN010000078.1 GCA_022508285.1 Clostridiales bacterium
AATTATTCAAAAATCGTTTGACGGAAATTTTAATTATATATATAATATAGGTTGTAATGAGGCGTAGCGCTGTTGGTAGCGCGACGAGCTTTGATTTAATAAAACAGTGTGGTACACTGTTTTATCAAAGCGAGATGAGTGAGCGCAACCGTCCCGCGCGAACGGTGACCGAGGTGACGGATTTTCATTACCGTCGCCGAGATAGAATGATAAAATTAGGAAAAGTAAATTGAGGCGTAGCGCAGTTGGTAGCGCGTATGGTTCGGGACCATAAGGTCGTGGGTTCAAATCCCGTCGCCTCAACCAAAGCGCGGTTTCGCCTTTTTGGGTGAAGCCGCGCTATTTCTTGGTAGGGCAATACGAGATATGAGGAGTGAAAGCGGACTAAAAGTTTGACGATGGTTTATTTTTTGTGTATAATATGAATATGACTATTCATCACGATAAACTTGCCTATGGCAAACTCGCTTCTAATATGGAAGAGCTGGACGAGGAGCGCATCTTAAAAATGCTTGAAATTCTCAATGCAGAAAAGTCGGAAGAGAA
>JAFLVN010000079.1 GCA_022508285.1 Clostridiales bacterium
TATATCATCAAACATAAGCGTTCCGCTTAACCAATGTATCTTAATTACTTTGGCAATAGATTTACTTTGTCACTCATCAAGCGTAAACGTGACGTTGCAGTCGGGTATCTTAATTGCTTATCAAGACAACTGCAAATCTATCATCAAACATAAGCGTTCCGCTTAACCAATGTATCTTAATTACTTTGGCAATAGATTTAGTTTGTCACTCATCAAGCATTAAATTAAAGGGTATTTTATTATGTATGATTATTTAATAGTTGGGGCGGGGCTTTTCGGAGCAGTATTCGCACACGAAGCAACAAAAAAAGGGAAAAAGTGTTTAGTAGTAGAAAAGCGTGGGCATATCGGCGGAAACGTCTATACCGAAAAGGTGGAAGATATAACCGTGCATAAATACGGAGCGCACATTTTCCACACCAAAAATAAAAAAGTTTGGGAGTACGTAAACGAGTTTACGGAGTTTAATAATTATATTAACTCACCCGTGGCGTTTTATCACGGCGAAGTTTACAACCTTCCGTTCAATATGAATACGTTCGCT
>JAFLVN010000008.1 GCA_022508285.1 Clostridiales bacterium
CAGTTTATTTTGAAATAGTAGAATAATTAAAATACACTTAAATTATAACCGACACGGTTATAACTTCTCCTAAAAATGCGGTGGGCGCATCAATATGATGCGCCCACCGTGTTTTTATTTAATTCAACCGTAATAGCTTACTGCACCCTTGAATATGGCGTAAGCAACGCTTTTCTGATATTCGGGAGAGGACAAAAGTTTTTCGTCCTCGCCGTTGGTCAAAAATCCGCACTCGACTATAACCGAAGGGCTTTCCGTGCACTTTAACATATAGTAATCACCGGCAAGCGCAGAGCTCTTTTTAACACACTCTTTCATGTTGTTTAAGGACGACTGAATACAATCAGCCAAAGCCTTGCCGCACTCGCTGTCGGGATTATAAAATACTTGACCGCCACGCCTTGTTTCGAGTGGGCAGGAGTTCTGATGTACGGATATAACCATATCCGCCGAGCTTTCCTCTATAATCTGCTTTCGCTTTTTCATATCACGCATTTTAAAGCCCGAATTTGGCAGTCCGTAAAGTCCGCCGTTGGATGTTCTCGTCATAACCACGGTAAACCCCGCCTCCGAAAAATAGCTTTTAAGCTGTTTTGCAATGGCAAGGTTTATATCGCTCTCTTTCACGTCGGTAACTCTGCCTACAACGCCTGCGTCTATTCCGCCGTGTCCTGCGTCAATAACGATAACCCTATCGCCTTCGCTTTTAAAGGCGGTAACGGCAAGCGCACCCGCACACACGCCTATTGCTACAATCGCAAAAATAATTGCTAATACGGTAATTATAATACTCTTTTTTAAAACTATTAATTTCACGCTATATCCTATGGAATAATTGCTTTTTTTATTCTTAAGTAGTATAATTAATATGGAAAAAGATGATGTTTAAATTTTTTGAGCCGATTACCTTGAACAAGGCGGAAAACTTAAGCCCCGTAACGCTTGCATTTGCGGGCGATGCGGTATACTCGCTGTACGTGCGCCAAAAGTTAGTGCTTGAAGCCGATTATCCTGCGGGAAAGCTCCAAAAGCTATCGAGCGCCCAAGTCTCCGCACACGGACAAAACGAACTTCTCCGCCGCATAGAGCCAAAGTTCACAGAGCAAGAGGCGGCAATTTTCAAGAGGGGTAGAAACGCCAAAAAGCCCTCGCACAGCAAAAACGCCGACCTTGCCGAGTACAACAACTCCACGGGTTTAGAGGCGGTAATCGGCTGGCTGTATCTGACGGGGCAGGGCGAAAGACTTTTACAGCTTTTAGAGGATGAGGAATGAAAACCGAAGGCAGAAACGCCGTTTTTGAACTACTCAAAACGGATAAAAATATAGATAAAATATTGCTTGAAAAGGGTGCGCAGGGGACTTTGGGCAGAATTTTCGCCGAAGCCCGCAAACGCAATATCCGTGTGCAGTTCGTCGATAAAAAGGTGCTCGATAAAGAGAGCGCAGAGGGTAGGCATCAGGGCGTTATTGCATTTTGTTCAGACTACGAATATGCCTCAATCGACGAAATCATTTCGGCAAAAACCCAACACGGATTAATAATTCTGTGCGACGGTATAGAGGACGTGCATAACCTCGGCTCGATTATAAGGGTTGCCGAGTGTGCGGGCGCAAACGGCGTGATTATCCCGTCTAACAACTCCGCAAGCGTTACGGAAGCGGTAGTACGCATTTCCGCAGGTGCGGCAAACCACATAAAGGTAGCAAAGGTCAATTCCATTAACCGTGCGATTGACGAGTTGAAGAAGGCTAACTACTGGATATATGCCCTCGAAGCCGACGGGCAGAACATATACGAAACGGAGCTTTCCGGCAATATCGCACTCGTAATCGGCGGCGAGGACAGCGGCGTTAAGCGGCTCACAAGGGAGAAATGCGACTTCACCATTTCTCTGCCGTTAAAGGGCAAAGTAAATTCATTAAACGCCTCGGTTGCACTCGGCATAGCCGCATACGAAGTTAAGTTTAGGAGAGCCGAACCTGCGAAGCCCTAAGGGTGTATATTTCGCGCTTTCCGCACGGCTTGCGCTTGAAATACGTTCAGTATTCCTGCACACAATCCGCACAAAAATCATCAAAATATACTTACTTAGGGTGCACAGCAGTTTTTATAATAAAATCAAAGCAAGACAAGGAGTTTGGACGCAGGCGTATCGAATATACGTCAAGGACAAACGACAAAGTATCGCAAAGATTTTATTGAAAAAACCTTGCGAGTTCGGCTCTCCTAAACTTAAAAGAAGAAAATGACAGACGAACAGCTTTTAATTTCCGCCCGCAGCGGCGACAAATCTGCCGAAAGTCAGCTTTTAAATAAATATTCCACACTTGTTAAGGCAATATCTGCGGGCTTTTTCATAAGCGGAGCTACCGAAGAAGACCTTTATCAAGAGGGGATGGTCGGGCTGTATTCGGCGATAGGCGGCTACGACTTGTCGAGCGGCACAAACTTTTCAACGTACGCATATAAGTGCATACGTAACGCAGTTTTGGATGCGGTAAAAAAGAGTCTTGGCGCAAAGCATGCCGCATTGAACAATTTCGTGCCAATAGTGGAAATTGCCGAGGAAAGCGCAATTTCCGACCCCGAAGACGAGCTAATACGCCGGGAACAGCGCCGTGAGTTTTTGCAGAAGATATCCCGCATACTTTCGTCTTTCGAGTTCAAAACGACGGTATTATACCTTGACGGGCTCTCCGCTTCGGAGATTGCGGTGGCTTTAGATAAATCGTCAAAGAGCGTGAGCAACGCCCTGACCCGAGCAAAGCTCAAATTGCAGAAATCATATCATACAGAGAACTAATTACGGAGAAATAAATGGCATACCTTGCGTTTTACAGGACTTTCCGCCCCTCGTCGTTCGATACGGTCGTACGGCAGGAGCACATAGTCCGAATCCTCAAAAATCAGATAGAGAGCGGAAAGATAGGTCACGCATATCTCTTTTGCGGACCTCGGGGCACGGGTAAAACCACGCTTGCGAAAATCTTTGCCCGTGCAATCAACTGCGAAAACCCCCAAAACGCATCGCCCTGCGGCAAGTGCCCCACGTGTAAGGCGCTCGCCGACGGTAGCAGCCTCGATATCTCCGAAATAGACGCAGCGTCAAATAACGGTGTAGACGAAATGCGCGACCTTAGGGAAAAGGTGCAGTATCCGCCCGTTGCAGGCAAGTATAAAGTGTATATTATCGACGAGGTTCATATGCTCACGGCTTCGGCTTTCAACGCCGTGTTAAAGACGCTTGAAGAGCCACCCCGCCACGCAGTGTTCATTCTCGCCACTACCGAACCCCAAAAAATCCCCGCAACAATTCTGTCGAGGTGTATGCGGTTTGACTTCAAACTTATCCCACAAAGCGATTTGGAGGAGCTTATAAAATCCGTACTCATAAAGACGGGCAAGGAATTTGAGGAGGAGGCAGTCTCGGCGATAGCCCGTGCGGGTGCGGGAAGTGCACGTGACAGCCTTTCAATCGCCGATATGTGCGCCTCTTATTCCACAGGCAAACTCACGTATAACGACGTTTCCGCAGTGCTGGGCTCGGCAGACTTTTTAAAGATAGCCGAAATCTGCGAATATATTTTGCACGAGGACTCTCAAAACGCTTTAACGGCGGTCGAAAATATTCTGTCCACTGGCAAGAGTGTTGGCGTTCTTATAAAGGATTTACTCACATTTTTAAATAATCTTGCAATCGTCAAGGTGTGCCGCACGGCTCGGGAAATTATCAATCTGCCCGATGAAACGTATAAGAAAATAGAGAGTATTGCAAAGGACTGTGACGGTCACAAGCTGCTTCGGGTAACAGAAATTCTTGCAAAAGCCGAAACGGATTTGCGCTATTCCACAAGCGGCAGAATAACACTTGAAACGGCTGTATTGAAGTGTTCCATGCCCGAAACGGACTACAATATAGACGCATTAATCGGCAAAATCAACGAGCTCGAACGCAAGCTGGGGAGCGGAAAGTACAGCGTATCTGCACAAGCTGTTGTTGCTCCGTCTTCCGTTCCGGTCGCTCAATCCTCTCAGGTAACTTCCGAACCCGCAAAACCTGTTGAGCAGGCAAAGCCCGCACCTAAACCCGTATTAGTGGAAGAACCCGCAGCCGAACAACCCGTTTTATGGGAGGCAGTTGAAAATATCGCTCCGAAAGGCGGAAACCTTGGCGAAAGCGACAAGCGGGCGGTGTTCGGCAAATTCATAAAAGCTCTGCGCACCACGCATAAAAACGCCGTGCTGTTCACGCTGTGTATGGATTTGATTACGGAATTCGAGGGCGAAAAACTTGTTTTCTACACCGATAACGAGTCCGTTTACAAGGGCTTGAACCGTCCCGATAACTACAAGTTTATCGGCGGTGTGCTTGCGGAGTTCGGAGTAACAGAGTACGAAATCCGTCTCCGACCCAAGGGCGAAAGCGACTTCGACAAAGCGTTGAACGAACTTAAAAATAATTTAGGAAACACAAATATTGACGTAAAATAAGGAGTTATTTATGGCTGGATTTAATAGAGGCGGCGGAATGGGCAATATGCAGAACATGCTTCGCGAAGCTCAGAAAATGCAGGAGCAGATGCAACAGGCAGACCAGGAGCTTGAAGAGCTCGAAGTCGTAGGGCTTTCGGGCGGCGGTGAAGAAGGCGACGAAACGGTAGTCGTCTATATGAACGGCAAAAAAATAATCAACGGCATAGAGTTCGGTAGCAAGCTTTCCGAGCTCGTCGATATCACCGACGAGGACGACGTGGAGATGCTCGAAGACCTTATAATGGCTGCTATTTTGGACGGCTACAAAAAGGCTGACGAAATCTACAACGAAAAAATGGGTCCCTTTGCAAAAGCCGGCGGCGGACTACTGAGGTAAGAAGTGGACGTATTTATCGAGCCTATCGGCAGACTTATAAACGAGTTTTCCAAGCTGCCGGGCGTTGGCAAAAAGACTGCCCAGCGTTACGCATATAAAATTATCGGGATGACCGATACTGAAGCAAAGCAGTTTGCCGAAAGTATAATTTACTGCAAACAGCGTGTAAAATATTGCAAAATCTGCGGCAACTTCACCGAGGACGATACCTGCGCTATCTGCAAATCACGTGATAAAGGCACAATTTGCGTCGTAAAAGAACCCAAGGACGTAATCGCAATGGAAAAGCTACACGAGTTCAAGGGCGTATACCACGTGCTTCACGGCGTAATTTCCCCCATGGACGGGGTTGGTCCAAACGATATAAGAATTAAAGAACTGCTCGCCCGCATAGATGATAGCGTGCAGGAAGTAATTATGGCAACAAATCCCGACGTAGAGGGTGAAGCCACTGCAATGTACATTGCAAGACTTTTGAAGCCTTTGGGCGTGAACGTAACCCGCCTCGCCCACGGCATACCGGTAGGCAGCGAGTTGGAGTACACCGACGAGGTAACGCTCTCCCGCGCCTTATTAGAGAGAAAACAAATATAGGAATTTTTAGCGAAAGGAGATCTTATGAAAATTTCAGTGCTTGGCTGCGGACGCTGGGGTTCGTTCATCGCTTGGTATCAGGCTACGGTACTCAAAAATAAAGTAATCTCGTGGGGACCCGAGGGCGACTATTCCTACGAAGTCTTAAAAAACGAGGGCAAAAACGAATACGTCAATCTCGACAAGTCCATTGAGCTGACTTGCGACCTTGAATACGCCGTTAAATCAAGCGACGTAATTATAATCTCAATCTCCTCGCAGGGGTTGCGGGGCTTTATGAAAAAAGTCACCGCCTATCCAGTGCAGGACAAAACTTTCGTGCTCTGCATGAAGGGAATAGAGGAGTCCACAGGCAAACGCCTCTCCGAAATTCTCATAGAGAGCGGAATACAAAAAAATAAAATTGCCGTTTGGGTTGGACCCGGTCACATTCAGGCGTTTACGCAGGGTATACCCAACTGCATGGTTATCGACAGTTATGACGAAAATTTAAAGCGCTACCTTGCCGATAATTTCAAGTCAGACTTGATCCGTTTCTACTACGGCAACGACATAATAGGGACGGAAATAGGTGCGGCGGCAAAAAACGTACTCGGCATTGCCGCAGGCGTTTTGGACGGAAGCGGTTACGTAAGCTTAAAAGGACCTCTCATGGCAAGGGGCGCATACGAAGTCGGCAAACTAATGAAGGCTTTGGGCGGCGAATTTACTTCCGCCTACGGTCTTGCCCACCTCGGTGACTACGAAACGACTCTCTTTTCCGAGTATTCCCATAACAGAAAATACGGCGAAATGATGGCGCACGGAGCAAAGTTCGAAAAGCTTGCCGAGGGCGTAATGACGGCAAAAGCAATGAAGGAGTTGGGGGACAAGTACAATCTCGAGCTTCCCATAACCAACGCCGTTTACGAGGCTTGTTTTGAGTCTCATGCCTTCGAGTCTGGCAATGGCGCCGAAAACTGTATGAAAATTATATTAAAACTGTTTGAACGGGAAACCAAAAGCGAATTTTAGAAATATTTAAATAATGGACGCCGAGAAAGGTAGGCGGGATTCACTTCCGCCGTATAGCCTTTCACGACCACAGCAATCTCGCGACAAGTCGCGCCACTGCACGACTTGCGCGAAAGGACATATAAGGACTTTTTATGTTAAGAGAAGATTTACGAAACGTAGCGATAATAGCGCACGTCGACCACGGTAAGACGACCCTTGTCGACGCAATGTTAAAACAGAGCCACACATTCCGCGACAACCAGTCGGTTGAAGAGAGGGTAATGGACTCAAATGATTTGGAACGTGAGCGCGGTATAACCATACTTGCAAAAAACACGGCCGTACACTATAAGGGCGTAAAAATAAACATAGTCGATACCCCCGGTCACGCGGATTTTTCGGGCGAGGTTGAGCGTGTAATGATGATGGTAAACGGCGTGCTCGTTCTTGTTGACGCCGCCGAAGGTCCTATGCCGCAAACCCGCTTCGTCGTGCAAAAGGCGCTTGAAATGGGTCACCGTCTCATAATTGTAGTGAACAAAATCGACCGTCCCGACGCCCGCCTCAACGAAGTACAGGACGAAATTTTGGAGTTGCTTCTCGACTTGAACGCTTCCGACGACCAGTTCTCCAGTCCCGTGGTTTGGTGCTCGGGCAGAGACGGCACGGCAACCCTCGATTTAAACAACCCCGGCACGGATTTAACTCCGCTCTTTGACACTATCCTCGAGCATATTCAGCCCATGGAGGCGGATACCGAAGGTCCTGCCCAGCTTCTCTGTTCGTCAATCGACTATAACGAATATGTCGGCAGAATAGGCATAGGCAGAATAGAGCGGGGAACAATCAAGCAAGGACAAGCCGTAGTCGTTGCAAACTACAACAATATCCAGCTCAAAAATCCGGGTAAAATTGTAAACCTCTACCAGATTGAGGGGCTTTCCCGCACTCCTTGCGAGGAGGCAAAGGCGGGCGATATAGTCTGTTTCTCGGGTCTTGAAAAGATAAACATAGGCGATACGGTGTGTGCGCCCGATTGCGTTGAGCCACACAAATTCGTAAAAATAACCGAACCCACCGTTGAAATGACCTTCTCTGTCAACGACTCGCCCTTTGCGGGAAAAGACGGTAAGTACGTAACAACCCGCCACCTGCACGACAGACTTTTCAGAGAACTTTTAAAGGACGTATCTCTTCGAGTGGAGGAGACGGGCAGTGCTGACAGCTACCGTGTATGCGGCAGGGGAGAAATGCACCTTTCCATATTGATTGAAAGTATGCGCAGAGAGGGCTACGAGTTTCAGGTGTCCACTCCCAAAGTAATGTATAAAGAAATTAACGGGGTCCGTCACGAGCCGATGGAGCGGCTGATTGTTGACGTTCCCGAGGACGCTACAGGCGCAGTTTTCCAGAGTATGGGCAATAGAAAGGGCGAACTTCTGCATATGAGCGCTGTGGGCAGCCGCACCCGCCTTGAGTTTATAATCCCCGCAAGAGGACTTTTCGGCTACAAGTCGGAATTTCTCACCTCAACCAAGGGCGAGGGCGTTATGAACAGCGTGTTCTTTGAGTATCAGCCCTACAAGGGTGAAATTTCCCGCCGCAGTACGGGCTCTCTTATAGCATTTGAAACGGGCGAGTCGGTAACATACGGACTCTTCAACGCACAGGGCAGAGGAACGCTGTTTATCGGCGCGGGTACGCCCGTATACGAAGGAATGGTAATCGGTGAATCACCCAAGAGCGACGATATAAACGTCAACGTCTGCAAAACAAAGCACCTAACCAACACCCGTTCGTCCTCAAGCGACGAGGCGTTGAGGCTAATAACCCCCAAGCGCATGAGCCTTGAAGAGTGCCTCGAGTTTATCGGCGACGACGAACTTCTAGAGGTCACCCCTAAAAATATCCGTATCCGAAAACGCATACTTGACAGCGAACTTCGAGCCAAAGCTAGAGCAAAAGAGAAAAAGCAGGTATAATCATCATTATTTAAAAATAAAATATACCACCCCATGTCGGGTGGTATTTTTGTTTTGGGAGCGTATATGGAAAGTCAAGGTCAGAATATAACGATAGAAAGCTGCAAGCGTGTAACGGCGACAGAGATAACAAGCGTGGATAGCTTTTCTGATAAACAGATAGTTTTAAGCTATGCAAATGGCAGAATAGTGGTGCAGGGCAACGGTATGAAAATTGTAAACTTTTCAAAGAGCACGGGTGCATTCTCGGCTACTGGAGAAATTTTCAGCGCACGCTATATTCAAAAGGGTTCGTCTCTTAAGCAGAAACTTTTCAGATAAATGCAAATATATATCTTTATAATATGCCTTTTCTGCGGGGTTTCAAGCGGGGTCGTATACGATATATTATATATAGCCCGCTGTTCGCTCTGCGGTATAGACAAGTCCGCCTATACGGTTAAAGACAAAATATTTTTAATAATCTGCGACTTATTATACTCCCTCGTTTTCGCTGCGGGCTTTATTTTTGTGTCCGTTATGTTCGGCTTTGAAAATCTCCGTATGTACATGCTCATAGGCTGCATAATAGGCGCAATCATATATTTAAAAAGTTTCCACATAATTGTTGCTTTTTTCGTTCGCAAAGTGTATAATATTATCATAACAAAAAAGGAGCAAAAAAATTGACCGAAGAAAAGCGCAACCGCATAATAGGTGCATTCACAGTTACCGTAATTCTTTTAATAGCAATTCTTACGGCAATTTTGATATATCAGCTTGTCGTAATTGTTTCGATAAACAAGCAAAAAAAGTATATTGAAGGGGAAATTTACAGATATACGGAACTTACTAAGGAGTCCAAGGATAAGCTCGAATATTTAGAGTCTGAGGAACACCTGTGGGAAGAACTTATAGCAAACGACTATCATAAAAGATGAAAATTTCAGCTATCGACGTTGGTTCAAATTCCGTCCGCCTTGCAACCTTTGCGGACGGAAAAACTTTATATAAGCGGCTTGCAACCACCCGCCTCGGCGAGGGGCTCGTTGCAACGGGTAAAATTACGCCTGCCGCAATCGAGCGCACTGCTCAAGCCATAGCCGCATTTGTTAATGACGCAAAGGCGGAAAACTCAACACGTATTCACATTTTTGCTACTGCGGCTGTCCGCTCGGCGGCAAACAGACAGGATTTTTTAAGTCGGGTCAAAGAACTCTGCGGCATAGACGTCGACGTTGTTGGCGGTCAGGAGGAGGCGCACCTCGGAATCCTCGGTGCGCTCAAAGGCAAAGACGGCGGCATAATAGACGTTGGCGGCGCCAGCACCGAAGTAACCGTGCAAAGGGGCGGACAGGCTCTCTATTCTTACAGTGCCGATATCGGCACCGTCCGTCTGCACGATATTGCAGGCAGGGATATAAAAAAGCTTCAACAAGCCGCTATGGCGAAGATAGCCGAATACGGCGAGTTTGACGCCTCGTCGTTAGATATGTACGCAATAGGCGGCACGGCTACAACGCTCGCATCGGTCAAGCACAAGCTTAAAGTTTACGACCCGAAAATTACAGACGGAACAGTTCTTTACGCCGACGAAATATACGATATGTCCCAATATATATTGAAGTTATCCGTGGAAGAGGTGCGCAAAATGTCGGGCATGGAGCCGCTCCGTGCCGACGTAATAGGCGGCGGCTGTCTTTTAACTTACCTTGTAATGAAGCACTTCAAAGTAGATAAAATCACTGTCTCCGAAAGCGATAATTTAGAGGGCTACGTAATGCTCAAAGAGGGTTTAAAGTGAAATTCAGAGTTGCAAATTGGGTGGTACTTATATTGTGCGCAATGCTCGCCGCAGGCATAATGGTGTTGTGTTGGTTTGAGTACGAAAACGAACTTATGCTGTGGCTTTTAGGCATATCAGCCATTTTAAGCTTGCCCGTTTGCTCACTCTTGCACGAGCTCGGTCATATGCTCTTCGGAGGCTTTTCCAAAATTCATGCAAAAATTAATTGGTCGTCAATCTTTGTGTTTTTTAAACCGTCAAGCTGCGAAATAATTCCCCGCACCGATAAGGGTATAAAAAAACGCCTTATCACAACAGCGGCGGGCGGACTTGCCGTAAATTTTATATTTATCATTTTCGGTGCAATCGCTTTAAAAGTCGGCGCAATACCTACGTACCTTGCAATTGTTGCGCCCGCCTCGTTTTATCTTTTCGTAATGAACGTTATGCCATATGAAACGGGCAGCGGCAAAACCGACGGGCTTGTTATTGCAGATATTTTAAAAGATGACGACAGCGCAAAGGTAATGCTCGCCGTGCTGACTGTACAGGCGCAGGTGCTGGGCGGAAAACCGATAGCAGAGGTAGACGAAAAGCTGCTTTTCGACCTGCCGCAAATACAGGAGGACGACCCAGCATTCATTTCGCTCACCGAACTTCGTGCAGAATACTTCGAAGCCAAGGGCGATACCGAACAAGCGCAAAAATATCAGTCCCGCTTTGAACAGTTAAAAGAAGATTATTTAAGTTAATTTCTCGGCTTTTTCCCGTCAACTTATTCTGTAAAGCCTGCCGAAGCAGTGCGGGCAAACCCTGCCCCAGATTTCAGCTTGCGTTTTGCAGACGTGGTTTCCGCACGTTCCGCACTCAAAAAATTTATCGATAAAATCAAACTCTGCCGCATTTGCGCATTTACTCTTTTCCATAAAAAAAGTATGCTCAAATTGCGGTTTTTTAATGCAATTTTTTGTTCAAATTCTTGCGTTATTTCTAATAATATGGTATAATAAATAAAAGAAAATAATTTAAGTTCGGGAGTGTAAAAAATGCCTGAAAAAGTTCAAACAAATTACGACGCGAATTCCCTCCGTGCGCTCAAAGGTCTCGAGCCCGTGCGCGAGCATCCGGGAATGTATATCGGTCCCACCGACGAAAAGGGGCTTCACTGCCTTGTGCGCGAAGTCATCGATAACTCTATCGATGAAGCCCTTGCGGGATACTGCGACAGAATAGACGTTACAATAACGGCGGACGGTGCCTGCTCGGTCAAGGACAACGGCAGAGGAATCCCCACCGGCATAAACAAGGAGGAGGGCATAAGCGGCGTGGAGCTGGCTTTGACCAACCTTAACGCCGGCGGAAAGTTCGGCGGCGGCAACAAGGCGGGCGGCTACAAAATTTCCTCGGGTCTGCACGGCGTAGGCGTTTCTTGCGTTAATGCACTTTCAGACTATCTGATTGCAGAGGTCAGCCAAAACGGACATGTTCACCGCCAGAGCTATAAGTGCGGCATACCCGACGCTCCACTTGCAATAGTCGGCGACACGGACGAAACGGGCACGACGATAACTTTCCACCCCGATGCAACAATACTCGAAGCCACGGAGTTCAACTACGACACTTTAAAAACTCTGCTCAGAGAGCTATCGTATCTCAACAAGGGTTTAACGCTCACTTTAACCGACTTGCGTAACGATAAGGAGCGGCACGACAGCTTCTGCTACGAGGGCGGCGTCGTGCACTTTATCGAGGACTTGAACAAGGGCAAGCAGGTGCTGTTTGAAAAGCCTGTGTACTTCGAGGAGTCCGAGGGCGACGACAAATTTTTGGAAGTTGCCATACAGTACAACGACAGCTACGTCGAGCAGATTTTCCCCTTCTCTAATAACATCCGTCAGCCGGACGGCGGCACACACCTCGACGGCTTCAAGGCGGCTTTAACAAAGGTTATAAACGACTGCGGACACCGCTTAAATATTTTAAAGGACAGCGAAAAGCTCTCGGGCGAGGACGTGCGTGAGGGAATAACGGCGGTGGTCTCCGTAAAGATTGCCGACGCACAGTATGAAAGCCAGACCAAGGCAAAGCTCTGCTCGACCTACGTAAGGGGCTTCGTTCAAAAGGCTGTAACCGAAAAGTTCGGAACATACCTTGAAGAGCATCCCTCCGAAACGAGAGAGCTTATAATGCGCTGTATAACGGCGCAGAGAGCGAGGGAGGCAGCCCGCCTCGCACGTGAGGAAACGCATAGAAAGGGCGTTTTAGAGAGCACCAAACTCCCCGGCAAACTTGCCGACTGTTCGGACAAGCGCCCCGAGCTCTGCGAAATCTATATCGTCGAAGGCGACTCTGCGGGCGGCACTGCAAAGCAGGGCAGGGATAGGCGCTTCCAGGCAATTCTGCCCCTTAGAGGCAAAATTTTAAACGTCGAAAAGGTCCGCATAAACCGTGTACTCGAAAACGAGGAAATCAAAGCCATGATAACGGCTTTCGGATGCGGCATACAGGAAAATTTCGACGAAAGCAAGCTCCGCTACGACAGAATAATTATAATGACCGATGCCGACGTAGACGGCTCGCATATCCGTATACTGCTTTTAACTTTCTTCTTCCGCTATATGCGTCCGCTCGTTGAAAACGGTCACGTATACGCCGCTCAGCCGCCACTCTATAAGGTTTCGGCAAAGGGCATACCCGATACCTATCTCTACGACGACAAGGCGCTTGAAGAGTTCAGAGCGAGCTACGACGGCAAGTTCGAGCTTCAACGCTACAAGGGTTTAGGCGAAATGAACAAAGAGCAGCTTTGGGAGACGACAATGGACCCCGCAAAGCGCACGCTCGTAAGAATAAACGTAGAGGACGCAGTGGAAGCGGACAAGACCTTCGCCCTTTTAATGGGCGAGCAGCCCGAACTTCGTAGACAGTTTATAGAAGAAAACGCAAAGCTCGTTGAAGAGCTGGATATTTAAGGAGCTGATATGGCAAAGAAAGAGACAAGCCCCGAGCTTACCGAAGAATTCAGAAAAACTCTGCAAATGACCAAACTTTTGGACGTAGAGGTGGACGAGGAACTTAAAAAATCCTTCATCGCCTACGCCATGGCGGTCAACGTTTCCCGTGCCATACCCGACGTAAGGGACGGTTTGAAGCCCGTTCACAGACGTATCTTATACTCGATGCACGAGCTTGGCTTATATTCCGATAAAGCCTTCCGTAAGTGTGCACGTATCGTCGGTGATTGCTTAGGTAAATATCACCCCCACGGCGACAGCTCGGTCTACGACGCACTCGTAAGACTTGCGCAGGACTTCTCCATAAATAACCCCCTTGTTGAAGGTCACGGAAACTTCGGCTCGGTTGACGGAGACCCTCCCGCCGCAATGAGATATACCGAGGCAAGACTATCAAAGATTGCCGCCGAAATGTTGCGTGATTTGGATAAGGAGACGGTAGATTTCTACCCCACGTTCGACGACACTGGTATGCAACCCTCCGTTCTGCCTTCACGCTTCCCCAACATGCTTGTAAACGGTTCAGACGGTATCGCCGTGGGCATGGCAACTAACATTCCGCCCCACAACCTCGGCGAAGTAATAGACGGCGTAATAGCGCTTATCGATAACCCCGAAATAGATATCGACGAATTGATGCAGTATATCCCCGCCCCCGACTTCCCCACGGGCGCACTCATACTCGGCAGAAGCGGTATAAAAAAGGCATACCGCACGGGCCGAGGCAATATAGTTATCCGCTCCCGCTGCGAGGTTGAGGAATATCAGAGCGGCAACCAAACGAGAACCCGCATAATTGTCACAGAAATCCCCTATCAGGTCAACAAGGCAAAGCTCATAGAGAATATAGCCGACCTCGTCAAAAACAAGCGCATAGAGGGCATTTCCGATATACGTGAGGAATCGGATAGAGACGGTATGCGCATTGTAATAGAGGTTAAAAAGGATGCCAATCCGCAGGTCGTTTTAAATACACTGTACAAGCACACCAATCTGCAAGTTTCCGACGGCATAATTATGCTTGCTCTCGTTGACGGCACACCCAAAATTTTAAATCTCAAAGAGTGCCTGCATTACTATTTAGAGCATCAGAAAGAGATTATCGTCCGCCGCACGAAGTTCGAGCTTCAGAAAACGGAGGAGCGTGCCCACATATTAAGAGGTCTTGTCATAGCTCAGGCAAGCATAGAAGAGGTTGTCGAAGTCTGCCGTAACGCAATCGATAAAAGCGACTGTGTGCAAAAGCTCACTGCAAACTTTGCACTCGACGAAAGACAGGCAACCGCAGTTGCAGAGCTCCGTCTGTACCGCATATCTCACCTCGAAGTTGATAAAATTACCGACGAGCTCAACACTCTCGAAGCACAGATTGTTGACTATAAGGACATTCTCGCTCACGAGGAGCGTGTGCTCGAAATAATAAAGAACGACCTACTTGAAATTAAGCGCAAGTATCCCACCGAGAGAAAAACGGAAATTTCTATGGATTTTACAGGCGATATCGAGGACGCCGACTTAATCCCCGTAGAGCAGGTTGTAATCTCAATGACCCACACGGGCTACGTAAAGAGATTGCCCGTCGCCGAATACCGTGCGCAACACCGAGGCGGCATGGGCATCACCGCTCACCGTCCCAAGGAAGAGGACTTTGTCGAAAGGATGTTCGTCTGCTCCTCGCACGACGACCTGCTTCTGTTCTCGTCTTTCGGCAAGGTTTACCGCATAAAAGCGTTTGAAATTCCCGAGGCGGCTCGCACAGCCAGAGGCAGAGCGGTTGTAAACCTCGTACAGATTAGTCAAGACGAAAAAATAACGACTATTATCCCTGTAAACGCAGCCGAAGGCTATATAGCCTTTGCAACGGCGGGCGGACTTATTAAAAAGACCAAGCTCGAAGAATTTGAAAGAATAAACAGAAACGGCAAAATCGCAATCCACTTAAACGAAGGCGACAGCCTTATTTCCGTACAGTTCACAACCGGCTCCGACGAGCTCATGATAGCTTCCCGCTCGGGCAAGTGCATACGCTTCTCCGAAGAGAACGTGCGCTCCATGGGCAGAGATACTGCGGGTGTTCGGGCAATGAAGCTTGACGGCGACGACAGGCTCGTTGATATGCTCGTAGTTGACGAAAAGAAGAGCTTATTGACCGTAACCTCGCACGGCTACGGCAAGAGAAGCTCGCTCGAGGACTACAGAGTACAGGGCAGAGCAGGCAAGGGCATAAAGGCGGGCGTATTCACCGAAGCCACCGGCTATCTTGTAAACTTGAAGCAAGTTTCCGAGGACGACGATATAATGGTTATATCCGACGGCGGCACGATAATAAGAATGCACGCCGACGCAATCTCCAAAATCGGCAGAGCCACCAGAGGCGTGCGCTTAATGAGATTAAAGGACGGCATAGTGGCAACAGTTGCCGTAACCGAAAGGGACGACGAAGCTGAGACGGCAGCACCCGAAGAAACCGCCGCAGACCTTTCCCCCGAAGAAGTAACGGAAACAACTGAAGAATAAAGATAAATTAAAATTACCGCCCGCAGGCGTTTGCCTGCGGGCGGTAAATAAGATATAATAAATACGAAATGAAATTAGTATTTTTCGATATTGAGTGCGCCGGCGTGCATAAAACTTACGCAAAAATCTGCGTGTTCGGGTACGTCGTGTGCGACGAAAAATTCAATATACTCGAAAAAGAGGATATCCTTATAAACCCCAAGGGCAGGTTCGAGCTTACGGACAGAAAGGGGGAAAAGGGTTTAGTACTTCCGTATAGCTATGAGGACTTCAAAAGACAGCCGCCTTTTCCGCAGGTCTACAAACGCATAAAGGCGCTTTTGGAGGATAAGGATAGCTACATATTGGGTCACGCAGTTTTAAACGACGTAAAGTACTTAAATCTTGAAACACGCCGTTTCAGGCTGCCGTCTTTCAACTTCTCGTTTTCAGACAGTCAACTGTTATTCATGACTCATATCGACGACTTTTCCCGTCAGTTCGGCTTGGAGCACATCGCAAATACCCTTGGCGTGGAGTTTACTCCGCACAGAGCCGTAGACGACGCCTACGCCACTATGAAGATAATAGAGGCTATGTGCGCCGCACGTAATTGCACCTTCCCCGAGCTGATTGCAAAACTCAACGTCGCCCCCGGGAAAATAGTTAATTATCAGATTTCACGCCCCCAGTCCAAGGGCTTTAAACGCTTCAATGCACAGAAAAAAGCGGCAAAGGTAGAGCGTTCACAAAAGCGCATAAAGTTTTTCAATAATCTTTCCAAAAAGCGGGTAAACAGGTCAGGCGGCGTATTAAAAGGTAAAACAATAACCTTTTCACGAGCTATTGAGGACGATATAGAGATTTCAATACCCCTTGTCGATAAAATCTATGCGGCGGGCGGGAGGTACTCGCAAAAGTTAGATTCATGCACGCTGTACGTTTCTGCCGAGGACGACACCACCACACGCACACAGGCTGCGGCGGGCAGAGCATTGCCACACATGACGGTGGATGAACTTTTGGAGCTTATAAATGCTTGAACTCCCCATTGAATTTTTGGAGAGAATGAGGGCACAGCTCGGCGACTCTTTTCCCGCTTTTTTGCAGAGTTATGAGAGAGAGTCGCACAAGGCAATTCGTGTAAATACCTTAAAAATCTCCGTGGAAAATTTTATAAAAATTTCGCCGTTTGCGCTTTCACCTGTACCTTGGGAGCCGAGCGGATTTTTTGTTAACGGCGAAGGCTTGGGAAAAACGGTATTGCATGCCGCAGGCGCATACTACGTTCAGGAGCCTTCGGCAATGTCGGCAGTGCCAGAGCTTGAAGTAGAGCCGGGCGAGCGTGTGCTCGATTTATGCTCCGCACCGGGCGGCAAGGGCACGCAGATAGCGCAGTATATGAAGGGTAAGGGCGTGCTTGTGTTAAACGAGCCGGTATACGCCCGCCGCGATATTCTCGCTCAGAACGTGGAGCGGCTCGGCATAAAAAACGCAACTATAACGTGTGCCGATCCCGATTTCCTCGCAACTATATTTGAAAATTATTTCGACAAAATTTTGGTAGATGCGCCGTGCTCGGGCGAGGGTATGTTCAAAAAAGAGCCCAACGCAATACCCGAATGGTCGCCGCAAAACGTAAAAATGTGCGCCGAAAGGCAGTCAAAAATACTTAAAGCCGCCGACAAAATGCTGTGTGGCGGCGGCAGACTTGTTTACTCAACTTGTACTTTCTCAACCGAAGAGGACGAAGGGCAGATTGAAAACTTTTTAAAATCGCACACTAACTACAAACTCATAAAAATGAAAAAACTTCTGCCGCACGAAATACAAGGCGAAGGTCACTTTGTTGCCGTCCTCGAAAAATGCGACGGTAAACGTGCGGAAGATTTCCCCCTTTTAAATTCTTCAATTCCAAAAAAATCCGACATCCGAGCATATAGGGGGTGGGAGAGCGCAACTTTAAATTTACGCTTTGATAATCTTATTTTGGACGGCGATATGCTTATGTGTTTTGCGGACGGTGCGCAAAATTTCACCGCAAAACTTACGCAAAGCGAAAAGTGGCGCTTCCGACATTCAATCTTTTTAGGCAAGCCCGATACAAAGCGCTTTACCCCGTTTATCCCGAGCCACGCCCTTGCAACAAGGCTGACCCCCGATACGGCGCAGTTTATTGAGGTAGACGAGCCAACCGCAATAAAATATCTGCGAGGTCTTACATTCGATTGCCCGCAAAATTACAAAGGCTGGTACATTGTAACGTATAAAAATCTTTCACTTGGCTGGTGCAAAGCGGTTAACGGCACGGCAAAAAACCATCTTCCCAAAGGCTTGAGAATTTAAGCGGTGTGTTGCCGCACCCAAGTATTTTGTTAATAAGCTATTGATATATAACAAATAAATAATCCCGCTTCGAAAGAAGCGGGATTTTTAATTTTGTTTAAGAACTTTTATTCGTCCTTTTTGTCGTCCTCTGCGGGAGTTTGCTCTGTCGGAGTTTCGTCCACAGGTGTTTCTACGGGAGTCTCTTCCGTTTTAGCTTCCTCGGCGGGTGTTTCCTCGGTAGAGGAGGTTTCGTCACTTTCGGCAGGCGCTTCTTCTACAGGAGTTTCTTCCGTTGTGACTTCCTCGGCAGGTCCTTCTACGGGAGTTTCCTCAGTGGTGGGAGTCTCGTCGCTTTCAGCGGGAACTTCTTCGTCGTTTTCCTCAACGGGAGCGGTCTTAACAAGTCCATACCTTCTTATATAGCGCTCACGCTGTTTGTAGTTATTTTTCTGCATCTGCTTTTGAGTGCGTTTCTTGCTGTAGTTCTTCCAAAGATTTCTCAAAAGCAATGCAATCAGAACGAATATAATTACCGCAAACAGAATAATCGATGTTATAAGCAACCAGCCGGACTGTCCATCGGTGTCATCGTCGTCATTGGTGTTATTATCGCCACTATTATCGGTTGCATTATTAATGCTTACAGTCTGGTCGATAGCCGAGTAATCAACGTAAACGTTGTATGAGTTATCGGTGCTGTCAAACATCTTGAAGTATACAAGCGTTTCGCTTTCCGAGGTTGCAGTATAATTGTAACCGGTTTGTCCTGCTTCGGCAATCTCGCTGTTGAAGGGGACAAACTGTGCCGAATCGTACCAGCTGAAAGTGTAGTACTCTGCAACGATATTTTCAAGTCCTGCTTCTTTAAGCTTCTCTTCAACTTTACTCTCTTCAATTCCAAGATCTTCGGCTATTGCCTTAAGCTCGTTGATATTGAGCTCGAAAATATTGTTCTCTTTAAGATTTTCCTCGTCTTCAAGCAAGCTCGGATCTTCCGCAGTTATAAGGTCGATATAAATCTCCTTAATCGCACTCTCTTTTTCGGAAATAACGGTGGAGGCGTTACTGCCGGTTATGCCCGAGTCGGCGATATTGAATGCTACTGCGCCATTGTCAACGCTTTCGGTATCATCGGTGCAACCTCTTTCTCCGCGCTCG
This sequence comes from Clostridiales bacterium, assembly GCA_022508285.1. Lineage (GTDB taxonomy): Bacteria > Bacillota > Clostridia > Christensenellales > Borkfalkiaceae > Coproplasma. The sequence continues at coordinate 19,207 of JAFLVN010000008.1, forward strand.
CCGCTCCAAAGCTCAAGTCTGTATGCCTTGGCTTCGTTGCCTGTTTGAATAAAGAAGTTTACGGTTACCCACTTAGGTCTATTGTTTTCGTCCGTGCCGGTATTTTCTACTTTTACAGCATATTCATACTCGGAGGGCTCTCTATCTAACGAGTAAGGTCTTGCGTAATCGTGATCGAAATCTTTTACGGAAACCGAACGCTTGCCTTCTACCAAATAGTAGTAGGTTTCGTTCTCGGCGTCGTACTCGTAAATTCTTTGAGTGTCAACGCAGAGGTAGTGGCTGGCTATCTTTCCGTCTTCGTTGTAGTAGGTTACGCCGTCTTCAAGGTCGTCATATCTTACATAATTCTCGCCGTTCTCGTCGAGATAGAAGGTGTTATGCTCGAACTTGGGATACTTAAATCTCTTGGTGAGGTTGGCAAGGTTAGCGTATACTTTGCCGTTCTCGTCTTCGTAAAGACCGTCCTCTCTCAATTTGTAAGCGATAGCTTCCTTGTGTTCGGTGCTACCGAGTTCCCATTCGTCGTTATACTCTTCTTTTAATACGTTGCCCTCTTCGTCGTAGTAGTACGTGTGCTCGGGAATATCAAAGGTCATCGTTTCATTGCTTGAAGCGTCTACAAGGTAAATCCACGCCGTGGCACTGCCCGTTACCATAACCTTAACGCTCACCGCTTTAAAGCTGTTTGCGGAAATTGTGGTATTGGAATTTGCGATATAGCCGTAGTTCATAACTTGACGCAAAGAGTAGTAGGTCTTACCTTCTTCATACTCGGTTGCCTCTTTATAAACCCCGTCTTCAAATATAAAGAACTCACCAATGTGTTGCTCGATATATTCAGGATCTGCAGTCGCTTTTTCGTAATATTTACGCAGGTTGTTTACTATTATAAGGGGCTGATAGCACTGCTCGCCGAACACTTCGTTCCAGCTTGTTGCACCTGCAATAAAGCTGCTGAGTATCTCAGTGCGCAAATCTTCTTTGTAAGTTTCGTTTTCAAAGCCATCCCTGTTAATAAGACCTGCTATGCCAGAATTATTGTTTTTTCTGTCGTAATCGTCGCTGAACTCCTTATCCGTAACGTGACTGCTGTAGCCGTTCACTCCATCGTATTTGGTGGGAGTGCCGACTTCCTTTTTAACATTGCTCATTTTTGTAGCTTCGTCAAAGGGGGTATGCGTTTTGGAATCTTCTTCACCGAAAGTGAGAGTTTTGGCGTACGTACCTTCCGAAACAATTTTATATACGTCTTCCGTAACGTCAAGCGACTGAATATTAGCCATTGCCGCCCAGCCGTAGTTAAAGGAATTATAGGAAGCACTCTCTATATTTGTATTACCGAAGCTGAACTCAATCTTGAAGGTTTTATCCGTATCGGTTTCGTTGCCAACGAAGAAGAAGCACTGTACCCAGCCGCTGTAAATGTCCTTTTCGTCGCCGATATCGGTTTTTATTTTGGTTGAATCAACGGTAATTATTTTGTAATTTTCGTCGTCTGCAACGCCCTTAATCCTGATAGTTGCGGCAGTAGAACCGTTCATATCGGAAGTCTTTACCCAGAACGAAATTATCTTGTAGTTGTTTTCGCTGTTCTTCGTACCGTCAACCTTGAACAGAGTTGCGCTTTCGACGGTGGTGGTGTAAGCCGCACCATAAGCCGAAAGGGTCAAAAGCATACTGCCGTTGTAGCTACCGGTTGAATTGTATGCGCCGCTGAAATCTTTAAGTGCCGCAAGACCTTTTTCACCGGTAAGCGAGGGATTAAGCCTGCCTGACAAATCTCTGATATCAAGTCCGTGACCGCTGTCGTCCGTACCCGTGAAATCTTGAGCGGCGAATATTTTACTGCTGTCGTAAATACCTATAAGGTCGTTAAAGGTAGGTCTGCCGCCACGGTCTTTCAATGAATCGGGAAGCAAATATTCGCTGCCGTCGTCGCCCTTGGTAACTCCGCTAACATGAGCTTTGTTTTCCAATGCCGAAGCGTAAATCTTTCCCATGCTCGACTCGGAGGTGGTCAACGCCGTGCTTACGTTAAGAGTATTGAATGTTATTGCTTTTTTATTAGAAATATCATTGAATTGTTCGGAAGCAAGGTCGATAAGATAGTGGAAGCGGGTAGAGAATCTTTCGTCGTTCTGACCCTCTTCGTAGATTGTAGTTTTGTCGGCATAGAATATCTTCTCGTCTGCTTCGCTGAGCAACGAGCAGTAGGAGATATTTGCTCCGCCGTTATCGTCATCAAAAATTATGTCGGCAATATCTTCGTTGTATGAACTTTCGGTAATGTCGATAAATTTCTTAACTTCAACGTCGTCAAAGAAAGCGTAGCCCGTAATTTTTTCGTCGGTATTCTTTCCGCCAAGTCCGAGGTTTATGGTTATGGTGCTGTTGGCAAAGTCGCAAGCGTTTACGTAGATTGTGTACTGCAACCAGCCGTTATTCGTGTCGAGTTCGGGGTTGTCCGCAAGAATTTTTTCGGTATTGATTGCCTTAATCATAAAGGAATCAACGGAGTGACCCGCAACCGACTGCGTAACCTCTATATATGCACCTCTGTCTTGCTGAGTTCCGCCGATTACAGGGTCATTATTCAAAAGGTAGCCCCTGTCGAATTTAAGGGCGGAAGTCTTTACCCAAACGGAAATTTCAGCGGCGGTGTTAGCTTCAAGCGTAATACTGTTGGAAGTATAGTGCTGTTCGATGCCGTTGTACTTGTTGGAGGTGCTTGTGGGGTAGTTGTGAATCATCAGCACGTTACCCACCGACTCGTCTTTAAGAGTATCGATCTCGCCGTCGCCGTCGATATCAAAATAGTAATTGCCGTCCTCGTCTACAAGTAGCGTGTACTCCTCGTCGCCGACAAGATAAGTTTCGCCCTCTTCGAGAGTGCCGTAGTGCGTTTCGGGGTTTTCGATTATGGCATTGCGGACGGGGGTGGCGTCCTCTTCAAAGTAGTAGTCGCCGTCTTCCTCGTCTAGATATACGTCCTTGCCTCTGAAAGAATAGGTATAGCCGTCGTCCTCGTTGCCTTCTCTCTTTATTCCGAGGAATTGCCAATAAGTGCGCTGCTCCTGTTTGCCGCCGGAAAGGATTACGCCGTCTTTGGCATATCCGTATTCGTCGTCGCCGATATTAGACTCAAGCAATGCGGCGTAAGGCTCGATATACAAAATATCGCCCGAATCCATTCCGTTGTAGTCAACGTGCTTGTCCTTATAGTTGCTGTCGCCTGGCTTTAAGTCGTTGTTGGCGTCCAACGTGGCTTTGAGACCGGTATCGGTCATCTTTTCCCAAGCCTTTTCGGAAGTATTGATTATACCAGACATCGCACCCGAGCTGTCGCCAGAACGTGACCAACTGGATACGTTCTTAATAAGGTGGACGGCTTTCTCGGGTACGTTGAAATACTCGAAGTTACCGTTTTTTAAGAGTTGGGTGTCCTCCTTGCGGGGGGTAGAGGAATCGCTGTCGTCACCGCCCGTTGAGCCATTGTTTGCACAAGCAGCCGCAAACCCCGTGCAAGTAACCGCAACTGCGCAGAGTGCGGCGATAGCGCTTTTCCTGAATTTTGCGAATTTCGATTTGTTCATACTAACACCTGAAATAAAATTTCGTACTAATACATTTTAATATAATTCAATTATATTAGCAAGCAATTATCGCTCAATTTAGCATAAAAAATATTATTATTTTCCATAAATTGCAAAAACTTATTTAAAAACGTAAAAGCGGAGCGCACAAATTGAATGAGAACGGTTAAAATTAAGTTTAAAAGTACGCTTGCGGGATTTTTGACGGGCGCTGTAAACGGCTTATTCGGCGGAGGTGGCGGCATGGTTGCCGTGCCTCTTTTAAAAAATCTTTTGGGCTATAGTGAAAAGCGCTCTCACGCCACGGCAATTTTAGTGATAGCTCCCGTCTGTGCAGCTTCGGCTGTGATTTATATAATAAGCGGCTACCTCCGTGCGGACGTAGTAATACCCGCAGCAGTGGGAGCCGTTGCGGGTGGATTTATCGGAGCAAAGCTTTTGGGGGTTCTGCCGGAATTTATTGTGAATATTATTTTTATCGCCGCCATGCTCGCCGCCGGCGCAAGGATGCTGTTTTGAGTTTTATAATCTTTCTTGCTGTCGGCTTTGTATCCGGTCTTTTGGGCGGTATGGGAATGGGCGGAGGCACTATTTTAATCCCGGTGCTCACCATTTTCACGGGCGTAGAGCAGCACGTGGCGCAGGCCACCAACCTCATTGCCTTTCTTCCGATGGCGGCAATCAGTCTTTCCGTGCACAAAGACGGAGGACTTATCGAGGGCGGTAACGTGCTTTATCTCATTATACCCGCCCTGATAACTTCCGTGCTCGGCGGCTTTGCCGCCGCCTTTCTCCCCGGTGACGTTTTAAGAAAGCTTTTCGGCGTTTTTTTAATCGTTTTAGGCATAAAAGGGCTATTCACATTAAAACTTACTCCTTCGAAACAAGCCTCTTCAAAGGGCGGAAAGTGAACAGCTTTAAAAGGTATGCCGCCGCTGCGGTAAACAGCAGAAGTACGGGAGCGCATACGGCGATCTGTGCAACGGGAGGCACAAATCTTTTTAAAATACCGTTCAAAAGCCAACCGAACAGACACGCAAACAGTACTACGACAGTTCCCTTTAAAATATACTTTAAAATATTTATTCTTTCGCACTTTTTCTTTAAAAGCCGCAAATTGAGCACTGCGGAAATCAAAGTACTGCAAGCCAATCCGCATACGTAGCTGTAAACGCCGATGAGCGGAGTCAAAGCGCCTATGCACAGGAGCGTCGCCGCCGCCCCTATCATGAAGTAAATCATAGTCTGCTTTTCGCAATTCATAGAATTCAACACGGTGTTGGTCATCATCGAAATGCACATGGGCAAAACTATGAACGAGCTGTAAATCACAATCTCGCCGCACATTTTGCTTGAGTATAAAAATTCACTTATCGCACCGCCCAAAACAAATAAAAACGGCACTATCATAACTGCAATAAATATGGCGGCACCTACGGCTTTTTCAATGTCTTTACGCACGGCAACACTGTTTCCACGGTAATAATTTTCCGAAAGCTCGGGCGCAACCACTACCGCAATCGACCCGATAGCGGACGACGGCATCATCAATATGGGAATAGCCATACCTGCGACTATTCCGAAAAGGCTCATCGCCTCGGAATTGCTTGCGCCGCCGGCAATAAGTAGAGCTGGCAGAAGAAATGCGACTGCCGAGTTCAAAAGGGATGCGGAAGTGCGCATAGCCGTAACGGGTGCCGACGAAGCAATCAGCGGTTTTAACTGCTGTTTGGGATTTGCAAACTTCCCGCCCGAAGTCAGATACCAGCCAATCGAAACCGCAAAGGAAAAAACATACGAAATGAGCACGGCGATAACGGCGAATTTTGCGCCTGTAACGGGGTCGGGAGCGCCTAAACATAAGATAACTCCGCAAATCACCATTACGGCGTCTTCCAAAAGCTCAATAACGGAGTAGGGCAAAAACTGTTTGTTTCCCCAAAAAGAGCCGCGGATTACAGAATATATAGCCGTTAGCACTAGTCCGGGTAACAAAATAATAAAAATATCGATACACCGCTTATCCGAAAACAAAAACCCGAAGGCGTTTCTGCCGAAAAACAGAATAATTGCAACAGGCACGGTTATTACGAGCGTACATATGATTCCGGCTGTAACCGCCGAATGCTTGCCTTTCATATCGTTACTTGCCGTGCTCTTTGCCATAAGTCTCGATACGGTAACCGGAACACCGCTTGAAGCCGCCGTCAAAAATACGGCAAACACCGTAAGGCAAATCTGATAAATTCCCAGACCTTCCGCACCTATCGTGCGGGATAAAACAATTCTGTAAAGAAAACTGAGTCCTTTTTCCACAGTCGAAAATATAGTGACCTGTGCAGCAGACCTGTAAATATTGCTTTTCATCACAACATTATATAGTTTTTTCATGCCGTTTTAGAACAATTTTGCGCCTGTTGGCATATTATGATAGAAAAATTTCGGAGTAAACCATGCAAATGTTGCAGCTTGACAGGAGTAGATTTTACAGAGTAAAAAAGGGACAGACGTCCAAACAAATAGAAAAAGTGCTGTTTGTTCCCGCAAACTGCTGTTTCGAAGGGGCGGTAATAGCCGTCGAAAACTGTACGGAGTACATAGTTCAACCTTTTGAAACTTATTCGACCATTGCGGTCAAGTCGGGAGTGCAAGAGGATATACTTAAAAATTTCAACGGCAACCGCCCGCTGTATCCTTCCTGCAAAATTTTTATTCCCGCACCTTAACTTTCACTCGTAAAAGTTGCAAAGCATATAATAAAATATACCAGCGCATATTTTGCGCACAATATATAACGGAGGTCAAAAATGTCATTTTTTTCCAATAATTTTCATTCGGATAAGTGCCCGGGCACGATATCAGGCAATCCGTTGAACGGTATGTGTGAAAAAGTTTGCATTCAGGCACAGAAGATATTCGACGCCTGCATCAAGCAGATTCAGTTAGAGAATTTAAATCTGATCCTCACAGACGCAGTGCCCGCAAATCCTACATACCCGCTCACTTTCATAAGCGCAAGGTCAATCGCATCCACGGCAGAAATTACAAATATCAGCATCGATAGACTGTGCGATAAGCCCAACTGTGCAAGAGTACAGGCAACCATATCAATTCCCGTAGAGGTGCTTTACACCGACGCGAACGGAGTGGAGGGCTCGGCTCAATCCAATATAAATATCTCTCAGGACGTTCTGCTGTTCGTGCCTAATCCCTCGATTATGCCTTACCGCGTAACGTGCGAAGCGTCTGCGGTGTCCGCTCAGGCAACATTTAATGAAGACGGAACGTTCAACACAAAGTGCTGCATAACCACGATTTTAAAGGTCGTAATCGACGTACAGTTACTTGTGCCCAGCTACGGCTATTGCGCAATTCCGCCCGCACAGGACTACTCGCAGGAGGTCTGCGCAGGTTTCTTCGAACTGCCGCTCTATCCTCAACAGCGTAACTGTTCTTGCCAATAAGGGACGGGTAAAAACTTACAACTTCATCGCTTACTAAACTGATTTTTTCTTTTTTATTTCCTTACTCCAAGCGACGGGCGCAAGTGCGCCTGTCGTATTTTTTGTTGGTTATTGCCAAAAATAGGCTTTAATATAGTACTATGTCACACATAATTGGCTATTTATACAACAATATTCAATATAATGTCTATTTTTATTACCCACTTTAAATTGCTTTAATTTTTGATTGAAAAGTGGTAAAATGTAACCATGAACGTATTTTCGATAAGCGATTTACACCTTTCCGGCAAGAGCGATAAGCCTATGGACGTGTTCGGTGCGGGGTGGGAAAATCACTTTGAAAAAATTAAATCCGACTGGTTTAAAAGGGTATCTGAGGAAGATATCGTTTTAATCTGCGGCGACATAAGCTGGGGTACGACTTTGGACGAAGGGCTGTTTGACTTGCAGTCCTTAAAGGGTCTCCCCGGCAAAAAAGTATTTATTAGGGGCAACCATGATTTTTGGTGGAACGGCATAACAAAGCTCCGCCGTGCCGCACCCGACGACACATTTTTCTTTCTTCAGAACGACTGCGTAAAATTCGGCGATATAATAATATGCGGCTCCCGAGGCTGGACTTGTCCGGGCAGTTCCGACTATACCGCCGAGGACGAAAAGCTCTATTTGAGGGAGGCGGAGCGCTTTAAACTGTGCTTTAAAGAAGTGCAAAAGATAAGAGAGGATAACGACAGGTTGATCGTAATGATTCACTATCCGCCGTTCTCGCAGAAGTTGCCCAATACTCTGTTTACCGAACTTTTCAAAGAGCAGTCGGCGGACAAGGTCGTGTTCGGGCACGTTCACGGGGAAACTTATTTTCCCTACCGCACGGTAAAGGACGGTATCGAGTACGTTCTGACCTCGTGCGACAAGGTGGCGTTCACGCTGCAAAAAATTCTTTAAAAAATTTTGCGCTGCACTTTACAACTTCTATATATTGTGTTATAATTTTACAGACTTAACTATATAGGCGGGCAAAACGGCTTTTGCCACTTTTTTTGTGTCTGCCAAAAGGAAAAAGATGCTGAAATCAAAAGATTTACTCGGTTTGCAATATCTTTCCGCCCAAGAGATATGCGAAATTCTCGACGGCGCAGTTGCAACCAAACAGTTTTTAAAAGGAGATAAAAAGAGTGCGGACGACTTAAAGGGCAGATCTCTTATAACTCTGTTCTACGAAAACAGCACCCGCACCCGCACATCTTTCGAGCTGGCGGCAAAATACCTCGGCGCAACCGAAGTGAACGTCTCCGTTGCCACAAGCTCCGTACAGAAGGGTGAGACGCTCATTGACACGGGCGAAACGCTTGACGCTCTGAAGATTGACTTCATAGCAATCCGTCACCCCATGGCGGGCGCACCCAAACTGCTTGCCGAGCACGTAAAAGCCTCGGTCATAAACGGCGGCGACGGCATGCACGAACACCCCACGCAGGCGCTCCTCGATATGTTCACCATAAAGGAGCATTACGGCAAGATTAAGGGGCTGAAAGTTGCCATTCTCGGCGATATCAAGCACAGCAGAGTTGCTATGAGCAACCTGTTCGGTCTTAATAAACTGGGTGCGGAAGTATATATGTACGCTCCCGCCACAATGATTCCAAAAGAGCTGGAACGCCTCGGTGCGCATATCGCCAAATCCCGTGAGGAAGCTGTGGAAGGCGCTGATGCCGTAATGGGACTCCGTATACAGTTGGAGCGCATGAACGGCGGACTTTTCCCCTCCCTCGGCGAATACGCCCGCTACTACGGCGTTAACGGCGACGTAATGAAGTACGCCAAGCCCGATGCGATTGTGCTTCACCCCGGTCCCGTAAACAGAGGAGTGGAACTCACACCCGCATTAATCGACGGCGAGTCGAGCTTAATACTCGAACAGGTCACAAACGGACTTGCCGTAAGAATGAGCATCTTAAAGCTGCTCGCCGAGTACAGGGAGAAGAACTTATGAAACTGCTTATAAAGAACGGCACGCTCGTTTTGAAAGACGGCGAAAAGAAAGCCGATTTACTTGTAGAAGACGGTAAAATCGTAAAAATTGCCGATAAAATCTACAATAAACAATATGAAGTTATCGACGCCTCGGGCAAGCACGTTATCCCCGGACTTATCGATATGCACGTGCACCTCAGAGAGCCCGGCTTCGAGGGCAAAGAGGATATTTTAAGCGGCTCAAAGGCTGCGGTAAAGGGCGGCGTCACACAGGTCTGCTGTATGCCCAACACCAACCCCGTATGCGACAATGCGGTGGTAGCAAGCTATATCAACTCCAGAGCAAAGGAAGTCAACCTCTGCAAAATTCACCCTATAGGAGCAATCACCAAGGGCGAGCAGGGCGAAACGCTCTCCGATATCGGCAAAATGAAGTCGGCGGGAGTAGTAGCGCTTAGCGACGACGGCAAGTCGGTTATGAATTCCTACATAATGCGCCTTGCAATGGAGTATGCAAACGACTTCGGCTTGAAGTGCCTCTGCCACTGCGAGGACGCAAACCTTGTGGACGGCGGAGTGGTAAACGAGGGCTATAATTCCACGGTTACGGGGCTCAAAGGCAGTCCCCGAGCCGCCGAGGATATAATGATTGCCCGTGAAATCGCCCTTTCGGAAAGCTTGAATATTCCGGTGCATATCTGCCACGTTTCAACCTACAGCGGCGTGGAGATTATAAGAAGCGCCAAAGCTCGGGGCGTAAAAGTGACGGCGGAGACCTGCCCGCACTATTTCTCGCTCACCGACGATATAATTACAAGCTACGACACTTTTACCAAGGTAAATCCGCCCGTGCGCGAACAGCGCGACGTGGACGAAATTATCCGAGGCTTAAAAGACGGCACGCTGGACTGCATAGTCACCGATCATGCACCGCACTCCGTAAAAGACAAGCAGGTGGAGTACAACATTGCCGCATTCGGCATAAGCGGTATAGAAACCAGCCTTGCCATAAGCTACACCTACCTTGTTAAAACCCGAAAGCTCAAACTTTACGAACTTATCAACAGAATGAGCAAAGCCCCCGCCGAAATTCTGAATTTAGATGGCGGCGAACTCAAGGAGGGCGCACCCGCAGATATAGCAATCGTTGACTTTGCAAAGAGTTATACAATCGATGGCAACAAATTCGTTTCAAAGGGCAAAAACACACCATTCAACGGCTACAAGGTCTACGGAGTTGTAGATTATACACTCGTAGACGGTGAGATAAAGTTTAAAAATTAGAGGGGATTATGATTGACTCGTTAATTAAAAAAATTATAAAAATGCAAAATCCAACCTGCGTTGGACTCGATACAGACTTTTCCTACCTGCCCGAAGAAATGCGGGGTGGGGTTACAACCTTTTCGGAGGCGGCAAAGCGCATATTCGAATTCAATAAGAATATTATCGATAACGTTTGCGACATTGTTCCCTCGGTAAAAGTACAGATTGCCTACTACGAAATGTACGGCTATTACGGCTTGAAAGCCTTTAACCAAACGGTGAATTATGCTCACAAAAAGGGACTTATTGTTATTGCCGACTGCAAGCGCAACGATATCGGCTCAACCGCAAGCTGCTACTCCAAGGCGTACCTCGGCAAAACGCAGATAGGCGACAAAAAAATTAAGGCTTTCCCCGCCGATATGCTCACAGTAAACGGCTATCTCGGCTCTGACGGCATAAAACCTTTCGTTGAAGATATCAAAAATAACAATAAATCCATCTTCGTGCTTGTTAAAACCTCCAATCCATCGAGCGGAGAATTGCAGAATTTAAAGCTCGAAAATGGCAAATACATATACGAGCAGATGGGTGAACTCGTTGAGGAATGGGGCAAGGACACGATAGGCAAGTACGGCTATTCGGAGGTGGGCGCCGTTGTGGGCGCAACCCACCCCGAGGAAGCGGCTCGCTTGAGAGCACAGATGCCCAACACTTTCTTTCTAATCCCCGGATACGGCGCACAGGGCGGCTCTGCCGAAATGCTCAAAGTCTGCTTTGATAAAAGGGGCTTGGGCGGCGTTGTCAACTCCTCGCGCGGAATACTCTGCGCTTACAAAAAACCCGAGTACAGCGGCAAAAATTACTATGAAGCGGCTCGTGCCGCCTGCATAGATATGCAAAATGATTTATTGAGTGCCATAGGCAAGATGGGCAGAAAATGAAAGATTTATTAGCAACGGTCAAGAGCAATAAAAAGATTGCCGAAAATATTTACATGATTACGCTCACTCTTCCCGATGAAGTGGGTGCGATTCACGGCGGACAGTTTGTCAATTTATCCACCGGCAACGGCGCAAACCTTCTGCGCCGCCCCTTGGGTGTGTGCATGGTGGACGGCGACGATATCTCCGTGTGCTACCAAGTCAAGGGTAAGGGCACGCAGTACTTAACCACAGTAGAGGCAGGCAGAAAGTTGCAGGTTTTACTGCCACTCGGCAACTGGTTTGACTTGGACGACTACAAAAATATAGTAGTTATCGGCGGAGGAGTGGGAGTGTTCCCGCTGATTGCCACAATCCGTGAGCATTGCAATAAGAAGAATTTCTATTCCTATATCGGTTTCAGAAATATTGACGCCGTATGCCACTACAACGAACTGAATAAGAGCAAAAAACTGACGATAGTCACCGACGACGGCAGCTTCGGCGACAAGGGCAACGCCGTTTCGGCATACCTTGCGGATGCGGCTAACGTGCAGGCGGACGTAATCATTTCCTGCGGTCCGCCCATAATGCTTAAAATTTTAAAGCAAAAACTTGCGGAAGCGGGCATAAAAACGCCCTGCTTCGTATCCTTGGAAGAGAGAATGGGCTGCGGTATGGGCGCATGCCTTGTATGCGTATGCAAGACTGCTGAGGGTGAAAACGTCAGAGTCTGCCGCGACGGTCCGGTATTCGACATAAACGAGGTGCAGTTATAATGGAAGAAAAATTCGGAAAAACGGCAAGGGTTTTATACATAGTTTTCTATTCGATAATAATTCCCGTATGTTTGTTATTTTTTGTAGGGATTGGAGCATTATTAATTGCGACCTCGCCCGACTTATTGATAATGGGTGTCTTCCTTATTGTTTTGGGCGTAGGGGTTGGCGGCGCCAGCATTGGTTGGCTTGTGTACTTTATTAAAATGCCACAGTTTGTAATAACTTATAAGGACGGTAAACTGAATTTCAGAAACAAAGTGGAATGTACGCCTGCGGAACTTGATTCATATCAGCAAAAGGGTTTCAACTTGGACGGAGCAATATTCGGGTTCGGTAAACTTTTAATTACCGTTAAAGGTCAAAGTTATAAATTCAGATATGTTTACAATGTTAACGAAGTTATACAAAGGCTTTATACCATTAAGTTGGAATACACTATGCAGCAGGAAATAGCAAGGCGCAATGCGGAAGCCGCTCAAAAAGTAGAAAGTGGGGACGATACGGTAGAAAATAATGGCTAATTTACAAGTTGAAATCTGCGGAGTAAAATTTAAAAATCCCGTAATAGCCGCAAGTGGCACTTTCGGTTTCGGCAGAGAATTTAATTTATTATACGATATATCCGTTTTGGGCGGAATTTCAACTAAAGGCATGACTTTAGAGCCCCGACAGGGTAATCCCGTGCCGAGAATTGCAGAGGGCTCGAGCGTAATTTTAAACGCAGTCGGATTGCAGAACCCCGGCGTGGAGCACTTCATTAAAGAGGATTTACCGTTTTTAAGGAAAAAGGGCGTAGTAATCATCGCCAACGTTGCTGGAAAAACGCTTGAGGACTATGGTCAGATTTGCGCACGTCTTGACGGTTTAGTTGATATGGTTGAGCTCAATATTTCCTGCCCCAACGTGCGTGCGGGTGGCATGGCTCTCGGCATAAGACCTGAAAATATAAACGAGGTTACAAAGCTTTCAAAGGCAAATTTAAGTAAAACGCCTTTAATAGTAAAGCTTTCGCCCAACGTTGAAAGCATTGCAACCAACGCAAAGGCGGCGGAGGACGGCGGCGCAGACTGCATATCCCTTATAAACACGCTCACGGGCATGGTTATAGATATCGAACGCCGCAAGCCCATAATCGCCAACAATACGGGCGGCGTTTCGGGCGCCGGCATTAAGCCGATTGCAGTCAGAATGGTGTACGAGGCTTCCCACGCCGTAAAAATCCCCGTTATTGGTATGGGCGGAATTACAAGCGGCGAGGACGCAATAGAGTTTATGATGGCTGGTGCCCGTGCCGTGCAGGTAGGCACTGCAAACTTTTCCGACGGCAACGCCATGCCAAAAATTATCGCAGGCATGAATAAATGGCTCGATAGACACGGAATCAATGATATTAATGAGATAGTTAATACGCTAACCTTAAATTAAGGAGTATACAAATGACTTACAAACAGCAATTTATTAAGTTTATGGTTGAAAACGGCGTTTTGAAGTTCGGTGAGTTCACCTTGAAGAGCGGCAGAAAAGCGCCCTATTTTATCAATACTGGCAACTATAAATCTGGCGCACAGCTTGCTAAGCTCGGCGAATACTACGCTCAGTGCATAGTTGATAACGGTATAGAGGCGGATACGCTCGTAGGTCCCGCCTACAAGGGTATTCCTCTTGCGGTGACAACGGCAGTTTCTCTCTTTCAAAATCACGGCATGGATTTAAATTACACCTTCGACAGAAAGGAAGCAAAGGACCACGGCGAGGGCGGCTTGTTTGTCGGCAAACAGCTCGTTGACGGCGAAAGGGTAATTTTAATAGAGGATGTAATGACTTCGGGCAAGGCGCTCCGTGAAATGCTTCCCAAGCTCGAGCAGGCGGCAAATGTAAAAATTGCGGGAATGGTAATCTCGGTTGACAGAATGGAAAAGGGGTTAGAGTCCAACCTCTCCGCCGTGCAGGAAGTATATAAAGAGTTCGGCGTAAAGGTCTATTCGATAGTTACAATGGCGGATATTATCGACTCAATCGAAACGGGAGTTATCGAAGGCAAAGAGTATCTCGACAAAATGAAAGAATACCGTAAAGCCTACGGAGTGGACTAATTGAATATAGTAGCGGCGGCGCAAATTATTGCGCCGCCGCTTATCTTTTTTGTATCAAAATTTTTTAAATTTATATCCTTGCGCTTTAAAGTGTCTTATAACCTCTTTCAACGCTTCAACTGTCTCCGTTTTATCCATGGTGTCGTGCGCCAGCATAACTATCCTTCGGGGATTTGAAACGGTGGATATAGCGGCGGTGTACAGCTTGCCCGCCGTTTGGTCTTTTAGCTCGCTGTCACGGAAAGAAGCGTTCCAGTCCACAAATTTGTAGCCGTTTGCCGTCACCGCCTTAATCTTTTCGGGCGCAACGGTAAAACTGCCGCCAGGAAAGCGATACACATGCGAGTATTCCCCCGTAACGCTGCAAATAATATCGTTGCACTTTTCTATGTCACCAAGTAGCGCATACGTAGACTTATAAATTTCTTTATAGTCGTGCGAATAGGAGTGAATCGCCAGAGTATGCCCCTCGTCGAACGCCCTCTTTAAAATATTTTTACGCTTTTCCGCCTGCCTGCCCACAATAAAAAATGTGGCGGGCACGTTTTCGTTTTTCAAAACGTCTAAAATTTTCGGCGTAACCTTATCGCTCGGACCGTCGTCAAAAGTCAGATATATAACCTTTTCGGTTTCTTCGGCAAAGGATGATTGCGGACTCTGGTAAAAGTTGCCCAAAAGTGCGGCGAACAGCGCAAACGTCAGCATCATTGCGGCAAGCGCAGGGATATGTTTGTTCATATTCCCAGTATGCGCATAATGCCAGATTTTACAACTCAATACAGCTCTATATTTATAATTGTATCCGCAATCGCTATCTGTAACTTCCGCATGTCTTTCGAATATATATATCCGTCACCGACAGATTCGCATTCCGCAAGCAGTCGTCTGATTTCACCCGAAAAACAGTTTTCGCTGTTTGCCTGTTTCAAGCCGTGTAGTCCGCTCGTTACGTCCTTTAAAACGCCCTTTGCCAAGCTTTGGTTGTACTCGCCCGTATCAAGTCCGTTTGCGCATTCATAGCACATTTGCGAAAGTGAATAAAGAGTATTCAAATTACCCGTAAAAAGTTTTTCCTTGCCTCGTGCTCCGAGTGATTGAATATTATAATTATCCGTTTTCACCGAAAGCACCGAGCAGTTAAGCCCTCTTTTTAAAAGGTTTTGCTTTACTCTGTTTGCCTCGGTTTTAGTATAATAGCAGGCCACGGTCACGTAATAACTACCCTTGTATTCCAAAACGTAGCCCGCACCGCCGTAACTTACCACGGTATCGGAAATGGCGTCCGCAGAAAGGGAGTTGTCCCTCACCGCAAAACATACGAAATGATATTCCGTTTGAAAAATAATTTTTGAACTGCTTTGTGCGACCACGCCTATAATAATCGCAACCGTAACTATCAATACGACCGCAACTGAAACAATAAATGGAGAAATTTTTCTGCAACGAGCCTTCACACATATAAATATATGCACAAGCATTTGTCTTTATGGCTTAACAACGGTTGACTTAAATACGCCTTTTATTTATAATAAAAAGCGGAGGTGCGCCGTGCGTGAGATTACTTGCGATAAGCTTTCAAAACTGAATTCGGACGATTTTTTAATCGTCGATATCCGCGATGAGAATTCGTATTCGTACGGGCATATTCCGGGGTCTATCAATATTCCAGCAGAGAAAATACCCCTTGCTGAGTTCCCCCGTGACAAGCAGATTATCGTATGCTGCCGCAGCGGACTTATCAGCGGTGAAATCGCTGAACAGCTCACGTCAGAAGGTTATGACGCTTACGACTTAAAGGGCGGCTACGTGGAGTGGCTCAAGCTCCATATCTCCGACCTCGCCGCCGACACCGCTTTAAAAATTGAGGAGGGTCTGCGCAAAAAATTCTCTAAAAAGCTATTTTCTAAATTTGCCAAAGCTATAGTGGAGTATGGGCTTGTTGAAGCGGGAGATAAAATAGCAGTCTGCATTTCTGGCGGCAAGGACTCCATGCTCATGGCAAAGCTCTTTCAGGAGCTTAAACGCCACAACAAATTCCCGTTCGAGCTTGTGTTTCTCGTCATGGACCCGGGCTACAGCAGGGAGAACCGTGAAATTATCGAGCGCAACGCAAAGCTTCTGAATATCCCCATTACCGTATTTGAAACGGACATTTTTGAGAATGTTTTCAATATAGAAAAGTCCCCGTGCTACGTCTGCGCTCGCATGCGCCGAGGACACCTATACAGCAAGGCAAAAGAGCTCGGCTGCAATAAAATTGCTCTCGGTCATCACTACGACGACGTAATCGAAACCATACTTATGGGTATGCTCTACGGGGCGCAGATGCAGACAATGATGCCACGGGTGAACAGCGCAAACTTCGAGGGTATGAAATTAATCCGCCCCATGTACTTAATCCGCGAAGCTGATATCAAGGCGTGGAGGGATTTTTATAATCTGCAATTCATACAGTGCGCTTGCAAGTTCACCGACACGTGTACGGCTGAAGCCTGCAAAACTTCAAATACGGGTTCCAAGCGTAAAAAGGTAAAAGAATTGATTGCCCGCCTTGCAAAAGAAGACCCGGAAATAGAGCAGAATATTTTTAAAAGTGCAGAAAATGTTAATCTATCTACGGTAATTTCCTACAAGGATAAACACGGCAGAATTCACCGCTATTCCGACGAGGAGGAGCAATAATAAAAAATTTTCAGTTAAACTTTAAAATTGCTTGCCAAAATCAAATAATTTGTTATAATGATATAAGTCAATAATTGCTACTGTGGCTCAGTTGGTAGAGCAGCTGATTCGTAATCAGCAGGTCGCCGGTTCGAGTCCGGCCAGTAGCTCCAAAAATAGCATTGCCAATCGCAGCAATGCTATTTTTGTACTGTGGCGGCGAGAACCGAGGTTCGCGCGAGGCGGCAGAGCCGCCGACGCCTTGCGCACTATATTGTAAAAAAATTCAGATAATGAGGCGCAAAGTCCGGCCAGTAGCTCCAGCGAAAAAAGTCGACACTTTTATGCCGACTTTTTTTGTTATATAAAAATTCTGCACACTATCGCTTTGGTCGCCTCAATGGTGGCTCGCTCGTCCTTTTCCATGTGTATCACAGCCAGACCGCCCGGCTCCACACTCAGGGCTTTGCCATCAACCGTCACGTCCCCACCGTCTACGGGATAGACGCAGCAGATTCCGGCATTGACGGTCAGTCCTCCGCCCATCACCATCATGCTGCCCCCGACTCCTTTGAGCATCAGGTTGAAATCGGTGGCCTTGCCCGAGCAGTGGGTAGCGGTACCACCGTCGAAGCGGTAGGGCTCGTCCAGCGGTGCCATGGTGACCGTCCGCCCGTCGGGATGGCTCAGGGTGAATCCTCCGCTCAGCGGTGTAATGTACCGGACTACGCCTGGCAAGGAGGTGAAATCGCTCTCTTCAAGCCGTACTGTAGCCGAGCTGATCCTGGCTTGGAAATCGCGTGATGCATAGTTGCCGTCTTCGGGCCAGAGCCATAATTCGGTGGTGGCGCCCCCGGTCCATACCGAGGTGGAGCAGTCCTTTGGGGAATAGATCTTTATCTGCATGAGAATGCCTCCTCAAGATTTATCTATAATAGCACTAAAATATTCAACATTATAAATTATATCATACTCCACTAATTTAGGTCAATAAACGCGTACCGTATAACAAAAGCACTTTAACAAATTTGTCCGAGTGCAGCCTTTTCGTGCTACATAGACCAAATGTAACGAGGCGTTTGTGCCTCGTTGCATTTTTATTTACTCAAAATGATATTTGAAACAAATTTTCTGTTTACAATTAAAGCTATTTAATGTATAATGTATTTTGTATAAGTATATACACATTTGATAAAGCGGTAAAACTATGGCACGAATGAGTAAAATAAAGAAGAGAAAGATTAAATTTATCGTTTTTCTTTCAACGGTTACCGCGTTTATAGTTGCGCTGATTATAACAAATTTTTTTGTTCCCGTAATTTATCTTACCGCATACTTTCACTTTAAAAAAGATAGCAACCCTATCGGACAAATGCGCATTCGCTATATTGACGTTGGGTATGGCAATTGTACTTTTATTGAACTTCCCGACGGTAAAACGATGCTTATCGACGGCGGCACAGGCACGTACGGCAACATTTACCAATTGCTAAGCGTATTAAATAAGAGCAAAATAGAAACCATTGATTACCTTGTATGTACTTCGGTAAAAAGCGAACACTGCGGTGCACTTAAAGAAATTGTGCGGTACAAGAACGTAGGCACAGCTTTTATTCCTTATGTCACTAACTTGTATATTACCGATGAATATGCTGCATTTTACAAGCAACTATTAAAAAGCGGTGCGCACGTTGAAGTTTCCGAATACAGTAAGGGCATTTATAACGATGAATACGGCTACTTTTTCGGCATCATGTCTCCCTCGGCTACAACAAGTCCCGACTCCGAATATGATGCGATGAATACCGAGCCGACAAAGAAGAATATCAACAATGCTTCGGCAGTTTTATGGCTTGAATATGCCGGCAGCGGTTTTATGTTTTTAAGTGATGTCGGCGTAGAAGTACAGCAGAGGATTACCCAAGAACTTAACTCTGAAGGAAGTAAAATAGTTGTTGACGGCAAAATCTTTAATCTTTCGCCCTGCATCGCACTTGAAGTGTCAAACCATTGCGCAAGCGGGTACGTTGAGCCGTTATTATATGATTTTATTGAGCCCCAAGCGGCAATAATTTCAGTGGGAAAGAATGCGCAAGCGTGTCCATCAAATGCAGAAATTGCAAACGTTCAACTATATACAAACGGAAATATTTACCGCACTGATGTACACGGCACAATAACGGTAACGGTTAACGCAAACGGATATAAGATTTCAAAGGAGAAATAATGAGGCTCATTACGGCGGGAGAATCGCACGGCAAAACTCTAACGGGAATAATCGAAGGACTGCCTTCCAATTTAAAAATTGATATAGCCGAAATAAACGGCTATCTCGCCCTGCGTCAGAGCGGATACGGCAGGGGGGAGCGGCAAAAAATCGAATGTGACAGAATAGAGATTTTAAGCGGCGTCCGCAATCTTTTAACACTCGGCAGTCCGCTCGCCTTTGAAATAAAAAACAGAGATTACGATAATTGGCGAAATATTTTAGCTCCCGAGGGCTGTGATACAACGCAGAAAACCATAACAAAGGTGCGCCCCGGTCACGCTGATTTAACAGGCGTTATAAAGTATGACCAAACAGATGCCCGCAACGTGGCTGAGCGTGCAAGCGCAAGAGAAACGGCAGTCAGAGTTGCGGCAGGCAGTATTTTAAGGCAGTATCTTGCCGAACTCGGCGTGCAAATTTCGGGATACGTTAAAAGTGTGTGTGGAATCTGCGACGATAAATATCATACCTTTGAGGAGCTCAAAAACGCAAAAAGTCAACCGCTTTTCATGCTCGACGGGCTTAAACAGCGGCAGTCTATGGAACTCATCGACAAACTCAAAGAGGACGGCGACACGGCGGGCGGAATAATAGAAATCCGTATAAAAGGGTTAAAATGTGGCTTCGGCAGTTGTATGCAATACGGGGCAAAGCTGGACGCAATACTCTGCGGTGCGATGATGAGCGTTCAGGCAATAAAGGGAGTTGAAGTAGGTTTAGGTTTTGAAGGTGCGAATCTTCGAGGCAGTGCCGTTCACGATAAAATTTATTACGACAACGGATTTTACCGCGAAACAAATAACGCAGGCGGCATAGAGGGCGGTATGTCCAACGGCGAAGAAATAGTTCTCCGTGCGGCAATGAAACCCATTCCCACACTGATGCGGGGATTAAGAACGGTGGACTATATTACAAAAGAGCCGCAGACTGCTGAAAGTGAGCGTAGCGACGTTTGCGCGATATGTGCGGCGGAAATAGTGCTTGAAAGCGTTGTTGCCACAGCTCTTGCCGAAGTCGTATCGGATAGACTTGGCGGCGACAACATGCGTGAAGTAAAGGAACGCTATAAAAAATTAAAGTAAAATGAAAGATATAACAATAAATACCCCCTTGCAGAAAAGTGTGATTCATTGCGGCGAGGGCGCATTTGAAAAGTACGCAGCCGAGTTGAAAGTGAGACAACTCTTTATTGTCACCGACTCAAACGTCTTTGCCTGGTACCGCCACGATATCTGGCGTGCTTTCGGCGACAATGTGCCCGTGCACATTATCCCTGCGGGCGAAACGAGTAAAACAGTCCGCAACCTTACGGAAATATTAAAGGCAATGCTCGATAGCGGTATGAACAGGGACTGTACGGTTGTGGCATTCGGAGGCGGTGTGGTGGGGGATATAGCAGGGCTTGCCGCCTCGCTTTATATGCGTGGAGTGCGCCTCGTGCAAATTCCCACAACCCTTCTTGCACAGGTAGACAGCTCTGTGGGTGGAAAGACCGCAGTCGATTTCGGCGGCGTAAAAAACGTAATAGGTACATTTTATCAACCCGAGGAAGTAATCGCCGACCCCTGCTTTTTATCTACGTTGCCCGAAAGAGAAATTCGTTGCGGACTGGGCGAAATTATAAAATACGGAGCGCTCAATGCCCGGATTCTTACACTGCTTAAGAGCAATATAAACAATCTCAAATCAACTGAATTTTTACAGGAAATAATCTATCAGTGCATAAAGCACAAAGCCGAAATCGTTGCCGAGGACGAGCACGATAATAAAGGGCTCAGAAAAACTCTAAATTTGGGGCACACCACTGGGCATGCGTTAGAGCTCTATTACCGCAAAAAGTCGCACGGTGAATTTGTGCTAATCGGCATGTATTACGAGCTCTATATAGCCGAAAAACTCAACACGTGCCCGCAAAACTATGCAAACAGTTTGAGAAATCTCATCAAAGCAGTCATAAAAAGAATACCCGCTTACGAGGACGTTGCAACCGCCGCCGACCTTGCAAAATACGATAAAAAGAACAGCGGTTTAGATATCACGTTAATCGTGCCCGAAAGCGAGGGCAAGTGTGCGGAAATTAAGCTTTCCGCCGAGCAGTACACGCAAATGCTTGAGGAGTGCGCTTTGGTTTTAAAGGGGCAGGCATGAAGGAATTAAGGTTAGCGGTAATCGGCAAGGACGTGTCAAAATCAACTAGCCCCGAAATCCATAAATTTATTGCAACCAGCATGGGCAAAAGTATTAGCTACGAAAAAATTTCCGTGCCCGTGTACGGGTTTGAGCAATGCATAAGTGAAATACTTGAGGCATATTATGGGGTCAATGTAACAATTCCCTATAAACTTTCGGTAATTCCCTATCTAAAAAAATTAGATGGTGACGCAAAAACTTTCGGCTCGGTTAATACCGTTACCACCCGAGATTTATGCGGTTACAATACCGACGGCGTCGGCTATTCGATGATGCTCGAAAATGAAAATGTTGACGTAAAGAGTAAAGAAGTTTTACTTCTCGGCGCAGGCGGCGCAGGTAGAAGCGTCTCAAAAAAGTTGCTCGACATGGGCGCAAAAGTCAGTGTATACGATAAAAATTCCGCCAAGGCATATGCCCTGTCGCACGAATTCGGCGAACTCAACGCCATTGAAAGTTTAAATGTAAAGCCCTATTATCTCATTGTCAACGCTACGGGCGTGGGCATGCACGAGTCGGAGGGGCAGTCGCCTGTCGGTGAGAACTTGCTCGGCTTATGCGAAGTTGCGGTAGACCTCATATATTCACCCCCCAAAAGCAAATTTTTGGAAATTGCCGAAGGCTTGGGTAAAAAAATTGTAAACGGCGTAGGAATGCTCTTTTATCAGGCGTATTATTCGGAGTGTATCTACTTCGGCTTAAAGCCAAATAGCATGCAGGCAAAACGGCTTTTCGAAGAATATCTAAAGGAGAACTGAAATGAAATTTCTCTTTATAAACGGCGTCAATCTGAACATGACGGGAAAAAGGCAAAAGGATATATACGGCGCTCAGACGCTCGATGAAATCAATGCCGAGATAGCCGCCCACTTCAATGGTGACGAATGCGAATTTTATCAAAGCAATATTGAGGGAGAAATTTGCACTAAGCTGCAAACTGCCGCCTGCGACGGTATTATTTTAAATGCTGGCGCATACACCCATTACAGCTACGCAATCCGGGATGCAATTGCTTCGATTGGTATCCCCGTAATAGAGGTGCACATGTCAAACGTGCATGCACGGGAGGAGTTCCGTCACACCTCGGTAATTTCCGCCGTGTGCAAGGGTGTTGTTGAAGGCTTCGGTAAAAACAGCTACATTCTTGCCGCAGAGAGCTTTAAATTATGAACATAATTCTTGCGGGAATGCCTGGCAGCGGCAAGAGCGTAGTGTCTATTTTGCTTGCCGCAAAACTCGGTTTTAAAGCGGTAGATACAGATGCCGTCATCGAGGAAAGCCACGGTAAAATATCAAAAATTTTTGCCGATTACGGAGAAGGATATTTCCGCAAATTAGAAAGTGAAGTCATAGAAAAACTCGCTTCAATCGACAATACTGTCATAGCAACGGGCGGCGGCAGTCTTATAAATCCGAAAAATTGTACGGCTCTCCGTGCGAGCGGAAAAATAATTTATTTAAAGACAGAAGTGAATGAGCTTACTAAAAGGCTTAAGGGTGACTTATCCCGTCCGCTGCTTTTTGGCGATATGCAAGCGAACCTTAAAAATCTATATGACAGGCGTGCGAAAATCTTTGAGGCGGCAGCCGATTACGCCGTACAAACCGACGGGCTCACGCCCGATGAAATTGCCGAAAAAATCGTGGAGCTTTTAAAATGAAAACTGCTTTAATTACGGGCGGAACAAAGGGAATAGGCAAGGCTATCGCTCTTGCGTTTTTGCAGCAGGGCTACGAGGTGGTTTTAAACTATGATAGCGACGAAGCCGCCGCTCTTGCCGCACAAGAAGAATTCAATATGATGGGCTATTGCCCTTTGCTACTTCGTGCCGACGTCTCCGACGAAAAGCAGGTTGTCGATATGTTCCGTGATTTCTTTTCTATCTACGGCAAAATCGACGTGCTCGTAAACAATGCTGGGATATCGCAGATAAACGTATTCCAGGATACCACGCCCGAGGAGTGGGACAGAATTTTCGGCGTAAACGTCAAGGGCGCATATCTTTGCTGTCGGGAAGTTGTCGATAAGATGATAGGCAGGGGCGGCAGCATAATAAACATATCCTCTATATGGGGTGAAGTCGGTGCAAGCTGCGAAGTGGCGTATTCGGCATCAAAGGGTGCGGTAATCGCATTCACAAAAGCGCTTGCAAAGGAGCTTGCCCCCTCCAAAGTCCGTGTAAACTGCGTTTCCCCCGGAGTTATAGACACGGGTATGAACGCTCATCTCTCCTCAGCCGAAATGGACGAGCTGATAAATCAGATTCCTCTCGGCAGACTCGGCAGACCCGAAGAAGTTGCGAAAGCCTGCATCTATCTCGCCGAAAATGCCTACGTCACTGGCGAAGTGCTGTCGGTTGGCGGCGGATTTGCAAAATAATTTACAATTTTTTATTATAAAAAAGTAAAATCGAAAAATTTTTCGTATTATTAAAGCGGAATGAAACAAAAACCCTGTTTAAAAGAGCGTACGTACGCCATAGAAGACTGCTTTTTCTCGCCGTATGCGTGCAAATCCAAAGATACGCAAGGAAGAGAAAGGGAGGAAAAACCGTGCTCCATGCGCACGGATTTTCAACGCGACAGGGACAGAATAATCTACTGTAAGTCCTTCAGAAGGTTGAAGAATAAGACTCAGGTCTTTTTTTCACCCGAGGGCGACCACTACATAACACGACTTACGCACACGCTCGACGTGGCGCAGATAGCAAGAAGCATAGCCCGTGCGCTCTCTTTAAATGAGGACCTTGCCGAAGCCATAGCGCTGGGACACGATTTGGGGCACACGCCGTTCGGTCACAGCGGCGAGCGCATATTGAATAAACTTTCCCCTAACGGATTCCGTCACAACGAGCAGTCGCTCCGAGTAGTGGACGTGCTCGAAAAGGACGGAAGAGGGCTCAATCTTACTTTTGAAGTCCGTGACGGCATTTTAAACCACAGAAAGAGCGGCAAGCCCGCCACGCTCGAGGGAGAGTGCGTTTCAATCGCCGACAGAATAGCCTATATAAACCACGACCTCGACGACGCTTTCCGTGCGGGTATTCTCACCGAAAACGACGTTCCCGAAAAAATCCGTAAAGTGCTCGGAAAAACCTCCAAGGAGCGCATAAACCGTGCAATTACTTCGGTGTTTCAAACGAGCGCAGACAAAAATTTTGTAAAGATGGACGACGAAGTTGAAGAGGCAAGCGAAAACCTGCGTGTATTCATGTTTGATAAAGTTTACTTTTCGGGCTCGGCGAGGGGCGAGGAAGAAAAGGCGGAAAAAATGCTAACCGCCATGTACGAGTATTTTATACAAAATACGGACAAGCTCCCTCAAACCTATACCAGTTTACTTGAAAAATACACCAAAGAGCAAACCGTATGCGACTATCTTTCGTCCATGACGGACAGATACGCCGTATATACGTTCAATAAAATATTCGTTCCCAAAGGTTGGACGTTTATAGACGAAAACAATTGATATGGCAGACGCATTTTCGGAGTTCGTTGCAACTCTAAAAGAAAAAGTTAATATCGTAGACGTTGTGGCGGGCTACGTCAGCCTTGAAAAACGTGGGGCAAACTATTGGGCATGCTGCCCTTTCCACCACGAAAAAACGCCGTCGTTTTCAATAAACGAGCCAGACCAGTTTTATCATTGCTTCGGATGCGGCGAGTCGGGCGACGTAATAAAGTTTGTAAAGGAGATGGAAAATATCGACTTTATGGACGCCGTTAAGCTGCTTGCAGAGCGTGTAAAACTCCCCCTGCCGCAGACCAATTACGACAGTCAGAAGACGGTGGAGCAAAAGCGCAAGCGAGACACCGTGCTTAAAATACTCAACGATACGGCGCATTTCTATCTCGATAATCTAAATTCCGGAAAAGCGGACGAGCATATTGAATATATATTAAAAAGGCAGATTCCTTCCAATATAGTCCGCACGTTCGGGTTGGGTGCGTCTCTAAACTTCAACGACTTGCCAGCGTTTCTTTTGAAAAAAGGCTACGATAAGCAGGACTTGCTCGACAGCGGAGTAATAAACTCCGTGGACGGTAGACTTATCGACTCGCAGGGCGGCAGACTGATTTTTCCTATAATAAACGCCATGGGCGAGGTCATCGCCTTCGGCGGCAGAGCTTTAAAAAAGGTTGATTTCGGCAAGTACAAAAACACAAAAGATACCGTTGTTTTCAGTAAAAGCAAGTCGCTATACAACATAAATCTTTTAAAAAAGTTAAAAACAACCCAAAATATAAAAGAAGTAATAATGGTTGAGGGATATATGGATACCATTTCCCTCTACCAGTCAGGCTTCAAAAACGTAGTTGCCAGCATGGGTACGTCGCTCACGCATGATCAAGCGAGGCTGATAAAAAGATATACCGACACCGTTCTCATAAGCTACGACGGCGACTCTGCGGGTCAGAATGCAAACTTACGTGGGCTTGAGATTTTAAAGCATGAGGGCTTGAACGTAAAAGTCGTTCCGCTCGTCGATAACCTCGACCCCGACGACGTAATAAAGCAACTCGGCGCCGAGGGCTATCAAAGCTGTCTTGACAGGGCTATGCCGTTGATAGACTTCAAGCTTCACAGCCTGAAAGCTCAATACGATATAACAAAGAGCGAGGAAAAGCGCAAATTCGTTTCCGAAGCCTTAAAAGTTATAAAGACGGCAGATAGCGCCGCCGAGCAGGAAGACCTTTTAAAGGCGCTGAGAGATATCTCCGGCATAACGTACGAATCGCTCAAGCGTGACCTAACTAACGCACCTGCCGAAGTACGCACCGAAGAAAAGCCTGCGCCGCAGCGCAAAGATAATTCATCGGTGGCAGACAGGGCTTCGAGATTTGTAATTTCAGCGTACCTGTTCGGTGCAAAATTTACAGACGACTTGCCCATAACCGAAGTGGAGTTTAATAACGACGTTCACTCAATAATATCAAGATATATACAGTCCAAGCGGCTTATGGAAGAGAGAGTGCAACCTGCCGAGCTCTTTGAATTTTTCGAGGAGGATAGCGAAGACTACGCAGAACTCTGCCGCATACTTGACTATTCCGACGGAGACAGATTTAAAGGCGAGGTTGCGGAAAAGTATTTTTACGACTGTGTAAAAAAACTTAAAACCGACTCGATTGACAGCCGTATTGCAAGCTTGAAATCCAAAATAGACGGCGAAAGCGATGCGGAAAAACGGAAGCAAATGGCACAAACCATTCAGAAATTGACACAAACAAAAAGGAAAATAAACAGCGGAGACAAATAATGAATTTATCCGACCAGAAATTAAACGAAGTATTGAAGCAAATCATCGACACTTACGGCGCTAAGGGCTCGATTACGACCAACAGTCTGTGCGACATTATGGAGAAGTACGAAACTACTCCCGCACAGATGGATTTCGTATACAAGTCCATTGCCGAAGCGGGAATCCAGATTATCGACGAGGCTGAGCGCGACAGGGAGTTGTACGAGCAAGCGCTCTCCGACATAGGTTTAGACGACCCTGTAAAAATGTATCTCAAAGACATAGGTAGAGTGCCGTTACTTTCCGCAAACGACGAAATCGAGCTTGCCCGCAAAATGCAGGAGGGCGACGAGGAAGCAAAAAAGAAGCTTTCGGAAGCAAACTTAAGACTTGTCGTATCCATAGCAAAGCGCTACGTGGGCAGGGGTATGCTGTTCCTTGACCTCATACAAGAAGGCAATTTGGGACTTATGAAGGCGGTTGAAAAATTCGACTATCAAAAAGGTTTCAAATTCTCCACATACGCAACTTGGTGGATAAGACAGGCGATAACCCGAGCCATTGCCGATCAGGCACGCACGATAAGAATACCCGTGCATATGGTCGAAACAATCAATAAACTCACACGGGTTTCCCGCATACTTCTGCAAAAGTACGGCAGAGACCCTACCGCAGCTGAAATTGCGAGGGAAATGGGAATAAGCGAGGAGCGTGTGCGTGAAATTCAGAAAATTGCGCAGGACCCCGTCTCTTTGGAAACTCCCATCGGCGAGGAGGAGGACAGCCACCTCGGCGACTTCATAGAGGACGAAACTACGGTAACACCCTCAGACAGCGTCTCCACAACAATGCTCAAGGAAACGCTTTTGGGCGTGTTGAACAGCCTTACCCCTCGTGAGGAAAAAGTTTTAAGGCTTCGCTACGGCGTGGACGACGGCAGACCCAGAACGCTTGAAGAGGTCGGCAAAGAGTTCAACGTAACGAGGGAGAGAATCCGTCAGATAGAGGCAAAGGCTCTCCGCAAACTCCGTCACCCTTCCCGTTCCAAGCATCTCAAAGATTTCCTCGACACTTAATGGACAGAATAAAAAAACTCTGCGCATATCTTTCACCCTGCAAAACTTTTGCTGACGTCGGTTGCGACCACGGCTATTGCACGCAGTACATGCTTAAAAATTCGCTTTGCGAGCGAGCGGTAATTTCCGATATAAGCAAAAAGTGTTTAAACAAGGCGCAGGTATTGCTTAAAAATTATATCGCAGACGGAAAATGCACACCCGTATTGTGTTCGGGGCTTGAAAAGATAGAAAATAGCACCGACCTTGTGCTGATTGCGGGCATGGGCGGAGAAGAGATTGTAAACATTTTAAAATGCGCTTTTATCCCCGAAAACTTCGTGTTACAGCCGATGCGAAACGCAAGGGAAGTGCGCGAATATCTTTTGCAAAACGGTGCGGAAATCACGCAAGACGACGTGTTTGAAAGCGGCGGTAAATATTACTTTGTAATATGCGGCAAAAGACAGGGCAATAATCATACATACACCCCCGCACAGCTTCGGTTCGGCAAGGGAAATTTAAAGGGAGCGCTCGGCGGTTATCTCATAGAGGAGCTTTTAAAAAAGCGGGAATATATTACCCGCAATTTAAGCGGCGCAAGCCGCAGTCGGATACAGGAAGAAATAAATTTTATCGAGGGAATATTGAGCGGTGAAATCGAGTGAACTTTTAAAGCTTTTGGAATATATAGGTCCGCTTTCAATTTCAGACGAATTCTGTAAAAAGTACGACCATTACGATAACAGCGGCATACTCGTTGACAGCGGCGAGGATATAACGGGAATTCTGTTTTCCCTCGATTTATCCGCAAAGGCGGTGCAAGAAGCTAAAAAGCAGGGTTTCAACGCCATAGTCACGCATCATCCCGCAATTTTCGGTGCAATAAACTCGTTGTCGGTTGGCGACAATAAAACTTCGCAGATTGCCGAGTGCCTGAAAAGCGGAATAACCGTCATTTCCATGCACCTCAATTTCGACGCTGCGCCCGAGGGTATAGACTATCACCTTATGCAGGGGCTTGGCGGTGACGCAGGCAAAACTTTAGTTAAGCTGAGCGGCGGAGCATACGGCAGAGTATACGATATAAAACCCCGCAAATTGTACGAATATGTCGAGTTTATCAAAAAAAATTTCGGCACGGACAGGGTAATTTACTACGGTGCAAAGGATAAAGTGATAAGGCGGGTATCCTCTTTCTGCGGGGCAGGCTGCGACGATGAAAGTATTGCTTTTTCCGTAGAGGAAGGCGTTGACGTATTCGTTTCGTCCGACTTAAAGCACCACCAGATCACTGCGCTCTTATCGCACGGAATAAGCGTAATTTGTCTCACGCACTATGCGTCGGAAAATTACGGCTTCAACAAAATTTACAAAAAAATAATTGAGGAACTTAACGTGCCCGCCGCATATTTTTGCGACGCTGAGCTCCTATAGTTCCGAGGGAGTATATATGTCACAGGTAGAAAAGCTATTAAAATATCAGGAAGAGGACGAAAAGCTTTTAAAAGTCGAGCGTGAGCTTTCCAATTCCACGGAAAGAAAGAACCTTGCTCAGGCGGTAAACTTTGTTACAAAGGCTACCGAAAGACTTGAAGCGCTTGACGGCAAGGCGATATCTCTTGCGGCTACGCTTGAGGAACTCAAGGAAAAATATACCGAAGTTGCCGAAACTCTTTCGGAGTTTGAAAATTTAGACGAACTTTTGGATGGCGGTGCGGATATCTCTTTCTATAAAAAGAATATTGCGCAGATAACCGAAAAGCTTAAAGCAATCAAGCAGGAGGTTGCGGCGCTCACCAAGGCTATCAAGGAGTCTAACGAGGAATTCCAGAACCTCTACGTAAAAAACAGAGCAATGCAAAAACAGGGCAAGGAATTTCAGGAAGCGTATGAAGCTCTAAGGGCGGAAAAACGCAAGGAGAGCGATGTTATAAAAGGCGAGCTGGAAAAGCTTGCAAAGGACATAAATCCCGAATATATGCAGCGCTATCAGGTAAAGCGTAGCGAGCGCATATTCCCCATACTATGCCCCGTCAAGGACGGCAGGTGCTCGAAGTGCGGTTCGGAATTGTCGCTTGTCGGTAAAGAAAAAATTTCTTCCGGCGGAGTTGTGGAGTGCGACAACTGCCACAGGTTTATATACAGCGAATAGTAAATTTATAAAACAATAGGCGCACGGGCTTGCAGCCCGTGCGCCAACTTTTTTATGCGGATTAAGTTAAGGTGTAACTCTGTTAATATCTCTCGGGAACATTGTTGCATAGCGTACGTTTTTGAATCCCAAAAGGTGCATCGTAAGTCTTTCAAGTCCGAGCCCAAGTCCACCGTGAGGGGGTGCTCCGTACTTATGAAGCATGAGGTAGGTTTCAAACTGTGCGGGGTCCATGCCCAGCTTTTTCATCTTTTCAACCTGCATGTTGTAGTCGTGAACACGCTGACCGCCGCTCGTAATCTCGAGACCTCTGAATAGGAGGTCGAAGGAGAGTGTAACTTCGGGGTCGTCGGGGTCGTCCATCGTGTAGAACGGACGCTTTTTGGAGAGGTAGTGGGTAACGAATAAGAAGTCTGAATTATACTGCTGCTTTGCCCACTTGCCGAGGAAAGCCTCTTCTTCGGGCTCGAAGTCCTTCATATCCGTGATATTTTTCAGCTTCTTCACGCACAATTCCTTTGCGTCCTTAAATCTGATGCAGGGAATAGTGGTAATTTCGGGAATATCTGCTTTCAGCAGTGCAACTTCGGGAGCGTATTCCGTCTTTAAAAGATTCATTATATATTTGAGAGCGCCCGTCTCCATATTCATAATGTCGGTAAAGCTCTCGATATATCCCATCTCGAAGTCCATCGAGATATATTCGTTGAGGTGCCTCGACGTGTCGTGGTGCTCCGCACGGAACACTGGCGCAATCTCGAACACTCTCTCGTATACGGGCACAAGCGCCTGCTTATAAAGCTGAGGGCTCTGAGCAAGGAACACCGTCTTGCCGAAGTAATCGAGCTTGAAAACGTTTGTGCCGCCCTCTGCGCCCGCAAAGTTGATTTTAGGGGAGTGCACTTCGGTGAAACCCTGGCTCTGCAAATACTCTCTGAATCCTCTCTGAATACCTTCCTGAATTTTGAATATCGCACGCTCCTTGGGGTTGCGCAGAGTCACGGGGCGGTTGTCAAGATTTACCGACAGGTCGCAAACTACTTCTTTTTTCGAAATTACAACGGGAGGTATATCTGCGGGGACGGACATAAGCTCAATATTGTGAATCTGCAATTCGTATCTCTCGCTGCCGTCTCGGGTTTCGCTTTTTACAACCTTACCTGTAATTTTTGCCGCCGACTGCTCAACGACTTCGGGTGTGAGTCTGTACTCCGAAAATTCGGGGGAATACACGCACTGAATGAGCTCTCTCGCCGTCCTCACGATAATAAAAGCAAAGTCTGACATAAGCCTTATGTTATGGATTGCGCCTTTAATCGTAACGACTTCGTTTACGTGCTTTCCGAATTCGGAATAAGGGGTGGTAGTGCAGGGAATAATTCCCGTAATTTCTTGCATAAAATAGCCTCGAATGATTTTTTTATAATTTTAAAACATACTCGCATAAAAATCAAGTAAAATTGTAAAAAATTTCCTTTGCCTTTTCAGCTTAAATATGCTAAACTTATAAATACTAACTATGTCTGCGGTGTTCGTGGTATGGAGAATTCGTAATCCACAATATGTAAAAGGGAGCGGTTGTTTGAGGAAATAGGCAAGGTCTGGTTTCGGAAAGTCCGAGGTTCCGCTCCGCCGCACCCACCTGCGAGAAGCGGGTTAAAACTTTTTCATATCACGGCACAGGCGGATTTTGAATGTTGCGGTATGCGCACTATTCAAAATCCGCTTAAATTATAATTAAATCAAAATCATAAAAGCGGGTGCGTATGCACCCGCTTTTATTTTTGTAACTTACTGTTCAGATATAGGTCGCTGAAAAAATGCATGGGGTAACATTCAATGAGCATATGGTAAAATTTCACTTCCGTTTATAATAGACGCAATTCCCTTGACAACAGAACTGTTATTATATAAAATGTAATATGTATAGTTATCACTTAGAGTGTAAGTGGTGTGCCAAAAATAATCATATAATTATAGAATATAATTATAAAACTGTCACCGCAAGGGACGGACAGGGGTAAAACATGTTAGCTAATGAACGGCTTATAATAAAAATGTCATTGGAACAGAAGGTGAAATTCGTCACAAGCTTAAATGCGTACGAAAGTTCACCCGTAGGAGGCTACGAGTTCCCCGTTTTCAAGTTAAAGGGTCAGCCATATGATGACTGCCCCGACGTTTACGCTACGTGTTTTCCTTCCGATAAGGCGCTTGCCTCAACTTGGAACTCTAATCTTATAAGCGACGTTTACGGTGCGATAGGCAATGAAACGAAAAGTGTGCACAGCTTCGGCTATTTTAACAATACCGACGATTGCGCCATAGAAAACCTCTCAAGCGACAATTTCGTTACCGCAAAATTTATACTTTCAAGAACGCTCGGACTCAGTCTCAGTAATCAAGCGGTCAACTTTGAAAAAACGTATACGGAAAACAGCGAGCGCGAGTACGACAAAATGTTTATTACAAACACCGTTTTGGCAGATGCTAAGCCGACTTCGATACTCGTTAAAAATCCGTCAGACGTAGAAAGCATTACTAAAAAATTCAAATATAACAATCTCTTTTTCGGTATTGCTTCATCTCCGCTGGAAACTGTCCGCCTTCTTTTGGCGGGGTGCTCGCTCGTGTTTATTTCAGAAGATTTCTTAACCGAGCTTGTGGGCTTTTTGTCTGTACGCACAGAAGAATACAGAAAGGCGTACAGGCACTATCGCAGCGGACAAATGAAGCTCGGCGAGTTTGACCGTCTTGTCCGCAACTTGGAGATTTTCGACGAAACGATAATAGACGAGGCTTGCGACAAGCTTATTTCCATTCTCTTCGAGATGAAAGAGAATGGAGAGAAAGTCCACGAAATGGAAGGGCTTGACGGAAAAAACAATGCAAAATTCGATGAGATTTCACACGACGAGCTTGCGCTCAGAGCGGCGAGGGAGTCTGTCGTGCTTATCAAAAACGACGGTATTCTGCCACTCACGCACCGTACGAGAATTGCCGTTGCCGGCGAATATGCCAACGATTTTTCCTATCAGAAAGAACTTTTCGGTTGCAACCCCACCGTCGAAATGCTTCCGTTCGACGTTATCAACGAATACGAAGAGCTTAACACAACAGGTTACGTTGCAGGCTATGCCAAGGGCGTTAGTGGCAGGGTAGACCTTATCGATTCGGCTGTCGGACTTGCCGGACAGTCGGACTACACTTTATTATATCTCTGCGCAGGCAGGGGGCAGGCGAGCCTTCCGCCCGAACAGACAGAGCTTATCGAGGCACTCTCATCAAAAGGTGTCGGCATTATCGCAGTGGTTGCTTGCGATGAAAATATCGATTTATCCTTTGCTGATAAGTGTAAAGCAGTGCTTTTAACGTATAACGGCGGACAGGAGGGAACGGCAGCCGTTCTCGATATCCTTTGCGGGATTGTGTCGCCCTCGGGAAAACTCGTCAAAGAGGTTTTAAAACCCGACGGTGAAGTTATGTATCCCTTCGGCTACGGACTTTCGTACACCAAATTTGAATATAGCAAATTAAAAGTCAAAACAAACGGCGTAAGCTTCACGGTTTCCAACACGGGAGAGTGCGACGGCTTTGCAAACGTTCAGCTCTACGTAAAGAAAAAGGACGCAGAGGGACTCTTCTCAAATAAGACCTTGCGCGGTTTTGCAAAGGCGTTCGTCAAAAAAGGTGATGCGGTAAACGTTGAAATTGCCTTTGACGAAAACACGTTCAGATCGTTCAGCGACGAAAAAAATTGCTATACGATAGACGGCGGCAACTACGAAATTACTGTTTCCGAAAATTACACCTGCGACAAGCTCTCAAAAACCGTGACTCTCGGCGGGCACGTATTTAATAAAATTCCACAAAACGAAATCGCCGAAACTTCAAACGGCGCAGATATTCAATTCACGGGCGTCAAAGAGGAAAAAGCACGCACACAAGCGAGTGCGAAACTCTCGTTCAGCGTAAAACTTTTCCTTGCGCTCATGCTCGGCTTGTACTACAACGGGCTTATCGCCGTATTTGCTTTCACTCCAATAATCAGTGTAAAAGGTTTTATTCTCTACGTAATACTCGGCTCAATTGCGGTAGTTTTAAATATACTTCTTATCGTATATATAGTTTTGATAGCCAAACAGCGCAAAAAACAGCTTAAACTTCACACAAACGACATGCTTACCGATATGGTCGGCAGTATAAAAGACTTCAAGGAAATTGCAAAGGTTTCATACGCCGTACCTGTCAAAGCCGAAGAGGATGAAGAAAAAAATGGCGAAGGTGAAGCAAACGGTGAAAATACCGTCTTCAGTACCGAAGATCCGGTTGAGCGCACTTTTGACGCAAGCTTAGACGATAGCGAAGAAGAGGTAACGTTCACCGAGCATATTTCCCTTGCCGAAGTTTGTTCCAACTTCCGTGAGTTTGCGCTCTCATACGGAGTCAATATAGAAATTATTTCCGTCCGAGCTATAATCTCTGCGGTTGCGTCAAGTAAAATCGTAATTTTAAAATCGGCAAATACCGAAGTTTTGCCCGACCTTTTAAAGGCGCTTTGCGCATACTTTGGTAGCACCGCAATTACAAATGCCAAAGATTGTTGGAAAAAAGCGGGCGACCTTATGTGGAAGGAAGCGGGCGACAGATATGTTGTATCAGACTTCACCAACGCCGTTCACGGCGCAAGTAAGTCTCCCGCAAAAATGTGTGTTG
This sequence comes from Clostridiales bacterium, assembly GCA_022508285.1. GTDB lineage: Bacteria > Bacillota > Clostridia > Christensenellales > Borkfalkiaceae > Coproplasma. The sequence continues at coordinate 53,594 of JAFLVN010000008.1, forward strand.
CAATTCTTGAAAACGTCAATGCCGAAAACGTTATGTCGTATTTTAGCGACTTTGTAGACTATGCAAACCATCCGACGGAAGAACACGAGATTAAGATAAGCGACGAGCTTATTATAAAGCTCCCCGATAATATTACGTATTTTGTAGTACCCGAAGAAGGGTCAACGCAGAACTTCCCCAAGGAATTTATCAACGCTTCCATGACCGTAGATCTTGCACTCAGCAGGGCTGAAAAGGGTAGCGAGGTAGAAGCAAAAAGCGTTGCATTTGCAGAATTTAACGATTTGGTTAAAGCCGCTCGCGAAGACGTCTTCATATCGGAAAAAATTTGGAAAAAGATAGACGAACTTTTCGGAACGATAAGCGCAAGCGAAAAATTCTATGTCGGCAATAAAAACACTATACAGACGGAAAAGCTCACTTCCGTAATTATGGAGTGCGGAGGCGACGAAGCCGAAGCGTTTACGCAGATGTTCGTCTGCAAGCTTGTTCCGCTCTTAAAAAATACTCGCCTCTACAAGCAGGACGGTGGCGACAGAACTCTTTCGGGCATTATAGAAAAGCTTTTCCCCGAGGAAGATCTTGCAAAAATTCAGAAGGCGCTTGTAAAGCTCAACTGACGAAAAAGATAAGGAGTAATTATGTCATACGGCAATTTAATATCGGCGGCCACGCCTGCGGTGCTGTTCAACCGGCTACTTGATGTGCTCACCTGCCGTACAGCCTTAATAATCTACGCTTGCATACTGCTTGTCTTAATTCTCGTGCTTGCAATACGGGTAATTGTGGCTGAGCAGCGCCGTGCCGCCGCACTCAAGGAAAAGAACGAAGCCGTCCCCGAAATCCAAAAAGACGAAGCATTGGAATCCGTCAAGAAAGATATCGACCAAAAAATGGATAAACTCAGCGGGGATATGTCGTTCGTAAAAAAATCGCTTGCAATGGGGGCGCCTTATGCGGCGGGATATACCTATCGTAGCTGTACCCCTGATATTGATAAACCTGAAGCGAACGGGAATGCCGAAGAAGAAATAAACGAGGGCGGCTCGCGGTTCTACATGCTCACGCAGATAGATAAAGAATACGAAAGCTACGTCCGCCCCGAATACGACGATAATATATCGTTGAAAGAGCTGTGCGAAGAATTCCGCAATTTTTCGGCGGGACAGTTGAAGCTGTATTACGATATCGAGGACATAAGAAGATTTATAGGCGCTTTAGCGGTAACAAAGCTTATAATCCTACAAGGTATGTCGGGTACAGGTAAAACCTCGCTTGCCTACGCGTTCGGAGAGTTTTTAAAAAATAAGACGGTAGTAGTCCCCATACAGCCGATGTGGAAGGAGAGAACGGACCTACTCGGCTATTTCAACGAATTTACAAGACGATTCAACGAAACGACGCTTCTGTATAAGATGTACGAGGCGAATAACAACGAAGAGATATATATAACTGTACTCGACGAAATGAACATAGCGAGAGTGGAGTACTACTTTGCGGAATTTTTATCGCTGTTGGAAATCCCGAACCCCGACGGCAGGAACTTAGACGTAG
>JAFLVN010000080.1 GCA_022508285.1 Clostridiales bacterium
AGCCCATACCGCTTCTGAGACCGCCCATAAGCTGGAATACTGTATCAGCAAGAGGTCCCTTATAAGGCACACGTCCCTCAACACCTTCGGGAACAAGCTTTTTCGCATTTTCCTGGAAATATCTGTCCGCGGAGCCTTGCTTCATTGCCGCGAGACTTCCCATGCCGCGGTATACCTTAAAGCTTCTGCCCTGGTATATCTCAACGTCGCCGGGAGCCTCTTCGCAGCCCGCCAGCAGCGAACCGAGCATGACCACGTTCGCGCCCGCCGCGAGCGCCTTGACGATGTCGCCCGAATACTTGATACCGCCGTCCGCGATTACGGGCACACCGTACTTTGCCGCCGCGCACGCGCAGTCGTACACCGCCGTGATCTGCGGAACGCCGATACCCGCGACAACGCGCGTCGTGCAGATAGACCCGGGACCTATGCCGACCTTGACCGCGTCCGCGCCCGCTTTGATGAGATCCTCCGCCGCGGCAGCGGTAGCGACGTTGCCCGCGATAACGGGGATATCGGGGAAGGCGTTCTTCACCTTGTCGA
>JAFLVN010000081.1 GCA_022508285.1 Clostridiales bacterium
CGCTTTTGATTTTTCGTATGCTGCGTATGCCGCGAATATCGGCGCAGTCTCGCTGTTCGCTTCCTCGTAGTCGCACGTGCCGTCCGCGTGGCGCGGAAAGGTCACTTTGGAGAGGTCGCAGGCGTTCGTTGTCAGCAGCAATTTAATCTGATTGTACGTTTCTTTATCGGCGAGAAAATATTTGTGGCTGAATTTCCTGTTGGCGACGGAGCATGTGATATAGTCCCCGTCTATCTCAATTCTCAGCACGTCATCCGTATCAAAATTTTCCAGCGGACTCAGGTCAACCAGACAAGGCTCATTGCCTTTAAAAGATTTTTTTGAATAGTCAGTCTGTTTTCCCTTTATGATATATCCGGACGTTTCTCTTTGTGATTCGTAAATTTTTATGAAAAATGAATTTCCGAGAAATAAATCCATGGGCATGAAGAATTGCATATACCTGAATGTGCCGTTTTCATACCATTCGGTATCTCTCTCATCCGCAAAATCATATTGGGAATTGCTTTCAATTTGCGGATTATATTCCAGCAGGATATTC
>JAFLVN010000082.1 GCA_022508285.1 Clostridiales bacterium
AGATCGAGCAGCAGCTCCAGGACTTCGTCAACGACCTCGTGATTGCGAGCGTCGGGACGGTCGGTCTTGTTGACTACCACGATTATTTTGTGACCGAGCTCCAGCGCCTTTTGCAAAACGAAGCGAGTCTGCGGCATAGTGCCCTCAAAGCTGTCTACCAGCAAGAGAACGCCGTTCACCATCTTGAGTATACGCTCAACCTCGCCCGAAAAATCCGCGTGACCGGGCGTGTCAACGATGTTGATCTTAACGCCGTTGTACATACAGGAGGTATTTTTCGCAAGAATTGTAATGCCACGCTCGCGTTCAAGATCGTTATTATCCATAACTCTCTCGGCGACCGCCTGATTTTCGCGGAACGCGCCGCCCTGCTTTAACATTTCATCAACAAGCGTTGTCTTGCCGTGATCGACGTGCGCGATTATAGCGATGTTTCTCAGATCTTCACGTACCATTTTAAAATCTTCACTATCCTTTTATTCACACTGATTTAAATTTGCAATTCGCGAACCGCGCAAACTGCCGCTGCGCGACAGTTTG
>JAFLVN010000083.1 GCA_022508285.1 Clostridiales bacterium
TAATACACAATTAACCACAGGCGAAAAGTTCTACTGCGCATTTGCAGGCAGACGCAACGGGAAGGAATACGCCCTTTCCGAAGAGCAGGTAAAGGAAAAGTTTGCAGATAATTTGAAGCTTGCCGAAAAGGTTCCCGACGTTTTAAGCGGAGCAATGGGCAATTATATGTTTGTAGCCGCATTTAAGACGAAAAAAGATATGCAGGCGTTTTATACTGAGATATTAAAATAATGTAAAACGCATATATACTTCGCAATACGGCGTTGAGTTTGCGTTTTGTTTTGGTTGTGTACGTCTGTGTACACTCCCTGCAACAAATCCGCACTCGCCTTGTCTTGCTCGTATCTCTGCGTTTTTATTAATAGAGCTTTATAATAAAGTTTAGCAATTTACAGCCGCCGTGCGGGGTTCTTTTGTGAACCTCGCACGGCGGCTTTTATAAATAAAATTTTATAAAACGTTCTAAATTCAATAAAAGAGCAATAAGTTATTACAGGCAGTACGACCGAAAAGTTTAACTTGTTTTGTCGGTATTGCC
>JAFLVN010000084.1 GCA_022508285.1 Clostridiales bacterium
ACCGTCAAGCCCAGGGAGATCCTGCTGGTGGTCGACGCCATGACCGGTCAGGACGCGGTGACGGTCGCCAAGACCTTCAACGACGAGCTGGGCGTGGACGGCGTGATCCTCACCAAGCTCGACGGCGACACCCGCGGCGGCGCGGCCATCTCGGTGCGCGCGGTGACGGGCAAGCCGATCAAGTTCTCGGGCGTGGGCGAGAAGCTCACCGACATCGAGCCCTTCCACCCCGACCGCATGGCTTCGCGCATCCTGGGCATGGGCGACGTGCTGTCGCTGATCGAGAAGGCGCAGGAGACCATCGACGAGCAGCAGGCCGTCGATCTCACCCGCAAGATGCGCACCAACAGCTTCACGCTGGAGGATTACCTCGACCAGATGAAGCAGATCAACAAGATGGGCTCCATCACGGACGTGCTCAAGATGATCCCCGGCCTGGGCAGCAAGATCAAGGACGTGGACATCGACGAGGACGCGGTGATGAAGGCCCAGAAGAAGAACGAGGCCATCATACTGTCCATGACGCGCATGGAGCG
>JAFLVN010000085.1 GCA_022508285.1 Clostridiales bacterium
AGTCGAAACCGAGAAAAGAAAACAGAAGCAAAATTATCGAGTGAGGGAACGGCTATGATCTTACAGACAGGAATGAGAACGGATATCCCCGCCTTTTATGCAAGGTGGTTCCTAAACAGAATAAAAGAGGGCTATGTTTTAGTACGCAATCCCTATAATCCGTCAGCCGTTACAAAATACAGGATCGATCCTACGGTGGTCGATCTGATCGCGTTCTGCACGAAAAATCCCGCGCCTATGCTGGAACATATGGATGTGCTAAAGCCCTACGGTCAATATTGGTTTGTGACGATCACACCCTACGGAAAAGAAATCGAACCCAACGTGCCCGATAAAGCGAAAGTGATCGAGGATTTCAAAACGCTTTCAAAAGCGGTTGGTGTGAATAGCGTCGGCTGGCGATATGATCCTATATTCATCACCGAAAAATACTCCCTTGATTTTCACCTTCAGACTTTTGAAAAAATGGCGAAGGAGCTTTCCGGCTATACCCATACCTGCGTGATCAGCTTTATTGATATATACAAAAAAG
>JAFLVN010000086.1 GCA_022508285.1 Clostridiales bacterium
TGGTTTGTGGGCGTGGCGGAGATTGTGCTGCCTGCTGCCGTCCCTGATTTCGAGAAAGATATCCGCTTCGAGACTTCACGCTCGTCGGGTCCGGGCGGGCAGAACGTGAACAAAGTGGAGTCGGCCGTAAAGGCGATTCACACGCCGACGGGAATGTCGGCTACGGCTTCGGAACGGCGTTCGCAACTCGAAAACAGGAAGTTGGCGACGCAACGGCTGCTGCACCGCCTTGCCGTGCGCATCCGCAACGAGTCGGACGCCCTCACGCGCCAGAACTGGAACAACCACAACTCCCTGCAACGCGGCAACCCCGTAAAAATCTTCCGCCGGCCGATGTAAATCCTGCGACAGCCGCCAGATTCTATTTTGGGTGTAGTTTGTATGTAAATCTGTATGTACAACAAAAACAAATCCGTGTAAACTTTTGATTTACACGGATTTCTCGTTTGATATTTGCGGTGCGTAGGGTGTCGCGCAATTATCGTTCAACCTCCTGTGCAACTGCAATTTATCGAAATCAAGTTTTG
>JAFLVN010000087.1 GCA_022508285.1 Clostridiales bacterium
TAATTTCTTTCATTTCATGATAGACCTCGACAATGGGCCTTGCGCGGTAAAAAGGCTGAGGGGCTGCGGCTGCGGAAACGATTATATAGCGGTCACGCCAAACGGCGATATTTATCCCTGCCATCAGTTTGTGGGAATAGAAAGCTGGAGAATGGGAAATCTTACGGAAAAGACCTTCCGTGATGATATAAAAACTTATTTCTCAAAAACGCACATATACACAAAGACCGGCTGCCGCGATTGTTGGGCGAGATTTTACTGCTCGGGCGGCTGCAACGCAAACAGCTTTATTTACGAGGGCGACTGCAAGACTCCTTATAAGCTCGGCTGCGAGCTTCAGAAAAAGCGTCTCGAATGCGCGATAGGGCTGGTGGTTGAAAACTCGCTTAAGGATCAGGGGTAATTTCCGGTTATTTTAATTTTTTCTTCAACTTTATTTCACATAAAAAACACATTGCGGTATTATAATCTTTTCAGAAAGCTAAAAGAGACCATATAAGCTATTCGGAAGAAAGGATCTAC
>JAFLVN010000088.1 GCA_022508285.1 Clostridiales bacterium
TATATATGCCCATCGCAAGTCGAGGGATCGGTACGCCGAAAGCGTAAAGGATAACGGCCAACAGCGGAAGGATGATTACCAAAAAAACGAGCGTACCGTCCACAATGGCGATTATTGTTTTCTTCTTTTTCTTTGCGGCTTTCGCGGCCTTTTTGGTTCGTTTACCCATGGGGATTCCTTCGTACTTTCGTGGTGGTGAAGATGTCTTTCTTTCTATTCGCGCAGCGATTTCATCCGAGCGAAACGAGGATTTCATCCCCGCAGGGGATTTATCCCGCCCAGACGGGTGGATTTCATTCAAAAAAAGCCATCTTTATGGATGGCTTTTTCATGGCTGCGGTACTAGGATTCGAACCTAGGTAATGACGGAGTCAGAGTCCGTTGCCTTACCGCTTGGCGATACCGCATTATGGATTGTCTGTCTTTCGACCGGCGAGTGCTATTATACCAGATTGTTCTTCACTTGTCAACAATCTTTTGCAAAGTTTTTCAACTTTTTTTCGATTATTTTTGTTTTT
>JAFLVN010000089.1 GCA_022508285.1 Clostridiales bacterium
CTATATGCTTGCAATGCGAATGGGCGCCGATAAGAATAAACTCGTTGAGTTCGACAGGGATTTAAAGGCTTCGGATATGGTATTATACAAGGTCTTTGAAAACCGCTTTGACCACTCCTCGCTTGAAAAGCTGAGAGCAAAGAACTTTAAAATTTCCTTTATCACCGCAAATAAATACAAAAGAGAACTTAAACTTAAATAATTTACATAAAAAGCGGCGCGTATTTCGCGCCGTTTTTTATCATTGATTTTTAGGGGAAATTTTATCTTTGCCGCCCATATATTTTCTGAGAACTTCGGGGACATATACGCTTCCGTCGGCTTGCAGGTGATTTTCAAGGAAGGCTATAAGCATTCTCGGCGGAGCAACTACCGTATTGTTCAAGGTGTGAACGAACTCGTTTTTGCCGTCTGCACGCTTGTATTTTATGTCAAGCCTTCTCGCCTGCGCGTCGGTGAGATTGGAACAGCTTCCCACCTCGAAATACTTTTTCTGTCTGGGACTCCACGCCTCTATG
>JAFLVN010000009.1 GCA_022508285.1 Clostridiales bacterium
CAGGGTTGAATACGCTAAATAAAAAGCGCGGCTTTTCTGCATAACTTATGAAAAATGAGCGGAATAAAACACCCCGCTCAATTTCTTTAAAATTACTTTCTGAGTCCAAGAGCCGCAACGATTGCACGGTATCTTTCGATATCCTTGCTCTTGAGATAGTCCAAAAGACCACGGCGGCGACCTACCATTTTGAGAAGACCGCGGCGGGAGTGGTTATCGTGAATGTGCTCTTTAAGATGCTCGTTGAGGTGGTTGATTCTTTCGGTTAAAAGCGCAATCTGCACTTCGGGAGAACCGGTGTCACCCTCCTTTGTAGCATACTTTGCAATGATTTCGGACTTTTCCATTTAATTTATCCTCCTATGGAAATATTTGCGGGCAACAAGGTCGGGCGTTGAGTGGTCGCACCGCTTTGTAGCCGTAACACAAGGTATTCTACCACAACTTATTAAAAATTGCAAACAATTTAAGGAAAAATTTTCTATTAGTAGTAGTTTTTGTTTGTTTTATTTGAAAAATTCAATGCGTTTGGGGATTATATCGGAAATTTTGGAGATATAGGTCGGGATATGCTTTGGGGTGGCGTAGCGCTCTATGCGCTCCTCGGAAGAATACAGGCGTTTTGAAATTGCGTTTGCGCCGACGGCGATATTGTCACCCAGCTCCTCCATTACGTCGATATTATAGAGGCAAGCCTTACCGGGTTTGCACCAACCCACGTTTTCAAGCCCGCCCGCCTGATACTTTTGACGGTAGAGATAATAGGGCTGGTATCCCGCCGCTAAAAGTTTTTTACGTGATACGGCTATCATCTGCTCAATTTCTTCAACGTGCAGTCGTTTTGTGTTTTCCTTGAGCTTTGCGCCTGCCTTTAATGACAGCGTGTGCACCGTTATGTTTGCAGGGTTTAATGAAATTGAGATATCGAGCGACTTTTCAAAGTCGGTACAGCGTTCGTTATCAAGCCCTGCGATTAAATCTATATTGATATCGAAGCCGTACTTTGCCGCCATTTCAAACGCTTTTATTGTTTGCTCGGCGGTGTGCCGTCTTCCGATTGCCTCGAGCGTTTTGTCGTTAAAGGACTGCGGATTAACGCATATACGGTTTACGCCGAACTTTTTAGACAATTCAAGCTTATCCTCGGTGAATACGTCCGGTCTGCCAGCCTCTACAGTGTACTCTATATTTTTAGGTAAAATATCGTTAATTGCGGCATATATGGGGGTTAATTGCTCCGCAGAGAGAACAAACGGAGTGCCGCCGCCAACGTAAACCGAGCGGATTTCACCCGTGATAGGCTTGACGCTTTCAAGCTCTTTTACAAGACATTTTATATAGTTTTCTACGTACTGCTTTGTCTTTTCAATGGGGGCGGTGATAAACGAGCAATAGTCGCACTTGGTGGGGCAGAACGGTATACTCACATATAAAGACTTGCCGCCGCCGTGCAGACCTTGCTGGGCTTTAATAATTTGCTCTGTTAAGTTTATATTTTCTTCCGAAACGCAGAGCTTTTTAAACAGCTCCTTGTAGTCTCTTCCCGCAGCAATTTCAGTCCATGCAAGTTTTGTGGGGCGTATGCCCGTGAGTGCGCCCCAAGGCAACGTAATGTGCGTAGTTTTTGAAAGCACTTTATAAAATGCAAGCTTGGCAAAGCGCTTTGCGTACCGCTTAAATTCGAGCTCATCCGAGGGGTTGAAGCCGTCTTCAAAGTCGTAAAACTGCGACATATATTCGATTACGTTGTAAAATTTGCCGCCCGAATATGAAAAATAATGGGTGAACTCCTCCTCTTCCTTATCGAATAAGCGGAGCACGTCCATTATTTCGGGGCGCAAATATTCGCTGTTGGTGTTTAACATATTTTACCTTACAAAGGGGTTGTAATTCCGTTCAAAGTTTAAAGTTGTGTCCTCTCCGTGACCTGCGTATACCTTGATATCACCGTCAAGAGCAAAAAGCTTTTTGACGCTTGAAATGAGCTCTGTAAAGTCGCCTGTGGGTAAATCCGTTCTGCCCACGCTACACCTAAAGAGCGTGTCGCCCGAAAACATACAGTCTTCGGCAAGGTAGCACATACTACCCGCAGTATGCCCGGGGGTGTGGATTGCCGTGAAGTTTATGCCGCAGAGATTGAAGTTTTCGCCGTCTTTAAAAGTGCGTGAAATTTCAAATTCGGGAATGTGAACTCCGCCGAGAAGCTCCTTATTTTCAGTGCTGAAAATATACTCCTTTTCCATTTCGCCGCAGCATATTGCCGCACCAATTTCAAACAGCTTGCCGCACATGCCTACGTGATCGAAGTGTCCGTGGGTTAAAAGTACGTACTTACACTCAAGCCCGTTTTGCTTTAAAACGTCAAGCACACGCTTCTCGTACGGGTCTATAACCACCGCCGTTTTGTTGTCGGCAGTCAGAATAAATGAGTTGCTTGCAAAGCCGAGCGGCTCAACTTTAATTACTTTCATTTAATTATTTCTGTAAACGTCTATAATGCGCTTGTCGCGCTTGAGTCTGTTTATTAAAAGGTCGATATCCGAGCGCCTGTTAAGCGTAACTTTTATATCAATTTCCGCCTTCTTTTCCTTATTTACACGGCCCACAATATTGGTCATGTAGAGATTCATTGCCGAAATTTCCGCAACGACAAAGGCAACTAAGCCGTTATCTTCGGTGGCTATTATCTTTAATCCGGCTATGAACTCGGAGCTTATATCGCCCGTCCACTGAGCAGGCTGCAGACGGTTTTGGTCGAGCTGTAAAAGGTTGGAGCAGTCGCAGCGGTGAACTATAACTCCCCTTCCCCTCGATACGAAGCCTACTATCTCGTCACCCGGAACGGGGTTGCAACAGTTTGCAAAGCTGACTAAAAGTCCCTGCTCGCCCTTTACTATTACGCTGCCCGCAGGGGTATTGCGCATGCGTGTGCCGCTGATAACGTTTGCGGGCTTGGGCATTTCCTTTTTGTAGTAGTCAACAAGCTTGACGATAACCGAATTTACGGAGACCGCACCGTAGCCGACTGAAGCCATCATTTCGTCTACGGAAGCGAAAACCATTTTGTTTGAAAGTTTATTAAAGGAGCTTTCGGTGAGAATATCGCCGAGGGCATATCCCCTGCGCTTTGCCTCCGCCTCGAGCATAGATTTGCCCGTGCGGACGTTCTCCTCCTTCATTTCACGCTTGAAGAACTGCCTGATTTTAGCTCGGGCAGAGCCTGATTTGACGAATTTGAGCCAGTCCCACGAGGGTCCCTTACTGTTGGACTGCGTTAAAATTTCAACTATGTCGCCCGTGGTGAGCGTAGAGTTTAAAGCTACGATTTTGCCGTTGACCTTTGCGCCAACGCACTTATTGCCGACTTCGGAGTGGATTGCGTATGCAAAATCCACGGGCGTAGCCCCGAGCGGAAGGGAAAGCACTTTGCCTTTGGGAGTGAATACGAGTAGCTCGTTGTCGTAGAGGTCGGTTTTAAGACTGTCTACAAATTCCTTGCTCTCGCCCACTGCGCCCTGCCAGTTCATTACGTCGCGTATCCAGCTTAAGCGGGCGTCGAAGTCCGTTTGATTGGTCTTCTGCTCCTTATACATCCAGTGCGCAGCAATACCGTACTCAGCCATGCGGTGCATTTCTTCCGTTCTTATCTGAATTTCGAAAAACTGTCCGAAATTCGTGACAACGGTGGTGTGCAAAGACTGGTACATATTGCGCTTAGGCGTGGCTATATAGTCTTTTATGCGTCCCGGAACGGGATTCCACTTGTCGTGTATCTTGCCGAGAATGGTATAGCACTCGAGCTTGGTTTGCACTATTACACGCACGGCGGTTATATCGTAAATCTGGTCGAGCGTCTTGCCCTGATTTTTCATTTTGCGGTATATCGAATAGAAGTGCTTGGGGCGGCCGATTACCTCACCTTTGATATCGCTCTCGTTCAATATTTCCTTTATCTCGTTTACGACCGACTCGACAAACTTGCGGCGTTCGTTTATTTCCTGATTAATATTTGTAACTAAAAATTCGTAGGATTCGGGGTCGAGGTATTTTAAGCACAAGTCCTCTAACTCGCACTTTATCTGGGAGATACCGAGTCTGCCCGCAATGGGTGCGAAAATTTCAAGCGTTTCTTTGGCGATGCGCTGCTGGCGTTCGTTGGAAAGGAAGTTAAGTGAGCGCATATTGTGCAAGCGGTCGGCAAGCTTAATAATGATTACACGCACGTCGTTTGCCATTGCCACGAATATTTTGCGGAAGTTTTCGGCGTCCTCTTCCTCGTGTGATGAGTAATTGATTTTGTCGAGCTTGGTTACGCCGTCAACAAGGGTCATAATTTCTTTGCCGAAACGTGTCTTTATATCCTCGTCCGTTGCGGGGGTATCCTCGATTACGTCGTGCAAAAATGCCGCAGCAACCGTGGGACAATCAAGCCCCAAGTCTATCAGTATTTCCGCCACGGCGCAGGGATGAGTAAAATAGGGCTCGCCCGAAGCACGCTTCTGCCCACTGTGCATCTGTTCGGAATATTCATATGCGGACAGCAAAAGCTGCATCTCTTCTCCGCTGAATTTATCGTGTATTTTATCAAGCACCGTCATTTGTTCGCCTCCGCCTGTATGGTGCGCACTATGTTATATATTGATGAGTTGGTAAGCTCCGTTTTAATTCCGCGGTATATCGTAAGACTGCCGCTCTCAAACGAAATAAGCCCGAGTTGGAGAAATACGTTTAGCGCAAAAGCCGACTGCATGGCGGGAAAGCCCAAATCGTTGTACTTTGCCACTTCCGAAACGTTTGAGCCTCGGATATTGTTCACGTTTGCGCAGAGCGAGGAAAAGATTTTAAGTAAATCCTCACGCTTTGTGGAAAGTTCGTAAAGGTAAGAAGGAATCGCACCGCCGTTACAATACTCAACCGTTTTACCTTCGAGCGAGGGATTATAGACGGGGCAATTATTCAGGCATATTATGCGGCTGTAACCGCTTAAATCGGCGTCAGGCTGAGGGGAAATAAGTATTCCCGAAGCGAAATTCTTTGCGGACGGCAAAAACAGGTCTACTTCTAATTTGTAAGAATTTTCAAACCGAGCTATATCGTCGTATTCGTATGCTATAAACAGCGTGCCGAAGTCGGAACACTCCGACATTGCCCGCTCGATTTCTTCCTTTGTTATCGGCTTTAATATAGTTCCGCAAGGATATGCGAGAGATACTATGCCGTTTAAAGCTATTTCTTCGGCGGCATATTTGCCTGCTTCCCTGCCGTAAATCACTTCACGGACAAATCCCTTTACATACTCTCTGCCACGGAAGTTGGATACGTTGTATTCAAAAATAAGATTTTTGGGTGCGCCGCTTTCGATAAGCGCTGTGTAGCGACTGCCGCCGAAATACATCAAGTCTATCCTGCTGTCAGATATTGAAAGATGATTGGACTGCGCTTTGCCCGAACGGATATTAGCCGCCCGCTCCTCAATCATAAACACGGGGCGCTTATTGCCCACGCCGAAAGGCTCGAGCATTTCGAGTTCTTTTGCAAACCTCGGCGAATATTCGCCGTTTAAAACTCCGCTTATGCGGACGGTGGGAATAAAGTCCTCATCGGTGTAAGCCGTGGACATATATTCATTTAAAGCGGTTTTTAAAGCATTAAAGTTTTCGGCAGATACGTTTACGCCCGCCGCCTGAGAATGTCCGCCGAACTCTGTTATAAACTGCTCGCATGCTTTGAGCGCCTCGAAAATATTGACGTTTTCAACCGAGCGGGCCGAGCCACGGAGCATATCTCCGTTGCGCACAAACAGTATTACAGGGCGGCAAAATTCGTCGGCAAGGCGTGCGGCAACTATGCCGACAAAGCCAGAGTTCCAGCTATCTCCCGCAAGTATTATTATTTTACCGTTTACCCCTTCCTCGGCAAGCATTTCCTTTGCGGAAACGTAGAGCTCGTCGCAGTACTTCTGTCTTTCTATATTATAAGAAGTGAGCTTTGAAGCGAGGTCGAATATCACGCTTTCGTCCGTTTCGTTAAATAGGTCGAGCGCAGACTTTGCGTCGCCCATTCTGCCCGCCGCATTTATTCGGGGAGCTATGGAAAAGGCAAGGGTCTGCGAAGTTATGCCGCCGTCCGACTTAAAGAACTGCGAATAGCATGAACGGGGCTTTTCGTTGATCAGTTTAAGCCCTTCGTATACTATATCGCGGTTCTCACCGGTCAGCGGAACGCTGTCCGCAACCGTTGCGATTGCCGTGAAATCGAGATATTTATACGCTTTATCCCCGAGAAGGGCGCACGCAACCTTGAAAGCAACGCCCGCTCCGCAGAGATTATCGTATATGTATCCGTCGTTGAATTTGGGATTTATGCAGATGCAGTCGGGGATATTTTCGGGCAGTTCGTGGTGGTCGGTGACTATGACTTCTGCGCCCTGCTCCTTTATATACTCCACCTCGTGCGCACATGAAATACCGCAGTCTACGGTAATTATGAGTTGGGGGAAATACTCCTCGAAGAGCATATCTATAAGTTCCACGGAAAGTCCGTAGCCGTTGCGCCTTTCGGGCACACAGAGCACGGGCTCTATGCCGAAATCCCTTAAAGCGTTGCCCATAACGGTTGAAGCGCAGATGCCGTCTGCATCGTAATCGCCGTACACGACGACACACCACTCCTCGTTACGGGCGCGGGTGATAAGCTCAACCGCTTCTCGCATGCCGTCCATTTTAAAGGGCGAAATAAAGTGCTCTTGGGAGGGGTGCAAAAAGTTTATAATACTTTCCCTATCTGTTACTCCCCTTGCGTAGAGAATTTTAACCGTATCTTCGCAGAGGTTGCATTCGGCGGCAAGGCGGGAAATAATATTCAGTTGTTCCGCCGAAAATTCGAACTCGGGTAAAATTCTTTTCATAAATAAAGACAAAAGGCGGGTTGCCCCGCCTTTAAAGTTTTAGGTTATTTACCCTTCTTAAAAGAGGGCTTCGTAAATATTTTTTTAGCGTTATTTTTAATGAAGCAATATATTGCAGGCGCAAACATTGTGGTGCCGTAGCACGTTACTATAAACCCGAATATTGCGAGAAGCGCAGGTGTGAGCGCGGGCACAGCGGACATTGCGCTGATAGCCATTATTGCAAAGAACAGAATTGCAACTATCGCAAGGAATGCGGGTAGGGCAACGTTTGCCTTGAAGGTTTGACCTGCGCTCATATCCGTAATTTCTTCTACCGAGAGATTTGTAAATTCCTTGGAATTACGCTTGATTCTTTCCTGCATATACGTTACGCCTATTGCCGTGGCAAGCGTAACAATAACGGCAAATACCATTACGGTCGAAGAAACGGGTATGCGGCAAATTGCAAGGATGGCCGCATATAGCGCAATGTTGTGAAGGTCTGCGACTATTGCGGTGAACGCCGCCGAGAACCTGAAGCGTATCATCGCATAAATCAGATGAATCACCACAATCGTTGCAATCGCAACTGCCGCCATTGAAGCAACATGCTCGCCGCCGACGATAGTATCAACGTCGTGCATTACCGCACGGCTACGGGGGACGTCTTCATCGTCTCCGTATATATCAGCAACTTCTTCTCTGATTTTGTCGGTTATAGCTTCTGCCGCCTTTTTGAGAGCTGCGCTGTCGGTTGACTTTTTGAACCTGTATTCAAGTACTCTGTTGAATTCCTTTGCCTGTGAGTTTTTGGTTACGAGATAATCGCTTACTCCCGCATTTTCAAAGGCTTGACCGCAGACTGCTTCAAAATCGATTTTATCGTCTCCTGCCTTCATCTCTATTACGGGATAGTAAACTGTAACCGTTTTATAGCTTGAATACTCGCCGTCGTAATTGAAGAATCCGTTACCCACAAAATGAAGAATTGTGCCGATCAACATTCCTATTACTATAATAGCGCAGGATATAATAGCTAATATGCGCAGTTTTGACGAGGGTTTAAAATTAGTCATCTTCTTCTACCTCCCTTTCAAAGCCGCAGAATGCAAATTTGTTGCGTACAGGCGAAGATATTACGTACCACATAAATCTTGTAAGCCAGTAGAGAACAAACGAGGCTACGGTAGCAATTAAGAATATAAGTCCGCAAGCCGCAAGCTCGCCCGCACCGATAAGCGCCATAAGGATAGATGCTATCAATAAAATTACGTGAACGTCTAAAACGCCGAACAACGACTTTTTATAGCCGAGCTTGACGGCGGCTCCTATCGTTCTGCCGACAGCCGTCTCCCTTCTGACCGCTTCAAACGTGAAGAAGTTTGAAAAGCTCATAAGCGCAAGCCCCAAAAGTGCCGTAAATATTCCGCCTACCGTGAGCTCTACACCTGTAAGCAATATTGCGGTTGTGATTATCACGGTGTACGCAAATACCATTATGGCGTTAACAATTCCCAGCTTTTTATATTTGAATACGGGAACTATCGCCGCAAGGAGTACTATAAACAGCACAAGACATGCAAGGTATATTGCCGCATACTCGCCGTAAACAGGTGTCGTGGTAACAAGTGTAGCGGTGTTGTTACTGTTATACTTGTTCGAAAGTATATTGCCGCGAGCTACGGAATCAACAATAATTGCGCAGTCCTTAGCAAAGCTGACGTCAGGCGACGTGAAACCTAAACTTTTTTCAATATCCAACTCTGATAAATCGGGAAGCCTCAGAGGAGTATCCGCAACGTAGAGATAAGCAGAAGACGAAGCGCTTTTGATAATTTCTTTCAGCTTTTCAGCGCCTTCTTTCGTTAATTTAATTTTTATTCCGTTTCTGTTGACTGTTTTTGCGCTCTGGAAATAGCTGTTGAATTCATCCCTATATTTGTAGGTAACAATCGAATCCTTGCTATCGGTAGCCGCAGTACGCAAATCAAAACCGCCTTCAAGCGTGAGATACGTTATCGTGGTATTGATTTTAGCGAGGGCTTTATCATGTACCGACTTATCGTAATTTTTATAAGCGGCGTACGAGAAAGTTGTGGGAAAGGTTATTTTTATACCGTACGTATCCACGACGCTTACCGAATAGCTTGAATAGCCTTTTTTAGAAAATCTATCCGAAATGATTTCGGCATCTTTCTTTACGCTTTCGGCAAATTCTCCGCTGATATCTTTACCGTCTTCATCCTCGAGCTTGTCCTTTTCAATGTAAAGACCGACTTTCTCGACATACTCATACTTTTCCTTATCGTCTTTCTTGGCAAGTCTATAGTCGTTCTCGGTCATAACTCCCTCGGGATAGACCGTTACTATAGCATCGCCTGTAAATTCGCTGCCGAGAGAAATGCTCGAAATGAATGAGTTGTATCTCTTTGTTCCGTCGGAATTGGGAACGTCGCACGATATTGTGGCAAACAGCGCTAATACAATAATTGCCGCAACTAACAGCGCAGTTATTATCGCCGATTTTATTTTGCCCATCGCATATCTCCTTTTATATTAAACGAAAAAATAATTTAACTTCTATATTATATAGTAAAAAGCGTAAGCCGTCAATAAATTTTAGGCTTTATTAAATATTTTTACTGCCTTTTTTATGTGCAAGCGCATGCATTCCGCATTCTATGCGCTTTTTCATCATTGCGCAGGTAATTTTGTAGGGCGAGTTTATATCGCCCTCGTAGCGGTAGTTGTTTGCCGCACACCCGCCGCTGCATATAAATTTAGCAAAGCAATCCTCGCAGCCCTTGCGGGTAAACAGGCAAGAGTTTGCAAATTTGGAGCGGATTTCGCCGTTGAGCTTGCCCTCGTAAACGTTGCCCATCAAAAAATCCTTATCTCCCGCAAACTGATGGCAGGGATAAATATCGCCGTTCGGAACGACTGAGAAATATTCGTTGCCCGCACCGCAGGCGGAGACCTTCTTCTGAAGGCATACCCCTCCCTCCAAATCGACGTTGAAGTGGAAGAAGTTGAAGCCCTCCCCCTTATCGTGCTTTTCGAGATACTGCGCAAGCAGATTTTCGTACTCGCTTTCTATTTCGGGAATATGGTCTTCCCTTATTTCGAGGTCGGGAATATCGGTTACAACGGGCTCCATCGAAATACTGTCGAAACCGCTTTCGGCAAGAAAAATTACGTCCTTTGCAAAATCGAGATTTTTTGACGTGAACGTGCCGCGAACGTAGTACGACTTGTCCCCACGGCTTTTAACGAATTTTTTGATTTTGTCTATCACGAGGTCGAAGCTGCCCTTGCCGTTGACGGTTTTGCGGATAGCGTCGTGAACCTCGGGTCTGCCGTCCAAGCTTAAAACGACGTTTTCCATTTCCCGATTGAAAAAGTCTATTGCGTCGTCATCGAGCAAAAGGGCGTTGGTCGTGGTTGTAAACAGGAATTTTTTGCCGGCCTTTTCCGCCTTTTTTCTTGCGTACGCCACTACGTTTTTGATAGTTTGCAGGCACATTAAAGGCTCGCCGCCGAAAAAGTCAACCTCTAAAACCTTTCTTTTGCCGCTATTTTCAATGAGGAAATCTATAGCTCTTTTTGCCGTTTCCTCGCTCATAAACTCCCGCACGGAGTGGTATGCGCCCTCGTCGGCAAAACAGTAGCGGCAGCGCAAATTGCAGTCGTGGCAGATATGCAGGCATAGCGCCTTAACCTCGGTTGACTTTAAAGGATAGGTTTTTACCCCTTCGGCAAGAAAAAGCCCTTCATCAAAAAGGGCTTTGAGGTCGGATTCTATCTCATTTATCTTTTCTTCGGAAAACGCAGATAAATCGCCTTGTCCTTCGTATTTTGCCGCAACGTAGTTTTTAGTTATTTCGTCGCACTCGTGCAGACTGCCGCTGCCCGAGTCGTAGATGTAGTTTTTACCCTGACAGGAAAATGCGTGTACCATAGAAAATTTAAAGAGCAGAGAATTTTCTGCTCCTTTAAAAAATTTTATTACTTAACTTTTTCGGGGTTCTGTTCTCTTGTGATTCTTTCACAGCTTTGATTGCCTACCGTGCAGCTCGTTTTGCAAGCCGACTGGCAAGTGCTTCTGCATTCGCCGCATCCGGTAACTTTTTTAACCGAGGGTTTAGCAACTGTTTTTATCATTTTGAAACTCTCCTTAAATGCAATATGTAGTTTTATATATTATAAAATATGTACACCAAAAAATCAAGCGATTTTACGTTTCTTTTAATTATGTTTTTCTTTTAATGTTGACGGCAATTACCCCTGTAATTCCGCCCGCAACAATACCTATAAGCAGCTCTATGGCAAACTTCCAGTCGCACGAGAGCGTTCCTGCGATAAGTCCGAACAGCAAAAACGTGAGCACGACGGAGAGCACTCCGTGGATTAATCCCTTAATAAGCCCCTTATCGCCCCTGATAAAGAGAAGTCCGCCACCGACGATTGCGATAATTTTGAATACCTGATTTACCGGTCTGATTGCCGAAGTCGAAATAGAAAAGAGCTGAATTAAAACGGTGAATACGAGCACGAACGCAAGCGAAATGAGTATTGCGCCGAGCACCGCCTTTGCAACCTGAAAAATGTGTGTGCGCATAAATTAAAACCTCCGCTATACTATATGCGGAGGTTTTTGCGATTATTATTCTTTTGTTTCGGTTGCTTCCTTTTCGGTTGCGCTCTCTTCTGCAACAGGAGCTTCAGCCGCTTCCTTTTCTGCGGGAGTATTTTCCGTTGATTCTGCTTCGGGAGCGGTCTCTTCCGCAGGCTTTTTAGCTTCAACAACGGCATCCGTCTGATAGATTGCCTGCTTATCGAACTTTATATAGCACTTGCCGGTAGCCTCTGAACCTGTTTCGAGAATAAAGGTGTTTTCCTCTTTATCCACTTCAACTACGATTCCGCAGATACCGCCGATTGTTTTAACCTTATTTCCGGGACCTACCGCATTGATGAGGTCCTGCGCTTCCTGCTCCTGCTTTTTGCGCTTTTTGCCGCTGAAAACCATCCATACAATAAATAAAACTATTATTGCACCTAAAATAATCCACATTACGTAGCCGGGCATAAATTTAAATCTCCGTTTTTCATTTTTTTATTACTATAATATTTTTTTTAAAATTTGGCAAGCGTTTTTTAATGGTTGTCCCTTTTTGCACCAAATTTTCATTAAATTTCCATTTTTGCATACACTTCTTCGGTGTATTCTTTAAGACTGTCAGCAAAGATTGCCTCTCGCATACCCTTCATAAGTTTGTGAAGGAAGGTGATATTGTGTAGGCTTAACAGCATTGCCCCCAACATTTCGTCTACGTTGATTAGGTGGCGCAGATACGCCTTTGTGTAATTTTTACAGCAGTAGCAGTCACATTCTTCGTCAAGAGACGTGAAGTCGTTTGCATACAGTGCGTTGCGGGCGACTATCTTGCCCTTTGAAGTGAGCGCCGTACCGTTGCGGGCTATGCGCGTTGCAAGCACGCAGTCGAACATATCTATGCCCCGCTTGACACCCTCTATAAGACAGTCGGGACTGCCCACCCCCATTAAATAGCGGGGAACGGCTTCGGGGAGCTCGGGGCGCAGAATATCCAAAATTTCGTACATACGTGGCTTTGGTTCGCCCACCGAGAGTCCGCCTATTGCGATACCGTGCGTTGCATGAGGTTTTGCACGGCGCAGACTTTCAAGCCGCAAGTCGTCGTACATATTGCCCTGAACAATGGGGAAAAGCGCTTGGTCGTCCCTTGTCTTTGCATCGATACAGCGCTTGAGCCATCTGTCGGTAAGCTCCATTGCCTTTTCTGCCTGAGCGTGAGTGTAGCCGTATTCGCTGCACTGGTCGAGCTGCATTATAATATCGGCGCCGAGATTCTCTTCTATCTCAATAACCTTTTCGGGGGAAAAGAGGTGTTTGGAGCCGTCTATATGCGAATTGAAATATACCCCTTCTTCCTTGATTTTATTCAGCTTTGTGAGCGAAAAAACCTGAAAGCCGCCGCTGTCGGTCAAAATGGGTTTATCCCAATTCATAAACTTATGCAGACCGCCCGCCGCTTTTACCAATTGGTCACCCGGGCGCAGATATAGGTGATATGTGTTGGATAAAATAATCTGCGAACCCGCCTCTTTGAGGTCGCGGGGGTATACACCCTTTACGGTTGCCTGCGTGCCGACCGGCATATATACGGGGGTTAAAATATCGCCGTGCGGAGTATGGAATACTCCCGCCCGTGCGCCCGTGTATTTATCTATATGTTGAAGTTCAAATGAAAAATGTTGCATATTATTTTATAAACATCGCGTCCCCAAAGGAAAAGAAGCGATACTTTTCGGCAACTGCCGTATTGTATACCGATAAAATCTGTTCTCTGCCCGTCATTGCCGCAACGAGCATTATAAGCGTGCTTTCGGGCAGGTGAAAGTTGGTTATGAGCGCATCGACGCACTTGAATTTATAGGGCGGATATATGAATATCTGCGTGTTGCCCTTTTGGGGGATAACCTCACCATTTTCGTTTGTTGCGCTCTCGAGCGTGCGCACCGAAGTCGTGCCTACGGCGATTATTCTTCTGCCCTCGCTCTTGGCGACGTTTATTTTTTGCGCCGCTTCCGAAGATACTTCAAAATATTCCGAGTGCATTTTGTGGTCGGTTATTATATCCTCTTTTACGGGTCGGAAAGTGCCTAAGCCTACGTGTAGCAGAACTTCCACTATTTCCACGCCCATATCTTTTATTTTTTGAAGTAGTTCGGGCGTGAAGTGCAGTCCCGCTGTGGGTGCGGCGGACGAGCCGTCGAATTTTGCATATACCGTCTGATAGCGGTTTTTGTCTTTTAGTTTCTCTTTAATATAGGGCGGCAGGGGCATACTGCCCACTCTTTCTAAAATTTCTTCGAATACGCCCTCGTATTCGAATTTAACCATGCGCTCGCCGCTGTCGGTCACAGACTGAACAGTGAGCGAAAGCTCGTCCGAAATTATAAGCCTTTTGCCGGGGGTGCATTTTTTACCGGGTTTAACGAGCACCTCCCATGTGTCGATATTCTGCCTTTTGAGCAAAAGTACCTCCACTGCGCCGCCGTTTTGCGTGTGTGCGTAGAGGCGGGCGGGCAATACCTTGGTGTCGTTTATAACGAGTACGTCGCCCGCTTTGAGATAGTCGCATATATCCCTGAATATTCTGTGTTCAACCTGTTCTGTAGCCCTGTCGTAGACAAGCAGGCGAGATGAATCCCTCGGGGTTGCGGGAGTCTGCGCTATCAGCTCTTCGGGCAGATCGTAGTAAAAATCACTCTTTTTAAATTGCATATTGTTGATATTGTTTAGAGTATGTTGAAATAATTATTTGCTTGTTGTATGCAACTGCGGAGATACAAGCAAGACAAGGCGTGCGAGTATTTTTTGAAGGAGCGTACACAAAAGTACGTGACTGAAAAAAAACGGAGCACAACACAGTATTGCGAAGTATATACGCAGTTGGCGGCAGCTTAATTTTTAAAGTCTTTATCGAATATTGAAACTTGTTCTCTTTGCTTTTCTGTCATCTTATAGCCGAGGTGCTCGTATCCGCCACGGAGTATCATTCTGCCTCGGGGAGTGCGGGCTATAAAGCCGAGCTGAAGTAAGTACGGCTCGTACATATCCTCTATTGTCCCTGCGTCCTCGTTTATGGTTGCGGCAAGCGTTTCCAAACCGACGGGGCGACCGTCGAATTTTTCTATCATTGCACGGAGAAGCGCTCTGTCAACCTCGTCTAAACCGAGCTCGTCCACTTCCATTCTCTTTAAGGCAAACTTTGCGTCGTCCACCGTCACGGTCGCATTGCCCTTGACTGTGGAGAAGTCGCGCACACGCTTTAAAAGACGGTTGGCAATTCGGGGAGTTCCACGGCTGCGGCGTGAAATTTCTGACGCCGCTTTGTCGTCGATATCTATGCCTAGAGTGCGTGCCGAGCGGACGACAATTTCCTTTAATTCCTCGGGGGAATACATTTCGAGGCGGCAGGTTATGCCGAAACGGTCGCGCAGGGGGTTAGACATCATGCCGGCTCTGGTGGTTGCACCGATTAAAGTAAACTTTTTGAGCGTGAAGCGGATATTTCTTGCGCTCGGCCCTTTGCCGACTATTATGTCGAGGGCATAGTCCTCCATTGCGGAATATAAAATCTCCTCCACGCTGTGGTTGAGGCGGTGGATTTCGTCAATGAACAGCACGTCGCCTTCGTTTAAGTTGGTGAGAATTGCCGCAAGGTCGCCGCTGCGCTCTATGGCGGGTGCGCTGGTGAGCTTCAATTGACCGCCCATTTCGTTTGCGATTATGTGAGCAAGCGTGGTTTTACCAAGACCCGGAGCGCCGTACAAAAGGACGTGCTCCAAAGCTTCGCCGCGCTTCTTTGCTGCGTCCATATATACCTGCAAATTTTCCTTGACCTTGCTCTGACCGACGTACGCTTCGAGCGTTTTGGGGCGGAGTACGTTTTCTTCGTAATCGTACTCGCCCTTGGTGCTCTGCACTAAGCGTTCTTCGCCGCCGAATTCTTCGTCATCTTCGAAAAACATAAATTACATTCCTTTGAGCGCAACCATGATTATATCCTCAACAGATGTTGCGCCGCTTTCCTTTGCACGGGCTATTGCCTTTGCGCTCTCCTGCCGAGTGAAACCGAGAGTCATTAATGCGACAACCGCATCCTCGTCACCCACAGAAATTGGAGTTACCGTAACAGCCTTTGCGCCGCCCTCGGCGGTGGCTATCACCTGCACCTTTTCTCTGAGCTCCAAAATTATGCGTTCAGCCGTCTTTTTGCCCAAGCCCTTGACAGCCGAAAGCCTCTTCACGTCGTTAGTTGCGATTGCTGCGGCGATATCGCTGGCACGCATACCCGAAAGTACGGCTATGCCCATTTTTGGACCTACGCCGGAGACGGAAATAAGTTTTAAGAACATCTCCTTTTCTTCGGTTGCGGCAAAGCCGTAGAGCGACATGCCGTCCTCACGAACCTGCATATACGTGTAGAGTTCGCCCTCCGTTTTGCCGGCGAGTTTATCGTATGCGGCGGCGGAAATGAGCATTTCGAAGCCTATGCCCGACGATGTCACAATGAGAGCCGTGTCGGGGGTGAGCGATTTTATTTGTCCTTTAATATATCCTATCATACTTTTAACCATCTTAAAATGCAGAGATACGAGCAAGACAAGGCGCGTGAGCATTGCTGAGGGGAGTTTACCGAATCGTAAATAACCCGAAGGCAAGCGGAACGCAACGCCGAATTGCGAAGTATATATGCGTTTTAATTACCTTATACCGTAAAGTTTGCCGAAGCGTGACGTGTGAGCATGGCAGAGCGCAACTGCGAGTGCGTCCGCTGCATCGTCGGGGCGGGGGATTTTCTGCAAATGCAGAAGTGAAGTCACAACGTGCTGCATCTGAATTTTATCTGCTTTGCCGTAGCCCGTGAGCGACTGTTTTATCTGGTTGGGGGTGTATTCAAACAGCCTGCCGCAGTACTTTATACAAGTCAACAGCATAACTCCCCTTGCGTGGGCTACGGGTATGCCCGTTGTGATATTTTTGGAAAAGAACAGCTCCTCCACCG
Source organism: Clostridiales bacterium (assembly GCA_022508285.1). Lineage (GTDB taxonomy): Bacteria > Bacillota > Clostridia > Christensenellales > Borkfalkiaceae > Coproplasma. The sequence continues at coordinate 16,507 of JAFLVN010000009.1, forward strand.
CAATCTCTTCGGGCTTGTACTTTGTTAAAATTTTATTTATGCCCTCCTCAAGCATCGCAAGGCGGACGGGCAGGCTCTCGTCTTTGGGCGTTAAAACCACGCCGTAGTCAACTGCTACGGTGTTGTCGTTTTTTTGCTTTTCGATAACTCCGTAGCCCATTGTGGCAAGCCCGGGGTCGAGTCCCAAAATAATCATTGGCGCATCCCCGACAAAAAACTTGATTTGTCGGCTTAATTTTTTTATAATAATATTGTAAAATATTTTCAGTAATAAGTCAACTTATTAGAGTTATAATTAAGCCCCGCCCGAGGCGAAACGCCTCGGGCGGGGCTACACTTAATTTATACCGTAGCTTTATCCCGTTAAATCCTTGCGGAAGGTGCGCATTATGCGGTTTTCTATGCGGGAAACCTGCACTTGGGATACGCCGAGCATATTAGCCACTTCGCTCTGTGTCATGTCTCGGAAGTAGCGAAGTATTATCACTTTTTTGTCCCGCTCGGGCAGGTTGGAAATTGCCGTTTTCAGTTGGAGAGAGTCGATTATCTCTTCCTGATTGTCGAGGGCGGGGAGCTTGTCGAGTAGCTCCTGACCCTTGTCGTCCTTGTAGTCGCCACGCTCGTAAATGGATACGGGCATGCGGGTTGAGCCCATTGTGAACACCACTTCGCTTTCTGGCATGTTAAATTCCTGAGAAATTATTTTTATAGACGGCTGTGCGCCGTGCTCTACCGAATAATCTTCGATGAATTTATTTATCTGTTTTGCCGCACTCTTTATGGCACGGGAAACCTTTATACTGCCGTCGTCACGCATAAAACGCTTGATTTCGCCGGCAATCATCGGCACGGCGTAGGTTGAAAAGCGAACGCCGAAAGACTCATCGAAGCCGTTAATCGCTTTTAACAGTCCGAGCCCCGCAAGCTGATATAAATCATCGTACTCCACTCCCTTATTAAGGTAGCGGCGGACGATTGATTTTATTAAGTTGTTATTTTTAACTAAAAGGACTTCCTTTGCATTAGAGTCGCCCTCTTTTGCTCTGCGTATAAGGTCGTTCGTCTCCTCGACGTCAAGCATTCTCCACTTCCGCTTTAAAACTTTTTGACATATAGACGACGGTGCCCTCTCCTTTGACCGATTCCACGTTGAATTCGTCCATGAAGGTCTGCATTATGGTGAAGCCCATGCCGCTGCGCTCGTCGGAAGGAAGCGACGTATAGAATGGTTGCACAGCCTTTTTGATATCGGCTATGCCCGCCCCCTGGTCGCTTACCTTTATATGTAATTTGTTATCCTCGATTTCGCACTCCACCGTCACCATTCCGCAGTTATCTTTATAGGCGTGTACCGTGCAGTTTGTAACCGCTTCGGACACGGCGGTTTTTACGTCCGAGATATCGGAAAGTGACGGATTGAGTTCAAGGCAAAAAGCGGCAACCGCATCTCTTGCGAACGCCTGATTGCGGGGATAGGAATAAAATTGAAGTTTTAAATAGTTTTTGCTCATACTTACCTCTACTCTGCTTTGGGAATAAGTGAATATATACCGCTCAAATTTAGAATTTTGTCGGCGGCGAAGTTGGGTTTTTGAATGTACAGCGGCACGTTTATGCGGTTGGCTTTTTTGTATCTGCCGATTAAAAAGCCTATGCCCGTTGAATCCATGAAAGCCACTTCGGAAAGGTTAATTATAATTTTTTTTGCAGCTACGTTTTCGTCAATCAATTTGTCGCAGTGGGTGCGTGCATCGCGAGAAGAGCACTCGTCCATTTCGCCCGATAAGTTGATATACAGCGTTCTGTCTTTAACATATCCTGAAACATGCATATGTCTGCTCCGTGGTTTTTTTAAAATATTACTATATGTTAGGTCGAAAATTATGTATAAGGACGGCGATTGAAGCATAGTTTTGTCGTATTTTATTTTTGATTTTGTTTTTAAAAAAACTATGCAAATGATTAAAAAATTGCTTGACAAAAATTTATGGGTATATTATTATAATTTAGCGTTGTGCGACAATGTACACCTGTTGAGGGACTTTAGCTCAGTTGGTTAGAGCGGTCGGCTCATAACCGATTGGTCCGCGGTTCGAGTCCGTGAAGTCCCACCACATTACATGGCCCGATAGCTCAGTTGGTTAGAGCGCCAGCCTGTCACGCTGGAGGTCGACGGTTCGAGCCCGTTTCGGGTCGCCAAACTTTTTAACGCCGAAAGGCGTACAACGCCTTGGTAGCTCAGATGGTAGAGCGGTGGACTGAAAATCCATATGTCGGCGGTTCGATTCCACCCCAAGGCACCACCCACGCGGGCGGACACGCTGGTGTAGCTCAATTGGCAGAGCAGCTGATTTGTAATCAGCAGGTTGTGGGTTCGATTCCAATCACCAGCTCCACAAGTTACCTACCCCGCGGCACTTAAGCGGGGTAAAATTAATAAATCGGGCGGATTGCAGAGTGGCCAAATGCATCAGACTGTAAATCTGACGTCTCCGACTTCGGTGGTTCGAATCCACCTCCTCCCACCACGAATTTAGCACCCTTACGGGTGCTTTTTTCGTGGTGGGAGGAGGTTGTAGTAGATGAAGTTATACCGTTCGACTGAGCGTAGCGAAGGTTTGCCGAGGAGATCCTTTTAAGGGTTTCGGTAATATCCACCTCCTCCCTCCACAAACTTTTGATCGATAAAAATTTACATAACCACACAAAAAGTTTTGAAATTAAACAATTTGGCTTGTAGTATTTTAAATTATCAAGTGAGGGAATATGAAATTTATTTTTAGAAGAATAGCAATCCTTGTGCTTACATTATCAGCAATATTCACGTCACTTTTATTTAACGGATGCACACAATTATTTAATGAAAGTACCCAAGCAGTTAAAGAGTTGCAATTTGAAGACTATATGTTGCAAATAGAATACGTAGACAACTTTAAAATAATGCAACTTGCCGATATTCAGGCTAATACTTCCGAAAAGTGCGATAATGCTTTTATAGACATTAAAAAACTTGTGAATAAAGAACAACCAAACCTCATTGTTTTGACAGGCGATAATGTTGAAATACCGAAAAGCGAAGACGTATTATACACTTTAATAGCCAATATGGAAAGTTTAAAAACTCCATGGGCTGCTGTTTTCGGAAACCATGATTCTGAAGGTGTACTTTCTAAAAATTTTATGGCAGAGAAATTTATTGAAGCGGAGAACTGCTTGTTTTATAAAGGAGAGCAAGGAGTTGACGGAGTTGGTAACTACGTTATCAACCTTACAACCGCACGCAATAAAATTGCATATAGCTTGTTTATGTTAGATAGTAATAGGTATGCCAAAGGCGGCTATGATTCAATACATGAAAACCAAATTGAGTGGTACGAACGTGCTGTAAATAAACTAACCGAGTTAAATGAAAATAAGGTTGTTCCGTCACTGGCATTTTTCCATATACCGTTACAAGAGTTTATTTATGCGAAAGAGTCTTTAGACAGGAACGAAAGCGAAGGATTTGCTGTTTTCAACGAAGAAGTATCTCCGGGCGTTATAAATACAGGATTTTTCAGTAAAGCACAAGAACTAAAAAGTACAAAAGGTATTTTTTGCGGGCACGACCACATAAATAACTGTGATATAAATTATCAGGGCATCCACCTTGTGTATGGGCTTAAATCTTCAAAATGTTCTTATTATAATAGCTCATTACTGGGCGCAACAACGATAACTTTAACAACCGACGACATAGAAATCAGAAATTCATATTTCGAGTAATTGAAACAGGCACCCATCGGGTGTCTGTTTTTCTTTTGCCGTTTTGTACGCAACTATCGCGCATAAGCCGTGTTATATGAGTGACAAACGTTTCCGGATGTTATATAATTGAAATATAAATAGAATTTAAGGAGTTGAATATGAAATATGCACTTTACGGAGCAGGATCGCTCGGAATCGTTTTGAGTGCCTATCTGGCAAAAAACGGGGAAAAGTTTGATATAATCGATAGAAACCCAAAGAGCGTTGACGCTTTAAATAAAAACGGCGCAATAGTTGTCGGAACGGTTCAAATGAAGGAAACTGTCAACGCAATATTAGATACTGATGTGCAAGATAAATATGATATAATCTTTTTATTAACAAAGCAGCTTGGAAATCTTGAAACCATAAAAAAGATATCTGAATTTCTGACACAAGACGGAGTTATTTGCACAATGCAAAACGGACTTCCCGAAAAAGATATTTCCGAAGTGATTGGAGAGAACAGAACTTTCGGCTGTGCGGTTGCTTGGGGTGCAACAAGAATCGAGCCGGGCAAAAGCGAACTGACGTCTAAACCGGAAAGACAAAGTTTGAGTTTTAGTTTCGGAAGTATGGACGGTCATAAGGGCGAAAAGTTTGATGAAATTGTCAGAATTCTTAACGTTATGGGCGACGTGCAAATTGAAGAAAACTTTATCGGTGCCCGTTGGTCAAAGCTTCTTATAAATTCCGCATTCAGCGGAATGAGCGCGGTATGCGGAAAGACGTTCGGTGAAGTCGCAAAATTCAAGCCCAGCAGAAAAATTATACAAAGGATAATTAAGGAATGTATTGACGTTGCCGTTGCAAACGGAATTAAAATAGAACCTATTCAAGGTAAAGACGTTGTGAAGATTTTGGACTATAAAGGTCCGTTCAAAAAATGGCTGAGTTTTGTGATAATTCCGATTGCAATCAAAAAACACAGATTGCTGAAAGCCAGCATGCTGCAAGATATAGAAAAGGGCATACCCTGTGAAATTGATTACATCAACGGCATTGTTTCCGAATACGGAAAAAAAGTCGGAACATTAACCCCTTTCAACGATAAAGTAATTGAAATTGTTCATAAGTTCGAAAGCGGAGAACTTACGCCGAACCTTAACAACGTAAAGTATTTTGAAGAATTGTACTAAGCGGTTAAAATTTATACTTTTATAATTCGTTTAGGTTACTACTACTCCATCACGAAAAGAAGCAAGGCTTTCGCCTTGCTTCTTTAATTATCATACCAGAGCACTTTACAAATTATTGAATTAGAACATTACCAATAAAAATCCTACTATTACTCCCACAAATATTGCGAATGCGGGAAGTTTACTGCGCCACATCAATATTGATTCGGGTAGCAGCTCGCCGAAAACAACGTACAGCATAGCTCCGCTTGCAAACCCCAACGACAAAACGAGCATTATATCGCTAATCTCTCCCAACGCAAAACCAAGCAACGCTCCGAAAACCGTGGGCAAGCCGCTTAAAGCTGTCAGCAAAATTGCCTTCGGCTTACTCATTCCGCCTGAAATCAGCGGTACTGATACCGCCATTCCTTCGGGAACGTTATGAAGTCCTATCACAATAGCCAATATAAATCCGCTACCCGAAAACAGAGTTTTCATAACGTCGGCAGTTGCGTAAGACGCACCTATAACCATTCCCTCGGGCAAATTGTGAAGAGCTATCGCCGACATCATAACCAGTCCCGCTATAAACAGATTGGATTTGGAGTTTTTATGTGTTTGATAATGGTCGGCGTGGATGAGCTCGTCCAGATTATCTGCCGTTGACGGGTGATTTTCGTCAATGTGTTTAACTTCGTGATTCGTTCTTTTATCAATAAACAGGTTGAGAAGATAAACAACGCCGTAGCCGACTATAACCGCCGCAACGACGATTAAAGGAGTTAGCGGCGGTATCGTCCCGTTATTCATCATTTCTATAGGTTTGCTCATTAAATCGAAGCACACCACGGCAAGCATAATTCCCGCCGCAAACGACAATAAGAGACTTACCATTTTATTCGAATCACGCTTTAACACTGCGCCTATAATTCCGCCCAGTCCCGTTCCTACTACGCCTGAAATGAACGTTATTATCACTATTACCAGATAGTCCATAAAAATCATTATATCACATATGCGATATAAATCAAGTGTATAAACTATAGCTGTTTCAATTTCAGACTAAATTATTGATATAGCTAAAAAGGCACTGACTAAACGTCAGTGCCTTAAGTTTTATTATTCTGCGGGAACGGAGGGGAAATCCACCCAGAACGTAGATCCCTTGCCCTTTTCGCTCTCTACGCCGTAGTCGAATGAGTGATTTTCGAGAATTACTTTTACTATATTCAGCCCTAAGCCAGTACCCTTGACGGGGCGGGTATGACTTTCCTCTGAGCGGTAATACCTGTCCCAAATATTCGGAAGTTCTTCCTTGGGTATTCCCTTGCCCGTGTCACGGATTGAAAGCTTTATGCGCTTGCCGTCCATACTCGTTTTCAGACTTATAAACACCGTTTTATCCTCGCCCGTATAGCTTACGGCGTTGCCGAGCAGGTTGTAAATTACCTGTTCTATCTTTTCTTCGTCGGCACGGGTGTAGAGGTCGGGGTCGATATCTACCATTAAGTTGTAGCCGCTCTCCTGCAAATAGCCGAATTTATTTATTATACCGTACAAAAATTCGGTTAGATTGAATACTTTGAAGTGAATTTCGCCGAGGTTGGAATTGACTTTGGATACGGAAAGCACGTCGTCGACAAGTCCCGTGAGCCTGTCAGCCTCGTCGATTATTACTTGCAGGTGCTGATTGCGCTTTTCGGGATTGTCGCCCGATATCTCCTGAACCATTGAAGCGTACGCCTTAATCATGGTGAGCGGCGTTTTTAAATCGTGCGTGACGTTTGCAAGAATTTCGCGCTGAAAATCTCGGCTCTTTTTAACTTCGTCCCGGACGAAATTCAGAGTGTCGGAAAGCTGTGCGACCTCTCGGTAGTCGGCGTTGGCAAACTCAACACTGTAATCGCCGTGAGCAAACCGTACTGCCGTGGAAGAAAGATTTTTTAGTCCTCGGGTGAGTCTCTGCGAGATTGTATACGAAATTAAAAACGCAAGAAGCAGAGCAATTATGCTTACTAAAATAAGGTAAACTTGCAAATCTGTAACGATTTCGCGCACAACGACGAGCGGACAGGATACGAGAATAATGTTTACACTTTCGTTATACGTGACTTTGGAACAGAAATTTACAAATCCCTCCGAGCGGTACGCCACGTCGTCACCTACGGACAGAGTCGCCGCCTGCTCAACAGCCTCTTCTGCCCGACTTTCGGAAATGCTTATTTCGGGCAGAACGACTGCGCCGTCTTCAGATAGAATATATACGACTATACCTTCATCTTGGTAGCGCAAAAACAGCTGCTTTAAGACTTTGTCATCCGGACGGCGTTCAAGCAGCGCAACCACTTCGGTACCCACTCTTGTAACTCTGTCGCGTGTCTGCCTTGATAAGGTTGCGTTGACTATGATATAAAATACCATATCGACTAGCAAAAGCAGTAATACGCTCAAGATACAGAAATACAAAAACATTACCGAATTTACGCTTTTGAGTTTCAGTTTTTTAGTGCGTTTGTTATGCCTCAAACTTGTATCCCAAACCCCGAAGGGTAACTATGAATTTGCGGTATTGCTTTAAGCTGGAACGGAGCATCTTGATGTGCGTGTCTACCGTTCTGTCGTCACCGTAGAAGTCAAAGCCCCATACATCCATTAACAGTTTTTCACGGGTGAGCGCAATTCCCCTGTTTTTTACAAAGTAAAACAGAATTTCGTATTCCTTGGGGGTAAGCTCAACCTTTTCGCCATCAACGTAGACGTTGCGCCCCGCCATGTCCACGGTGAGCCCTTCGAACGTGACCGTATCGCCCGATGAGTCGTCACCGTAGCGCTTTAACACGGCGTGCACACGCGCCATAACTTCCTTCGGGGAAAAGGGCTTTGTTACGTAGTCGTCGGCACCGATCTCAAAGCCGAAAAGCTTATCGTACTCCTCGCCACGGGCGGAGAGCATTATAACGGGTATATTTTTGATTTTCTTTATTTCCTTGACGGCGGAAAATCCGTCGAGGCGGGGCATCATTACGTCCATTAAAATTATATCGAAGTCGCCGCCCCTACACATTGTTACCGCCTGCATGCCGTCGGCAGCTTCGTACGCCTCGCCACCTTCAAACTCAACGTACTCTTTTAGCACGTTTCTTATCATATCTTCATCGTCTACTATAAGGACTTTCATAAAACTCCTCGCTACGAATGTTCTATACTATATTTATAAACCGTGCGTGAGACGGTTAATTTATATAAATATGAAATGTAAGTGAAATTTTTTAAATAGTTTATCACAAAAAAAGTTTTAAGTCAATTTTTACAAAAACTTATACAAAAGGGTTGACAAGGCAGTAGCGGGGTGCTATAATACGAATATAAAACAAATGTTTACATACTGCTTTTCGGGTAATATTTTAGCGGAATGTAGGCAAAATCTGACATTTCCGCCGAGAAAGCCGTTTCTCCTTTTCTCGGCGGAAATTTGCTTTAGAAACGGATACTTAGTAGTGCGACGCATATACAAAGCGGAGAGATAATGATGATTGATGAGAGAAAATTGGAGATATTGACCGAGAGTGCGAAGTACGACGTTTCGTGCTCCTCTTCGGGGTCACGGCGGGCGAATAAGCCGGGCGGGCTGGGTAATGCCTCGGTCGGCGGTATTTGCCATTCCTTTACGCCCGACGGACGGTGTATATCTCTACTTAAAATCTTAATGAGCAACGAATGCTTATACGACTGCGAGTACTGCCCGAATCGCAAAAGCGCAGACGTGCCGAGGGCGAGGCTAACACCCGACGAGATATGCGAGCTGACCGTAAATTTTTATAAGCGCAACTATATTGAAGGACTCTTTCTCTCCTCCGCCGTTTTCGACTCGCCCGACAAAACTATGGAGCTCCTATGCGAGACGGTAATTAAGCTTAGAAAAGTTTACAACTTCAACGGATATATTCACCTTAAAGGTATTCCGCACGCCGATAGTGCGCTGATGATGCGGGCGGCACGGGCTGTTGACAGAATGAGCTATAACATAGAGCTACCAAGTGAGCAATCTTTAAAACTGCTTGCGCCGCAAAAGAGCAAGCAGAGCCTACTACTTCCAATGAAGGGACTGAAAGAGGCGATGGACTACGACCGCATAAACAAGGTGCGTAAAAACAAGGTTCTGCCTGCGGGGCAGACCACGCAGATGATTATAGGCGCTTCGCCCGAGAGCGACGGACAGATTTTAAAGCTGACCGAGGCGCTGTACAGGAATATGGATTTAAAGAGAGTTTACTACTCCTCCTATATTCCCGTAGTAAAATCCAATAAACTGCCTGCGGTTGGTGCGGGACTTTTGAGAGAGCATAGGCTGTATCAGGCGGACTGGCTGATACGTTTTTACGGTTTTGACGTGAACGAGATTTGCGACGAGGACGAAAATCTTTCACCCGACTACGACCCCAAGTGCGCCTGGGCGCTGAGGAATATGCAGTATTTCCCCGTTGAGATAAACACCGCTCCCCTCGCTATGCTTTTGCGTGTGCCCGGGATAGGAGCTAAGGGCGCATATAAAATTTGCGAAGCACGGAAATTCGGTTCGCTCGACTTTGATAATCTTGCCAAAATGCGCATAGTATTAAAAAGAGCGAAACACTTTATCACTTGCAAAGGCAAGTTTTACGGTTCGGAGAGTTTAGCGCAGGTTAAAACCTCGCTTATGATAGAGGGGGCTCGGGAATTTCAGACCCAGCTTTCAATGTTTTCAGACTCTTCCACTGCGCTCTCGGTTTTAACGGGTGAGCTATGAAAATTTTTGTTACCGACGGCGGTTCGGACAGCTTTTTTACCGCCGTGTTCGAGGCATATAAGGAGAGCGAGTGCGTTATAACCTCGGACAGCAACGTGCAGATGAGCTTTGACAGCGAGGTCGTGAGCGTGGATTGCGACCTTGAAAAGTGCGAACGGGTGCAACGTGGGATTGAAAAGTACGATAAAAATGCCATTGACGATATTCTGATAGTTTTAAGAAGCTGCGATAGCCTTAAAGAGCAAGTTGCGTTTGAATATATAAAGAGGCTTATGGAGCACAAGTCGCCGATTGACAAGGCGTACAATCTGCCCGAGGTAATAGTTTTTAACGAGTTGAAGCGTAAAGTTACCTACGAAATACACAGATTTACGGGGTTTTTGCGGTTTATGGAGAGCGACAGCGGTGCGTTTTACGCCCCTTACTCCCCCGATAATGACATAACCGACCTTTTGATGCCCCACTTTGCCGAGAGGTTTAAAAACGAAAGGTTTGTTATACACGATACGGGCAGAAAGATTGCGGGAATTTACGACGGTAACGAATGGATTATGAGCTATGCCGGCGAAGCGGAGATTTATCTTTCCGAGTACGAGCGGGTATTTCAGACGCTGTGGAAAAAGTATTACAAGGCTGTAAATATTAAGGAACGCCCGCACGAAAAACAGATGAAAGGCTACATGCCCGTGCGCTATTGGAAATTTCTGCCCGAAAAATCTGCGGATAATAACTGAATTTAAAAAATACGCCGCCGAGGTAATTTATCTCGGCGGCGTTATTTATTATTTATTTTCTTCGGTTTCGGTAGATTTTTTGTCTTCGGGAATATCCTTAAGGATATCCAACACTTCCTGCGCATGTTCTGCAGACAAATTTTCCTTTGCAAACTCTTCCAAGAGTTTTTTTGTATTCATTATGCGCTGATGGCGACTTTCGTTAAACTTGTTCAAATCCATAATTCAACCCTTTAACTGTGCCGTAATCTGACTTAAAAACTCCGTAAAATAGTCAGCCTTATCTTCGATTTTGCCGAGGTCGGCTGCTTTGGTGAGTTCGGGGTCGATTGGCATTTTTACAACGGCGGGTATACCGTGCTCGAGAGCGAGCGCATCAACTCCGCTTTCACCGAATACCGAAATGCGCCTGCCGCAGTCGGGGCACTTGATATAGCTCATATTTTCGACAAGACCTAAAATGGGGATATTCATCATATGCGCCATTTTTACGGCTTTATTGACTATCATGCCAACCAAGTCCTGCGGGGTTGTGACGATTACGATACCGTCGATGGGGATACTCTGGAATACCGTTAAGGGAACGTCGCCCGTGCCGGGGGGCATATCGATAAACATGATATCTACGCCCGACCAGATTACGTCCGTCCAGAACTGCAATACAGTGCCCGAAATGAGCGAGCCTCTCCAAACGACGGGTTCGTCGGGATTTTCCAAAAGGACGTTCATTGACATAAGCTGTATGCCGCTTTCGGTAACAACGGGGAGTATGCCGTTATCACTTCCGCTTGCACGCTCCTTTACCCCGTACATTTTGGGTATGGAAGGACCGGTTATATCGGCGTCCATAACGGCAGTTACTTTGCCAGTTGCCTGAGCTGCGGCGGCGAGGAGAGCGCAGGTCATAGACTTACCTACACCGCCCTTGCCGCTGACAACGGCTATTACCTTTTTTACGTCGCTCATGGGGTTGAGCGGTTTTATTAAACTCTGTTTTTCGCGCGAGGGGCAACTTTTGCCGCACGACGAGCAGTTACTATTACATTTTTCCGCCATAAAAACTCCTTATTTTTCGGCATTTTTATTTGTATATATTGTAGAGTTTGAGCAAAAAAAAGTCAAGCTATAATGAGCCACGCTGTAATAAATTATAACACGGTTTTTGTATATGTCTTTTGGCTTATCCTTTGTCAAAGCCCTTGTCAATCCACCTTTGGATTAACTGCGGTCTTTTTCTCGGCTAATCTCAAAATTCATTATACCAAAACTGCGAAGCACTCAAACGAGTGTATTTGCGATTGATTTATATTCGCAGCGACTGAGGCATACAAAGACGTACGCCGAAGGAGCTGCGGAGAGAAAGCGGCGCAAATCCGCCGTTTGAGCGTATTATAATTTGTTACAGCGTGGCTATTTTACTTGCAAATTAATAAAATATCTGCTAAAATAGCTGTACTGTGCTGGGTGGGGAGTTTGCGGTGCCCTGTACCTGCAATCCGCAATAGCAGGACCGACCGTCTTTCTCGACGGAGCATGTGGAAGGCTGCGCCTTATAAGGAGTGTTGATATCAAGGTCTTATGCAACCGCAGGCTGCGAACCGTGTCAGGATAGGGATATAGCAGCACTAAACAGTTGTAGCGGTGTGCCATGAGGTAGCTTTGAAGGAGCCACCTGTAAGGTTTACGCTTCGGCATGTTTCGGCAAAAAAGACTGCACAGCTTTTTTGATAACAGAGCGGCGTTGAGTTAAACTCAACGCCGCTATTATTTTTTTTAGATTTTTAGAGCTATATAATTAAAATTTGCCTATGCACTGCAACACTATACAAGTTATTGAAAGCAATACAAGATACAGCGAAAACCACTTGTAGTTTGCCTTTTGTATGGCTTTGAGCATAACTTTTATCGCAAACAAACCTGCAATAGCCGAAACGATAAAGCCGAGGGCTATTGCCCAGCCGTAATTTGCGCTGTTTGCGGCAAAGTCGGCTTTGAGTGAGCCGTCTACTATTCCCTTGCCGAGTTCAAGCACAAATCCGCCCAAGATGACGGGTATGGACATTAAGAATGAGAATTTTGCTATATCCTCACGCTTACCCCCCGCTATCGTACCGGCGCAGATTGTGGAGCCGCTGCGGGATATTCCCGGCAAAATGGCAAGAGCCTGTGCAAAGCCCATGGGAAGTGCTGTTTTAAAGCATATCGGAAGCTCGTTTTGCCTGCGCTTTGCTAACATTTCGGTAATGAACAGCACTGCGGCAGTTATAAGGAAACATACGGCAAGCAGCACTGCGGCGTAATCCCAACCGTAGAAATAATAATCGATATCGAGCAATTCGGCGATTAAACCGAAAACTACTGCGGGGATTGTGGCAAGCACTAAAAAGCCCAAAGTTTTAAAAGGTTTTTGGAAGAGCGCGATAATATCCTTGAAAAATATTATGCAGACCGCAACGAGTGTGCCGAGATGCAGAATAATAGATATAAACTGGGCGTTAGATGCGCTAACGCCCAGTACGTTTTGAAAGAAGGACAGATGCCCCGACGACGAGACCGGAAGAAACTCGGTGAGTCCCTGCACTAATCCCAATACTATCGCCTTCCATATTTCCATAATATTTTAATAACCTTGAATTAAGAATTGGAATCGAGATCAAGTAAATCCTGATATGCGGACGTGATTTTATTGACGGTGGAATCCACGTTGAACTGCGTCATAATCTCCGTTCTGCGGGTCGTGGAAATTTCCTTTATGTCGTTGTTCTTTAACCACTCGTAGAAGAAGTTTTCGAACGTGCCCTCTACCGTAATATTATCCCAGTTGGGCTGATAAACGGCTTCGTCGTTAGGATATGTGAATGTTACGTAGATTAAATGCCAGCCGTAGTCGCCTGCGCAGACGTTGAACGAACCGGGACCATTCTCTATAGCTACGTGAGCAGCCGTTTCAAATTCCTTGATATAGCCCGTAGTGTCGCCGAGGGTTACGGTGTAGCCCAAATACTGCGAAAGGACTCCCGTATCGGTGGTGTATGCGTACTGCAATTCGTTTACAGCCGCAAGAGCTTTATACTGTGCGCTATCCTTATTAAAGATATTTGCCCTGTAATCGGCAGACTTTGCGTCTACGCCGTTAAGACTTACACTACCTTCTGCATAGATGAAGTTTTCGTAGTCAATCTTCTTATCTTTTGCCTTTACTTCGTCTTTGGTATCTTCGGTGTAGAATTTATCCTCTGTAAAATCGGTGTAGTAAGCTTCGTTGCCGTCTTCGGGATTATATCCGTCGAACGTTACACTGCCGTCGCCGTCCAATACATATTCAATATATGCTTTGAACTCTGCAAGCATGTCGTCGATTGTAAGTTTTTTAGTGTGGTGGAACTTATAGCTGCCGTCCGGCATTTTTACTACTTCGCCGTTGTAGGGGTATTTGCCGATATACTTATCGAGTGATTCGTAGCGGTCTGTCTTTGTGAGGTTGTTTTCAAAGAACAGCCAGTTTCTGCCATCGCCCTTGCCGAAGTATTCAAGATCTTCCTTTTCGGAAGCGTCGAATGCGTAAGAAGTTGCGCTGTTAAACCATGCCTGACGCTGGTCGGTGGTTTTAATTTGCTTTAAAAGCTCGTTGCGCTCTTTGTAGTAATTATAGGTGTAGTTGTCTGCGTCGTCTTTATTGTCGGCATTGTTTTGAAGTGCGGTAAGCTTTGCACTCTGGCTTGCATTGAAAGGCAACAGGATGTTGTACACAAAGCCGTACGTACCTTCGCCTTCGGTATCGGGTGCATACAGTACGAACGAAGTATCGGATATGCTACCGATATCGGACTTGAACGAGTCGTCTGCGTTTTCTTTCTGCAAATCCATCAATTTATTGTAAGCTTTGTCAAGATAATCGTTGCCGGTGAGCTCTTTTTCTTGCTCCTTTTCATATAAATCGTAATACTTGTTGATTATGCGGCTCTCGAGCTGGGAGATATATTCGTGGTTCATATACTCTATTCCGCCCTTAATGTCAACAAGGTCGTCTTTATCGGGATCTATAAGTCCGTTGTCGATAAGCATGTCTAAAAAGTCGTTGTACGCCTGTTGACGGGTTGCTCTTTCGGTGTTTTTAAGCGCATTATCTTCATAGTCGCCGCTCTCACCAAGCAGATATCCCTTATAGCCCGTGTAAATGTTATAGTCAAGCTCAAGTTTGCCGTTCTCACCCTGCTTTGCGGGATAGAAATCTTCTTTTTCCGTGTCAATACCCGAGGGAGTTGCACGGTTTTCGGAACCGGAAGTCGTATCCTCTTCGTCGAGATATCTCTTCTCGTAGGAGTCCAAAGCGGAATTTATAGCCGAATAGAAGCCGTATTTTGCTATTTTAACTTCCTTATCGGGGTCGTCCGCACCATCATCGGTGAGAAGATACTCGAGCTTTTCGATATCGCTCATAAGCTTATATTCGTTTATGAGGGTAGCCGTTTCCGCACCTTTATCTCCTACTTTTGCGTCGAGCAGGTACATAGTGGCGTACTGCGTGAGAACGGCGTTTTCTACTAAACCGTCTACGAGCATATTGAATACGTAGCTGGTGGAATAACCCATATTCACATAGGAGATACCGCGGTTGAGATAATATGCAATCAGCTCGTTTTTATAAATTTTTGTTGTGCCTACCGCACCCTTGTAGGTGTCTATCAGGTCTCTATCGGCACTGCTGAGCCCTTTTGCGTTGGCAATGTTTACGGTAGCTATAACCTGAAGCATGTCCTCGTCGTTATTTGATGTAACGAGAGAACAACCCGTAAATGCGGCGGTGAGTGCGAATGTAGACGCTAAAAGCGTGCCGATCAATCTTTTCTTCTTCATAAAAACTCCATTTTGCGCAGGTCGTGCGCAATCGGCAATTATTTAAAAATTTTCTTTACCGTTGACCATTATATAATATTTTTAATATTATAGCAATTAATTTCAGGCACCTTGAAGGGCAAATTTAAAAAATTTTGTCATGTTGAGCATAGTTTTCAGCGGTTGAACACCGCTGTTGAATACCACAAGGGGCGCACGAGCCATGGAAAGTGTGACTCCGCCCTTATATTTTTCAAGCGCGGAGGTGAGTCGGGTGTCTTCTAAACTGTTCAAAGAGGGCAGCTCTAAAAAGTTTTGCTCCCTGCTCACCGTAATCTTTTTTACGTTGAATTTTTGGGCGTAGGACTTTAACACGGCTATGACAAGAAGATTTAAAACTTCGTCGGGCATTGCACCGTAATTGTCCTCTATGGAGCGGCACACACGCTTGTAGTCGTCCACCGAGCGAATTTCGGCAATCTGTTTGTAGCAGTCAAGCCGCCCTGCGCTGCTTTCGATATAGCCCTCCGGAATATATGCGGTAACTTTGATATCGAGCTCTGCGGCAAACTGCGCCTCGCCCGTGAGCTCCTCTTTGAGTAGCTTGGAATACAGCTCGTAACCCACCTTATCCATGTGACCGTGCTGCTCTGCGCCGAGCACGTTGCCTGCGCCTCGGATTTCGAGGTCGCGCATGGCGATTTTAAAGCCGGAGCCAAGCTCGGTGAATTTCATTATCGCCTTTAGCCGCTCGGTGGCGTCGCTCGTTAAAACCTTTTCCGCCTTGAAAGTGAAGTACGCCTGCGCAAGGCGGGAACTTCTGCCCACTCTGCCCCTAAGCTGATAGAGCTGGGAAATTCCGAGGCGGTCGCTGTCTATAACTATTATCGTGTTTGCGTTGGGCAAATCTATGCCGTTTTCGATAATCGTGGTTGTGACGAGCACGTTGTTTTCGCCTCGGTAGAATGAAAATACCGAATTTTCAAGCGTGTCCCTGTCCATTCTGCCGTGGGCGTAGGTGACTTTCGCTTCGGGGATAATCTGACGTATGCGTGAAGTGAAAGAGGCAATGCTCTCTACCCTGTTGTATAAAATGAATACCTGCCCGCCTCGGGAAATTTCACGGATAACCGCATCGCGTATGAGCGTTTCGCTCTCCTCCACCACGTAGGTCTGCACGGGCAGGCGCTTTTGGGGAGGAGTATTAATTGTAGAAATATCCCGTATTCCAGCAAGTGACATATGAAGTGTGCGGGGTATGGGAGTTGCCGTCATTGTGAGGCAGTCGATATCTTTTTTTACGTGCTTTATCTTTTCCTTGTGCTCGACGCCGAAACGCTGTTCCTCGTCGAGGACGAGAAGTCCCAAATCGTAAAATTTTACGTCGTTCGATAAAAGGCGGTGAGTGCCGATTATCACGTCGATATCGCCGTTTGCAAGAGCTTCCAAGGTCTTAGCCTGCTGTGCCGGCGTTTTGAAGCGGTTGAGCTTATCGACCCTCACTCCGAATTCGGCAAAGCGTTCTACGGCGGTGTTGTAGTGCTGTTCCGAAAGGATTGTGCTGGGGCACATTATCGCCGCCTGCTTGCCGCCGAGGACGGCAAGGTATACCGCACGGAGAGCAACTTCGGTCTTGCCGTAACCGACGTCGCCGCAGAGAAGTCTGTCCATGACCTTTTCCGAGCACATATCCCGCTTTATTTCCTCGATGGAAAGAAGCTGGTCGGGAGTTTCTTCATAGGTGAAACTGTCTTCAAACTCCTGCATCATCACGGCGTTTTCGGGGAAGGCGTAGCCGTGTTTGGCGCTGCGTTCGGCGTACAGCTCCTTTAAGTCGAAGGCAAGCTTTTTGATTGACTGACGCACCCTCTCCTTTACTCTTTCAAAGTCTGCGCCGCCTATCTTTGAGAGAGCGGGCGCGCTGTCGCCGACGTATTTCGAGAGAATGTCCATCTGCTCTACGGGCACGTACAGCGTGTCGCCGCCCTTGTATTCCACGGCGACGTATTCCTTTATTCCGTCGGTCGTCTCTATTTTTTGTGTGCCGGTAATCTTGCCTATGCCGTGCTTTTCGTGCACGCAGTAGTCGCCTATTTCGGGTGCGACGAACATGTCGCCTCGGCGGCGCTTTATGCGTTTTGTGACCGTCTTTGTGTACAGGTCGGAGCTGCCTATAATTACGAGCTTGCACTCGTGAATTATTAAACCGTGCGCAACCTCCTCACCCGAAACTGCAACGCCATGCAGGGCTTCGAGTCTGTCGGGAACGGGATACACCGGAAGATATTCGTCCGTTAAAATATCCGAAAGCTTTTGATACCTTTCCACGTTGCCGCAAAATACGAGTATGCGGTAACCGTTCTGCAGCCAGCTCTTTGCGTCGATCACAAACTGCGGCAGAGAGTTAAGGTATGACGGTGCGGGCGTAGAGCGCAAAGTGAACGTTTTTAAGGGGTGAAAAAAACTTGTGCTTGAAGTAAAAGTCTGTACGGCAAAATTGCGGAATTTTGCAAAACACCCCGTAATATATTCGGGTGAAACGAGTTGATCCACCGAAAAATCTAACGCCTCGCCGCCCTTTTTAAGGTCGGCAACACGCTCCTTGTGCTCTCGGTAGACACCCTCCATTCTGTCGCCAATCAGCTTACATTCATCGAACATTATGAGCGTATCCGAGGGTAGAAAATCAAACACGGTACGTGAATTTTCTAAAAGCGGCATTACGAAAGACGCCCCCGCAAACGGCGTGCCGAGCGACATCTTTTCGCACAGCTCGTCGGCAATTGTTTTTGCCCTCTCGTACGACTTTACGTCGGGTAGCTTCTTTATTTCGGAGTATAATACCGATTTGACGTGCGCTACGTCGGCGTTTGTAAATTTTACGTCGGTTGCGGCGACTATTTCAAGAAAATTGCACTCCTCCAACCTCTCGCCGCTTATCTGGTCGTAAGGGCGGATTTTTTCTACCGTATCACCGAAAAAGTCAACACGCGCGGGGTTTTCGGCGTTTATCGGATAGATATCGAGAATGTCGCCCCGTATTGCAAAACTTCCTCGACTGTCGGCGGCATACTCCCTTGTATAGCCCATTGAAATGAGTTTTGACGGCAGTGACTGATAGTCGTAGTCGCTGCCCTTTTTCAGTTTGAGAACTTCAATTTGTGCGGGTGCAAGTTGCATTAAAGCTTCGATATCGGCAACTATGCACTCTGCACCCTCCGAAATTTCTGCAAGTGCACAAATCCGTTTGAATAAGGCGTCCTTTGAAAGGGCGTCTTTATATAAAATGACTTCGTCTTTTGCGGTAAGGCAAGCGCACTTTTTACCCGAGAACGCCGAAATTGCCTCGTATGCCCGCTGCGCTGACATGCCGTCGGCGGTGACGTACAGCACACTGCCCGCAGTCGCCGCCGCAGTTAAATATTTATGGGATTCCGACAGCCCAAAAGCCGCCGTCGGCGTGCCGAGGCGGAGTTCTTCGGACAGGGCGGGATAATCGCCCTGTAGATTTTTATAGGTGAAAAATGCTTTGTTCAAAATTCTACCGATTATTACTTATTAGCCATTATAAGAGGTCATTACTTCTTCTGTAGACTTGCCGCTTGCGAGAGCAATTGCCGCATCCGCCGCACGGGTGCAGGCGGAAATAAACAGCTCGTAGTCCTCTTTTCTGACTTCGGAAAGAACGTAATTTATGATGGGAATATTGACTTCCTCATCCCGTATGCCTATACGGATACGGGTGAAGTTCTGCGTGCCGATTTCGGCAATCACCGAGCGCATTCCGTTGTGAGTGCCTGCACTGCCCGAGGGGCGTATTCTGACTTTGCCCTTGGGTATATCGTAGTCGTCGTAAATTACCACGAGGTTGTCCGCAGTGGTCTTGTATTTTGCAAGGAGCTGTTTTACTGCTCTGCCGCTGTTGTTCATGTAGGTTACGGGGCGGGCTATTATCACCTTTTCGCCGCCGATATTGGCTTCGGCAATAAACGCCTCGCACTCCTTTTTTTTGAACTTGACGTTAAGCTTAGCCGCAACGTCGCCTGCGGCGATATAGCCCATGTTATGGAAGGTTTTTAAATATTTTTCCTCGGGATTCCCGAGTCCGACAATTATATACATTTTTTTATCCTTATTGCTGGATATATGCAACTGCGGAGAAGCAATCTCCACTTGCTCGGAATATGAAACTTTGAAGATGCGAGTTAGGCAAGGAGCCTGCGGATTTTCGAGGGGAGTTTACTTATGCGTAAATAACCCGAAGAAAAACGCAAAGGCGACAAAGTATAACGACGCATATGCAAAGTTTGCGGTAGCTTAAACAAAAGCCGTAGCAGGCTACGGCTTTTGTGTTTTAATCGTAAATTTTAGACATTGACTTGTCAAGATAGACGTTTTCGATTGCAGATGCAAATATCGGCGCAGTGGAAATCATCTTGAATATGGGGAGCATCTTTTCTTTGGGGATATCGATTGTGTCGAGCATTGCAAGCTCGGAGATGGGCGATGAAGCAAGCCTTTCGATTGCGGGACCTGAGAGAACGCCGTGCGTGCAGCAAGCGTAAATTTCTTTAGCGCCGGCTTCCTTCAAGGCGTTTGCGCCTTGAACTATCGTGCCCGCCGTGTCGATCATGTCGTCTACCATAAGGCAGTTTTTGCCTTCAACGTCGCCGATGATGTGCATAACCTCCATAACGTTTGCCTTGGGACGGCGCTTATCGATTATTGCCATTTTTGCGCCCATTCTTGCGGCAACGTTTCTTGCCCTCGTTACAGAGCCGATATCGGGGGATACGACTACGAAATTTTCGTCTACCTTGGGTTTAAAGTAGTTATATAAAGTGGGTCCGCCCACTAAGTTATCAAGGGGAATATCGAAGAAACCCTGAATCTGCATGCAGTGCAAGTCCATAGTTAAAACTCTGTCTGCGCCTGCGCTGGTTATAAGGTTGGCGACGAGTTTTGCGGTGATAGGTTCGCGGGAGCGTGCCTTTCTATCCTGACGGGCATAGCCGAAGTAAGGGATAACCGCCGTAATTCTGCCTGCGCTCGCGCGCTTTGCCGCATCAATCATTATAAGAAGTTCCATTAAATTGTTATTTACCGGACCGCTTGTGGATTGAATGAAGAACACGTCCATTCCTCGGATAGTTTCTTCGAAGCGAACGTAAATTTCGCCGTCGGAAAAGTGCTTAAGTTCCATGTTGCCGAGCTTGGTGTTAAGTTTTGCAGCTATTGCTTCGGCGAGCGGTCTGTTGGAACTTCCTGCAAAAATTTTGATTTCGTTGCCGTGGTTGATCATTAAGGTTTTCTCCTTGTGTATTCTTGTGCGACAGTCTGCGTTTTCCCGCAAATTAATCCGCCCTTACATTTTATAATGTAAGAGCGGACAAAGTCAACTTAAATTCAAAAATTTTATAATTGAAAAATTCACACAAGCAATCGCAATTTGAGGTTAATTATTAACAAACTCTACCGCTTGCTCTCTCTTTTGCGCATATCAGAGAAAAAAGTTGAAAGAATTTGTGCGCACTCCTCTTCCATAACTCCACCTTCGACTTCAATTTTGTGGTTTAAGAGGTTGGCTTCAGCGATTTCATTAGTGAGTGACCTGCCCTTTGCCTCGTATGCGCCGAAGTACACTTTTTTTATGCGGGCGTTGAGCATTGCGCCCATGCACATGGGGCAGGGCTCTAAGGTTACGTAAATTTCACATTCGGGGATGCGCCAGCTATTCAATTTTTTGCAAGCTTTTTCGATTGCCTCTATCTCCGCATGGGCGGTGGCAATCTGCTTTTTCGTTCTTCTGTTGTGTCCGCGCGAAATTATTTTTCCGTCTGAAACGACTACCGCGCCTATAGGCACTTCGCCCTCTGATAGCGCTTTCTGTGCGCACTTAAGTGCGGCTTTCATAAATTTATTTTCCATAGTTCAAAGTGAAATATCTCAATACGTTATAGCATTTTTTGAGTTTGTACAGTTTTTTTATCGGGTGAGAATTTTTATCCGACCCGCACTCAATAGTGTATGCCGGAATACACAGTTTTTGTATACACCAGTCCTTGTAGCCGCCGCAGCTATCGAATAGTCTGCGCACCGTGTAGCCGGTGGATTTTGATAAAATCTCGGCGCCACGCATATCCCCTCTGCCGTTGAATTCGTAGTAAATTTCCTCGCCCTTGGTGTGAAAGCTCAATGTGACGTACGGTTTTATTTTCAGCGTGAAGTTACGTACAGCCGAAGTTTCAGGCTCGGAAAAAGGGCTGTCGCCTATGCAGTTTTCGCTGCCACGGGTACGGGTATTGAGTCTGCCGTTACCCCAGTCGGCGTCGAAATTGCAGTTTATATCCACCCCTCTGCCGTTGGCTTTCCATAGTGGGTCCTTTGTCTGCGAACGCAAAGCTCCGTCAGGATTGACGAGCGGAACAATCCACCCGCCACCACACTTTATGCCCTTTTTAATATGTTTTAGGGCAAGGCGGGCGGTTATCCACTCCCTGCCGTGAACGGCGTAAATTGCTATGAATTGTTTTCCGAAGCTGTCGCCGACGTGAAAGGCAAAAATTTCACGACCTCGGAAGGAGTAACCTATAACGCATTTTTTGCCTGCGTAGCTTAAGTAAAACTTTTTTACTTCGTCATATATCACACAATAAATTATGATTTTTTTATTTGTGATATTCGCTCCCGGAATTTATCATGAATGCTCGGTACACCTGCTCCAAAAGGATTACACGCATGAGCTGATGAGGGAAAGTCATGTCGGAGAAGGAAAGCTTTAAGTCCGCAGCATCCTTGACCGATTTATCAAGTCCGCACGACGAGCCTATTATAAGGGAAATTTCCTCACCTTTATCGCAGAGCAACTTTATTTTTTGCGCAAAACTTTCGCTTGAAAGCTTTCCCCCCTCCACGCAAAGCGCAATTTTGAAGCCCTTAGCGGCTTTGAGTATGGGCTCCGCCTCGTCTTTGAGAGTTTTTCCTTCGGGGAGCTCCTTTATATCTACCTTTGCAAATCTCGAAAGGCGTTTTAAATATTCGGCGATTGCCAAGCGGAGATATTCTTCCTTGATTTTCCCCACGCACACGACGTTGATTTTTTGCATTATTAAACTCCGACAAAGGATAAAATCCAAACGATGGCAAGGATAACTATACCCACGGAAGCGTAGATAAAGAACGCTTTAACCCCACCATTACCGCATTTTTGAAACGGCTTTTTATCGAGTATGAGCCAAACGACACTGCCGACAAACGCAAGTGCGGCAACAACGGTTAAAATTATATTTCCCGTCTGCGAAATTATAAGATCGCCGCCCGAATCGGTTGCCCCGCATGCATTAAGAATTATAATTATCCCGTTATTTAAAAGATGCATAAGCATGCTCGGCAGAATAGAGCCCGAGCGTATTGCCAGAAAAGCGAACGCACAACCGCTTATGAACTGATATACAGTCTGCTCGGGAGAGCCGTGGAAAAGTGAAAAACAGAATCCGACGATAAATATAGCGCGGATATCGCCCACGGAGTTGCGGATATTGTTAAGCATTACTCCCCTGAACAAAAATTCCTCTAACACGGCGGGAAGTACTGCTATAACGAGCAGAGCTGGAACTATAAGTCCGCCTTTAAGGGACGGCAGGTAGGAGCTGTCGTCCCTTGGAGTGTAGCCCATTAATTCAAGTAATTTAAGCGTTAAATCGCTGATATGAGTTAACGCAAACAGCAATCCGAAAATCATTAAAAGGGCTATAATATAGTACTTATAATTACATTTAACGGGTGCAACTTCCCTTATAGTCTGCTTGCTGTATTTCAGCATTAAAAAGCAACCTATGGAAAGCGCAATCGGCGCTGCAAGGTAGCTTAAATATATATTGGCATCCGAATCCTCGGGAATGGCCGCGGCAACGATTATTATGGAAATAATTAAATTTACCAAAATGTAAACTACTATGTTTACCGAATATGCCAGACCCGCCGTTTTTGAGTTGAGTTTGGGATTTGCCTCTTGCATATTACGATTATACAGTAAAATTAAAATTTAGTAAACAGTTTTTAATTTACTTTTTTCAGTTGACAAACTGAGATACATTTAATATAATTTTTTTATAAAATCTAAATATATTTAACGACTGTGACCGGGACAGACGGACGCAAAAACTTCCTTTCAGAGAGAAAAATCCTTAGGCTGAAAGATTTTTTACGGGAGTGCGGACGGTATTCACCCGTGAGTCGGGCGTGCGAAGTTATTGTAGTGCGCTCCGTTTCCCTTGGCGTTATAAGGAAATAAGGCGCTTAATTTTTAAGCGTGAATCAGGTGGTACCGCGAAATTTATCGCCCTGTATTTTTACAGGGCGATTTTTTATTTGAATTCGAGCGAATAATTATAGGAGTTTTTATGGAAATCGAGCAGGATATCAGATTGACTGATAAAGACGTTGACGAGGCTTTGATGGTCGTGACCTCTTCAAAACAGCTTCAAGACGTTAAAATGAAATTCCTCGGAAAGACGGGGCGCATTTCTGAGTTGATGAAGTGTATGCGCGACGTTATCGCCGAGAAAAAGCGAGAGGTCGGGCAGATGCTCAACGAGCTGAGAGTGCGCACGGAAGATAAGTTTAACGTTCTGAACGAAAAATTTAAAAAGAAGGAACTCGAAGAACGTTATGCCTCCGAAACTATTGACGTGACTATGCCCGGCAAAAAGAGCGAGAGCGGTTCATTCCACCCCAACACGTTAGTAAGAGGCGAGCTTATTTCAATTTTTTCGGGAATGGGGTTCGAGGTTTTTGAAGGTCCGGAAATCGAAAACGATTACTATAATTTCACTGCGCTGAATACCCCTGCCGACCACCCTGCAAGAGATATGCAGGATACTTTCTATCTCTCGCCCGAGCTACTGCTCCGCACGCAGACCTCGGCGGGACAGATCAGGGTTATGGAAAACAAGAAGCCGCCCATTAAAATTCTGTCGCCCGGCAAGGTGTACAGAAGTGACGACGACGCCACTCACTCACCCATGTTCTCGCAGATGGAAGGACTCGTTGTGGACAAGGGTATTACCCTTTGCGACCTCAAGGGCATGCTCGACGAGTTTGCGAAAAAGGTGTTCGGCGACGACGTTAAAACGAGACTTCGCCCCTCCTACTTCCCTTTCACAGAGCCCTCGGTTGAGGTAGACGTGAGCTGCTTTGAGTGCGGCGGCAAGGGTTGCCGTCTTTGCAAGGGCACGGGCTGGATTGAAGTGCTCGGCGCAGGCATGGTTAACCGCAGAGTTTTAGAGGGCTGCGATATCGATCCCGACAAGTACTCGGGCTTTGCGTTCGGCATGGGAATCGAAAGAATTGCCATGCTCAAATACGGCATAAACAATATGAAACTCCTCTTTGAGGGCGATGTGAGATTTTTAAAACAGTTCAAGGATTGAGGTAGATTATGAAAGCACCTTTAAGTTGGCTCAAAGATTACGTTGATATAGATATTCCCGCCGAGGAGTTAATGGAAAAGCTGTTTTCCTGCGGGTTTGAAGTTGAAGAGCTTATCAATATAGGCAAGGACATTTCGGGAGTCGTAGTCGGCGAAGTTGTGGAATGCGAGCCCGTTGAGGGAACTCATCTGCACGTGTGCAAGGTTGACTGCGGCAAGCACGGTATTTTTCAGATTTGCTGCGGCGCAGACAACGTAAAAAAGGGAATAAAAGCCCCCGCTGCTCTCGTCGGCGCAACCGTGTACGCAACAGGTAAAGACCACGTGACCGTTGAGGGCGTGATGACGATAAAGAAGGGCAAGCTGCGTGGCATAGAGAGCGACGGCATGCTTTGCTCGGGCGTGGAAATCGGTGTTAACGGCGATATGTTCGAGGGCGGCGATTACTGCGGACTTTTACTTCTGCCCGAAGAATTTGAAAACGGTGCGGACGTTAAGCCGCTCTTAGGACTTGACGACTATATTTTCGATATCGGCGTAACCGCAAACCGCCCCGACTGTCAGTCTATTCTCGGAATTGCAAGAGAGGTTGCAGCCGTGCTCGGCAAAACTGTGAAAGAGCCCGACTACTCCTATACCCCCGTTTCGGGCAAATACGAAAAAATTAAAATAACCGACCTTGCGCCCGAGCTGTGCCCGAGGTATATCGGCCACTACGTGAAGGACGTAAAAATTGCCCCTTCCCCCATGTGGATGAGAAAGAGGCTGGCGCTGTGCGGACTGCGTTCGATAAGCAATATAGTCGATATAACAAACTTTATTCTGCTGGAGTTGGGTCAACCCATGCACGCATTCGACCTTGCCACACTCGGCGGCAGGGAGATTGTAGTTCGCAGAGCGCACGATAAGGAAAAGATAATAACCCTCGATGAATCTGAATTTGAGCTGAACGGCGAAAACCTTGTGATATGCGACGGTGAAAAGCCGGTTGCTCTTGCGGGAGTTATGGGCGGCTTGAACAGCGAAATAAGGCAAACCACCAAAGAAGTACTGTTCGAGGCGGCGAAGTTTGCCCGAGACAACGTCAGAAAGACGGCAAGGGCTTTGGGGAAACATACCGACAGCTCGGCACTCTTTGAAAAGGGCGTGAACGAATACACCACCGAAAGAGCAATGGCAAGGGCGTTGAACCTGATACAGCAATTAAAATGCGGTACGGTTACGGATATTCACGTTGACGTTAAAACGGAGTATTCAAAGCTTGAAAACAAAAAAATGACCGTAAGCGTTAAAAAGATTAACGCTTTGCTCGGCATAAAAGTTCCGGCTAAAAAGATTGTTGAAATTTTAAAAAATCTCAGCTTTGAAGTTGTAGCCGAGGGCGACAGCCTGCATATCACCGTGCCCGGCTGGCGTGAGGATATCGACCTCTACCCCGACATTGCCGAGGAAGTTATCCGCTTTTACGGATATGAGCACATAAAAGGTACTTTTATGCCATCCGCTTCAATTACGAATGGCGGTTACTCCGCCGAGCAGAAAGCCGAAAGCAAGTTGAAGAGAGCTTTGAGCGAGCGGGGCATGTACGAAATTTCAACCTACTCCTTCTACTCGCCCAAAGATTTGGATATGCTGCATATTCCTTTAGACGACAAACGCAGGAAAGCCATAAAAATTCTTAATCCCATAAGCGAGGACTTGTCCATTATGCGCACTACGCTTGCGCCCTCGGTTATGCAGGTTATAGTAAGAAATCTGCGCCGCGGAAATATGGAAGGCAAAGTGTACGAGCTTGCAAAAATTTATCTTGCCGAAAGCCTTCCCTTATCAACGTTCCCCGAGGAGCGGGCAACTCTTGCTTTGGGTATTTGGGGCAAGTGCGATTTCTTCCATTTAAAGGGAATAATCGAGGGAATTGCCGACGTTTTGAACGTAAAATTTGAATACGTTCCCGCAAAACGTGAGTTTTTACACCCCGGAATGACTGCCGCAGTGCTCTGCGACGGAGTGGAAATAGGATATCTCGGAAAGGTTTCGCACGAGGTCGCAAACGAACTTGCGCTCGAGCGTGACGCATTTATCGCAGAGCTCGACTACGATGAGCTGAAAAAGCACGAAAAGGCGTTTAAGTACTCCCCCCTCCCTAAATTTGCCGTTGAAACCCGCGACCTCGCCTTGGTTTGCGACAAAAATATTACCTGCGGCGAGCTTGAAAAGGCAATATATAGCGCATGCAAGTTTGTTACCGACGTAAAGCTGTTTGACGTTTACGAGGGCGGACAGATTGGCGAGGGCAAAAAGTCGATGGCGTTCACCGTAACTTTCACACCCAAAGACGAAGAAATTACCTCACGCATAGACGGCTTTGTTAAAAAGATACTCGGAAATCTTAAATTTAACTTAGGCGTGGAACTTCGATAAAACTTCACATAAATAGCGGCGGGCTGTTCATACGAACAGCCCGCCGCTTACTTTACGGTACTAAAGAGCTATCCCCTCCTGCCCAGGACGCTTGCAGGTACGTATCTGGGATTTTTCCCGCAATCACGCTTTCGCAAATGAGAACCTCTATTGTTGAGGCGAGATTTGTGGATTTAGAGGGCAGTATTATGGATATATCGGACACGATTTCAAGATAGAGAGAGTGTAAAGTCTGGTTTATGCCCGCCTCCTTAAACTTTGAAACGAAGCGGCATTCGACGTTGGATATGGGTATTATTTTGATATTTATGGGCTGACCGAAGCCAGCAAGCGCCTCTATGCCCGTGAGTGCGCCGATGGGCACCATTATCCCCTCCGCACTCATTCGGTTGAGATTTTCCTGAGAGAGGTACGCCGTATCTCGGGCAATTCTGTTAATTTTAAGACTGTCCGTTGTTATCGAAGTTACGTTCCCCCCCTCGTCACGCTCGATTGCTATAAGGTCTTCATAACGGATAGTATCGTTCAATGTATAGTAAATTGCGTCGTTGACGGCAACGGTCGTAATCGAACGGATAGTTGCCTCACTGATAGAGATGAGCACTTTCGTAACATTGCGCTGAAAGTAGACCAACGCCGCAACGATCAAAAGGCATAATATAAGGACAAGAGCCTTAAAGCGGCGGAATTTGGAATTTTTACGTTTTTTACGCACCATACAATATTGTATGGTGCGTATTCCTTAATTATATTATTTAGTTGCGCTTGAATTATATTATTTAGTTGCGCTTGGTGCGGGATTTGAATATTAAAGCCATTATAAATGCGAACACTACGGCGGCGGTAATGCCTGCACTTGCGGCGGCAAGCGAGCCCGTTATTGCGTAGAATAATCCCCTTTCCGCTCCCTTCATTGCGCCGTTTGCAAGAAGGTAGCCGAAGCCCGAAATGGGCACGGTTGCGCCCGCTCCGGCAAACTCAACAAGGGGCTGATATACTCCGATTGCCGTGAGCACAACGCCAGCAAGCATGAAGTATACCAAAATTTTGCCAGCCGTGAGGTCGGTAAAATTTATAATAATCTGTGCTATAAGGCATATGCCGCCGCCGACTGCAAAGGCTTTTAAATATTGTAAAAAAATTTGTAAGATTTCCGCTTCCATGTTTACACCTCAAGCTGAACGGCGTGACTTATGCACGGTATGGATTCGCCCTGCCCCGAGGACACGGTAGACAGCAGCGCACCCGTTGCCGCAAAGAGTATCCGCTTATACAGCCCCGCATCCATCTTTGTGAGAATGTACGAATTTAATACGGTTGCCGAACAGCCTGCGCCGCTTCCGCCCTGAAATTCGCTTTCGATAACCTTATATATAATTTCGCCGCAATCGACGTGGTTTGCAGAGATATCGAATCCCTTTTCCCACGTTAAATCCTTTAAAATGCGGCTACCGAGCGCACCTAAATCGCCCGTTAAAATTAAGTCATAGTCCTCGGGAGAGGTTCCGGTATCTTCAAAGTGTCTCATTATGGTATCCGCCGCCGCAGGAGCCATAGCGGCGCCCATGTTGTTTACGTCGGTGACGCCGAAATCGCACACTCTGCCCATTGTGCCGTTGACAATTTTTATACCTTTATCCGCCTTGCCGATTACAAGTCCGCCTGCGCCCGTTACAGTCCACTGTGCCTGAGGCGGGCGGGTACAGCCGAGCTCCAAAGGATATCTGTACTGTCTTTCCGCCGACGCAAAGTGACTGCCCGTGGCGCAGACAGCCGCATTCGCATATCCGCCGTCAACCAAAGTTGCGCCGAGCAGTATGCTCTCGCTCATGGTAGAACACGCCGAATAAAGCCCCAAGAACGGGAACGTGAAGTCCCTTGCCGCAAAGCTTGCCGAGATAATCTGATTAAGTAAGTCTCCCGATAAAAGCACGTCCACTCCCTTTTCTTCAAGACCGCTCTTATTTAAGGCAAGCGATATGGCTGTGGAGAGCATTTTACACTCCGCCTTTTCGTAAGTGGATTCCTCGTACATATCGTCTTGCAACGTTATGTCGGCATATTGCCCCAGCACGCCCTCCTTTTCCTTTGAGCCGCAAATTGCGGCGTAAGAGAGTATGCGGGGAGTATTTTTAAAAAATATAGTATTTCCCTTTTTCATTACACAAACAAATAAATAAGTCCGACAAGCACGCCCGAGAATACTCCGAATACAACGATTGCGCCCGCCACCGTAAACATCTTTGCAGCCATTCCGTAGATCCAGCCCTCCGTTTTGAACTCAATTGCGGGTGAAGTTACGGAGTTTGCAAAGCCCGTAATGGGTACGATAGAGCCTGCACCTGCGTGTCTGCCTATGCGGTCGTATACGCCAAGTCCTGTCAATAGGCAACCGATGAATATAAGAATTACCGAGGTTGAACCCGCAAGCTCGTCCCCCGTCAGTCCCATAAACTCGAGCGAATAGCGGATAAACTGACCAATGCAGCAGATAAGCCCGCCAACGCCGAACGCCGATGCGCAGTTTTTAAGATGCTTTGTGGGAGGGTCCTGCGTTTTTACGTAGTTCAGATAGTTTTCGTTGTAATTTTCACGTGTTCTGCCTGTCATTTTTTATAATTTCACCTTTCTGCGGTTTTATAAAGCTTTCCCGCTCGTCGCGGCGGGTGAGGTCGATTTCCTTTTTCACTGGTTGTACATCCTGTCGTTGATATTTAAAGTGACTTTTTCCGGCATAATGCGTGAGAAAAGTCTGTATGCCGTATTTTTTGCGCCGCATATCTTTATTACGGGGGGCTTGTCCAGCGTGGTAAGATTGCAAATAATTTCCGCAACCGCCGCAGGCGACATCCCGCTCTGCTCCATGTTGGCAAGCGCCGCAACCGCCTTGTTCATACTGCCCGCATAGCGACCTGTTTCACTTTCGTTATATATCTTGCGTTTAAAAGTAAAGCCCGTTGCTGTTCCACCGGGGAGTACGCCCGTAACCTTAATGTTGTACGGTTTGAGCTCGGAGTACGCCGCACGGCACAACATTTCGAGCGCCGCCTTGGAAGCCGAGTAAAAGCTGTCGAAAACTATGGGAAGAGCGCCGCCCAACGAGCCTATTAAAATTATTCTGCCGCCCTTCTCTTTCATGTGCGGAATGGTATTCTGAATGGCTCGGAGCGCACCGAAAAAGTTGACTTCGAAGAGGTATTTATAGTCCTCCTCCTTTGCAAATTCAATGGGCGCAGCCATAGAAAATCCAGCACTGTATATAAGCAGGGATATGCCTGTTTTACCCGCCGCTTTTTTTATTGCCGCCGCAAGTGCGGCTCCGTCTGCGGCGTCCGCTAAAATATTTGTTACTTTTGCGCTTTTACAAGGGGTGCGGGATACGTTGACTACGTTCCAGCCACGGTTCACAAGCCGAAGACAGGTTTCGTATCCTATGCCCGAGCTGCCGCCGATTATTACCGCCGTCTTTTTAGATATTGTCTTTTCCATACCCCTATGTTGCGGAAATTTTTGTAAATTATTCAGCCGAAAGCGATATCTAAAATCATCATTAAAGCAAAGCCTGCGATAACGCCGATTGTGGCTTTTATTTTACCCGCCGCAAAGCTTTCGGGAACGAGCTCCGAGCAGACGACCGCAAGCATTGCGCCCGCCGAAAAAGCCAGCGCCCATGGGAGTATTCCGCTTACAGCCGTAACGGCGGCAGCGCCGATTAGCCCCGCAACTATTTCGACTGCGCCCGAGAGCTGACCTATAAAAAAGGACTTCCCCCTGCTCATACCGTTTGCTCTGAGCGGAAAGGCAACGCACATACCCTCGGGAAAGTTCTGTATACCTATGCCGACCGCAAGCATCAGCGCAGCAACGGTTGACGCAGCGTCTCCCGAAATTGCAGCACCGCACGCAACTCCCACAGCAAGACCTTCGGGAATATTGTGCATGGTTACAGCTATGCACATGACCACAGACGAACGCTTTTTTGCGTTATCCGAAAAAAAATGCAGTTTACCGATTACAATATCGGTGACAATAATAAGAATTCCGCCTGCAACAAAGCTGACGGAAAGTACTATGTATGACGGCTCTGCCGCCTGCTCCATGGCGGGCAAAAGCAACGAAAAAAAGGTTGAAGCCAGCATAATTCCCGCCGCACTTGACATCATCAGGGAAAATGCCGAACCCCCTACTTTTTTACATATAAATACGAGCGCCGCACCCGCCGCTGTCATAAGATATGTGAATGCCGTGGCGATGAGCGCAAGCTCTACGCCAGACAATGAAGTTAACCAGTTCACTTGTGTTTCTCCGAGTAAGTTATAATATCGAGTAAGGTACAATACATTGTATGAATAGAAAAAGGCGGTGCGTGAAGTTTCACGCACCGCCTTTAAAATATTATATACTCAGACGTTATTTTCTTTTTTCTTTCTGCGGGGAAGGAAATACATCAATGCCAGCAGAACGCCTGCGCCAACAATGAGAGCAAGGCTTATCCATTGCGAGGTGGATAGACCGCCGCCCACGCCGCGGATTGTATCGCCGCGGAAGAACTCGAGCACAAACCTTATAACACCGTAAGCAAACACATATGTGAACAGGCTGACGCCCTTCTTCTTTGTAAAATGAAACAGCACTTCAAGCACTGCATACAAAATAAACAGTAGTCCCGCTTCTATGAGCGGCACGGGCAGAAGGGGCACACCCGTGGGAATACCTGTTCCGTACTGCGCATACCATTTGGGATAGATTAAAGAAAACGTGCTTCCCGCAGGGAGCTCCATACCGTAGCAACAGCCGCCGAAAAAGCATCCTATTCTGCCGAGAGCGTGCCCGAAAGGGACGCTGGGCGCAAAAGTATCGAATAGATCCAACACTTTGAGCTTCAAAAGTTTAGCGCCGAGCAGCAGTCCGCCTACTCCGCCGATTAATCCGCCGTAGAACACAAACCCGCCGAACACCAAATCGAGCCACTTAATTTCTCCCGATATAAGCTGTGGCAATACGGTTATGATAGCCAAAAGCTTGGCGCCGACTATTCCGCCGATAGCGGCACAGATTGAAGCAAGTAAAAGATCAACTTTTAAAATGCCGTATTTTTTACCGCGCAAAATTGCAAGAGCGGCACCGGAAATCAAGCCCGCCATCATAAGGAGGCTGTAATTGGAAAATTCTTTACCTAACACGGTAAAACCGGCATAAATATGTAATTCCATAATTTTAAAATATAAAGAAAAAAGCAGTAACCGTTCGGTCACTGCTTAAATCTTGCCTTAAATTAGATTACCAAAAGAGTGGCAACAGCGGTAACTTGGTTAACAATCTCTGAAGCTGCAACATATACGCATATACCGCAGATAACTGAAGGCACGTTGAGAACAACGCCTATGATACCGATAACAAGTGCGGCAGTAGCAATACCGGACTTACCTTTCTTCATTGCCATAGCGCCGAGGATAAGACCTACAAGGCTGCAAATGAACGTTGCAATACCCATGAAAGGTACGAAGAAACCACCGATACCGACAATACCTAAAATTGAAAGTATCAAACCTGCAATAGCCATTTTTTTACCTCCTGAAAATTTTGAGTGAAAAAACTTCACATACTTTTCACAATTATATTATATTTAATACTATTTGTCAACAAATATTATGACAATATTTATTATTTAATTGATTTTTTTGTAAATTTTTGCTTTAACCAGCTCTCGATTTTATCCTGATACTTAAACGATAGCACCGCAAGAACGATACACACGGCAAAAATAGCTATCCACACGGGTATGCCCCAGCCGCTGAAAGGAATTATATCACCGCTGCCAAGGTAGCAGTAAGTTGCCACTATTGCAGGGCGGACGATAATCATCGTTGCAAGGAAAAATATAAAATTCATGCCCGTTAACCCTGCGATTAGGCATAGGATGTCGTCGGGGAAAAAGGGCAGAATCTGCATAATTACAAATAAACCTTTTCCACGTTTGCCTAAATAATTTGCGTACTTATCCGTCGCTTCCTTGCCCGCTATCCACTCCACCGCTCTTCTGCCGAACAGCTTGCCGAGGAAATAGCATATCAGAGAGCCTATAAGCACGCCCGCAGACGCCAGCAGCGTTGCTATCCCCGGTCCCCATATAAGCGTTCCCGGAAAATAGCACACGAAAGCCGGCAGAGGCAGAATTACGACCTGCAAAATCTGAACGAGGACGTAAACAAGCATTGACCAAGCGCCCGCACCGTCGATAAGAGATTTGAGCGCATTCATTTTTTCTTCGTCTGTTTCAAGTTCGTTGAGGTGCGCAGTATAGTTTAAAATTATTACTGAGGTAAAAACAAGTACGCCGCACACAACAAGAACAAGCGCCGTCTTTAACAGTGCATCCTTTTTGAGTATAAAAAACAGAACGCCTAAGATAATTCCCGCTCCGCCAGCAACATAAAGCGCAACCCGAACGAAAATTCCCCAGCCGTTCATCATAAACACCGTACCTAAAATTATATAGGCACAGAGGGCTATTAAAATTGAGAGTATGACTATTTTTGCACGTATATGCATAATTAATTTAAAAAAACTCAACACGTATTAGTATTTACTTGGATTGAGATTTTTATAAACTGTGAATTTAATTGTGTAACCGTTAGTTACTTCGGGCGCACTCTCACTTGACAATACAAAGTTTTTATTCTCGTCAAGGTTTTCAAAAAATGCGTCGGCGCCCCCAATTGCGTCAACCTTGGTGACGAGCACTTCGGTGCAATAGGGTAAAAGGGTTTTATACATCATCTGTCCGCCGACAACGAACACCTTTTCTGGGTCGTGCTTTTTGATTTCGGTGAAAAGCTCTTCGAGCGAGCGAACGATGAGGCAGTCCTCCCTGTCCTCGCCGTCGGGGTATAACACGATATTCAGTCTATCCTTTAAGGGCTTGCCGCCGGGGAATGACTTCAACGTGTTTGAACCCATTACGACAACATTGCCGATTGTAGTGTTTTTAAAAAACTGCATGTCTGCGGGAATACGGAACATAAGTCCGTTGTTTTTGCCTATTCCCCACTCTCTGTCCGCATGTAAAATTGCTCTCATTTGTTACTCCGCCACTGGTATATTATATTTTTTGTCGTTGTATTTATAGTCTATGAGTTTGAAGCTGTCGACCGTGAAGTCGTAGAAATTTGTAATGCTTTTATCCAATTCCACCTTGGGAGCGGGATAGCGGGGCATACTCATTATTTCCTTGACCATGTCTATATGCCTGTCGTAAACATGCGCATCGGCGATGACGTGAACGAGCTCGCCCGCTTTAAGACCGGATACCTGCGCTATCATCATGAGGAGCGCCGCATACTGCGCCACGTTCCAGTTGTTTGCGGTGAGCATATCCGCCGAGCGTTGGTTGAGTATTGCGTTTAGAGTATTGCCCGAGACGTTGAACGTCATGGAATATGCGCAAGGGTAAAGGTTCATTTCGTGCAAGTCGGCAAAGGTATAAATATTAGTCATTATACGGCGGCTTGCGGGGTTGTGTTTCAAGTCGTACAGCACTCTGTCAACCTGATCAAACTCCCCTTCTTTATACTTGTGCTTTACGCCGAGCTGATAGCCGTACGCCTTGCCTATGCTGCCGTTTTCGTCCGTCCATTGGTCCCAGATTTTGGAATTTAAATCGTGCACGTTGTTGCTCTTTTTCTGCCAAATCCATAAAATTTCATCAAGGCAGGACTTGAAAGCCGTGCGGCGGATTGTTAAAAGTGGAAATTCCTCCTGTAAATTATAACGGTTAACTACGCCGAATTTTTTAACGGTGTGCGCAGGCGTGCCGTCCTCCCAGCGGGGGCGGACGTCTCTATCCGTATCCCACACTCCGTTCTCTAAAATTTCGTGCATATTTGCAATAAAAATATCGTCTGCCCTACTCATTTTTTCTCCTTTTGTAAATATTATATACTTAATCGCATTACAAGTCAAAAATTTAATTGACTGAAATCTAAAATAATTATATAATGTTTATTGCTTAAAATAATTCGAGGCGTAGCGCAGTTGGTAGCGCGTATGGTTCGGGACCATAAGGTCGTGGGTTCAAATCCCGTCGCCTCGACCAAAACCCTTGAGAGGACTTTTGTCCTCTCAAGGGTTTTTGATTAAGCGTTTTGCGACGGAATTTGAGGGTGGGAGACGATTGCGGGAGCAATCGGTTTGCGTTTAACGGTTGGCATGCGTTATAGCTTTTTACGCAAACTGAACAGCACAGTGTGCTGTTCATCGGGGCGCGCCGCTAAAGGCGCAAATCCCGTAAGACTTCGTCTTCGGTACGACTGCCTCGACCAACGGGAAACGGCGGAAGGCAATTGTGCCTTCCGCCGTTCCTTTTTTGGAGAAGAAAGTGTAGTTATGCAAAAAACCACACTGTGTGAGCTGTAATTCAAGTCGCAAGTTAAAGGTTAGCTCTATGATTGCGCTATGCAGCGCTTGTATGTATCAGAGTAATTTAATTTGCGTACTGTCCGACAATCTGGCGGCGGCGTGCCGCCGCCCCTTGCCAAACATATAGTGAGTGAAAAAAATGAAACGTGTTAAGGTTAATTTACCGACCTTAATTCTTCGCCCTGATAGATAAAGAATACACAGTAGCCGAACTCGGCGTCGGGGTTGAAGCCCGTAGTTGTGATTGTGACCTCGTATGTGCCCTTGTTCAGGGGAATTACGAGCCAATTTTCTACG
>JAFLVN010000090.1 GCA_022508285.1 Clostridiales bacterium
GGCAGAACGGTCACCGTTCCCTCGTACATCGTAAAGGCGGGCGACGTGATCGCAGTCAAGGAAAACCGCAGAAACAACAAATTTTTTGAACAAATCAAGACGATGAAGGTTGCGAATATGCCCAAGTGGCTGGAATTCGATCCCGAGAAGCTGGAAGGCAAAGTATTGGCGCTTCCGACCCGTGAGGACGTTGACAGCCAGATTGCTGAGCATATGATTGTCGAATTGTACTCCAAGTAATCTAAAAATCAAGGAGGTAACATTATGATCGAAATGGATATGCCCAAAATCGAGGTAACGGAAAACGAAGAGAAATCTTATGCGAAAATCGTCGTTGAGCCGCTCGAAAAAGGTTTCGGTCTTACGATAGGCAACTGTCTGAGAAGAATTTTGCTGTCGGCGCTGCCCGGCGCTGCTGCGCAGGGAATCAAATTCATGGACGGAACGGTGAAGCATGAGTTCTCGGCAATCCCGGGAGTCAAGGAAGACGTCACCGAAATCATTCTGAATCTGAAG
>JAFLVN010000091.1 GCA_022508285.1 Clostridiales bacterium
GGCCAAATTTGTATTTCAAATTTGACCACCTCTGAAAAATTATGAGGCTGCTTTTGCCCTTTAATATTCCCATGAACTTTGATACCGATAATTTCGGTGGTATTGATACAAACATATGCACATGATCTGGGCATACTTCAGCCTCTATAATTTTCACTTCCTGCCAATCTGAAATATCTCTCAATATTTTTCCTATTTCCATTCTTTTCTGTCCATAAAATATTTTTCTCCTATATTTTGGCGAGAATACTATATGATACTTGCAATTCCATTTTGTATGTGATAGACTTGCCATGTTATCAATAGTACTTTCTTCGTTTTTGTTTTTCTTTGTGAATATACTATTCATAATCCAAAACTCCCTTCATTTTATATTATCTTTATGTGTCGAATCATATTGATTTTATATCATGAAGGGAGTTTTGTCTATTACATAGCTAAAGCCTTTGTTACTACCAGCATAGCCGGAAGATTATCTACATAAAAAATTCCCAAGTTTGACGACTTGGGAATTT
>JAFLVN010000092.1 GCA_022508285.1 Clostridiales bacterium
AATAGCCCGAGGGCTTGACCTACATCAATTGGCAGGTCTTAAGCCTTGCCTCCTTCCTCTGTTTAGTTTTCAGGGTACAGTCCCTGATACAGTTGGTGTTTTTAACGGTGAGGGTCCACCTGTTCCCATTCCGAACACAGAAGTTAAGCTCACCAGTGCCGACGATACTTGTCTGGAGACGGACTGGGAAAATAGGTCAATGCCAACACTGAAAACCGCGAGCATTTGCTCGCGGCTTTTTTTATCTCTGTAATGAATACAGAGGAATTTGCGTGGACAGACAGCCTGGGAAAATAGGTCAATGCCAACACAAACGGTTTGGCGCAAGTCAAACCGTTTGAACTTTGCCTCCTTAGCTCAACAGGTAGAGCATGCGGCTGTTAACCGCAGGGTCGTAGGTTCGAATCCTACAGGGGGCGCCACTAAACGGTATTGCCGTCACGATATCGTGGCGGCAATGCTGTTAAAGCGGATTTGGACCGTTAGCTCAGTTGGTAGAGCAACCGGCTCAT
>JAFLVN010000093.1 GCA_022508285.1 Clostridiales bacterium
TAAACCTTAAAAAAATTTAGATTATAAAAGATAATAAAAAAATACGGAAACCGTAAAAAAGATTTACTGTTTCCGTATTTGGTCGAGGCGACGGGATTTGAACCCACGACCTTATGGTCCCGAACCATACGCGCTACCAACTGCGCTACACCTCGATACCTAATCATTATATAATTATTTTGAAGATCAGTCAATTGATTTTTTGACATTTGTGTGGTTTTATGCTTTAATATTGGCGAGGTATAGATATGATTGATAAATTTGTTTTGAATGACGGGGTGGAAATTCCCGCATTGGGACTTGGAACGTGGCAGTCGGCTAAGCCCGACGCGTACAACGCCGTGAGGGCTGCCATTGACTGCGGTTACAGACATATTGACACTGCCTATGCGTACGATAACGAGGACGCAGTGGGTAAAGCCGTTAAAGATAGCGGTGTTGGCAGGGAAAAGCTTTTTATTACAACCAAGCTGCCTTCGGATATAAAGACTTACAACGGTGCAAAGGAAT
>JAFLVN010000094.1 GCA_022508285.1 Clostridiales bacterium
GTTCATCTTTTACAACCTTACCTTGATTTCCCCAAGAAAGTCTTTGGCAAGAGAAAGCTATGGCTTCAATAAATTGATCGGAGCGTTTGAACGATTCTTCCGTCCCGAAGGCAAAATGAGCGACAATGTTTGCGCTCTGCCGGTCGTATCGTCGAAACTGCGGCTCTATTGTTTGCGTCTGTCGGACAAGATACTGATATTGGGCAACGGCGGTGTGAAGAAGACGAGAACCTATAATGAGGATGATGAACTCAAAGGTTATGTGCTGACTTTGCAGAAATTCGACAGGCTGATAAGAGAGGGCGTCGAGGACGGCACAATAACTGTTACGGAGAATACTTTGGAAACCGATAAAACCTTTGACCTATGAAAACGATAAATACATCATTTCGTCAAATGGTGGCGGCAGTGCCTGCGGATATAAAGCGCGAGGTCGATTTGGAGTTCGCCATATCCAACCGCATCCATGAGCTGATGACAAAGCGCGGTCTGTCGAAGGTG
>JAFLVN010000095.1 GCA_022508285.1 Clostridiales bacterium
TCAAGATAAGACTTCCCATTCTTTTAAGAAGTAAGACCCCTTGCAGACTACAAGGTTGATAGGGCAGAGGTGGAAGTGCAGTAATGCATGCAGCTGACTGTTACTAATCGGTCGAGGGCTTGATCTAAGATGTAGAAGCGCGCGAAGTTTGAAGTTTTGATAGCTGAAGGAAAGATTTAGAAGCGTTAAGCGTTCTTGCTTGAAGGTTCCGTATTATTCGATTTTGAGTGTTCTTGGGATACTCTAGAGAACTGAATAAATGATTTCCGGTGGTGATAGCTAAGAAGATACACCTGTTCCCATTCCGAACACAGAAGTTAAGCTCTTACGCGCCCAAAGTACTTGGCTGGGGACGGCCCGGGAGGATAGGTTGCTGCCGGATTCTAAAAAAGACTATCTGCTGACTGAAAAGCCGGCAGATAGTTATATGCCTCTTTAGCTCAGTTGGTAGAGCATTCGGCTGTTAACCGAAGTGTCGTAGGTTCGAGTCCTACAAGAGGCGCCTG
>JAFLVN010000096.1 GCA_022508285.1 Clostridiales bacterium
TGAGCAAAAGTTGCTGCATCGCTTACTGCGATTTCTGCAAGGGACTTTCTGTTGAGGTCAATGCTTGCAACTTTCAAACCATGCATAAATTTGCTGTAAGACAATCCGTTTGCGTGAGCCGCTGCGTTGATACGTGCAATCCAAAGGCTGCGCATATCGCGTTTTCTCAAGCGTCTGCCTACGTATGCATAGTTTCCGCTCTTCATTACCGCTTGACGAGCAATACGGTAGTTGGTGGATTTAAGACCAAAGTAACCTTTGGCTGCTCTAAGTATCTTTCTGCGTTTTTTAACTGCGTTTACGCCACGTTTAATTCTCATAGTTCAACCTCCTCTTAGTACGGCAACATGCTCTTAACTGTACCTGCTTGTGTCTTGTTTACGTAAGCAGTACTACGCAAATTGCGTGTTCTCTTGGTTGTCTTTTTGCCAAGTTTGTGGTTTTTGTTACATTGCGCGCGCTTTACTTTACCGCTTTTAAGTACGACAAATCTTTTTTTAGATGC
>JAFLVN010000097.1 GCA_022508285.1 Clostridiales bacterium
GACATCGAGGAAATCAACGCCGACCGTGACAAGTTCCTCGCGAACGTGTCCACCAATGTCGAAGCGGAATTGCGCAAGATCGGTCTCAAACTAATCAACGTGAATGTCACCGATATCCGCGACGAGTCCGGCTATATCGAGGCTCT
Source organism: Clostridiales bacterium (assembly GCA_022508285.1). Classification (GTDB taxonomy): domain Bacteria; phylum Bacillota; class Clostridia; order Christensenellales; family Borkfalkiaceae; genus Coproplasma. Next base: position 147 of record JAFLVN010000097.1, read on the forward strand.
CGGTAAGGAAGCGGCCGCCAAGGCGATCAATGACGCGAAGAAGAGCGTCGCCGAGCAGAACCGTTTCGGTGAGATCGGCAAGGCCGAGGCCGACAGGCGTGTCATCGAGCTGCTGCACCGGGTGGGGATCTCCGATCCGGAGAGCCGGCTGGACCAGTATCCCTATGCCTTTTCCGGCGGCATGCGCCAGAGGATCGTTCTGGCCATTGCCCTGGCCAACAGCCCAAAGCTCATCATCGCCGACGAGCCCACCACGGCGCTGGATGTGACCACCCAGGCCCAGGTTTTGGACCTGATCTATGAGATGAGCAGGCAGACCCGCGCCGCCGTGATCATGGTCACCCATGACCTGGGCGTG